>NZ_JBIRPD010000018.1:0-146943 GCF_044332485.1 Streptomyces sp. NPDC017056 | reverse complement strand
CGCCCCCCCCCCCCCCGGGGGCGGCCTCGGGCGGGCCGGCCCCGGCCCCCGCCCCCCCCCCCGCCGCCGCGGGTCGGTCTATTTCATGCAAATCGCTGTTCTCGGTACGGGAGGGGGTGCCCGCGCCCACATCGTCAAGCTGGCCGAACTCGGCCACGAGGTCCACGTCGGCACCCGCACCCCCGAGGCCACCCTCACCCGCACCAAACCGGACCTGATGGACACCGAGCCCCTCAAGGACTTCCTCGCCGAGCACCCCGGCATCCAGCTGCACACCTTCGCCGACGCCGCCGCCCACGGCGAGCTGATCATCAACGACATCGACGGCATCAACGGCCACAACGCGGCGACCGCCCTGTCCGCGGCCGCCGTGCAGCTCGCGGCCATGGCCCTCGTCGACTCTGGTTCCAGTCCCGGGACCCCGGCCCGCCGACAAGACCGAAACCTCAGCGCCACGTACTCACGGCCTGCGGTCTTCGTCCTCGTCCTCGTCCTCCTCCTGGACGAGGCCGGCATGGCCGATAATTACCGCATGGACGTCACCCACCTGCTCGAATCGGCTTCCCTCCTGGTTCCGGAAGGAATCGCTACGGAAAACGACATCACGGTGCGAGATGTCTGGGACTACCTCGCCCACGATGAATGGCAGATAGCTCTGAGCCTGCTGGAGGAGTTCGGGAACGGGCATCCGTTGCCGTTGGCGTTCTGGGAGCAGCTCGCCGAGGCGGCTGAGCAACTCCGTCTTGAGCGGAGCGCGACTTGGTGCCACTGGCGCTGTTCCGAAATCCGAAACGGGATGATCCGGGCCGACCTGACGCTCAGATCAGCTACGGAGGCACGACGCAAGACACCAATTGCCGGTCACGGCGTCTTGCGTCCCATGTGGGACGTCGGGAACCTCTCGCCGACCGGGGACACTGCGGTGAGCATCGCCGGGCTCTGGGTCGAGGGCACGCCCTCTCTGGAGCCCGGCGGCCGAGCCACTGTCCGCCTCGTTCCCCTCACCCCCTCTCACTGGACGCACGTCACTTCCGGCCAACGGATCAACATGCACGAGGACCGGACCGTGGCCGGCACCGCAGTCGTGCTGGAGGTTCACCTCCCTGCCGCCGCCATGCCTACGACCTGACGCCGACTGCCCCGGCTCCACTGGTGCAGAGGTCTCCGTACTCGGGGGTGCGTGTGCAGCGTTCAGCGCTACCGCTCCGGGAGTCGGCGGATGAAGTCCAGTAGCAGGGTGCAGAACGCCGCGGGCTGTTCCAGCGGTGCGAGGTGCCCTGCGGCGGGGATGACCACGGTCTGGCCTGTGTCGAGGTCGCGAGCCAGCCCCTCACCACCAATGAAGAAGTCAGGCATGTCGTGTTCGCCGACGCCAACCAGAGCGGGAGCAGTCAGTGTGCGCAGCGCTGCCGTTCCTTCGCCGAGCGGGTCCGCGGCCAGTAGCAGCTCGCCGTGTGCGAGCTGTTCGGTGAGCTGGCCGCGGAGCATACGGGCTGCGTGAGCTCGCACTTCGTCGGTCGCGCCAGCCGAGGTCCACGCCTCGACGCCGGCTGTCACCGCTGCGTCCAGGTCGCCGGTAGCGAGCGCCGTCCTTTCGGCGTCCCAGGCGGCTTGCAGACGTGGGGAGGCGGGCTGGTCGTGGGGCCGGTACCCGACGAGCACCAGGCCCTCGACCCGCTCGGGTGCCGTGACGGCTGTCTGGAGCGCCACGAGGGCGCCGAGGGAGTTCCCAGCCAGGACGAACCGGTCGGCCCCGAGGCGGTCGAGCGTGTCGAGCACATCCCTCCAGGGGGCTGTCTCGCGATCGGCGGGTACGAGTGCGCCGCCGTGGCCGGGCAGGTCCAGGGCTATGGCCCGCATGCCCGCATCGGCGAGGCGGGGAAGGTGCGCGCCCCACATGGTGCGGTCGGTGGGGCGGGCATGCAGCAGGACGACGGGGCGGCCTCGGCCCGCCTCATCTGAGGGAAGCAGCATGACAAGCATCTTTTCTTGGTGGGGACAGGGGATCGGGAGATCGGGATTCTTCTTCCTCTGCGGGAGTCACCTGGCCCCTTAACACCACTTCCTGCTCGGACAGCCGGCCGAGCAGATCCAGGGCGTCGGCGCTAGCGCTGCCGGGGTCCGCGCTGTAAACGGACAGGTGCTGTCCGGGGGCACTGGTGACGGCGAGCGCCTCGAAGTGCAGACGCAGCTCCCCCACCCGTGGGTGCCGGAAGTGCTTGTCCTCGTGCGTACGGGGACGGACCTCATAGCACGCCCACAGGTCCGCAAAAGCGGGACTGCGCACGCTCAATTCGCCGACGACCCGCTCGATCCGCTCGTCCCGCGGGAACTGCGAGGAGGACGCCCGCAGGTTGCCCACCGCGATACGCGCCGCGCGGTCCCAGTCGGCGTAGAACTCGCGCGCGAAGGGATCGAGGAAGATCATCCGCAGCAGGTTGTCGTACCGGGCGAAGCCGCGGTACAGCTCACGCGCCATCGCGTTGGCCGCCAGCACGTCCTGCGCCGCACCGACCACGAAGGCCGGCACATCGCGCATGCCGTTCATCAGCCGCAGCAACTCCGGAGCGACGGTTGTCGCGGCAGCCGCCTTCCCGAAGACGGACAGGCCCAAACGGAAGAGATGAGTGGCTGCCGCGTCGTCCAGCCGCAGTGCCCCGGCGATCGCCCGCAGTACCTGCTCGGACGGGTGCCGCTCGCGGCCCTGCTCCAGCCGGATGTAGTAGTCCGTACTCATCCCGGCCAGCAGCGCCACTTCATCACGCCGCAACCCCGGCACCCGCCGTGGCCCGTCGTCCGGCAGTCCGACATCCGCCGGCGCGACCGCCGCTCGACGGGCGCGCAGGTAATCACCGAGTTCGTTCTCGCTGTCCATGACGGTCACGCTAATCGCGGAAGGACGCCGGGGCGTGGGTGCGCTGCACCCACCCGGGTCAGGCAAGCCGAGGAAGCCACTACGACGCCTACCCGCCAGCCTCTCCCCCTCAGTGCCGGAGTCCTGCCATGCCCGAAGCATTCGCCAGCGCTGTCATCGCGGCCTGGGCTACCACGGTGTGGCGCGTGGTCCGCGACTTCGGTGGTTTGGCCGCCTGGCAGCCGGCTGTTGCAGGCTGCGTCCTGGCGGACGCAGAAGCACCTGACCGCGTCGGTTGCATCCGCACTCTATCCATGGCTGACGGGCAAACCGTGGTGGAGTCCCTCCTGACACTGGACGACCACACGCGGTCCCTGACGTACGGCATCGTCAGCTCTCCGTACCCAGTGCAGTCCTACCGAGCCACCATGTGGGTTGTGCCTGTCACCGCCGCTGGCGAGACGTTCGTCGGTTGGTCGGTGAACTTCGACTACGACTGAGCCGACACCGACGAGCTGACGGAAGCCTTCCGGACCGGCATCTTCACAGCCGGACTGACGTTCTGGCCCGGGTGCATCCCGGCAGCGGTCGACCAGGGAGCCTCCGTTGGCTGTCCGCCCTGTGCATCATCCGTCGAAACGAACCCAGCGGAACCCGTGTTCGAGCAGTGGTGTCAGGGTTCCGCGGTGCAGCGCCCCGAAGCTCACCATCGCCTCGTGCTCGTCGCTGCTGAGCGCCGCAAGCAGTCCCGGGGCCACATAGAACTTTTCACCCTGGTAGGTCGGCAGGAATGGACTCAGTGGGACGGGACGCAGCTTGTCCCACTGCGCGTCGAGGCGCGCAGTCGGCATGGTGTAAGTCCGCGCGTGGTAGGGGGCGGCCAGCCAGGCTTCGAAGATGGTGAACTGCAGGAGGAAGCGGCTCAGGGGCTCCTCTTCGAGGATGGGCTCCGCGTCGTCGTTACCGGGGTCTTCGGTGTGCCAGACAAAGGGGTCTGTTTTGTCTGGGCCGTGTGGTGACCACGGGATGGACCAGTCCATGGAGGCTCCCGCCCACTCGGCGAAGACCAGCCGGTCGCCGAGCGGTCCGGAGGCGTGTTTGGGATGCCTCAGCACTGGGTCGTGGAACCTGTGGATCGCGGGGCGGAGGCCGGCCAAGCGGTGAAAGGCGGACAGTGCCAGGGGCAGGCTGTCAGGTTCGCCCGCCGTGCTCCTGGCGTCGGCCGGCGCCGTCTCCTCGGCAGGGAACCAGCCGAGGACGAACGACTCCAGAGCCTGTATCGGTTCCGTGTTTACGAGGTCGACCCACTCCACCCCGGGCACCGGCCCGGGTGCCGGTACTGGCCGGACGGCGTCCAGCATCGGTCGGCTCAGGGGATGATCGAGTTGCAGTTCGGCGTGGTTGAGGTGAGCCGGTGTCGGCGACCCTCCGCTGCCCCTGCAACGGGCGGTGCCGAGGGGGAGGCAGCCCTGGTTCAGGCGGGCGAAGACGTGAATGGGCAGGGCGCCTTGGAACCCGAACCGGGGAGCCAGTGCCGGACCCATGTCCCCGCGCAGTAGAACCTTGGTGGAGTCCTGGACGCCACTGAACCCCCGGGTCGTCCCCGGGGGTCACGATGACAACGGTCGCGTCGGCTCCAGCCCCGACCAGGGCCGGGCCCACCTCGTGCCGGATGAGACCGGCACCGGCAACGGACAGCGCCGTGGCCTCGGCAATCAAGGGCGGAAGCGTCTGTGTCATGCGGTGAGCCTATCCAGGGCCGGGTGGGGCGAGGCGGTCTGCCCAAGCAGTGCCGGTGGGCTGGAGCCGGACTGCCGCTGCACTGACGACCCGCATGAGATCGCGACTCGATACGCGCTAGTTGTCAGCCCCTGCCTTGCGCCCGTCAGCCACTGCGGTGGCAATCAGTGCCACGAGGTTGTCGGTCCAGCAGTCGGACTCCTTCGTCGCTACCTCAACGCCGCATCCGCCGCAGACGAGGTTGGGACCGTCTTGGCCGGCGAGTCCGCAGCAACCACTGGCACGCCGCGAATCGGGGTGAAGCACCGTTCCGGGAACGTCGTCCGGGTGAAGGATCAGAAGGCTGCCGTCAAAGTTGACCTTGAAGGTTCCCGGAGCCATCCGAGGTGGAACGAGTTCGTGGCCCTGCGGCCGCTCAGGGCCAGTCAGTGGTTCCCCCGCCATCACTTCGCTGGTCACGGGCTGCTGACAGTTGGCGCAGCGGAATATGGTCATGCGGCCATTCTCCCGGGCTGCATGGGACATAGGAGACCGGGGCCCTACGGCAACTGCATTGGCCTTCGCCGGTCCACCGCTTCTGGGCCCGCGACCAGGGGCGATTGTGGGAGGGTGGCGTGGTCATCGCGCTCGGGTGTGTCTGTCGTGCTGCCGAGCTGACCCGTAGCTGCGCCTTTTCGCTCCGCGGGGGAAGGCCCTCGCTGGTCGGGGCCGGGAATTCTTCTCCGATCAGCGAGGTCCAGCATTATCGACGGAATGTCAGCCGAGCCTGCCCCTGACCATTCCGATCATGGCGTTGAGTTCCTCGATACGCAGGCGTTTCGCGGTGACGGTGAAGATGCCGAGCAATACGAGACCGCCGGCGACCAGCGCGACGAGCGAGCCGAGGGCGTTGTCGCCCAGACCACGGGTGACCGCGAATGCGGCGGCGGCGCCGGCGACGGCCGCCGGAACGGCCGCGATACACAGACGGACGTACGTCCGGGCGATTCGCCGCCCGTCCAGGTCTCCGCCGAGACGGTTGCGCAGCCGACCCCACGCAACTGCGACGCCCACCGCATAGGCGAGCCCGTAGGAGGCCGCCATGCCGGTGACTGCCCAGGCAGCCGGGAGTACGAAGTAGCAGACCGCGGATGCGGCACCATTGACGCCGGCCACGACGAGCGTGTTGTAGAAGGGGGTTTTGGTGTCCTCATAGGCGTAGAAGCCGCGCAGTATGACGTACTGCACGGAATACGGGATGAGGCCGAGTCCGAAGGCCATCAGGATCAGGCCCATGCCGTGGGCTGCTTCGAGGTTCGCGCCGGAGAAGAGCAGAGTCGAGATCGGCAGGCCGAGTGCGAGGAACGCGAAAGCCACCGGGACAATGGCGACCGCTGATGTGCGGAGCCCTTGCGAGATGTCGTCGCGCACGGTTTGCGGGTCGTTGTCCTGGGCCGCCCGGGCGATACGGGGCAGGACCGCGGCCATCAGCGAGACGGTGATGATGGCCTGTGGCATGCCCCAGATCAACTGTGCGTTGCTGTACGCGATGAACCCCGCGCCTTCCTTGCCGGACGCCTTCCCGGCGGCGGTGGCGAGCTGGGTGACGACCGTCGCACCTGCTTGATTGGCCAGCACGAACAGCACCGTCCACTTGGCCAGTTTGATGGTCTGCCCCAGCCCCTGGCCCTTCCAGTCGAGGCGGGGACGGAACCGGAAGCCGGTCTGCCGAAGGTAAGGGATCATGGCCAGGGCCTGCACCACGAGGCCCAGCAGCGTCCCGACGCCGAGCAGCCGGACCCCTTCCGGCGGAATGGTCCGGACATCCATGTGGGACTGGCCGGAGGTGCCGTATACCCAGATGAACAATCCGAACGTGGCGATGACCACGATATTGTTCAGTACGGGCGTCCACATCATGGCCCCGAATTTCCCGCGGGCGTTGAGGATCTGCCCCACCACGACGTGCAGTCCCATGAAGAAGATGGTGGGCAGGCAATAGCGGGCGAAGGTGACGGCGACGCTGTTGGCCGCCTCGTCACGGGTGATGGTGTTGGACATCAGCTGGACGAGCCACGGGGCGGCGAACACCGCGACGGCGACAATCACGCCGAGTGTGACCATGACGAGTGTCAGCAGGCGGTTGGCATACTTCTCGCCACCGTCCTCGTCTTCCTTCATCGCCCGCACGAGTTGGGGAACGAAGACCGAATTGAGCCCACCGCCGACCGTGAGTATGTACATCATGGTGGGGAGGGTGTAGGCAACGGTATAGGCGTCACCCAGCACCGCGGCGCCCAGGGCTGCGGTGATTACCAGGCTGCGCAGGAAACCGGTGAGCCGGGACACCAGCGTCCCGGCGGCCATCACGGCACTGGATTTCAAAAGACCGGAGGCACGGCCGCCACCGGCTTGCGCCGAGGACGGCTCGTGAATTCGGGCGTCCGTGGGTGGGCTGTGCGGAGGGTCGACCGAACTGGCGGCTTGCCCGGTGCCCGGGGGGCCTTTCACGGCGCCGAGTTGCACGGTGTCGAAATCGAGGCGTCGCTCGGGCTCCCGAAACCAGTCGGCACGATCGCCCCCTGTATTCGGAGGCCGACCTCCGTCACCCGGCATGCCCATGGTCGCTCCCTTCCTCGTTACGGACAACGGCAGGCTCACGAAAAGCCCGGCCGACCGCGATTGTCGAACACCGGTGAACAGTCGCACCCGTCGCAGCCCGGCGTGAAATCTGGTAAGGCAGGACCGCTGACGGCTCGGGACGAACGGCTACGAACGGCTACGGACGCTTCCAGGCAGCCGCGTCGCCCACGTCCGGTCATCCGGAATCCCAAACGGTACAGCGCCGACCGGGCCCGTCGCGCCGACCGTCAAGCGCCAGCCAGTCAGCAGAAGTTCGTCTCGGAACGGCATACCGGCGTCCGACGCACCCGGCGCACCCGGCACGCCCGGCGCACCCGGCACGCCCGGCACCCGATCCGGGTGACATCGATGCCCAGTGCCCCTCCCCCATACCAGGGCCCGAGGTGAGCGGTCCAAAGCCGTCCGGTACCCCGCAGGGGCCGAACGCCGCCAGTATCTGGGCCGGTCAGCGAGCGGGGGGGGAAGTGACGGGGATCACCCTCAATCCGTATCGGCTTTCACAGGAAGAGAAGGCCAAGGCCAGAGCCGGGCTCGCGTGTGTGAGGATCGCGCGTGAACGCCGGCCAGGAGGTCGGTTGGGCGCGGGGGCGTCCGTTGGGAGCTATGAAGGGGCTACGGGAATGTTCGCTGGGAGAGCTGCTCGGCTGCGGCTCAGTAACGGCGGTGGGGTGCCGCTGGAGCTGGTCGTGGAGCCCTGGGCGCAGGTGCATCAGGTCCTGCCGGAACAGACCTGCGTCGTTGTCACTCACTCGGCTTCGACGGATGGTTCTTGGTCCGGAACGGTGCGGGCGGATGAGCCGTTCCAGGTCGGCCATCGGTCCGATGCAGTCACAGTGTGGGTCAACGGCGACTGCTTCCACCTCACTGACGAGGAGGGCAACGCGATCGACGCGATCGACGTGGCCGACTGGCAGTGCCCTGCCCAGGGCTCGGCCTCCTGACACACAGAGTTTTGCCAGGCGGCTGGTCAACGTCCCCAGCCGAGGCGGTGCTCCCATGTCGGCTCCGGCGCTCGCCCCTGTTCCTGCTTCCCCACCTGACCTGTCATGCCGCGTACCGGCGGTTGCTCCGCGCCTACAGGTTGAGGACGCCAGGGGTTTCGAAGACCGACGCGCACAGTGCGTCGACCTCTTCTCGGAGTGTCTGGAGGGCGCCGGTCAGCGTGGTCGCTTCGCGGTGGGTTGTGCGGAGGTCGTGTTCACCGGAATCGAGGTGGCCAACCGGCGCTTGCAGGTCTGCCCACATCGAGGTGCTGATGATGTAGCGAGAGGCGTACGCCTTGATGTTGGCGTCCATACCGAACTCGTTGTACTCGCCGGGCACGGCCGGGCACTCGGCAAAGAAGCGGTTGTCGAGCCTGATCTCGAAGCCTGGCTCGCCGTGCCTGATCGGTTCGAGTCGGAGCTGCGGACTCAGTTCCGGCTCCTCACCGAACTGGCTACTGAGGTGGCACAACACCTCTGTCCCGGCCTCGTCGAATTCCCGCTGGCCGGCTTCCAGAGCCGACAGGAAGGCCAGGACATCACCGTGACCGGCCAGTTGCTGCCCAAACTCATTCTTGATCACCGGTGAACTCTAAGGCACCAGCCCGTGCTCGTCGTCAGACACCGTCCCAGCCCCGCCGTGCGCGCTCCGCGCCGTCGGTAGCCCGATGCCGGTGGCTGCCGACGAGGTCGAGGACAGGGCGGAGGAAGAGGAGCGGAACGCCCTTCGGTAGGCGGAAGGGGTGGTGTCCAGGCTGTCCCGCATGTGCTGCCGTAGGTTCGTGCCGCTTCCCAGGCCGGCCTTGGCGGCGATGTCGTCCACGGGCAGTTCTGTCGACTCCAGCAGGTAGCGAGCGTGTTCCAGGCGGGCGGAGGTGAGCCAGGCAGCCGGGGAGAGTCCAGTCTCCTGTCTGAACCGCCTGGTGAACGTCCGCACACTCATGTGGCAGTGCGCCGCGAGGTCCTTGAGGGACAGCCGCCGGTCCAGGTGCTCCGTCATCAGCGCGCGTGCCTTGACCGTCGACGTCCCCGCGTCCTCCCGGACCGGGTGATCGATGTACTGCGCCTGCCCGCCGTCCCGCATGGGCGCTACGACGTTGTAGCGGGCCACTCGGTTCGCCACGGAGCTGCCGTGGTCCTCCCGGACCAGGTGCAGACACAGGTCGATGGCCGCCGCGCCGCCGGCCGAGGTCAGGATGCCGCGATCGGCGACGTACAGCGGATTCGTGTCGAGGTCGACCGTGGGGAAGAGCCGCCTGAACTGCTTCGCGTAGCGCCAGTGTGTCGCGGCCCTGCGCCCCTCCAGCAAGCCGGCACCCGCGAGAACGAACGACCCGGTGCACAGGGACACCAGCCGAGCGCGGCGACCGCGGGCCGCACGCAACGCCTCCGCGACGCGGGGGTCCACCGCGCCGTCCTCAAGCACGTCCGGGCAGCGGGTCCCCGCGACGATCACCGTCTCGGCGTGCTCCAGCAGGGACAGGTCGCCCTGAGGGGTGACGCCGTACCCGTTCACCGTCGGTACCGCGGCGCCTTCCGGCGTGACGGTCCGCACGTCGTAGGCCGCGCTTCCCGCGCGGGTTTCGACGGCGGCCAGCATCTGGGCCGGGATGCTGAGGTCGAACGCCACCACCGGTGCGAGGGCGAGGACCGCCACGTGATGAGGAGCCGCAACTGTCATGGCCCAATAGTTGCAGATGGTGGCCCTCGGGCCACTTCTGGAGCGCTCGTCAAGGGAAGAAACTGAGTTCACTTCCGCACTTCGCCCCCCGAAAGGTGGCATCCGCTCATGTCCGTTCCCGCTGTCGATTCCGAGATTCAAACGCTGCTCGACACCGCCGACACCGGCGTCTTCCCCGTATACGGTTTGGACGCCGTCCTCGCCGAGCCCGAGCGGTACGCGCTGCTGCGGGAGCGCCCCGACACTCCCGTCGACGACCGGGTGCAGGTCCGGGACCTGTTCATACCTGGCCCCGGAGGGCGACTGCGGCTGCGCGTCTACCGGCCCGACACCCGCCACGACCTGCCGATGATCCTCTACGTGCACGGCGGTGCCTTCACCTACGGGTCCCCCGAGGCCGAGGAGGAGCGCTCCCTGCGGTACGCCCGGGACGTGTCGGCCGTCGTCGTCTCCGTCGACTACCGCCTCGCGCCCGAACATCCCTACCCGGCCGCGGCCGACGACGCCTACGCGGCCCTGACCTGGATCGCCGCCAATGCGGCGCAGGTCGGCGGCGACCCGGAACGTATCGCCGTGGCGGGAGGGAGTGCCGGCGGGAACATCGCGGCCTCCACCGTGCTGCGTGCCCGGGACCTCGGAGGGCCGCACGTGGTCTTCCAGTCGCTGACCTATCCGGGGGTGGACGGCGGCCTGACGAGCGGTTCGGCGCGGGAGTTCACCGATACCCCGGTCCTGAACCGGGGCGCGATGGAGCTGGCCTGGCGGTACTACGCGGAAGAGAGCCACTCCGCGCCGTACGCCTCACCGTCCCGGGCCGCCGACCTTGGCGGACTGCCGCCTGCCTACGTCGCCGTGGCGGAGGTCGACCCGTTGCGCGACGAAGGCCGCGACTACGCCGCGCGCCTCAGCGCCGCCGGGGTCACCACCGAGCTGGTCCAGGTTCCGGGCGCCGTGCACGGGTTCGACCTGCTGTTCCCGCAGGCCCGGATCAGCGAGCGCAGTCTGACCGACCAGGTGCGCGCCCTGCGCGATGCCCTCCATCCGTGACGGATTCCGGGCACTCCGGGTCGCTCTCCGGCCGGGCCCGGTGGAGTTCGTGGCGCGTTCGAGCCTGGGGGGCGGCTCGTGGTCCCGGGGGTGATCACGGGGGCAGGAATGAGCAGCGGGCCGGGCTCGTCTGCCCGGCCCGCTGGTGCGTGCTTCTTCGATACTTGGACGCGACCTTTTCGCTACTGGGACACGACCTTCGGGGCCGGGGCCGGCCGGCGGGCGGGGCTCATGCGAAGCGGGCGGTCGCGGCCGCCCAGGCGCGCAGTTCGGCCTCCTGGTCCGCCGAGTCCGCGGTGAAGATGACGTGTCCGAGGCGGCAGCGCAGGTCGCGGGCGGCCGGTATGGAGTCACCTGGGCCGAGGTACATGCGCACCTCGGCGACGCTGGGGTGGCGCTCCAGCGCGTCCAGGCCCTCGATCCGGTTGAGGGTGGTGAGGCCGGGGGCGGTGAAGAAGTGCACCCCGGCGTACTCCGCCGCGGGGAGCGCACGGGGCCAGGCCGATTCGGGGTCCAGGCCGACGTGCGAGGCGACCATGACATGGCGCAGGGAGACGCCCGTGGCCAGGGTGATCAGCTCGGCGATGCGGTCTCCGGCGAGGCGGGCGCCGACCTCGATCAGGACGGGCCCCTCGTTGGTGAGCCGGAGTTCCGCGTGGAAGGGCCCCAGCGCGATGCCCAGGCACGTCACGACGGCCGAGGTGTAGTCCTCGACCGCCGACCGGACATCCGGGGCGAGGTCGGCCCGTACCACGTGGCCCAGTTCGACGAAGTACGGTTCGGCGCCCAGCAGTTTGCGGGTGACGGAGACGATGGTCACCCGGCCCTGGTGCACGTACCCCTCGACGGAATACTCGGGGCCTACGAGGTACTGCTCGACCAAGGCGCGGCCGTCTTCCGGCTGGTCGAAGACGAAGTCGGCGTGGTCGGCCAGGGTGCGGTAGGCGGACTTCAGCTGTCCGCTGTCCTCGACGCGGCTGACCTGGATGGATCCGGATCCGGCGGCGGGCTTGAGGACGCACGGGAAGCCGACGGTCTCGGCGGCGTCGTCGAGGTCGGCCGCGGTGAGCACCTCGGCGTAGCGGGGTATGCGGATTCCCGCCTTGGCCAGCATGGCGCGCATCAGGGTCTTGTCCCGGACCGCTTCGGCCGTCTCGATGGGCTGGCCGGCGAGTCCGAGCAGGTGGGCCAGCCGGGCGGCCGCGTCCACGTAGAACTCGGAGCCCGACACCACTCCGCTCAGCGGCGTCCGCGCGTGCACTTCGGCGGCGGCCTCGGCCAGCGCGGCCGGGTCGTTCGTGTTGACGGCCACGAAGAGGTCGATCTCGCCCCGGGCCCCTTCGGGTACCACGCGGTCGGCCGCGTCGTGGGAGAAGACCACGGTTTCCAGGCCGAGGTCGCGGGCCGCGCCGAGCAGGGTGAGCCCGGAGGACATCGGCTCGATCACCAGCAGCCGCTTGCGCGTGGCCGGAGGGGTGTTGGGGTGGGGCATCGGTGTCTCCTTGTGCTCGTGCCGCGGTACGGTCACGAGCTGCTGAAAGGTCATCAGGCATCTCCCCCTGGGGAGGAGGCGGCCAGCGGTGAGAGGCTGATGCCGGCCAGGACGTACTCGACGGCGCCGGTGAGGCTGAGTTCGCGCTGGTCCATGCGGCTCTCGTGTGCGTCGTCGATGTGCGCCTGCCGGTGCCAGAACGCATAGTGCCACGCGTGGTCGGCCGGGACGACATGGTGCAGATCGTGGGCCGGGAGGTCGGAGACCAGGACTCCGAACCGGGCGGGTGTCTGGATGAACAGCATCTTCGCCAGCCATCGGGCCCAGAGGAGTGCGCTCCGGGCGGCCGGGAGCCCGCGGGCGGGCAGCGGCTCCAGGCAGAACCGGGCCCAGCAGCGCGAGACGTAGTCGCTGCGGCTGGCCGGGGCTCCGTCGAAGGCCATCCACGGGTGTTCGGAGATGGTCTGGAACAGGGCCGCCCAGTGGAACAGGACCAGCCAGGGGACGACGAAGGCCAGGGTGAATTCGACACCGTTCATCAGCACGCCCAGCAGCACGAGGGCGCCGACCCAGACGGTGGAGGCGATGCGTCTGATCCAGGTGGCGGTAATGAAGTTGGTGCGGATACGGAACGTGATGAACGGCAGGTGCAGCCGGGGCGAGAACGGTGTGCGGTACAGCGTCCGGCGCAGCTGTGCCATGGGGGTGCCGGGCCGGAAGCCGAGGTACATCAGGAATCTGGAGTCCGGGTCCTTGACCGTGGTGAAGACCTTGCGGTTGTGGTGGTTGCGGATGTGGTCTTCGAAGATGTCCTCGTAGTTCGAGGTGAGGCTGATGGCACTGGAGACCACCTGGACCACTTTGTCGATGTGCTTGTTGCCCGACACTTCCTTGTGGACGGCGTGATGGCTCCACGTGACCTGCAGTTTGCGGATCGCGTTGACCGTTGTCAGCCAGGTGACCGGGAGGACGGCGGCGGCGTACCAACCCAGGAACCGTACGGCGTAGATGCTTCCCAGGACGGCGGCCGCCAGCTGAATGAGCGTCAGAAACCAGTTGACCAGTGGCGGTGTGATCCATGCCGGGGCCTTCTGGCCGGGCGCGGCCTTGCCGGCGAAGAGGGTGATCAGCTGTTGGGTCCAGCCGGGGAACCGCTCGACGTACTCCCGTCGCAGTTCTTCCATGGAAGCCGATATGTCGGTGGGCGAAGGGGTTTCCTGTGGCACGGGTCTCCTCGGAAGTCGATGTGTGTCGGGCCCCGGTCCGGCCGTCATGACTCGACCACCCGTACGGTCAACTGGCGTACGGCCTCGTGCAGGCTCTTGACCACGCTGTGCGCCATGTCCCCCTCGGCGATGACGTAGCCGAGCCGGTCGTACGCGTTCTGTGGCGCCCGTACCGTCCTGCCTGCCGCGGCGGTGAGCTGTACGCGCTCGATGCCGGGAACGAGCCGGGCCTCGTCCGCACCGTCGATCGAGGCGAGGACTCCGTCGCGGTCTGCGGCCAGGAACCGGATGCCCGCGGTGGCTTCCCGGGCGGCGGCCAGTTCCGGGGCCAGGCCGCACGCCGCACGCAGCTGCTGCTCCAGCAGTTCGACGCCGGTCGCGAGCCGGATCAGTTCGGGGATCATGCCGCCGGCCAGCCGGGGGTTGACTTCCACGATGAGTGGCCCGCGCTCGGACAGCCGTATCTCGGTATGTGTGGGTCCGGTCTTGATGCCCAGCGCGGTGAGCGCGGCAGCGGCGGTCTCGCGCAGCGCGGTCGCGTCCTCCTCGGCGAGCGGGGCTGGGAAGATGTGTTGCTGTTCGACGAAGTGGGGACCCGGCGAGACCGTCTTGGCGGTGATTCCCATGCACACGGGCACCCCGTTGTCGGTGAACATCTCGACGCTGAACTCGGGCGCCTCGACGTACTCCTCCAACAGGGCGGTGCGCGCGGTCGGCAGGCCCCGGACGTTGGTCTCGACGGACAGTACGCGCTCCACGTGCGCGAGCACCTCCGTACGCGACCGGCACAGCAGAACGTCGTTGGAGCCGGAGTCGTCGGCGGGCTTGACCACGCAGGGCAGGCCGACCCGGTCGATCGCCTCGGCGGCCTGCGCGGTGGAGCGTACGACGGCGAACCTCGGCTGCCCGACGCCTGCGGCCGCCAACAGCTCGCGGGCCGTCGCCTTGTTGCGGGCGGCTTCCGTGGCCTGCGGGGGGTTGCCTGGCAGGCCCAGCCACTCGGCCAGCCTGGAGACCACCGGTACGTAGAAGTCGCTGGTCGTGGTGATGCCGGCGATCCGGTTGCGGGGGAACCGCCCGCTGATCACCTCCCGGAGCACCTTTTCCGTGGACGTGTCGCACACCACGATCTCGCACCCGGTCTCCGGTGCGCCCGCGTACCGTTCGGGAGCGTTGGTCAGCAGGACCGGGACCAGGTCGAGCCGCCGGGCCAGGTCGAGGGCCAGGACACCCGTACCCGAGGTGTTGGCCTCCACGAAGAGGAGGGTGCGCGGCTCTTGGGGCTTGAGTCCCTCGGCCGCGTAGGACCAGGTGGCGACCTCCGTGCCGGGGGTGACCTCGGTCGGTTCGGCTGCCACGGGCAGGGCGGTCAGGTCGCGCTCGGTCCAGTAGGCGTCGCTGTAGACGTTGTCGGCGTACCGGTCGCCCCGGTCGGGGAAGATGCCGACGATGCGGGAGCCCGGGGCCGCCCTGCGGGCCACGTCGTGCAGCACCCGGTAGACCGAGCCGGAGGTGTTTCCGGCGAAGATCTGCTGTTCGCGGGCGAGGGCCCGGGTGGCCTCGAACGCCTCGTGGTCGTTGAGCCAGTGGATTTCGTCGACGAGGGTACGGTCCAGGTTCGCCGGTACGAGGCTGTTGCCCAGTCCGCCTTGGAGCCGCTTGGGGTTGTCGGGCTGGCCGAAGACCACGCTGCCGACGCAGTCGACGGCGACCACGCGCAGACCGGGCAGGGACCGGCGCAGTGCGCGGGCCGATCCGGACAGCGAGCCTCCGCTGCCGACCGCGCCGACGAGAATGTCCAGGGAACCGAGGTCGGTGAGGAGTTCGTCGGCCAGGAGGCGGTAGGCGCCAGGGTTGTCGGGGTTGCTGTACTGGCGCGGCCAGAAGGCGCCTGGCAGGTCGCGGATGAGTTCTTCGAGCTTTTCCAGCCGCGCGCTCTGCCAGCCCGCACCCGACATCGCCTCGACCACGTGCACCCGGCAGCCCAGGGCACGGAGCTTGGCGTGAGTGGTCGGGTCGATCCGGGGGTCGGTGACGATGTGTACGGGGTGGCCCAGGCGGGCGCCGACCAGGGCGACTCCCAGGGCCATCGTGCCCGAGGAGCTTTCGATGATGGGGGCGCCTTCGGCGAGTTCGCCGGTCCTGCGGGCTTCGGCAATGGCTTGCCGTGCGACCCGGTCCTTCATCCCGTACAGGTTCTGCAGTTCCAGTTTGGCGTAGACCTCGACCGCGTTGGGGAGGTCCATCGCGAGTCTGACCAGCGGGGTGTGGCCGATCGCGTCCACGATGCTCTGATAGGGCATGTTCACATCCGTTGTGGGGAGGGTCAGGAAGCCGGCCGGCGGCAGGAGTGGTAGAGCGTGGCGGCGCCGGCCAGTCGGGTGGCGCGGGCGCGGGCCTCGGCGGCCTTGCGGGTGTACTCGGGGTCGGATTGGTCGATCAGCAGCCCGAGTGCGGTGCCGCTGTGCGCGATGGCGACGCCGAGCGCGTCGATGTCGCGGGAGAGGGCGATCATCTGCGGCAACAGCCTCTTGGGCCGCAGGCGCTCGTTCATCACGGCGCTGCGGGTCGCCACCTCGCCCACCGCTTCCAGGTCGCCGCCGCGCACGGCGTGGGTGATCCGGGCGAGCAGGTCCTCGTATTCGAGTCGTTCGGCACGGGAGAAATTCTTGGACTGCCGGTTGAACTCGATGGTGTCGACCACTCCTCCCTCTTCGACCCCGACGACGGTGAGCGGCGGCAAGGTACCGATGCTTTCCTTCAGCCGTACTTCGCGGTGGTAATAGGAGACGGTCCCGGGATACATCACGCCGTCGGTCGGTTCGATCCGCCGGAGGAAATGTTCGACGGTCTCGGGGCCGGCCTGGAGGCCCAGCGCGTCGGCCACCGCGCGGGCCGTGGCGGTCAGGTCGGCGGAGGAACTGGCCAGGCCCTTTCCTTCGGGTAGTTCTCCTCGCAGGTGCAGGTGTCCCCCGCCGGCGAATCCGTACTCCCGCAGCATCAGTTCGGCGAGGCCGCGGGCCCGGTGCTTGTGCGGGGGAAAGACCGAGACGTCGGTGCGTCCGGGGTCGGTGGTGAAGGCCGCTGTGGCGCCGCGGTCGATCGGGAAAGTGACCAGGAAATCGAGCGCTTCGTGAGCGGTGGCTCCTTGAAGCAGCTCGCCGAAGGTTCCTGGAGCGCTGCCGGTGCCGGTCATCGAGGCATCGGCCTGCGGGGTGATTACTCCGGCGCTGTCGGTGGTTGTCATACGGCGGTCCCTTGCCCGCCGGTGACGCCGCCGTCCAAGCCGAGCAGCGCGTCGATCCGGTCCAGGCCGGCCTGGGTGCCGTCCCGGCGTGCGGACCACTCGGTGTGCAGCTCCTGGTATTGCGCACGCTGTTCTTCGAGCAGTTCGCGTACCCGGTCAGGGTGTGCCGACCCCGGGGACTTCTTCTCGTACAATTCGCCGGCGCTTTTGAAGGCGGTGGCGAGCGGGGTCTCGTGGTCCGTCAGGGTGATGCCGTGCTCGGCCGCGGCAGTGCGCAGAAGGTCGGGCGATATCCGGTGCGGTGGCAGGCCCGCGGCGTGGGCGGCGAGGATGTACCGCCCGGCGATGACCTGCGCCGTGCGCCATGGCACGGATTCGTGCAGGGTCAGTTGGTTGGCGAGGGTGAAACCGCCCAGGAATTCCTGGTCGACGGCGGCGCGCATGCGGTGCTCGTCGAAGCTCAGGTTTTCGACCACCGCGGTGAAGAGTTTCATGGTGGTGTTCAGGGTGGTGAACATCGGCAGCAGATTTGCGCCGGCTTCCTTGGACACCTCCACCATGTTGGTGAAAGGTGTGGCCCGCTGGGCGAGGAGCATGTCGAGGTAGTAGGCGCTCAAGTGCGCCGACTTGCCTCGTATGCGTTCCAGGATCGGGTAGTTCTTTTTCTGCGGCATCGCCGAGGAGATCCCGGAGAGTTCGTCGGGCAGCGTGATGTATCCGTAGGGGCCGCTTCCCCAGGTCATCACGTCGCTGATGAACCGGCTCAGGGAGGAGCCCAGGAGCGAGAGTTCCGCCGCGATCTCCAGCACCCACGCCCGGGAGGCGACGCCGGTGAGGGCGTGCGGCTGGGGTGCGCGGCAGCCGAGGAGCGCGGCCATGGCGTCGCGGTCCCAGGCAAGCTCCTGACCGGTCATGGCGCCGGACCCGAGGGGGCTGAGGTTGATGCCGTCGTAGGTCGTCAGCAACCGGTTTGAGGTGTGCACCATCTGCTGGGAGACGGCCGCGAAGTAGTAGCCGGGGGTGATGGTCTGGGCGGCCTGCAGATGTGTCTGACCCACCATGGGGAGGTCCGCGGTGAGCGTGGCCAGCCGGTGCGCGGCCTGCCCGAAGGCCAGGATGGATTCGGCGCCTTCGAGGAGGAGTTGGCGGCCGAAGAGGAGTTGGGCGGTCGACTGCATGTCGTTGCGGCTGCGGTCGATGTGCCAGGTGGTGACGGGCTTGCTCAGACCTCGTTCGACGTGCTGTTCCAGGGCGAAGGCGATGTCGGACATGTTGGCCTGCGGATCGGCCGTGATGCCGTCCTGCGCCGCTCCGTGGAGCAGCCGTCCGATCTCGGCGGCCTGCGCGCCGGTGATCAGGCCCATCCGCCGGTATTCGATGGCAAAGACTTTTTCGACCGTGATGTACCAGGGCAGCAGGTGGGCGGCCTCGTAGCGGAACTGGGGTTCCAGTACCTCCTCGTGCAGGAGGAGGCTGGGGGTGCTACGGATTCTTCCCGTAAGGCGGCCGACCTCTCCGACTGGCGACCGGTCAGGGGAGGGAGTCATTCTCTTGCTCCGGTTTCTCAGGAGAGGGATCTTCGGGTGCTCATGAGGGGGGGTGGGCGGCGGCCCGCCAAGGCCGCCGCCCCGGTGCTTAGTTGGTGGTGTGCAGGGCGGGCTCAAGGTCCTGGCGGACCGTCTCGGCCAGGAGTTCGGGCCTGGTGGTGTTGAGGTAGTGGCCGCCGTGGTCGGTGACGACCACGCGGCACTGCGGTGCGAACCGCTCCCAGTTGCCGACGCTGGAGTCGTAGGCGGTCATCAGCGAGTCGTCGGTGGCGAGGACCACCGTGGCGGGTGCCTTGAGAGTGGCTCGGGCGATGTCCGAGAGCGCCAGGTGGAAGCCGTGCGTGGCCTCGACGGTGTCGTAGCGGAACGACCGCGCGAGGTCCTTGCGTTCGTTCGCGGAGAGCCGGTGCACCTCGTCCAATCCGGTGTTGTCGGCCAGCCAGTCCATGATCTGCTGCTCGCTCATGTGTACGACCTCGTTGGCGGCGTGGTCGGCGGGGTCCATGGACCTGAGCAGCTTGGCCACGACCAGCAGGCGGCTGACGTTCTGCCCGCGCTGTTCCAGGGCGCGGATCACGTGGATCGCGAGGGACGCCCCGGCGCAGTGGCCGAGGAGCACCACCTGACGGCCCGCCGCCTCCCGGGCGACCTCGTCGGCCAGCTGCTCCGCCAACACGTCCACGGCGACCATCGGCCGGTCGTCGCGCAGTGTCCGGCCCGGCAGTTCCGTGCCCATGACGCGCACGGCGGCGCCGGTGTCGGCGAGTTCCCTGGCCAGTGGGACGTAGCTGACGGCGCTGCCACCCGCGAAGGGGATGCACACGAGCAGCGCGTCGGGGTTGTCCAGCTGTGCCCCGGACGCCGCGGTCAGGTCGACCAGGAGGTCGCGCCGGGCGCCGTCGCGCTGTGCGAAACTCGCCGCGACCAGGCGGGCGGTCGGCCTGACCAGCAGGTCCCGCAGCGAGATGCGGCCCTGCGAGGTGGCGGCGACCTTCATCGCGGCGATCGAGTGGCCGCCGATCTCGAAGAAGTTGTCCGTGACCCCGATATCCGCCGGCGGCACGTCGAGTACGGAGGCGAACAGGTCGCGTACGAACTCCTCGTCCGGGTTGGCCGGCTGCTCGTGCTCGGCGTCCGCGCGGGCACGCAGGGGGTGGGCCGCCAGCACCTTGCGGTCGGTCTTGCCGTTGGCGTTGAGCGGGAAGGCGTCGAGGCGGACGAGGATCTCCGGATGCATGTAGTCCGGAATGATCTCGGCGAGCTGCCGCTTGAACTCGTCGCGATCGGGCTCCGCCGTGCCGGTGTAGAAGGTCACCAGCCGCTTCTCGCCCGTCACGTCGCGGGCCAGTGTCACGGCGGTCTCCACCCCGGCCAGCCGGTTGACCGCGCCGTCCACCTCCGAAAGCTCGATGCGGTATCCGCGGATCTTGACCTGGCCGTCCCGGCGGCCCGCGCAGTCGAGCAGCCCGTTGGGCAGCCAGCGGCCGATGTCACCGGTGCGGTAGAGCATGGCGGAGCGGTCGTCGAGGGAGTTGGGGGCGAACGCCGCGGTGGTGCGCTCCGCGTCGTTGATGTAGCCCAGCCCGACGCCTGCGCCGGTGACGCAGATCTCCCCGTAGCTGCCGATGGGGCGCGGCCGTCCGTCCCCTCCGACCACGTGCAGGCTGGTGTTGACGATCGGCCTGCCGATCGGCACCCTGACGCCTTCGTGGCCGGTGTCCATGAAGTGGTGGGTCACGTCGTCGGAGCACTCGGTGGGGCCGTACGCGTTGATCACCGGGACGGGGTAGGCGGCGAACCACCGCTTGGTCAGGGCCGGGGGCAGCGGCTCACCGTTGATGATGTTGAAGCGGAGGGCCGGCAGCGGGGCGGGGCGCTGCTCCGCCTCCGTCAGCAGCGCGTCGGTGTAGGAGGGCACCGTTTCGAGAATGGTGATGCCGTCCTGGGCCAGTGCCGCGAGGAAGACCGGCAGGTCGACGACGGTGTCGTGGTCGTAGATGACGGTGCGCCCGCCGGTCAGCCAGGCGACCAGCAGCTGCCAGACGGAGATGTCGAAGCACTGGGTGCTGATTTGCGCGACCCGGTCGTCGGCCGTCAGCTTGAGGTCCACGACCTTGGAGATCAGGTGGTTGAGCATGCCAGTGTGGCGGATCGTGGCGCCCTTCGGGTCTCCGGTCGACCCGGAGGTGAAGATGATGTAGGCGGTGTCGGCCGGCCGCGGCGGGGCCGGCAGCTCGACGGGCGCGTCCGGGGCAGCGCCGCTGCCGTTGTCGCGGAGGGTCACCACGGTGAGGCCGGGGACGCGCTCGCGCAGGGCGGCCCCGCACAGCTCCGCGTCCTCCTCCTCGGCCACCAGGTAGCGGGAACCGCTGCGCCACAGCACGGCCGCGATCCGCTCCACCGGGAATGTGCGGTCCTGCGGGAGGTAGACCGCGCCGATTTTCAGGAGTGCGAGCAGGGTCAGCGACCAGCGGACACCTCGGGGCAGCACCGTGGTCACGATGTCCCCGGCTGCGATGCCCGCCGCCAGCAGTTCCGCCGCGTAGCGGTCCGAGGCCGCGTCCAGCGCGGCGTAGTCGAGCCGCTCGGCGCCGTGTTCCAGGGCGATCGCCCCCGGAGTGCGGCGTACCTGGTCGGCGAACAGGTCCAGGAAGGTCGCGTCGGGCAGGGGGTGGACAGGCCCCTCGGACATCTCCCGCAACAGGTCGCGCTCCTCGTCGCCGAGCAGCGAGGTGGCGTCCCGGCCCGCCGCGGGGTCGGCGACGAGTGCCTCCAGGGCGGCGAGGTAGTAGCCGCCGACCCGTTCCACCTGGTCGATCCCGTAGACGGAGTGGTGGAAGTGCAGGCTCAGCATCACCTCGTCGCTGACCGCGTCCTGCGAGAACTCGGCGCGGAAGGGGAACTCGCTCTGCACGTTGACGATCGAGCGGATCAGCTCGAAACCGTCCCGGGCGGTGAGGTCCTTGAGCACGTGGAAGTGGGTGAAGTTGAAGACGGTCTCGAAGAGGGTCTCCCGGCTCCGCACGGCCCGCTTGATCTCGGCCATCGGGAAGCGGCGGTGCGGCAGCAGGCCCACCTCTGCCTCGTACACGGCGTGTACCAGGTCCTCCCAGCTCTCGCCGAGGTCGCGGACCCGGAACGGCAGGCTGTTCAGGAAGAGTCCGGCGATGTCCTGGCCGCCTTCGATCTCCGGCCGTCCGGAGTGCTCGTAGCCGGTGACGACGTCCGTGGTGCCCGCCACGAAGGCCAGGACGCCGACGTGGGCGGCCAGCAGCACGGTCTTGACCGGCACCCGCAGCCGCTGGGCGGTCTCCAGGAGGGAAGCGGACAGCCCCTGGGGGAAGGTCACGTCGTGGATGCCCACGCCCGTGGCCTCCGGGTCGGGTTCGGCGTACGGGGCGATCCGGGTGCTCTCGGAGCCCTCCATGACCTGCAGCCAGTACGCGCGCTGCTCGGGTGAGGCCACGGCCGCCTGTTCCAGTGCCACGTACTGCCGGTGGGACATGACCTGCCGGGATCCGCCGTGCGGCTCTTCGCCGTCGAGGATGGCGAAGTAGGCGGAGAAGATGTCCCGGTGGAGGGTGTTGACACTCCACCCGTCCAGGGCCGCGTCGTGGTAGCTCAGCGAGTACTGGTACTCCTCGTCGCCCAACAGGTGCAGGTGGACGCGTACGAGGTCGGTGCTGCCGTAACGGAAGCCGCCGCGCAGTTCCAGCTCGGCGAACCGGCGCAGGTCCTCCTCCTGCTCCTCGGCCGAGCGGCCTCGCAGGTCGAAGATCTGTAGCGGGGACGGTGCGCTCTCGTGCACCAGCTGCAACGGCACGCTGAAACCGTTGAGGTGGAAGGACGTGCGCAGCAGCGCGTGCCGGCCGACCACCGAGGCTACCGCCCGGCCGAACAGCTCGGTGTCCACCACGCTCTGGATGCGGTAGCTGAGAATGTCGTGGTACATGCCCTCGGTGCCGCCCCGCTGGGCCTCGTAGATGAGGCCGACCTGGAGCTGCGACATCGGGTAGGCGTCGACGATCCCCGGGGGCAGCGAGGCCCGGTCCGCTTCGGTGACCAGCGCGAAGGGCTCGGTCTCGGCGGTGGGGGCGGCCGGCTCCGCCGCGACCTCGACGTGGGCCGCGAGTTCCGCGACGGTGGGGTGGCCGAAGAGGTCCTGGAAGCTGAAATCCAGGCCGGCGGCCCGGGAGCGGGCCAGTACCGTGATGAACTTGATGGAGTCTCCGCCGAGGGAGAAGAAGTTGTCGTCCACGCCGAGGGATTCCAGGCCGAGGACGCCGGCCCAGATGTCGGCGAGCCGGCGTTCGACCGGAGTCCGCGGTGCCCGGTGGGCGGCGCCGGGGACGGCGTCCTGGCGGGGCAGCGGGAGGCCGGAGACGTCGCGCTTGCCGTTGTGGTTGGTGGGGATCGCGGGCACCTCGACGATGTGCGCCGGCACCATGTACGAGGGGAGCTCGGCTTCGAGCGCGACGCGCAGCTCTGCCGCGTCGAAGCCGTCGGCGGCCACCACGTAGGCCACGAGCGTGCTGTCGCCGGACTCGGTGGGCCGGGCGACGACCGCGCTCTGGCGGACCGCGGGGCTCTGCTGCGCGACGTGCTCGATCTCGCCGAGTTCGATGCGGTACCCGCGGATCTTCACCTGGGTGTCCAGGCGGCCCAGGTATTCCACGGTGCCGTCGGGCAGCCAGCGCGCCAGGTCTCCCGTGCGGTAGTGGCGCTCTCCGTCCGCTCCCGTGACGAACCGCTCCTCGGTGAGCTCGGGAGCGTGCAGATAGCCACGTGCCAGGCCCGTGCCGGAGATGCACAGTTCCCCGGGGGTGCCGATCGGTGCGGGTGCTCCGGACCGCGTGCGCACGCTCAGCCGGATGTTGTGGATCGGGCGGCCGATCGGGACCGCCCGGGTCTCGTCCAGGCCCGCGCAGGGCTGGTGCGTGACGTCGACCGCGGCTTCGGTGGGGCCGTAGAGGTTGACGAGTTCGCAGCCGTCCCCCAGGAGCGCCCCGAACTGCCGGACCTGGTCGGCGGCGAGCGCCTCGCCGCTCGCGAAGATCCGGCGTACGCGTCGGATCCTGTCCCGCTCCCCCGCGGCATCGACGAAGCCGAGGAACGCGTGCAGCATCGAGGGGACGAAGTGGAGGGTGGTGGCCCCGCTCCGCTCGATGCGGCGGATGATCTTTTCGGGGTCGCGCTCGTCACCGTTGGGGAGCGTGGCCACCGCCGCCCCCGCGAGAGTCCACCAGAAGATCTCCCACACGGACACGTCGAAGGTGAACGGCGTCTTGTGGAGGATCACGTCGTCGGCATGCAGGGGATAGGCGGTCTGCATCCACCACAGACGGTTCACGATGGCCCGGTGCTCGACCATCACTCCCTTGGGGCGGCCCGTGGACCCCGAGGTGTAGATGATGTACGCGACGTCCGAGGGCCCGGTCACGGGCTCCAGGTCGCCGTCGGGTTGCGCGGCGGTGGCCGGGTCGTCGAGCAGGAGGACGTTGCGGTCCGCGGCGACGGCCGCGGTGGCGCCGGTGGCCACGACCGTGCTCGCACGGCTGTGTTCCAGCAGGTAGGCGATGCGGTTGGGGGGCAGCGTCGGGTCGACCGGCAGATAGGCGCCGCCCGCCTTGAGTACGGCGAAGATGGCCACGAGCAGATCGGCGGAGCGCGGGACGCACACGGCGACGGGATCGCCCGCGCGCACGCCGGACTCCCGCAGCGTGCGGGCCAGGCGGTTGGCCGCCGCGTTCAGCTCGCCGTAGGTGGTTCCCTCGTCGACGACGGCGATGCGGTCCGGCTCGGCCGCGGCGCGCTCCTCCAGGAAGCTGTGCAGCAGACGCTCTTCGGGGAAGGGGCTGGCGGTGTTGTTGAACTCCTCCAGGGAGACGAGTTCGTCCTGTGTCGGAGTCAGCAGCGAGGCGACGTCCAGGGCCGGATCGGCGACCAGGGCGTCGAGGATCCGGGCGTAGGAAGCGGCGAGCCGCTGTGCGGTGTCGGGGGCGAAGAGAGCCTCGGCGTAGCCGAGTTCGATCCGGGGCTTCGCGCCGTCGGCGAGGCGGAGGTCGAAGAGCAGCGTGCAGCCGGCCGGGCGGGCGTCGTCCTGGGTGAGCCGGCCGTCGACGGAGAGCATCAGGTCGCTGGGCTTCGCGTCCAGCTGGTCGAGCAGGTACCGGACCGGCACGTCGAGGTTGGCCGAGGCGGCCAGGCAGGCGGTGCGCATCGCGGTCAGCAGTTCGCGGGCCGGTTGCCGGCCGCTGACCTCGATGCTCACCGGAACGGCCCGGTCCTGGTCCTGGCTGCGGGCGCGGTCCTGGTCCTGGTCGACGGGCACGAAGAGCGTGACCGTGGGCAGGTCGGTGCTGCGGGCGGCCAGCACCGCGAGGGCGGTCGCGCCGATGACGGTCCGCAGGAAGCCGTCGCCACCGGCGATACGGTCGATGCGGTGCGCGATGCCGGCGTCGAGGGGAACGGTGACATGGCCGGTGGAGGTGTTCTGGTGACGGGCGTGGTCCCGTATGAGCACGGTGGGTTCGCTCCACGCGCTCTGCTGGGCGTCCCAGAAGGAAGCCTGGTCGGGGTGGGCGGCGCGGGCCTGCTGCAAGTGAAAGATACTCATCATGGAGTTCCGGTCTTTCGGCAAAAGGGCATGGCGAAGCTGCCCGTCGGCTGCGGATGGGAGGGAGGGTGGGCGGCTCGGTGGTGTGCCGAGTGGTGGGCTCAGGCGGAGGTGGTGGTGCTGCCCGCCTGCTCTTCGTTTCCTGGCTGCGGGGAGTTCGGAGGCTTCTCGGTGGAGACGTTTGCCTTGCTCTCCCAGAACGCGGCAAGCGAGGTGCCGACGAGGGTGGCGATGAACAGCCCGCTCTGGTAAGGCAGATGGCTCAGCAGGAGACCGCCGGCCCCGGTGACGAGCCCGATGGCCACGGCGCGCTTGGTGGTGAAGGAGGACACGACCAGCCCGATGTAGGAGGCGTAGACGGCGAAGTCGAGTCCCCAGGAACTCAGGTCGGCGAGTGTCTGGCCGAAGAGCCAACCGCCGACCGTGCTGAGGTTCCATGCGGCATAGATGACGATCGCGTTGCCCAGCACGAACCAGCGGCGGTTGTCCACGGCCGGCGCGGGGGCGCTGAAACGCTTGGCCGCGAGGGCGTAGACGGCGTCGGTCATGCCGAAGGCGATCACGGCCCGCCAGACGAAGGGCATGGGCCGTACGTGGGGAGCGAGGGCGGCGGAGTAGAAGACGTGCCGCAGGTTTACCAGCAGGACGGTCATGACCGTCAGCGGCCACATCGCCCCTGCTGTGATCATCCCCAAGGCGATCATCTGGCCGGATCCCGAGTTGACCAGCACGCTCATCAGCACGGTGTTCATCAGGTCCAGGTGCTGGGCCTCGGCCAGCGCGCCGAACAGCAGGCCGAAGGGTATCGCGCCGATGATGACGGGTACGGCCGCCAGGGCTCCCTGTGCTGCCTCCCCTCCACGGCTGTCGCGGAGGAACATCAATTCAACCTCGTTCCCGGGGGAAATAACCGATCAGAGCGCAAACTTGGTGATCATGAAGCCGGCCATGGAGACCGCGAAAACCAGGAAGAAAGCATCCTTCTTGAACGCTCCGACCCCGAACCCGCACGCGGCTCCGACCAGGTAGGGCGCGGCGGCCCGCACATCGCCGCCCTCGGCCGGCAGCAGGATGGACGGCACGATGATCGCCATCAAGACCGCCGGCATGACGTAGGGCAGCGTGCTGCGGATGCGCGAGGGCAGGTGCTCGGGACCGACCGGCCCGAAGAGGGCGTAGCGGACCGCGAACGTCACTGCTCCGCACAGAATGATGGTCAGGGGGATCATCGGTGTCTCGCCTCGGGTCAGAAAGTGAACTCGGCGGCCTGGCGAGGTGCCCCGGACCGTTCGACGGGCTTCGGCAGGATCGGGGAACCCGGGTCGAGTGCCAGCTCGCGGAGGATCTCCGCGACTCGGTCCAGGAGGAAAGCGGCGGAGGAAGGCTCGAACAGCGCCGTGGAGTACTCCAGCTCCAGCGTGAAGCGGTCCGGCTTCTGCCACACCTGCAGATTGAGGTCGAAACGGCACGTGCCCGGATGCCGCATGGCCAGCGTCGCGTGCCGTCCGTGCTTGCGGAAGCTGTGCAGTTCCACGTTCTGCAGGGCGAAGAAGGTGTCGAACAGCGCGTTGCGGCTCGGGTCCCGGGGCTGCCCGAGCCGTTCGACGAGTTGGATGAACGGGTATTCCTGGTGGTCCAGCGCCGCACTGTGCTCCTGGCCAAGGTGCCGCAGCAGATCGCCGAGGCAGGCTTCCTCGGGAAACCGCGCCCGCAGGACCACGGTGTTGACGAACATCCCCACCACGGCTTCGAGGTCCGGGTGGGGCCGGCCGCCCATGGGGCTGCCCACCGCGATGTCCCGCTGCCCGGAGAGCCGGGCCAGGGCGGCCGTCCAGGCGGTCAGCAGCACGGTGAAGGGCGTCAGGGACTCCCGCGCGGCCACGGCCCGGACATCGCCGGTCTCCTGGGGGCCCAGTTCTTTGGCCAGTACGTCGCCTTGCGCCGAGCGCAGAGCGGGGCGCGGCCGGTCCGTCGGCAGGTTCAGGGTCGGTACGGGCTCGGCGAACTGTGCCAGCCAGTACCGCTCGGCCCTGGCCGACTCCGGTCCGGAGCGTCTGGCGTCCGCCCACTCGGCGGCGGCGGCGTAGTCCACCGCCGGAGGGTCGGGTTCGAAGCCCGCGTACAGGTCGAACAATTCGTCGATGAGGATGCGCAGCGATACGCCGTCGAAAACGATGTGGTGGACATCCAGGTTGAGGACGTCCGCACCCGTGGGGTGCCGTTCGAGCACGGCCCGGATCAGGGGTGGCTCGGCGAGGTCGAAGGGCCTGATCCAGTCGGTGGCAGTGCCGTTCACCACGGTCAGGTCGACCGGGGCGCTCTCTTCCACCTGCCGCCGGATGCCGTCGTGGGTGGCCGTGAAGCGGGTGCGCAGGGCGTCGTGGCGGTCGATCAGGCGGGCGAGGGCGGTGCGCAGCCGGCCCGGGTCGAGCGGCCCTGAAGCCTCGACCGTGACCGGGATGTTGTAGGCCAGGCTCTTGGGGTCCGACTGCCACACCGCGTAGAGCGCCGGCTGTTGCGGATGCAGTACACCGCTTCCGGTGGCCTTGGGGACAGGAAGCAGTCGGGTGGTGGCGGCGCGGGATGCCGCTCGCGCCATGGCGCCGAGCGTCCGGGCCGCGAAGAGGTCGCTGAAACTCAGCTCGGCTCCGGTTTCCCTGGCGAGCCGGCCGATGAGGACGCCCGTGGTGAGGGAGGTGCCGCCGAGCTCGAAGAAGTCGTCGTCCAGGCCGATCGCGTCCGCGTCCAGACCCAGTACGTCGGCCCACTGACGGGCCAGCAGCCGTTCCCAAGGCGCCTCGGGTGGCGCGCCGGTGCCACGCCGGACGGGCGGTGGGGGCAGTTGCGCACGGTCCACCTTGCCGTTGGAGTTGAGCGGCAGGCGCTCGACCGGTATCAGGTGGGCGGGGCACATGTAGGAGGGGAGCCGCTTGCGCAGGAGGGCCAGGATGTCCTGCGCGCTGTGCCCCGCGTTCAGGACCACGTGGCTGACGAGCTGCCCGCCACCCGTGTCCCGCCGGGCCACGTGAGTGTGGCTGTCGGTGAGTCCGTCGATCTCCAGCAGGGCGTTGTCGACGTCGCCCAGTTCGATCCGGTGTCCGCGGATCTTGACCTGGTTGTCCGTGCGGCCGTGGAAGGACAGGACGCCGTCCGGATCGCTGCTGACGAGGTCCCCGGTGCGGTAGTGCCGTACGCCGTCCACCGGCACGAACTTCTCGGCCGTCAGCTCGGGGTTGTTCAGGTAGCCGCGTGCCAGGCCCGCGCCTGCCGTGTACAGCTCCCCGATCTCCCCGACGGGCACGGGTGCTCCGTGGGCGTCGAGGACCGCGACGGTGGTCCCGCGGATCGGGCGCCCGATCGGGATGGATGTCTCGTAGGGCCGCTCGATGCGGAAGGTGGTGGTGAAGGTGGTGTTCTCGGTGGGGCCGTAGCCGTTCAGCACGCTCAGCCCCGGGCACGCCGCGCGGACGAGGTTGACGTGGCGGCAGGACAGTACGTCGCCGCCGATCAAGAGGGTCCGCAGGCCGGAGAAGAGGGAGACGTCCTCGTCGGCCAGCTGGTTGAACAGCGGGGAGGTGAGCCAGAGCACGGTGATGTCCGCGCTGTGCAGTGCCTGTTTCAAAAGCGCGGGGGTCAGCAGCGTTTCCTGCTCGACGATGTGCAGGGTGGCTCCGTTGAGCAACGCTCCCCAGATTTCGAACGTGGCCGCGTCGAACTCCAAGGCACCGGTCTGGAGAATGCGATCGGCGCTGGAGAGGGACAGGTAGTCCGCGTCGCGGACGAGCCGTGCCACACCGGCGTGTTCGACCATGACGCCCTTGGGCCGGCCGGTACTGCCGGAGGTGTACATCACGTACGCGAGGCGGGAACCGGCGGTGGCCGCCCGCTGCCGCGGTTCGGGGGCGCTTAACGGGCTTTCCTCAATGGGCAGTTCCGCTTCATCGGGCATGAGCGTCCCGAGTTCGCACACCCGGGTACCGTCCGGGGCCGTGTCCGCGAGAAGCGGGACAAGGCCGTCGCCGCACAGCACGAGGGGGGCGCGGGAGTCGTCGAGTATCTGCTCGATGCGCTCCCTCGGATAGGAGGGGCTCACCGGGACGTAGGCGGCTCCGGCCAGCACCGTTCCCAGCATGGCCACCACGGCGTCGGCCGAGCGCTCGAATGCCAAGGCGACGAGGGTTTCCTCCCGGACGCCGAATGCGGTGAGGGTCCGGGCCAACGCGGCGGCCCGGGCGTGCAGTTCGCGGTAGGTGAGGCTCCGTGCGCCTTGGACGAGCGCGGGCGAGTCCGGTGTCCGCCGCACCTGGGCGGCGAACAGTTCGTCGAGCGGGATGTCGGAGGCGGACGCGTTGGTCGGCATGGTCGTCGGGTTCCTTACCCCTGGACGCGACGGGGTACGGAGAAGACGGGTTCTCGCAGCGAATCAAACTGTCCGGTGTCCTGCTGGTTCACGTAAACCATCCCCCTGATAGGCCGGGGAAGAGGGCATGCGGGACACTGGAAGGCGAGAAAGGAAAACGCCTCCGAGAATTCTTCCCCCGGTTTTTGTGATCCGCAGCGCGGGCTTCGTCTGGCGGATGAGCATTGACGTTAACCCATACCCGGGGGTCGTTCCAGACAGCGCACAGTGAGGAAGATCACACCTAACATGTCCGATATACATGTCTAAGTAACAACAGAAGGGAACCCCTGGTTCCGCCTCCTCGGCGTCACGAGGCGAACGCGCGCGGACCGGTTCATCCAGGGCAATTCACCCCGCAGCAAAGCTGCCCCTTCGGGCATGTGCCCTGCCCCCGCGCACTGTCGAATGGGAGCCGGTTCATGAGCAGTACCGAAATTCGGCGGCGCCCGGCAGACGCCGATGGCGTGATTCTCCGCGGCCTTTCCCCCGCCCGGTATTCGGCGGTGCCGAGAGATCGCGGAGGGCGGCGGTCACGACGATTCGCGTTGACACAATCGGCGGACTGTCACGCCGGGACGGCCTAGGGTGAGGGCATGATCCTTGTAATAGGCGGCACAGGCCGGGTCGGGCGGCGACTGGTACGGAAGCTGCGAGAGGGCGGGCATCCGGTGCGGCCCGCATCCCGCACCGGCGAGGTGCGGTTCGACTGGGAGCAGCCGGGCACATGGGACGACGCGCTCCAGGGGGTGACGAAGGTCTTTGTGATGGCGCCGAACAGAATCCCCGATCCGGCCTTGATCCAGCGTGCGGTCGCGCTCGGCGTCGAGCACATCGTGCTGCTGTCGAGCAGGGGCATCGAGGTGGTGGGCGACGAGCGGATGATGGCCGCCGAACGGGCCGTCGAGACGTCCGGGGCGGCCTGGACGATCTTGCGGCCGGACTCGTTCAACCAGAACTTCGACGAAGGCTTCTTCCGCCAGGCCGTCGCGGCCGGCGAACTGGTGATGCCGTTCGGCGACGTGAAACAGGCATTTGTCGATGCCGACGACATCGCCGCGGTCGCGGCGGCCACGCTCACCTCCCCCGGCCACGCCGGCCACCGCTACGAGGTGACCGGACCACGCGCTCTGGACTACGCCGAAGCGCTCGGCATCATCGCGGGCCACGTCGGGCATCCGGTGCGGTACCGAGGCACCGACGAGGACTACTTCGCCGCTCAGGAGGCCCTCGGAAAGACGCGTGCGCAGACCGAACCCGCGGTGGCGGCATTCCGCGCGATCAGAGCCGCAGGCGACCACGCGCCGACCGACACGGTCGAGCAGGTGACCGGAAGGAAGCCCCGGACCTTCGAGGACTACGCGGCCGACGCCGACTGGACCACGTCGTAGGCGGAAACCCGCCCGGCATTCCCGCACCGAAGAGGCAGGTAAGCGGGAATTACGTAATGCGCTACGTAGATCACAAGTGAACGGCGCGGGGCGGCCGTGCCGCGCCGTAGCGTCGGCGATGAAAGAACGACGCATCGGTACCCCTTGGAGCTCCGTGCCATTACGCATCGCAATCACCGCTGAGCCGATACCGTCACATGTGTCCGCACTCGATTACGTCACCGGCCCGGCCCTTGAACAGGGCCACGATGTCACGCTCTACGCTCCCCTCATGTTCCGTCGGGAAGCCCGACGGCGAGGAGTGGAATTTTATGCAGCAGGAACAGGCTGGACCTGTGTTCCCGCCGTCGAGCAGAAAGCGAGCACGATCTGGAAAGGGTTCGGGAACGGCCTCTTCAACCAGTACGTCTTCGGTCAGCTCTGGCCGGACCAATCCGACGCGAAGGCCCGTGACCTGATCACCGCGTGGACACGGACGCGGCCCGATCTGGTGATCGCCGAATGCAGTGATTTCGGTGCGCACCTCGCGGCCAAGGTCCTGCGGCTGCCCGTGTTCGCAGCGGACAACGGCCTCGGACCGGTGCTCCTGGATCTCTGGGACACCGACATCGCGCCCGCGCTGACCCCCCTCTACAAACAATACGAGCAAGACACCCCTCTCCTCCCCGAGATGCTCACCCCCGCGCCGGCCCACTGGTTCTACGCGACGCCGCCGCACTGCGCGCACGAGGTCCGGCGGACCGTCGCGGAAACCCGGGCACCCCTCCCCCAGTGGCCGGACCGCTCCTCTTCCGCCCGCCCCCTTGTCTACGCAAGTCTCGGCACCCTGACCACCGCGATGCCGGGGCTCCGCACCGTCGTCGAGGACGTTTACCAAGAGACCATGGCCGCGCTCTCCGCCATCGACTGCGACGCGGTCGTTTCCGCGGGAGACCTCGCGGAGCACCTACAGAGCCCGGACCCCCGCATCCGAATCGCCAAGCACTTACCGCAGCCCGCGCTCCTGCATCGTGCCGACCTGTTCGTGACGCACGGAGGCCGGGCGTCCCTGCTCGACTCGGTACAGGGGAAAACTCCCGTCCTGGGCATGGGCATTCTCGCCGACCAGCCCGGCAACACCGCCGCATTCGCAGAGCGCGGCCTCGGCCGGGCACTGGAACTCACCGCGGCACGCGACGAGATAGCCGACGCCATGACGGATCTCCTCGGCAATTCCCGATACGGCGACGCCATGGCCGCCGCCAACACCGAGCTGTCACAGCTGCCACCACTGGACATCACGCAATTGCGGGACAGTAGGTGATGCCCACCCTTACGACGACCGAATGCCGCGGTGCAATTCCTGCCGTGGGCCACAGCCGGCCGCGCCACGGGGCGCGGCCGGCCGTCAGCACCGCGGTCAGCCCCGCAGCCGCGCCATCCATGCCTCCACCTCGTCAGCGGCCCGGGGAAGACCGGCCGAGAGGTTCTCGTTGCCCGCCTCGGTGACCAGGATGTCGTCCTCGATCCGGATGCCGATGCCGCGGAACTCCTCGGGAACGGTCAGGTCGTCCGACTGGAAGTACAGGCCCGGCTCGACGGTGAGCACCATGCCCGCCTCCAGCGTGCCGTCCACGTACAGCTCGGTGCGGGCCTTGGCGCAGTCGTGGACGTCCAGGCCGAGCATGTGCCCGGTGCCCGTCAGGGTCCAGCGGCGGTACAGCCCCAGCTCGTACGCCTCGTCCGCCGAGCGGTCGCCGAACAGGCCCCAGGCGGCCAGGTGCTCGGTCAGCACCCGCTGGGCGGCGTGGTGGAAGTCCCGGTACGCGGCGCCGGGCTTGACCGCGGCGATGCCGGCCGACTGCGCCTCGTACACGGCGTCGTACACCTTGCGCTGGACCGGCGTGAAGCGGCCGTCGACCGGCAGGGTGCGGGTGACGTCGGCGGTGTAGAGGTTGCGGCTCTCCACTCCGGCGTCGAGCAGCAGCAGGTCGCCCGGGCGGGTCTCGCCGTCGTTGCGGACCCAGTGCAACGTCGTGGAGTGCGGTCCCGCCGCGCAGACCGACGCGTAGCCGACGTCGTTGCCCTCGGTCCGCGCCCGCATGAAGAACGTGCCCTCGATGGCCCGCTCCGGGGTGGGGGTGTCGGTGCCGAGGAGGCGTACGACGTCCTCGAAGCCCCGCACGGTGGCCTGGCAGGCGTGGCGCAGGTCGGCTATCTCGAACTCGTCCTTGACCAGGCGCATTTCGGAGAGCGCGACGCGGAACTCGATGTCGCGCTCGGCGGTCACCTTGTCGTTCAGTGCGGCGTCGACGTGGGCGTCGTAGCCACGCAGCAGGCGGATCGGCCCGGTGGCCGCGGCGAGCCGCTCGGTCAGCGTGCGGACGTCGCGGCAGGGCAGGCCGAGGAGCTGCTCGTTCTCGCCGAGGCTGTTGCGGCGGCCGTCCCACAGCTCGCCGTGGTAGTCGAGCCAGAATTCGCCGGATTCACGGTCGGAGCGGGGCAGCAGGTAGGCGGCGGCCTCGTGTGCGCCGTCCCGGCCGGGTTCCAGGACCAGTACGGCGTCCTGGGACTGGTCGCCCGTCAGGTAGACGTAGTCGGAGGAGGGGCGGAAGGGGTAGGCGGTGTCGTTGGCGCGGACCTTCGGGTTGCCTGCGGGGATGACCAGCAGCTCACCGGGGAACCGTGCGGCGAGCGCCGCCCGGCGGCGCGCGGTGTGCGCCGCCTGCGCGATGGGCTTGAGGTCGCGCCGCTCGGTGTCGGCCCAGCCCTGCTTCATGTTCTCGGCGAGTTCGGTGCTCACGCCCCCGTACAGGCCGTTCTTCCGCGTCCTGTTCTCGTCTGTCTCTTCCGTCACCACAGCCTCCTGGAGTGAATCGCTCACGCACGTGCCTCCTGAATCGCAGACAGCCGGCTTCCAAGGGAGCGACCGACTGGGAAGTATCTCAAGGGAGCTGCGCCGTTCCGGCAACCACCCTTCGGGGCAATCGCCTTGAACCGCACCCGTACGTGCCGGACATCGCCTGGCAGGGCCCCTCATGCAAGGCGACAGGTCTTCTTGCCGCGAACGGCACTCTCGCAGACCCCCATCACTCTTACGTCATACAGATGCATGAAAGATCGCGGACGCTTTTGTGTCATCTGTCGATGGGGGGAGCACCGCGGTCCGGCTAGGTTCTCTTCGCTGCCTGGTGCCGGACGCCGCTTCGCCCCGCCCCCCTTCGCCCCGCTCGCGGATGCCCGCTGAGGCGAGTGCCGACCATCACCATGCGCAGGGCCTGTTCGGCGGCATCGGTCAGCAGTGCGGTGGCGTCGTCCATGGCCTCGCGCCGGGACATGGGGCCGCAGACGATGCAGGCGTAGGCGTCGATGCCGACCGGGCGGGTCTGCGCGGCGCCCCGGCCGATGACGCCGGCCAGCGCGATGACCTGCTTCCCCTGCAGTTTGGCGCGACGCGCGACCTCGGCGGGGATCTTGCCGTGCGGAGTCTGGTGGTCCAGCGCCCCTTCCGCGGTGACGACCAGGTCCGCCGCCGCCAGTTGCGTGTCGAGTTCCGGGTACCCCGGGAGCGCGTCGAAGCGGGGCACCAGCCGGGCGCCGAGGGCGGCGGCCAGGCCCGCGCCGAGGCCCCCGGAGGCCCCGCCGCCCGGTGTGAGCCGTATGTCTGTGCCGCACCGGTGCTCCAGCAGCGCGGCCCAATGCTCCATGGCCGAAGCCAGTTCTTCCACTTGGGCGTCCGTGGCGCCCTTTTGCGGCCCGAAAACCCGTGCGACGCCGCGCTCGCCGGTCAGGAGGTTGTACGGATTGCAGGCGACGAGGATCTCCGTACCGGCCAAACGTACGTCCAGGCCGCCGAGTTCCAGGGTTGCGGCGCGGAGCAGGCCGTTGCCGCCCGCCGGGACCGGGCGGCCGTCGGCGCCGAGCACGCGGGCGCCCAGCGCGGTCAGGGCGCCCGCGCCGCCGTCGCAGGTGCCGGAATCGCCGCAGCCCACCACGATCCGTTCGCAACGCTGGTCGAGGGCGGCACGGATCAGTTCACCGACCCCGTGGGTGGTGGTACGGCCGGGGTCCCGGGCATCGTCGGGTACGAGGGCGAGCCCGGCCGCCGCGGCCATTTCGACGACCGCGGTCAGCGGGCCGGCGCCACCCAGAACGGCGATGTGCGAGGAGACGGCGTCCCCGGTGGGCCCGGTGACCGTCACCGGCACCAGCCGTCCGCCGCTGGCGGCGGCCAGCGTGCGGGCGGTGCCCTCGCCGCCGTCGACCAGGGAGACGGCGGTGACGCAGGCGTCGGGCAGCACGCGCCGGATCCCGTCACTGATCGCCGCGCCGACCGCCTCGACGGGCAGACACTCCTTGAAGCCACTGGGAGCGACCAGAACGCGCAAGGTCATGAGTTCTTCCCGGTTCCTCGGCGGCGGCCCCGGCCGGGGCCACCACGGCGTACACGCGTCGCGGAACGCTCAGCGCAGGGGCAGGCCCAGCCACGGCCAGACAGTCAGGGCACAGCCGACGGTCACCGCGGCGGTGACCGGGCCGAGCCAGGCAGACAGGCGCAGCAGGTCCTGTTCGCCGAAGACCGGGGCGCCGCCGCCGCTCTGGGCGAACAGGGCGAGGGGCTTGGCCGAGGCGACGGTGGTGTGGCAGAACCCGGCGGCGGCGGTCGAGGCGAAGGCCAGCGCGGCCGGTTGCAGGCCCGCGGTCGAGGCCAGCGGGATGACCAGCGGCACCAGTACCGACGAACGCGCCGAACGTGACTGGAGCACCAGGTGGGAGGCCGTACTGACCACGACGACGGCCAACAGGACCGCGACCGGGCCCGCGGCGGCGGGAAAGACGAGGGAGGTGAGCCAGTGCGCCGCTCCCGAGGAGGCCAGGGTCCCGCCCAGCACGGTCGTGGTCACCATGAACATCAGCAGTGACCACGGCACCGCGTCCAGGGCCGCCGACATGCCGATGGTGCCCCACTTGGGCGCGGTGATCAGCACCGCGCCGCCGAGCGCCGTGACGGCGGGCGGGATGCCGTGCAGGGACTCGGTGCACCACAGGGCCATGACCACGAGGAGGACCGCGCCGGCCCGGGCCTCGTCCCGTGTGAGCCGCCCGTGCCGTACGGGCTGCCGCGGCTCCTGCTCGCCCACCGCGGAGCCGTTGCGCATACGCGGCAAGGGGGCGCGGCGCTCGTCGCGGTCGGTCATCGTCCGCAGCAGCCCCTCCGTCGCCAGGTGGGAGCAGATCAGCGCGAACGGGAGCCCCAGCACCAGCCAGCGCAGATAGCCGATGCCGTCGCCCGTCGTGCCGGCCAGGAGCTGACTGGTGATCAGGTGGGCTCCCGCGCCGGTCAGGGTGGCCATGGCGGAGAGCAGCACCACGGCGGGGAACAGCAGGGACAGGGCGCGTACGACCGTGACGCGCTCCCGCACCGAGGCGGCCAGCGCCGTGAAGACGGGAAGCACCAGGGCCGCCCGGCCCGCGGTGGCCGGGAGGGCGAAGGCCGTCAGTACCAGCGCCGCCGCCACCAGGTGGAACAGCTGGCGCACCGTACGGGCGCGGGCGCACAGGGCCAGGGCCGCCCGGGCCGGCAGGCCCGTCGCGCCGATGCCAGCCGCCAGTACGAAGGCCGCGATCAGCAACCACACCGTCTCGTTCCCGAGCCCGGCGAACAGCCGCTCCGGCGCCACGGTTCCGGCGGCGACGAGCACCAGTACGGCGATCAGGCCGACGAAGGTGGCGTCGCCCCGGCCGGACACCCACGCCAGGGTGGCCCCGGCGAAAACCGTCAGCGCGATCGCCGCCTGCGCGGACGGGCCCGCACCCGACCAGACGACGCCCAGCGCGGCGGCCACGGCCAGCAGGACGCCTGCCCATACGACGGCGGGCCACTGTTTGAACAGTCCGGGCAGCGCCGTGACGGACCTGCCGGTCGTCCCGGCCGTCCTCAGCAACAGGCAACGTATGTGCCGGTACGGATATCGCACGGTGGACCTCCCTGGTCGATCCCGGTGGGGCGCCGAGCGGCGGTCGGCGGTCCGGGCCGGTCATGGCAGGCGGGAGCGGACAACGGTGATCGTGATCAGTGGTTCCCGCTCCGGTCCCCGATGCCTCCCTGGTTCACCCCAGCGCCACGGATTGGGAGGGGTCCCGCCGGTCGTGCGCGTCCGCAGGCCCGTGCGCAGGCGCCGGATGCCCGTGCGCATACGTAAGCGGCATTGAATGTTTCGGAAATAAAAGCTAACTGGAGCTTTCCTTTCCGGCAGGGGACGCTGGAGGCATGTCCTCGCGCATCCCCTCCCCCCACGTCTTCGCCCTGGCCGGCACCGTCGTGCTGTGGGCCTCGGCCTTCCCTGCCATCCGGGTCGGCATCGACGGCCTGGGTGTGGCCGCGTTGTCGTTCCTGCGGATTGTGATCGCGGCCCTGGCGCTGCTGCTGGTGGCGCCGCTCGCGAAGGTGCGGCTGCCCCGGCGCCGGGACCTGCCGATGATCTCCTTGTGCGGGGTCACGGGCGTCACCGCCTACCAGGCACTGCTCAACTGGGGCGAGGTGCGGGTGGCGGCCGGGACCGCGAGCCTGCTGATCGCCGTCGCCCCCGTTTTCAGCGTGCTGCTGGGAAGCCTGTTCCTCGACGAGCGGCTGTCCCGCACCATCGTCGTCGGCAGCGCCGTCGCGCTCGCCGGTGCGGCCTTGGTGAGTCTGGCCGGAGGCGCCGGCGGGTTCACCGTCTCCGCCCTCATCGTCCTGGCCGCCGCCGTGGTCCAGGGGGTGTACCACTTCGCCACCAAGCCCCTGCTTCGCCGGTACACCGGCCTGGAGGTCGCCGCCTACGCCATGGCCGCAGGTGCCGTCTTCGCCCTGCCCTTGCTCCCCGCGACCTGGCACGCGGCCCTCCACGCACCGGCAGGCGCGCTGGCCTCCGCCGTCTACCTGGGCCTGCTGCCCTCCGCGCTGGGCTTCGTCATCTGGGCCTACGCCGTCGCCCGCCTGCCCCTCGCGGCCTCCACAGCCGCCCTGTACCTGGTGCCGCCGGTGGCGTTGCTCGTCTCCTTCGTCTGGCTGGGCGAGGTGCCCCATCCCGTCGAACTTCTCGGCGGGGCTGTCAGCGTCGCCGGCGTGGTCCTCATCAACCGGCGTAAGCGAAGCCGGTCTCCCCTCGGCCCCTCGGCTGAAAACGTGTCCGATGCCACCGCAGGTCAGGCGGCCGCCCGCCCGGCACCGGCACGGTGAAGGGCCCGGGGTCCGGTGCGTCCGGGCCGTTCGTTCTCCAAGCCCAGCCGTGATCCGAGTAAGGAGTCGCCCGTGCTCGACGTACGCCGCTTGCGGATCCTCCAGCACCTCGCCGCGTACGGAACCGTCGCGGCCACCGCGGAGGCCCTGCACCTGACCCCGCCCGCCGTCTCCCAGCACCTCGCCGCGTTGCAGAAGGAAGCGGGCACGCCCGTGGTGGAGAAGCAAGGGCGCACACTGCGCCTGACCGCGGCCGGAGAGCTGCTGGTCGCCCACGCCGAAATCATCCTGGCGGAACTGGCGGCGGCGGAATCCGGCCTGGCCGCCCTGCAGAGCGGCCGGCACGGCGTGGTGCGGATCACCGCCTTCGCCTCCGCCGCCCGCACTCTCGTGGCGCCCCTGTGGCAGCGTCTGGCCGGCACTGACGGCGCCCCGGACCTCTCGCTGCGGCTCTCCGTCGAGGAACCCGAAGAGGCCCTCGACGCGTTGCGCAAACGTTCCACCGACCTCGCGCTCGTGCACAGCTACACCGTGCTGCCGCGCAACTTCCCCGCCGTATACGAGCACGCCGTCCTTCTGGAGGAGCCGGTGCTGCTCGCTCTGCACCCCCAACAGGCCGACGCGCTGCACCTGGCCGCCGGGCAGGCCGCGGACCTCTCCCGCCTGTCGCACGTGCCGTGGCTGACTCCCGGGCCGGAGACCTCCTGCTACGAAATGGTCCAGCGTGCCTGCGGCGCCGCCGGTTTCGTCCCGGACATCCGGGCCCGCAGCAGCGACTTCTCCGCGCTGACGGCCCTGGCCGCCGCCGGCGCCGGCGCCGCCCTGATCCCCCGCATGGCCCTGCCGGACACCACCGCACCCCTCAGCCTGCACCCCCTGGTCCAACCCGTCTCCCGGACCGTCTTCGCCGTCAGCCGCGCAGGCACCGGCAACCACCCCGACCTGAGACGCGTACGGCAACTGCTCCACGACTCGGCCAACTCCCGCGACGACGGGGACGGTTGGCGCGACCCGCTCCGCGGCTACTGACGCGTGCCGTGCCGGTCGTGCTCGTCGGGGAACGTGGTGCGGTCCGCCTCGTCCTGGACGAGCAGGGACAGCAACGAGGCCACGGTCAGACCGGCTTCGGCCGGGTGGCGCAGGATCTTCCCGGGTTCGATCCGGTAGGTGTTGGCGCGCCCCTCCCGTATGTGCGAGAGGTACCCGTCCCGCTCCAGGTCGGCGATGATCTTCTGGACCGCGCGCTCGGTCAGCCGGCAGCGAGCGGCGATGTCACGGATGCGGGCGTGGTGGTCGTCGGCGATGGCCGCCAGCACCCGGGCGTGATTGGTCACGAACGTCCATCCGGTGTGCGGCTCGGGCACGTCATTCATGCGCCGATCATACCGACCAGGGATTCGCGCACCCAGATGCACGTAATTTCCTTCGTGTATTGGTTGACGTGTATCTGCGAGTGGGTAAGCCTGGATGCGGAGCCGGACAAGCCGACAAGGAAGAGGAAGGCCATGCCGGAGCCTGCGCACACCACTCCTCCCTGCGCGGGGCGAGACACCGGACACGCCGCCACGACGACACCGGTGGAGCCCGAACCGTGCCTGGTCGTCATCGAGGTCGCCGCGGACGGCGACCGCACCGACGTCGCGGTCAGAGGAGAACTCGACCTGGACACCGACCGGCACGTCGAAACGACCCTGCACGCGTCCCTCAATCACGCCGTTCACGGCCTCGACCTGCACCTCGGCGCCGTGCACTTCTGCGACTGCGTCGGCTTGGGCATGCTGCTGCGCCTGCGCAGCCTGGCCCTGGAACAGAAGAAGACCGTCACCATCCGCACCACCAGCCGCGCCGTCGGCCAGATCCTGGACCTGACCGGCACCCGGGAACTGTTCGGCAGCCCGGCCCCGCACGGCCGGAGCGCGCCCCGCTCCCCCACCCGAAGCCGGGCCGCCCCGCGCCAGGACGCCGACGAAGAACTCCGTACGGAGCTGGGCCAATTGCGCCGCGCCATGCAGACCCGCCCTGCCATCGACCAGGCCCGCGGCATCCTCATGGCCGCCTTCGGCCTGTGCCCCGAGGCCGCCTGGACCGTCCTGGTCACCACCTCCCAGAAAACCAACACCAAACTGCACCGCCTTGCCCAGTCCCTGATCGACAGCCTCCAGGGAACCGCACTGCCCAGAGCCACCCAGAAGCAACTGGCCACCGCAATCAACGCGGTCAACTCCACTTCCCCGGCCCCGGCCTCCTCACCGGCCGGCTCGCAGAGAAAGTGACGGAGTCCGGCGTGAGGATCTTGGTCCTGGCAAGGTGATCCGCCTGCTGCTGTGGGTGCCGCTGTTCGGCTGATCGCTACCTGCGAGGTAATCGACGGCGCGAGCCGCGCTGCCGGAGCGGGGCACGGCATCTTCATCACCCACGCCGGGCAGATCAATCAGGACCTGCTCGGCTTCATCGCAGCCACGTCATCCTGACGACCGCTCGGCCGGGTCGATGCCCTGCTCCCGTGCCATCTCCTTGGCCACGCGAGGAGCGGTCCAAAGAGTCGGGAGCATGATGAAGCCCACGGGCACCGCCGTGACGACGATGAACGACTGCAGCGCGGTGATGCCACCGTCGCCGACGAGGATGAGGACGGCAGCCGCTGCGCCCATGAGCAGGGCCCAGAAGGCGCGTACCGCACGGGTGGGTTCGCCGGTCCGCGTGCCGGCGGCGGCGATGCTGTACGACATCGAGTCGGTGGTGGTCACCACGAACGTGATGGTCAGCAGGAGCAGCGCCACCGCGACCACGGCCCCCATCGGGAGCTGTTCGGCCATGGAGATGACGGCGGCGTCCATGCCGACGGCCTTGAGCGGGCCCGAGACGGTGCCGGGGTGCTGCTGTTCGAGGAAGATGCCGGTGCCCCCGAACACGGTGAACCAGAACATGGTGGCCAGTGGCGGGATGATCGCGGTGGAAACGACGAGGTCGCGCACCGTACGGCCCTTGGAGATGCGTGCCACGAAGATCGACATCAGCGGTCCATAGCCGAGGAACCAGCCGAAGAAGAAGACGGTCCAGGAGCCGAGCCACGCGTGATCGCCCCGGTTGAGGGCCAGCGGTACGAAGTCCCGTGCGTACTGGCCGAGCCCGCCGAGGAAGGAGTCGAGTACGAAGCCGAGCGAGCCGAGTACGAGGAAGACGGCCATCAGGGCGACGGCGAGCCAGATGTTGGCCCTGCTGAAGAACTGGATGCCGCGGTCGATGCCGCTGGCGACGGACAGGACGGCGACGGCGGTCAGCAGGACAATGACGCCGAGCTGTACGGGGTAGCCGCCGGAGATGCCGAACACCTCGGACAGGCCGTAGGAGACCTGGAGCCCGAGGAAGCCGATCGGCCCGACGGTTCCGGCCACCACGGCGATGACGCAGACGATGTCGACGGCGGCCCCCAGCCGGGAGTGCCGGATGCGCTCGCCGAGCAACGGGTACAGCAGCGTCCTCGGACGCAGCGGCATCCCGCGCTCCTGGCCCCGGATCATCACGATCGAGGCGAGGGTCCCGAGGACGGCCCAGGCGAGGAAGCCCCAGTGCGCGAAGCTCTGGGAGAGCGCCGCGTCGGCCGCCTGCCGGGTGCCGCTCTTGACGCCCTCGTAGTAGGGAGGCGTCTCGACGTAGTGCTGTACGGGCTCCCCCGCCGCGAAGAAGACTCCGCCGCCCGCGAGCAGCGTCGACATGATCATCGCGACCCACTGGAACCTGCCGTACTCCGGGCGTGCCCCGGCGCCGCCCAGCCGTACCTTCCCGTACCGGGAGAAGCCCAGCCACAGCGCGACGCCGAACGTCGCGAGCAGCAGCACCTGCCACAGCGGGCCGAACCAGCGCGCGACGAACGTGAAGACGGCGTTCACCGCGTCGCCCGTGGCCGTGGGCGCGATCAGCGCGGCCAGGACGAACGCGGTGAGCAGTCCGCCGCTGACGGCGAGCACCGGTACGTCCGTACGTCTGCGGTCACCGGGCGGCGACGTGGGCGCCGTATGGCACTCCTCGTCACCGTCGGCGGTCGCTTCCGCGCAGGCGGGGGCGGCCGCGCCGGTGACGGTTCGGGCAGGGGGAGTCGGCATGGGGTTCCTTGCTGACGGGGTCATTCGCACACGGGGGCATGACGCATCGCAAGGACGCACGCGCTCACGAGACGCAGGACCGCTCGGTGCGCGGGTCAGAGGGGAAGGCTGCTATCCGTAAGGCGGTGTGGTCAAATTCGGGACAGACGCCCACAACCTGTCGGCACCTCCCCGGCCTGCCATTCCGCCCTTGAAGAGCCCGGTGGTTGATAAAGATCACTCCCGGGCCCGTACGGCTCCGGCCGCCCCCTGTCACGTACGGACCTCCCGGTGCGCGACGGCGAGGGCCGGCAGCGGCACGAGCCCGGCGGTCAGCCAGGCCAGGTGGACGTCGTCCCATCGAGGGCTGCCGAGGTAGGGCCAGACACCTTCCACGCAGGGCAGCGTGCTCACCGCGATGGTGAGCAGAGCGGCCGCCCCGGTCACCGCGGCGAGCCGTTCGGGCCGCCGTCGCACGGCCACGGCGGTGCAGGCCAAGCCGCCAAGCAAGCAGACGGCCGCCTCGGTCGCCAGCCCAGACGCTCGCAGCTGCGTACCGTCCGCCGTCCGGGCTGCCAGGACGAGGAATGTCGCGGCCCAGGCGGCAGCGGCCGCGCTCGTGACGAGGAGCGTACGGATCCACTGCCGCAGCCAGCGCGGTACCGGGGTCGCGGTGGTGGCCGCCGCCGCGACGTCGACCAGGGCGAAGCCGGCCGCAGCGCCGAGGAGCACCCCGGCCAGCCGCAGAGTGACGGCGGCACTGTCCGGCTCCACGACGGCGCCGGGCGCCGTCGCTGCTGCCGTGCCGAGGGACACCACAGCCGTGGCGAGCACGGGTGTCCAGTCGACGGCCCGGGCGAGCGGTCCCAGCAGGACACCGGCAAGGCTGATCAGTCGCACGGGGTTGATCCATCGCGTCGATCGCATCAATCGCACGGGGTTCCCTCCGGTGTCCGGGAGGCGGCTGTGCGATCCAGGCGAAGAAGCGGCAGGGCTTGGTCGACGGTGGTGGCGGGGTCGGTAAGGGCGGACCAGTTGGCCCGGACCCGCTCGCGGGCTTCGGGACGTGCCATGAGCCGTCGGGCGTAGGCGAGTTCGGCTTGGCCGTAGCGCACGGCCCCGAGATCGGAGGTCGGCACCTCGCGGTCCGAGAGGTCGCCGCCGTCCGTACGGACGGACATGCGGGTGCTCGTGGCGGGCAGCGGCTCCTCGGTCTGGCCGATCAGCCACAGCGCCACCACGGTCCTGGCTTGCCCGCTGGCATCGCAGCCTGCCGGGCCGGCACCGTGCCGGGTACCCCACGGGAAGCCGGTTGCTGCCGCCGCCATCTGCGCCGCGAGGGCCCGCCGGGAATCCTGTCCGGCGCCGTTGCGTCCCCAAGACGTCGTGGTGAGGACGCTGCGGTCGGTGACTGCGGGATCGAAGGTGCCGGTCTCGGCTCGCTGCGTCTTCCTGAGGTCTCCGGCGAGCGCAGCGGCGGCCGCAGCCGGGGAGTGCAAGGTCATCACGGTGGCGACCGCTACGGCCGCCGCGCTGCCCACCGAGGCGAGGACGAGTCCCAGAGATCGGCTGTGCCGGAGCAGGGCTGCGGTTCCGGCCACCAGGATCAGCGCAGTGACGTAGACCAGATGCCAGGCAGGCGGCCGCACGGGCTCGATGGCGAGCTTCAGGTAGGGCACCACCGGCAGCAGCCAGGACTGAGGGAACTGCATCAGCGTCCAGAAGAACAACAGAATGCCCACCGGGGCCGCGAACAGGTTGGGGGCCCAGCGCCCCACTGCCGTACCGAGCACCGCCATCAGACCGACCAGCAAGACGCCGGAGAGCAGCTCCCGGATGTCGAGATGCCCGATGGGCCGGCTGCCGACCAGCATGCCGGCCAGCTGGACTCCCATGGCGATCGCGGCATACGCCATGGCCACCGGCGGATACGCGAGCAGCACGGCCAGCGTGCGGGTCTGCGGACGTACCGGTAGCGGGCCGGTCAGTTCGACTGCGTCCGCTCGCCGGTCCCGGAGCGTTGCCAGGTTGGCGGCCAGCATCGCAGCAGCGCCGACCAGCAGGGCCGAGGTGGCTGTATCCACCGTCGCGACGGACCAGTTGGGCATCTCCTGCCAGGTGGCAAGGGTTCGTCCGGTCGCCGTCAGCAGCGTCAGCAGCCACAGGAGGGGGCTGCGCAGAGCGATGCGGGTTTCAGCCGCGGCGAGCGGAATCAGCGCGTGGTTCACGCTCGTACCCCCGTGCCCAGGAATTGCAGATACCCGTCCTCGACGGTGGGAGCGACCGCAGTGCTTCCCGGCGGGCGTTCGCCGGACGAACTCTTCATCACAGCAGCCACCGCGAAATCCCACGTGGCACGGCTGCTCGCCAAACTGAACGCCCGCGACCGGGTGCAGCTCGTGATCACAGCCTACGAAACGGGCCTGGTCACACCATCACCGTGACCGGGGTGTGCGGCGGGCGGGCGGCTCACTGGCGGCGTTCCGCTACGCCTTCTGGATTGCCGCCGGGCTCCTCGGGCTCACCGCCGCGACCGCGACCGCCATGCACGGTCGTCGTCCTCCAACGCCTCACGGCCCGCCCCGCGTACGCGGACGGAGCAGGCCATGAGGGCTGTGGGCGTTGGTACCGCGGTGCACCTGAGCCGACAGGCGGGGCTGGCAGTCAGGAGGCCGCGTGCCGGTTCAGGCTGCGTACTGGCCGCGCCCCGGACGCTTCAACAGCCCCGCCTTGACCGCGCGTTCCAGAGTGTTGCGCAGCGATTCGCGCTGGCCGGCGGTGTCCTCCCGCCCCAACTCGGTGTTGATCTCGGCCGGACGCATCGGGGCTCCGTGCTTCTGCAGGATCGTCAGGGCCGCGCTCAGGAGCGGCGAAGCCGCCTTCGTAAGCTCGTCAGCCGCCGAAGCAGTCGCGCGCGAACCGGCGGCCGTCTTCTTCTTGGCCGCCGCCTGGGACGACCTCGGCTTCTTCGAGGCTGCCTTGCCCTTGTCCGTCGCCGGCTTCTTGCCTGCCGGGGCGGCCTGGCGAGTCGTTCCGGTCGACTTCGTGGCCGTGCGGGGCTGGGGCACCGTGGTGGCGGCTTCGGCCGCCGGCGCGGAAGCCTCGGGTTCCGCGAGCGGCTGCGACGCCTCAGCGGGGGCTTCGCCGACCGGTTCCGGCTGCACCTCGTGCTCCGGAGCCGTGGCCGGCCCGGGCGGGACCGCGCCAGTCAGAACGCGCAGGTGCTGGAGTGCCTGCTGCGCCGATGCCAGGCGCTGCTCGACCTCACGGAGCTCGTTGCGCAAGGTCTCCTCGCGTGCGGTCAGTTCCGGCAGCTGTCGTTCGAGGTCGGAGATGGCCTGCTGGAGAGCGGACGTTTCGACGGTAGGAGTCACCTGTTGTCCTTAGGTCGTTGCCTGACAGTGGTTCAGTCACCGTACGCGCCCCACGGAACATTGGGGTCCGATTCCGCGCACATTGTGTTCCCGGCGGCCCTACCAGGCAAGGGCATACGCCTGGCAGGGCGCCGCTCCGATGCCTGGTGACGGCGCCATAGCTCCCGCGGAGTCCGCGCTTGGGGCCGTCGCGCCTCCTCACTCGGCGGGGCCCGCCACGAACGAGTCGCCACCAGCCAGCGCATTGACGGTCTCCCGCGCGCCGGCCTCGCTCGCGGGCCTGGTCCGGTTGCGGGGCACTACGACTCGCGTCAGGCGAGCGCCCGGTGCAGGAAGGTGTTGCACTCCTTGTCCCACAGATCGTCACCGCTGAGCGGACATTCCTCGAACTCGGCCTTGAACGTCTTCTTCAGGAACTCCGTCATGCCGCAGTCGTAGACCGACCACCGGGTGTCGGTGTGTCGTCCCCAGACAGCCACCGGCCACTGGTCGGGATCGTCGCCAGTGGTCAGCCAGCACAGAATGTCGGCACTGGCGTCCACTCCCCAGGCGATCAGCGGGGCTGCGTCCGGCCCGTCGACAGGCACGGGCTCCCATTCACCGCGTGCGTTGCATGTCTCCTCTTCCATCTCCGACGCGGAGCCATCGTCGTCTGCGGTGCATGGCGAAACAATTTCCAGGTACTCGTTTATGGCACCCTCGCCGTAGGTCGCAATGAACCTCTGGTAATCGGCCGGAAGCCGGGTGCCCCAGGTCTTTTCGACGCGCGCCCAGTCGACGTCCGGGCTTCCTGCGCCGGCATGCGGGGGCATAAGGCGGACCAGTTCGTCCCAGGCCGCTTCGTCCATTGTGACTTCTCCCTGTTTTACGGTGAACGCCCCACATTATTCCAGCCGGGGCCGCGGGTGCGGGCGCAGGCAAGCGTGAAGCCGCCGCTGAAGTTCAGCGGCGGCTACGGAGTTTGCGGAATGCCGTGAAGTCACGTGGCCGGCCGGGTCCGGACGCGGCGTTTACCAGGGCACGACCTGTCCCTGGTAATCAACGAAGTGGAGCCCGGGCTTCCCGCGGTGACGCTCGATCGATTCCGCCACTCCGGGAATGCTCTCTTCCACGCTGAGTTCGGCTTCGGGCCCGCCGAGTTCGGTGCGCACCCAGCCCGGGTCGACGAGCAGCAGCGCCCGCGCGTCCCCGGCGTAGCGGACGGCGTAGCTGCGCATCAGCTGGTTGAGCGCGGACTTGCTGGCCCGGTACAGGTCCTGCCCGCCCTCGGTGTTCAGAGAGATGCTTCCCTGGTCGGAGGACATGATGCCGATAGTTCCGGTGGGCTCGACCAGCGGGCGGAGGTACTCCACGACGCGCATCGGGGCGAGCGCATTGGTGATCATGACTTCGGTGAACATCTCCGTCGGTACCTCGCCGATCGGGAGGTCGCCGCGCGTGATGGCGGCGTTGACGAAGAGCAAATCGAGGGCGCGCCCTTCCAGTCGGTCGCGCAGTGACAGTATCTGCTCCGGGTCGGTCATCTCCAGCGATTCGACGGTCAGCCGCCCTTCGGACGCATCGGCCAGGTCGTGCAGGCCGGTGCGCCCGCTGCCGCGGACCGTGCCGATGACGTCCCAGCCCCGGCGCAGGTACTCGGCGACGAGTCCGAGACCCAGGGTCCGGGAGGCCCCGACGACGAGGGCGGTCTTGCGGGTGTCGGTCATGTGATTCCTATTCGTGGGTCGGGATCGGGTCGAGAGACTCGGCGGTGTCGTTCAAGCCGGTCACGTCGTCGACGCACTCATGGTCGGCACCGGAGGCTCGGCGGGACGCGCACGATGCCCCTGCCTCGTGCTGACGATCATGTTTCAAGTCTCCGGGCGCTTCGGCCGGGCGTCCAATACTCTTCCGACCGCATTGATACCGTTGCGGTATGGATCCGGTTTTAGATCTGCGAAAGCTGCGCTATTTCGTCGCGGTGGCCGAACACCGACACTTCGGCCAGGCGGCTCAGGCACTGTTCATCGCACAGCCGGTCCTCAGCCGGCAGATCCGCGCGTTCGAACAAGAGCTGGGCTGCCGGCTGTTCACCCGGACCACGCGCAGCGTCGAGCTGACCTCCGCCGGACAGCAGCTGTACGACGAGGCGCGGAGTATCACCACGGTGGTGGCCGCGGCGCTGCGGCGCGTGCACGAGGCCGCGCGGGGAGAGCAAAGGCTCGTCGTCGCCTTCTCCCCCGGCCTGCACGTGTCGGACGCGATCCGGGCGTTCACGGCGAGCCACCCGGAGGTCGGTATCGATGTCTTTCCGCTGCGCTGGTGGGAGCAGGACGCGCCGCTTCGCGACGGCCGCGCGCACGTCGGATTCCTGCGGCGCCCCTTCGACGACTCGGGGTTGCGCACCGTGCCCATCGGTCGCGAGACCAAGGTCGCGTGCCTGCCCGTGACGCATCCGCTGGCCGGCCGTCACACACTCACGTCGGCCGACCTCGACGGCGAGGCGATCCTCGACGTCAAGAAGCGGCGGACGTCCTCACTGGAGGAGAAGTTCGAGCTCATCGCCTCCGGGCAAGGCATCGCCCTCGTCCCTCTCAGCATCGCCGGCTCGTATTCCCGCCCCGACCTCGTCTACCTGCCCATCACCGACGCCCTGCCGGTCGAGACCTGCCTGGCGGTACCGGAGAGCAGTTGCGCGGACCCCGTACTGAACTTTTTGGACATCGCCACCGCGACGCTGCGCCGGCGCTCCGGCACCGTGGAGGAGGCCGAGGACGCGAGCCCGGCGTCCGGCGTCCGGTGACTGCGGCAAGAAATGGCGACTGTTGGCGTACCGAAGGCACGGGGGATCAGGAAGGCTTGGCGGGCGGCGGCAGCCCCGCCGACCTCGCCTCGCATGGGAGCCCGGATGCGCATTTCGGCCAAGGCACGATGGCAGCCGACTGAATCGCTGGACGACGAGCGCATTCTCAAGGAGCTCGGCTACACCCAGCAACTGCGCCGCGGAATGGGAGCGTTCGGCAATTTCTCCGCCTCCCTTTCGGTCATTTCCATCATGTCCGGGACCCTGCTGCTCTTCGGCTACGGTCTGAACTCCGGCGGCCCGGCCGTGGTCATGTGGGGGTGGCTCGCCGTCGGACCGCTGGTGCTGTGCCTGGCAGCAGCCCTGGCCGAGATCACCTCCCGCTACCCCACCAGCGGCGGCCTGTACTACATGGCCCGCCAGCTCGGCGGTGAGCGGTGGAGCTGGTACACCGGCTGGCTCAACCTCATGGGTCTGCTCGGCGGTATCGCGGCCCAGGACTACGGCATCGCGACCTTCACCGCCGCGTGGCTGAACCTGCAGTTCGGTTTCGTGCCGTCCCCTGGCTCCCTCCTGGCCCTCTACGCGGTCGTCCTCGCGCTGCACGCGGTCCTCAACCTCTTCGGCACCCGGTTGATGAACCTTCTGACGTCCCTGAGCGCGTGGTGGCACCTGGCCGGGGCCGTCGTCATCATCGGCGCCCTGGCGCTTCTCCCCGCCCACCACCAACCGGTCGGCTTCGTGCTCTCCGCGTTCACCAACAACACCGGTTGGGCCAGCCCGGCGTACGTCATTCTGCTGGGCATGCTGCTGCCGTGCTTCGCCCTGGCCGGGTACGACACCTCGGCCCACCTGAGCGAGGAGACCAACCATGCCTCCGTCGCCGCGGCGCGCGGGATCGTCCGCTCGGTGGCGGTGTCCTGGGTCGCCGGTGGCATCCTGCTGGCGGCGCTGCTGTTCGCCATCCAGGACTACACCGCGACCCTGGCCTCCCCCACCGGTGTGCCCGTGGCCCAGATCTTCCTGGACGCGCTGGGCCTGGCCACGGCGAAGACCTTGCTGCTGGTGATCATCGTTGCGCAGTTCCTGTGCGGCTACACCGTGACTGCCAGCGCCAGTCGCATGATCTACGCGTTCTCCCGGGACGGTGCGCTGCCCGGCTCGGCCCGCTGGCGGAAGGTCAGCCCCCGCACCGCCGTTCCGACCCGGGCCGTCTGGCTCGCGGTCACCGTCGCGTTCGCGCTCGCCCTGCCGTCCCTGTATTCCGCCACCGCGTTCTCGGCGGTGACCGCCATCTCGGTCGTCGGCTTCACCCCCGCCTACGCCATTCCCGTACTGCTGCGTCTGCGCCACCGCGACAAGTGGACGCGCGGTCCCTGGCACTTGGGCCACTGGAGCCGGCCGATCGGCTGGGTGGCGGTGCTGTGGGCAGCGGTCGTGACGGTGCTGTTCCTCCTGCCGCAGACCAGCCCGGTCACTGCCGTCACCTTCAACTACACGCCCATCGCGTCGCTGGCGGTACTCGCCCTGGCCGCCCTGTGGTGGCGCGTCGGACGCCGCTCGTACGGCGTACCCCGCTCCGGCACGGCCGACGCCCAGGACGAGGTGGAAGAGGCCCAGGGCATCAGCTGACGGCATCCGCCCGCGGTCGGCGTCGAGGGGCCCGGTACGACGCTGCGGTTCGGTTCCGCCGACGGGTGGACGAGCGCAGGACGGGGGGGTGTGACTGGTGTCTGGGCGGCTTCCCTGCGGACGTGGTGGAGATAGACCATGTGCGGCCCCTCTCCATGGGAGGGACAGAGTTCGGTTCTGCTGCGTGACGACCAGGACGCATTTATGCGTAACGCTGTGCAATATTGATGGGAAGCACCTTAACTTTGGGAACGTCGGCGCCCCCACATTCATTGAGGGGCGAGGTCACCGGCAGTGCCGCAAGCAGCCCCCCGGCGGTTCCGTTCCCATTCGTTGTCGCTCCCCGTTGTGTCGCGTGCCCGTGGTTGGTGCACGTGTTCTCGAACGACGGGGACGCGATGACGATGATTCCGCCTGCTGCTGCGGGGGTCGCCGACGCGAGCCCGCTTCCGATGGCTGCTGCGGTGACCGCGAGCACTGTGACGGTCCTACGGGTGGTCATGCCCTGCGAACGATGATCGGCGCGGTAGGTCACCGCTGACCGCATGGGCGGCCCCCCGCCGAGCAGTCAGCGTTCCCACCATGCGGGCCCAGAGCCAGCGCTGCGCCATCCATACCGGACCTGTCCTGGAAGTCCGCTGAAGATACAGATGGCGTGCCTGGTGTGTACCGGATTCATCCGACCGACTCTTGCGGGCAGGCCCGGGGGCTCCGGGCGGCTCATGCAGCATGTTCAATGGGCTGTTAGCTGTTTAGTCATCGTCGAACGCCTCGTTGAGGAGCGCGCCGCCGACCAGGCCGGCCGCTGCTGATAGCCCTGCTGCACCGGATGCGGATACCCCGTCTGGGGCTCGGGCGCGGTGTAGTACGGGGGCGGGGTGGTCTGCACCCGTTGGGCGCAGCCGGCGCACGTCTGGACCTGGCGGGGCACGCCCCACTGCGGGGACCACCATACGGAGGTCGTGCCAGAGCCGTGGCCGGGGTCGAAGAAGCACGTCATGCCGGAACTTCCCGTCGGTTGCTGGGGATGGTGGTAGCCGACGGAGCGGGGGTGTCCCAGCCGGCAGCGGCCACCGCCGTTGGGGGAGGCGGCGGGGAGGCTTGCACCGGGCTCGTCGGGCGCAGGACGCCGACGCCGAAGGACTGGGCGATGCCGGCCAGGCCGGAGGTATAGCCCTGGCCGATGGCCCGGAACTTCCGCTCCGCACCGTGGCGATAGAGCTCGCCAAAGACCATGGCAGTCTCGGTGGCGGCATCGTCCCGCAGGTCGTACCGGGCCATCTCGGAACCGTCGGCCTGGTCGATCACGCGGATGTGTGCGCTGCGGACCTGGCCGAAGTTCTGCCCGCGCTGCTCCGCCGCGTAGATGGACACCGGGAAGACGAGCTTCGCGACCTCGGCCGGGATCCTGGTGAGGTCGACCTGAATCTGCTCATCATCCCCGCCGCTGCCGGTCAGTGCATCGCCGGAGTGCCGCACCAAACCCTCGGGGCTGCTCAGGTCACGAGCCCGCTACCGGTCATCAGCCTCTCCGCCGCAGCGGTACGTACGCCATAGCCTCGTGTCGGCACCGGAGGCACGGACTCTCCTGAGCCCGTCCCTTGAACAGGCAGCCGACCAACCTGGCCCCTGGCTGCTTCCTTTCTCCGCCCGGACTGATTCACCAGCCACCCGCCGGTTCCCAGCACCCGCTGGGCGCAGCCCTCGCACGTCTGGATCTCACGGTGCACACCCCACGGCGGGAACCACACCACAGGGATCGTTCCGGGGCCGTGGCCGGGGTCGAAGAAACATGCCATATCAAAACTCCTTCACCCGCGGATGATGTCCAGAGCCCGGCCGAGGTGCCCCACGGGACCGTCGGATGATGCCAAGCTGTCGTCCGCCGCTCCCTTCGCCAGCGCTATACCGCCCCACAGCGCCGCCACGAGCAGCGCGACCATGGTGGTGTTCCGAGCACGTCGGCCGACGGTCGTCCTGGACCGCATAGTGATCTCCTCTTGCGTACGGTTCGGCACCTGTCCGGCCTCTCCCTTCCATTGCGTCACGGAAATACGACCGAGCCGAGGCCGCCTTGATGCCCGAGGCAGGCGAAGTGCCTGGGCAGCGGCCGTGCGGCGAGGGCTGGGGCTTGCGTCATACCGTCCACCCTGGAAGAACCGGGGACCTGCGGCTATCCGGCACATGACCGGATCACCCCCGCCGATCGGCTGCAGACACCCCCCGATCGGTGGAGACATTCCCGCACCTGACAGGTGTGCCGGGACGAGACTGTGCGCCCCGCCACCTGGCGGGGCGAGTCCGCCAGGTGGCGGGGCAAGGCTGGACATCTGTCGGGTGCCAGCGCGGCCAAGGGCGCGGGAGGCTGAAGTCGTTGCTCACCGGATCGGTCGACGCCTGGGTGTCGTTCGGGTTCGTGCCATGTGCCGGCCTGTCCGGCCGCCCTTGCGGGCTGCCCCCGGGGCGCAGCCGCAAGGTGGTGACGCAGTCGCCGAGTCCCTCGTCGTGGTTCGGACACCGCCGCGTCTTCGGGCACTCGCCCGTCCTGCCCGGCGGGCGAAACATCACAGGCCGACCCATGAGAGACCCGCGTATGACTCCCCTGACCTTCTTCCTCAGCCGCCGCCATCGACGTGTGCGAAGTCTGTTCCGAAGGGAGATCTTTGCGGTGAGCAGCCACCCCGGCCGGTATGCGGCAGCGGCCGGTATCGGCAGGGGGCGGTCTGTTGCTGTTCGGACTCGATACCCGCGTCGCGATCGCGGCCTTCATCGGCTCCGGAGCTACGGCATTCGCGTACTGCACCGCGTGCCGGCCCTCTGGCCTGCGGCCGTTGCAGCATGGCGAACCCTCCGCACCGCTGGTCTGCTAGGAGTCACCGCTCCTCGCCCTCGCTGCGGTGGACGGCTGGCCGGGCGCGCACGACGTTGGCGGCGGCAAGCCGGCGTTGCCGGGCGGATGCGGCGATGACCCAGCGTCGCGGACATCGCGGTCTAGCCCACGAGCAGCGCCGGCAGCAGTGCGAACGGCGCCCCGGAGGCGTCCACCGCTCGTGGGCCTCCTCGGCCAGGTCGAGAATCGCACCGGACGCGGTGCGGTGGCCTACTCGCCGTTCTCGATTCTCTTCGACCACAAGGTCGCGCCGTTCTCGTCCAGTACCGCGGTACGGCGGTCCCCTTGCCGGCGTCGCTGCCGCGTGATCAGCGACCGGAAGACCGGGCGGCCATGCCTGGGCAACCGCTGAAGACGCATTTCCATCAGCCCTACCCGGCTTCCCCGGGTCGCACAAGATCACCTTACGGAGACCTCGTACCCATGCTCATGTCCAAGGGCCAGCAGCTCCACTTGACCAAGCCGGACGGCCACCCGCTCACCCTGATGAGTATGAACCTGGGCTGGAAGATCGCACGGGACCAAGGTCTGCTGGGGCCTCTCGGACGTCGGCGGCGTGCCCACCTCGGCAGCTTCGCCGTGCTGTACGGCCACGGTCGGTTCATCGACGTCATTTTCAGTGACAATCCCGTCAGCCCCGACGGATCGATCGAGCACAGCGACGGCCCCATGCCCGACGGCATCGGGGCCAAGGATGACCGCATGTTCTTCTTCGTCCAGCTGTCGAAGCTCCCGCCCCGCGCCGACCGGATTGTCTTCGTCGTGAGTTCCTTCGCGGGAAGTACCTTCGAGGGAGTACGCAGCGCGCACTGCCGACTCGTCGATGAGAGCTTCGGGCGGGAAATCGCCCGCTACACCTTCGCCGGAGGCGGTAAGCACACTGCGCTGATCATGGCTGAAGTAAGGCGCGCGCACAGCGATTGGCACATGACCGCGATCGGCGAACCCGCGACCGGCCAGACCTTCGACGACCTGCTGCAAGCCATCGACCGACACAGCTGACCGACACGAACGGTCACCGCACAGCCCTGCCCACCCGGCCGCGGAAGACGCGTGAGGTGCCGCCCCTTACGACGCTGAGCGCGACAACGCAGCGTGGCCGTGCTGCGGTACGGGGGGCAGCTCGGTCAGCTCGGTACGAACGGGATTCGCCAGAAGCAGCCGTCTGAAAGAGAAGGGAAAGGTACGGAGTGTCGGTGCCTGACATCGGCTTACTTGATCAGTGCGTTGGCCACGACCACGGCCATGCCGAGCCCCGCGTCCCCCGCCCCCACGGCCAGGGCCGAGCGCCATGTACGGCCGACCACACGGGAAGCGAACAGGCCCCAGCCGAAGAGCAGCACCGTATTGATCGCGAAGGCGACGTACTCGATGCCCCGCGATGCCCACCAGCCGAGCCCCGCACCGAACAGGAGCAACGCCGTGGGCAGGGTGGCCACGATCAGCGGCCACTCCTGCAGCAGTGCGCGCACCGCGGGACGGATGCCATGATGGGCCCGGTCACCACGCCGGGCGACGAGGTGCGCGTAACCATGGGCCAGCGCCGAGGCAGCCGCGGTAACCAGCAGCCACTTGGCGTCGTAGAGCCGTTCGGCGCGAGCCGTCTCGCCGTACTGCGTCAACGCGGCCACCATGGAGCTGGCGAGGACCGTCCCGTAAACACCACCGAACAACACGTGCGGTGCGATGACAGGGCGCTGGAAGGGACGGGTGGCCATAGCGGAGGCTTCCTTGGCGAGTGCGTGACGCGGAGTGTCGAGGCCGGGCACCCGGAAGGCCACCCCTCGCTCACAAGCCATGCCATCACCTTCGCCCCGCGGCGACCACCCATGGGCGCCCGTGCGGGCAATTGCGCAGGTCGGACCCGGTCGACCCCGGAACCGGCGGAAGCGACCCGCCGACCGGCCGCCGGACCCTGCCACACCGCCACACCGTATGGACAGAACATAAACTCGACGCGGCAGCTTCATCACAGTGCGGAGGAACAGGCGTGATCCGGGTAGTGGTGGTCGACGACGAGGCGCTCATCCGGTCCGGGTTCGAGTTGATCCTCAGTTCCGCCGACGATCTCCAGGTCGTCGCGACGGCGGCGGGTGCCGAGGCGGTCGACACGGTGCGCAGGGAGTGCCCGGACGTCGTACTGCTCGACATCCGCATGCCGGACGTCGACGGCCTGACCGTGCTGCGCCAGGTACGGGCCCTGCCTGAGGCGCCCGTGGTGGCGATGCTGACCACCTTCGACACCGACGAGTACATCCTGACGGCGCTCCGCTCCGGGGCCGCCGGCTTCCTCCTCAAGGACACCGAGCCCGAGCAGCTCGCCCACCTGGTACGCACCCTGGCCGCGGGCGGAGTGGTGATGTCCCCGAAAGCCTCGCGTGCCCTGCTGCGCAGCCACCCCGGCGCGGGCGCGCCGCAGGACGCGGACGTGGCGCGGGTGGCCCTGCTCAGCGACCGGGAACGCGACGTGCTCGTCCTGATCGCGGAGGGCCTGTCCAACACCGACATCGGCACCCGCATCCACCTCAGCGCGGGCACCGTCAAGGATCACGTCAGTTCGATCCTGACCAAGCTGCGGGTTTCCAGCCGCGTCCAGGCAGCGCTGCTGGCCCAGCGGGCCGGGCTGCTCAGTGGTGATACCGCACCGGACGAGGGACGCTGAGCATGGGCAAGCCGCTGTGGCGCCGCACGCTGCCCTGGTCCCTGGACGCGGGCCTCGTGGCGCTCGCCGCCCTCGACGCCTGGATCAGCCTCCTCGACGAGGAGCACCCCTTCGTGCTGGCCTGCGCCGCCGTCGGCTGCGCCGGACTGTTGCTGCGCAGGCGCTTCCCGCTGGCCGTCTTCCTGCTGACGCTGCCCATGACCTTCTACCTGGACGTCGCGTTCGCACCGCTCACCGCCCTGTACACCCTGGCCACGCACAACCGCAATCGTCCCTTGCTCGCCGGCTGCGCCCTGCTCCACGCAGTGGCCGGCTCCCTTGACCCGTCTTCGCTGTCCGTCGCTTTCTTCAATGACGACCACACCTGGACGCTCGTCCAGACCGTCTACACACTGGCCACGGCCTTCGCCCCGGTCCTGTTCGGCCAACTTGTACAGGCCCGGCACGACATGGCCTGTCAGCTCATGGAGGTCGAAGAGGCCCGCGAACACGAACGCGCCCTGTACGCGCAAACCGTGCTCGCCCGTGAGCGGGCCCAGCTGGCCCGCGAGATGCACGACGTCGTCTCCCACCAGGTCAGCCTCATCGCCGTACGGGCCGGAGCGCTGCAGGTCGCCACCAAGGACACCGACACCCGCGAGGCCGCCCGCACCATCCGCTCCCTGAGCGCGAACACCCTCGACGAACTGCGCCACATGGTCAACCTGCTGCGTGCCTCCGGCGGCAGGACCACCGAACTCACCCCCCAGCCCACCCTGGCCGACCTGCACCACCTGGTCGCCACCAGCGGCATCGAGACGACTCTGACCGGCGACCTCCCGCCCGGCATCAGCACCACCGCCCAACGCGCCATCTACCGCACGGTCCAAGAAGCCCTCACCAACGTACGCAAACACGCACCCGGAGCCCGCGCCGAGGTGCAACTGTGGCACGACGCGGACCACTTCGGCGTCACCGTCACCAACACGGCACCCACCCGCCCCTCAGTCGCCCTCCCCAGCTCCCGGCAGGGCCTGATCGGCCTACGGGAACGCGCCGACCTCCTCGACGGCACCTTCACCACCAGCCCGACCCCCCAAGGCGGTTTCCAGATCCGACTGCAGGCCCCTCTAGCAACCGACTGAGCCCGCAGACACCACCATGCCTCCCCTGCGCGCAGCCCCGGCTCCTACTGGTCGGCCTCCAGCCGGAGCAGGTCCGCTGAATGCGGCTGCCACGATCCGGATCACTCAGGGACCGACGCATGCCTGGGGCCCCTGACCGCCGTGCCCACGGCCCGTACCGCGCCGGGCGCGGATGCTGGAGAAGCTGGTCGCGTCGCTGCCGTTGCCGTGCATCACAAGCGCGTCGCAGTACGCGAACCGGCCCAGCACCCCGTTCCCGTCGGCCCTGCGCTGCTCGGGGCAGCGGCCTCGATCACGCGGCTGGGGCGAGGTATCCATCGACTTGAGCCGACCTGTGCGGTGGAGCGCGCAGCTACCGCACCCGGTGTCGGACCGGCACACCGAGCTTCTCGGCACGGAGCCGCTCTCCCGGTCACCCGGTGGGGTCCCGGTGCCGGCGGGCGCCACCCGGAATGCGGGCCACGGCAACCAGGCAGCTGCCGCGTCCTCGAAATGAGCCATCCCCCACGCGCCACGCCATGACGCCACGCCTTCCCGCACCCGTCCGCGTCCACGTTTGTGCCCCGGGCCGGGGCCCGTTCGGTGCCCGTCTCGCTAGCGAATCACCCTCGCGCCGCCATTCCCGGCGTCCGGACAAGATCCGGACAAACCCCGGTGTCATCTCCCGCGCACGCTGCGCACCTAGCTACGGTGACGGTCATGCCCCACCTCCTCCTCGTCGAGGACGATCCCCTGCTGCGCGCTACGTTGGTGCGCGTGCTCCGCGGCCGTGGCCACGCCGTGGCCACCGCGGCGACCGGCATGTCCGGCCTGGACGCCGCCGTGACCGACCGGCCGGACCTCGTCGTCCTGGACCTCGGGCTGCCGGACGTGGACGGCGCCCAGGTGCTGCGGATGCTGCGGGCGGTCAGCGACGTACCGGTGATCGTGGCCACCGCGCGGAACGAGGAGCCGGTCATGGTCGCGGTCCTCGGGGACGGTGCCGACGACTACATCGTCAAGCCCTTCGGCCCGGCCCAGCTGGATGCGCGGATCAAGGCGGTGCTGCGCCGCTTCGGCACCGCCGGGCCGGAGCCCGCGCTGCGGGTCGGCGGACTGCTGGTGGACGCGGCGGCGCGGGAGGTGACGTTGGACGGCGCGCCGCTGGAGCTGACGCCGCGCGAATTCGATCTGCTGGTGTACCTGGCCCGGCGGGCGGGGCAGGTGATCTCCCGGCGGGAGCTGTTGGCGGAGGTGTGGCAGCAGCCGCTGGGCGGCACGGACAAGACGCTGGACGTCCATCTGTCGTGGTTGCGGCGGAAGCTGGGCGAGACGGCGCAGCGGCCGCGGTATCTGCACACGGTCCGTACGGTGGGCGTGAAACTGGCGGCGCCCCACGAGCTGGCGCTGGCAGGCGCCTCGAACACGGCGGGCGGATCGGACGCCGCGCCCGCCGGCTACGGCGACTCCCCCACCCCCGTACTGCCCGGCACTCCGTAGCCAGGCACCGCAGCCTGCTCCTTCGCACCGGCGCTACCACCGCGCTCGTGCACACTGCCAGCTGGTTCCGCCGGCCCTGCGCATCCGCAACCGCGCCGGCAACCGGGCTCCCGCCGACACCACCTCGGGCGCCCGTTCACTGGTCTCCCAGAACGGTCAGACATCGACCGTCTCTCGGGACGGGAGCCGGGTTCGCCGCTGTCGGGGCCCTCGTCGGCAATGTCTTCACCCACCCACCCGACGGCGTCGGCACGCTCCATACGGCCGTTCTCGAGGGCGGCGGGAGAAGCGGACCATCATCGAGGACGACGGGCCAGGCATTCCGCAGGGGTGCATCCCGGCACTCGGCGACTACGGTGGCAGTGCAACGGGTCTGGGCCTGGAGATCGTCCAGGCCCAGACCACCGCGGAGCAGTCGAGCGGCTCGTCGTCAGGGGCGTGGCGGCTGTGGGCGGTGGCCGTGTCACAGCGCTCCCTCCGGCCTGGCGGATCCCGAGTCTGGAGGTGGGCAGCCACAGGCCCGGCCGCGGAAGTGCCGCCCGGACAGGTCCTACGTCGCCTGCTGAGGGAACACCTTCCGTACCGCCCGCCCCCACTTGTTGGCCTTCAGTCCGGGGCGCAGGGCTGCCATGGCGCCGCAGTACTTGGTGAACTGGACTGCGCGCAGTCCGTAGGTGTGCAACAGCCGGTCCGCCTCCGTCAGGTGGCCGGTCACCGCGGTCTTCGTCTCGACGAGCACCACGTCTTCGTCGGCGCGTACGCTGCGGCCGGTCCCCGCGTCCTGGCAGACCAGGCCGGCGTCGCAAGTGATGCGTCGGCCGTCGGCGACGAACGTGGCGCGCTGGTAGTCGGTCACCAGCGACGGGACCAGATCTTCGGGTGCGGCGATGCCGTACGTACCGTGCAGCACGCCGGCCAGGAAGTCGCGCGGGCCGCGCCCCAGCGTCGCCTCGTCGGGCAGCAGGGGCCGCCTTCGCTTGTCCGTCTCGCCGCGCCGTCCCTTGAGCTTGATCTCGAACTGCCGCTCACCGGAATGCTCGTACAGCCGCTCGCGGATCTTGTAGCGGTTCCGGCGGCCCTGCCGGTGGTCGTGGAAGGACCGCAGGTCGAGGGTGTCGTAGTAGACGGAGTGGTAGCCGAACCAGCGGCGGCCGTTGATGCACAGCGCCTGGAACGGGCCGCCGGGCCGGTGCGGGTCGGTCAGCCGGGCCGCGAAGTCCGCGAAGACCTCGGCCGGTACGAGGTAGCTGTGATCGATGCGGGCCATCAGCTCTGCGCGGGCCTGGAGTTCGCAGAGGGTTATCGGATGTGCAGCCATGGTGGCATCGGCGACGGCCTGTAAGGCGGGGATCACACGGTCTCCTCGGAGAGGGAGCGGGGCTGCGGGTGATCGTCGGAGGGGACGGGCGTGCGGGTCCTTCGGGAAGGCTCGTCCAGGGGTGCCGTGCGGGTGGGCGCCGTGGACGTGTCCGGAAGGCGGAAGCGGACGTCCACCACCATGAGGTCCCGGACGTAATCCACCTCGTTGACCGTCCAGTTGAGGGGGGCGCCGAGTCTGCGCGCCAGTTCGTCGCGTACCGCCTGGGGGTCGGCGTGCACGGTGTCCAGGGTGACGACGGCGCGGCGGGTACGGGCCATCAGGCGCGGGTGGTCGGCGCCGTACATCACCAGGAGCAGCAGCCCGGCGAGTGCCGCGGCGACGGAGAACCTCAGATGCGGCAGGCCGCACAGCAGGCCGAGCACCAGGGTCGTGAAGTAGTAAGCGACCTCCTCGTGCTGGACCGAGTCGGAGCGCAACCGGACGATCGACAGCACCCCGAACAGACCGAAGCCCAGAGCCATGCCTCCCTCGCCGACCTGGGCCAGCGCCGAGACGACCGCGAACAGCGCGACGTTGAGCGCCAGGTAGGCGGGCACCAGGTCGCGGCGCCGGTGGCGCGGGTAGTAGATGGCGAACGTCAGCACGCCCACCGCGACGAGATCGAGCGCCAGATGAGCGGCGAGCTGCCCCAGCGTCTCCATGAAACGTCTCCTTCGGTCGCTGATCGGTACGCGTCAGACGCTAGGAACGGACGGGTTAACTCCACCCCCCTTCCGGGTTAACGTCACGGCCCTCCGAACGGCCGGCGCATCCGCCTCCTCCAGGGACGACACCTTGTCGTCGGGCGGGGAGGTCGATATCGCGCAGCCGGGCCGCCTAGCTGGATACCGGCAGACGTTCAGGATCCCGGCGGAACGTCGGACTCTGTACGCGAGCGAGTGAAAACCGATCCACCAGGGCGGCAGTCCAGCACATGATGTGCTTCTCCCTGTCTACTCACGGGACTTCCTACACAACGGGTCTGAGTGCGGGTACTCAGGCGTCCTGAGCGCTTGCCGTACAGGGTGAAGGGCATGTTGAGCCGTGAGCTACGCGTCTGGATGAAGGGGGTCGCCGTCGCGGCCGTCGCGGCCCACGTGACGTACTGGGTCTCGCGGTCCGCGCAGCGATGGGCGGTGGGGGCGCGCCAGGCGCCTCCGGAGGGCGGAACAGGTTCGGGGATGGTCGAAATGGTGCTGGCGTCGATCGTTCCGGTCGTCGTGGTGCCGTTGGTGCTGGCGGTGGGGATGCGGCTGCTCAGGGAACGCGAGACGCACGTCTTGACGGCTGCCGGGTCGGGGGCCTGGTTCGCCTTGGGCGCGCAGGTGACCGTCAGCGGGACCGGTGGTGCGGAGCGGGAAGCCTTTCTCGCCGCGTTCGCCTTGCTGGGCGGCTTCCTGGCCCTGGTGCGCCTGGGGTCTGAGAGGTGACCGGCGGTGAGGCCCGAGGCGCGGGACGGCTGCCGGCGTGCCGGAGTGCTACGCGGCGCCGGGCCCGTCGAGGAACCGGAGCAGCACGGCTGCCTCCGCGCGCAGCCGCGCGGCCCGGTCGGCGTGCGCAGGCGCGGTCAACTGTGCCGCGGCGTCCAGGCGTTCGGTGGCCTCGGCACGCACAATGTCCACCACCTCACGCTCGCTCAGTTCGCGCCGTACCGCTTCGGTGGCGCCGGCGCCGACCGGCGAATGCTCGATGGCCCCGCCGCGCAGCTCCGCTTCCTGCGGGGGCACCGCCTCGGCGTTGTCCAGCGCGGCGAGTGTCGCGCGCAGTGCGCTCACCGCGGCCTTGTCGCGGGCACGCATGGCTTCGGGGAGGGCCTGACGCAGTTGAAGACGTAGGGACATACCGATGATCTTACGGCCCGGCCGCCGGAGTGGCGGCAGCCTCCGGCGGCCCGGTCGTCGCGGAGGCACCGGCACCGGTGCCTCCGACCCGCTGCCGGTCAGCCACCCGGCGCCAAAGCCAACTCCTGCAGGTAGGCACCGAAGCCGTGGGCAGCGCGGGGATCCGTACGCCCGGAGGTGAGGACCGGGCAGCGGTCCGTCCTGAGGATGCGGGCGCCGGCCCGTTCCAACGCGGTCGCCAGGGCGTGGTCTTCGCTGTGCGCGAGCGCGGGAAAGCCCCGCACCCGGCGGTACGCGTCGGCGGCGACCCCCAGGTTGGCGCCGTGCACGTGCGGGTGGGCCCAGGCGCGGTCGTGGTCGTGCCCCGGCCGCCCGGCGAAGTACAGCGTGCGGTGGCGCTGGGCGACCGCGGCGCTCAGCTTGGGGTGCGGTGCGACCCGTATGGTGCCGAGCACGCAGTCCCACCCGGCGGCGGCCTGCTCGACCTGGTGGGCCAGCCAGGTGGTGGGGACGAGCGTGTCGGCGTCGGTGGTGGCGATCCAGGCCCGGTCGGCGGCGGGTCCGAGCAGGCCGAGGCCGTGTGTAATGGCGGCGGCCCGGGCCGCGCCGACGTTGCGCCGCGCCAGCTCCACGACGTGCGCGCCGTGGCGGCGGGCGAGCGCGGCGGTGTCGTCGGAGCAGGCGTCGGCGGCGACCACCGTCACCACCCGCACCCGCCGCGCCGTCAGTTCGGGGTGCCGGGCGGCCGCGCGCAGGGCGCGGAGTGCGGCCGGCAGGGCCGCTGCCTCGTTGTGGGCGGGGACGGCGACCACCAGGGCTGTCGGTGTACGGGCCGGGTGGTTCACACCAGCCCCTCGGCTGCCGCGGGGGCGGGAGCGGCGCTGCCGTCGGGCAGTCGCCGGGTGAAGGTCTGCAACACGAAGTCCACGTCGTTCAGCTGCCCGAGGGGGACGAGTTCGTCCACGCCGGTGAGCAGCGGGGCGAGCTGTGTGCCGGTACGGAGGTGGTCGTCGACCGGGTGGTCCCAGTGCACGGTCACGAGGGTCGCGCCGGGCTCCAGGCTGTCCACGGTCCGCTTCAGGACCTCCCGGAGCGTGGCGTCGTCGAAGTAGTACAGAAGCTCCGAGAGCACGATCAGGTCAAAGGTTCCCGCAGGCCACTCGTCCGGTACCGCCATGGGCCGTACCTCGACGTGCGGCAGGTCGCGGTTGCGGCGGGCGGCCGCTTCGACGGCCGCCGGCACCCGGTCGGTGGCCAGCACCTCGTCGCACCGTTCGGCGAGCAGCCGGGTCAGGACGCCGACGGAACAGCCCGGCTCGAACGCCCGGCGGTAGCGGCGGCGGGGCAGCGCGGCGACGGTCAGGGCGTACTTGCGCTGTTCGTACCACCGGACCGCCAGGTCCCAGGGGTCGGCCGAACCGGCGTACATGGTGTCGAAGTAGGACGGGGGCGTGGCCCGGTTCGTTCTCATGTGAAGACCACCTCGAAGGCGCGCGTGTGGTGGGCGAGTTCGGCGGGCGGCAGGATCACCGTGTCCCGGCCGGCGTCGAGCGGGGCGATCTGGCTGGTGAACCGGCGGATCGCCGCCTGCTTGCGCGACCGCGCCGGCCGGGGCAGCGGCAGCCGGCGGGCGGCGGACCACGGCACGCGCGGGTCGCCGGGCGACGCCCAGTGCCACATCCATACCGGGTAGTGCCAGCAGGGCGTGCCGGTCTGCCGGGCGGCGGCCTCCGCCGCCCGGCCCGCCGCTTCGTGATCGGCGTGCAGGTCGCCGGTCCACGGCGCGACGCACAGCGAGGCACCGGTCTCACGCAGCAGCACGACGAGCTCCCGCGTCAGCTGCTCCTCGTGGGCATCGACACCCGTATCGGGGATTTTCAGCCGGTACGTACGGTGCTCGCGCAATCGGAGTTCGCCGAGCGCACTCTCCAGCTCGGCCGCACGCAGCGCGGCGATCCGCTCCGCCGCCAGGTGCGGGTGCGAGCCTTCCCCGTCGGTGACGGTCACGAGATGGACATCGTCCCTGAGCTGCGCCATCGTGCCGCCGAACCCCAGCACCTCGTCGTCGGGGTGGGCGGCGACCACCACGACGGGCCCGGACGGGGGCCGTACGACGGGCAACCGCGCGAGCCCGGACCAGGCCGCCCACTGCGCTTCGTCGGTGCCCGGGGCCTCGATCGCCTCGGCGGCCGCCTCCCGGTCGAAGGAACCGATCACTTCTGCGACCCCGCTTCCTGCCCCGCCGGCGTACCGACCAGCGCCCCGAGCTCGGCAAGACTGCGATCGGCGTGGTGTTGCCGGATGTACACCGTCAGGTCGACGGCGTTGCGGGCATGGCGCGGATCGTGGCACAGCGGTCCGGCGCCGGTGGCCCGCCCGACCCGGTCCAGTACGTCGCTGCAGGCGCGCTCAGCGACGGCCCGTACCCGCAGGCTGCGCAGCCGGGCGGTGTCCGAGCGGTCCAGCGGGTCGGCGTCGATGGCCCACGCCGCCTCCCACAGCACGGTCTCCGCCGCGTACAGCGCCACATCCACCGCCCCCAGATGGGCGGCGGTCAGCGGATCCTCCGTGCGGGCGCCGTCCTGGAGGGTGCCGGCGACCGCCCGGGCCCCACCGAGCCAGCAGGCGGCGACCCCGATGCCGCCGTGCTGGAACCCCGGCCGGTCCAGATAGGCCCCCACGCCGCCGACCGGCCGGCCCGGCACCGCCGTGAAGCGCACATCGGGGGTGTCGCTGCCTGCCATGCCGATGGCCTGCCAGGTCCCCTCAAGCGGCGCGTAACCAGGGTGGTCCGTGCGCACGGCGAACAGCCTGCGCCCCTGCGCGGTGTCCGCCGTGACCAGGCCGTGGGTGCAGGAGTGCGCCCCTGAGCAGTACGCCTTGTATCCCTCCAGCAGCCACGCCCCGCCCTCCTGGCGCGCCTCCAGGCCGGTCCCCGGCGGCTGGGCGGCCCACACTCCCCAGCGCTCGCCCTGACCGGGTGGCGCCTCCCCCAGCTCCCGCAGGATGGCCGTGGCATCGGCATGCCCCTCCGCCAGCCGGGCCAGCGACAGATCGGCGCGCCCCAGCGCGTACAGGGCGGCGAAGCGCTCACGCGTACGCCCCGCCCCCGGCAGCGGCAGGTCGCCCGCTTCGGCGTCCACCCAGGCACGGAACCGGTCCGCCACCGACCGCCGTACCTCTTCGGCATCCGGGACGAGTCTCGTCTCCAGGCCCACATTCACGTCACGTCCCACCTTTCGCACGGCCGTGACCGGCAGTCGCATCCAGGAATCCGCACGGGCCGCACCTCGTCGTCGGCCCCGCCCGATCCGAATACCCCGCAACAGATCCCTTATACGGTGGTTTCTCTCAGCTGCCTGCCGGTAGCACAGTGCACCCTGTACCCATCGGCCTCGGAGAGCACCGCCGATCGTCCGCAGTCACTCTCCGTCACACACGGGCGCCCCTGGTCCCGGGCGGGCGGGACCAGGGGCTGGGGCTGCGGCTGGAGCTGGGGCTCCGAAAGGTTCCGGGCCGGCGGCCCGCCGCATCGGGGAGGGGCGGGCCACCGGCGCGAGGTCAGCCGGCCACCGGCGTGACGTAACCGCTGATCTTCTGGCTGCCGTTGGCCCAGCTGCCGACCTTGTAGGTGGACCAGGTACGGGAACTCACGTCGCCGGGGCTGCCCTGGTTGCCGCCCACCACGGTGATCTTCGAGCCGGATCTGCCCACCACGATCGCCACATGGTCGTCCTCGACGCTCGCGGTGTGCTGGTTGTAGAGGATCGCGTCGCCAATCTTCGGGGTCGAGTGCATCGTGCCGTACTTGGCGAAGCTGGAGGCGAGGTCGTTGAGCTTGCTCATCTTGCCGCCGACGCCGTTCTTCCACCACACCCAGCCCACGAAGTCGGCGCACCAGGCGTGCGCCTCGGTGCCGTTGCGGCCGCAGCTGCCGGTCTGGGCGGTGCCCCGGCCCCAGTAACTGCCCTTGCCGTTCAGGCCGCACGGACCGGCGCCGAGCTGCCCCTCGGCAGTGGTGGCGATCTTCGCTCCCAGTGAGGCGGCCTGGGCGTTGCCGACGCCGGTGACGGTTATCGCGCTGCCGGCGAGCAGGGTGATCGCGGCGCCCCGGGCCGCGAGGGAGGTGAGCTTGCGCATGCCTGACTCCATAGGTCGAGAGCCGTGATTCGCACGGCTGTTTCCGCTGGGATGGCAGAACTCTCGACGGGCCGGTGTGGCGCGGCCAAGCACTTCCCTGTCCGGGACAGTCCGGGACGGCGCGGGCCCCTGTCCGGGACGACTGGACACGCTGTCCGGGCAGGTCAGAGGGCCAGAGGGGGTATCCGCAGCAGCACGCCGGAAGCCGCACGGCATGCCGCCGGACTGAAAACCGGCAGCGCCGGCGGGACAAACGGCATCATGGCTGCCGCACCCGCCGGCGCTGTACGGTCAGTACGTCACGAAGTCGGCCCGGACCCAGCCCTTCTGGCCCTGGTGCGGACCGGAGGTCACCTTGCCGTACCACCACACCTCGGGGTACGTCTTGGTGCAGTAGTACGTGAACTTGGTGCCCTTGCTCAGGAGCCCGTAGGACCCGTACTTCGTGCTGGGGCCCTTTCGGAAGTTCACCCCGTTACCCCTGATCTTGTAGTAGTTCGCGTCCGGTTCGTCGAGGTTGCACTTCGGGTGGGTGACCGCGCTCGCGGTGGTGCGGTGATCACCGCACCCCCGCTCGGCGCGCCGCTCCGCCACGCCGGTCGACGGGCGGAGCGTGATCTTAGTTGACGTGGTCGCGAACATGACACGCCGGTGACCGGCGACCGATGGCCAGGCAAGCCCCCGAGGCGCGTCGGCGGATGTCGGGCTGCGAGTTCGTGGTGACCTCAGGAGGTAGCTGGGGGCTTACAGGCACAGGGGTTGCCTGGATGGTTCCCCTCCGGTTACGGCCTCCGCCGGCCCCGAACCGCCCAGTCTCCGGCGGTTCGCCCAACGCCTTGAACGCGGCCTGTGCCGCCGTCCTGGCAAGATGCCACGATCACTCCGCTGACCTGGTGATTTTGCGCTCGTGGGTGCCGGCACCCGAGCACCGTGTGGCAGCGACAGTCGTCCCCCCTTGATCACGCACACTGACAAGGCAGCGTCGAGGCGTGCTCATCGTGGGCACGCGGGGTGGTGGCGGGGCGGGTCCGGCAGGTAGGTGGAGCGTTCCTGGGGGGTGAGGTCCCGGCCTACGGAGTGGCAGATTCTGCTGATGGCCTCGTCGGGTGTGGGCAGGTCCAGGTGCCACAGGTGCGCCTTGTTGTCTCCTTGGCCGACGGCGAGTGTGCGGCCGTCCGGGCTGACGGCCATCGATGTCACCGGCCAGCCGCGTCCCGGCAGGGTCGCGCGGGGCCGGACCGAGGTGATGTCCCACAGCCGGACGGTGCGGTCGTCGCCGCCGGTGGCGAGGGTGCGGCCGTCGGGGGTGAAGACCACGGCCCGTACGGTGCCGGTGTGGCCGGTGAGGACGGTGCGGGCCTTGCCGGTCGCGGTGTTCCACAGCCGTACGGTGCCGTCGAACCCGCCGGTGGCCAGCGTGCGCCCGTCCGGGCTGAACGCCACGGCCCACACCGTGTCCTGGTGCCCGGTCAGGGTCGCGCGGAGGCGTCCGGTGGCGGTGTCCCACAGGCGTACCGTTCTGTCGAAGCCGCCGGTGGCCAGGGTGCGGCCGTCCGGGCCGAACGCCACCGCCACCACGTTGTCCGCGGACTCGCCGAGGGTGGTGGGCGGTCCCCCGCCGGCCGTGTGCCACAAGCGGACCCTGCCGTTCCCGTCGCCGGTGGCGAGCGTACGGCCGTCCGGACTGAACGCCACGGCGAAGACGGTGCCGCCGACGTCGAAAGCCTCCCGCCTGCGGCCGGTTACGGTGTCCCACAGCTGGACCGTCTCGTCCTCGCTGCCGGTGGCCAGCGTGCGCCCGTCACGGCTGAGCGCCACCGCCAGCACCGCCCCGCTGTGGCCGCCCAGGATGGCACGGGAGCGGCCGGTGTCCGCGTCCCACAGCCGCGCGGAGCCCTCGTCGCTGCCGGTGGCGACCGTGCGCCCGCCGGGGCCGAAGGCCACCGAGGTCACGTCGCCGGTGTGCCCGGTGAGCGTCGTACGGGCCTGCCGCCGACGCACGTCCCACAGCCACAGCGCGCCGTCGGCACTGCCGGTGGCCAGGGTGCGCCCGCCGTGGCCGAAAGCGATCGCCGCCGTCCCGCCGGTCTGCCCGATCAGGGCCGCACCCGACTTGCCGGTCCCGGTCTCCCACAGCCGTACGGTGCCGTCGTCGCTGCTGGAGGCCAGGGTGCGCCCGTCGGGGCTGAACGCCACGGAGGTCACGGCGTCGGTATGGCCGCTGAGTACCGCACGGGTCGTCCCGTCGGCCGGGGAACGCAGCCGTACGGTGCCGTCGTCACTGCCGGTGGCCAGCGTGCGCCCGTCCGGGCTGAACGCCAGCGTCGCCACCACGTCGGTGCGGTCGGTGAGGGTGGTGCGGGGGCGGCCGGTGTCCGCTTCGCGCAGTTTCACCGTACCGTCGTCGGCGGCGGTGGCCAGCGTCCGCCCGTCCGGGCTGAACGCCACCGCCTTCAAGCGGTCGCTGTGGTCGGTCAGAACGACACGGATGGCGCGCCGCCGCGTGTCCCACAGCCGCACCGTGGTGTCCCAGCTGCCGGTGGCCAGGGTGCGCCCGTCGGGGCTGAACGCCATCGACGTCGCGGCGGCTTCGTGACCGGAAAGGGTGGCCCGCACCGTGCCGGTGGCCGCATCCCGTAGGCGCACCGTGCCGTCGTCGCCGCCGGAGGCCAAGGCCAGCCCGTCGGGGCTGAACGCCATCGCGTTCACGTCGACTTTCGCGCCGCCGACCGTGTCGGGGGCGGAGACGCTCCGCGGCCGGCCGGTGTCCGCGTCCCACAGCCGTACGGCGCCGTCGTCGCCGCCGGAGGCCAGCGTGCGCCCGTCGGGGCTGAACGCCACCGCCCGCACGGCCTGGGTGTGGCCGCTGATGCGGCGCCGCAAAGGCAGGGCGGCAGCGGCGAAGACACTGGCGGTGGCCTCGGCGGTGGGGCGGATGCGGTAGGCGTGGGCGGCGAGGAGGGACGCCAGGTCGGGGTGGCCGCCGAGCAGCGTGGAGGACTGGGCGGCCAGTTGCCGCGAGAGCGCCGTGCGGCGCTGGTCTTCGCTGTTGCGGTACTGGACGAAGGCGGCCACCCCCGCGACCAGGGCGAGAACCAGCAGGACCGCCAGCGAGGCGGCCGCGCCGCGCAGGCGGCGGGTGGTACGGGCGGCCGCGCGTTGCTCCTGTTCGTGTGCGGTGGTGCTGGCGGTGAGGAAGTCCTGTTCCAGCGGGGCGAGATCGCCGCGTGCGGCGGGGGTGGCGAAGGTTTCGCGGGCCGCGGCCAGCCGGGTGCCGCGGTACAGCGCGCCCGGATCACGGTCGAGGGCTGCCCACGCGGCGGCGGCTTCGGTCAGGCGGCGGTGCGCCAGCAGCCGTTCGCGCGCTTCGTCGACCCATTGCTGCAGCCGGGGCCACGAGGTGATCAGTGCCTCGTGCGCCAGGTGGACGGCGTCCTCCTCCGTGGTCACCAGGCGGGCGCGGGCCAGTCGCTCCAGTACCTGGGCCGTGGTGGGGTCGTCGGCGTCCAGTTCGTCGTGCGGCGCCGGCCGGCGGGTGTCCGGGCGCCCCTCCCCCGGGGCGATCAGGCGCAGCAGGATGCGGCGGGCGGCCTGGGCCTGGGCCGGTGTGAGGCGGGTGTAGAGGTGTTCCGCGGTCTGGGCCACGGCGCCGTGGATACCGCCGGCGGCCTCGTAGGCGTCGAGGGTGAGGGTACGGCCGCGGCGCCGGCGCCAGGTTTCCAGCAAAGCGTGCGAGAGCAGCGGCAGGCCGCCCGGCTCGTGGCCCACTTCCTGGATGAGGCGGGCGGTCAGCGGGCGTTCCACGAACAGGCCGGCGGCCGCGGCCGGTTTGACGATCGCCTGGCGCAGCTCGGCCGGGCTCATCGGTGCGACCGGCACCGTGGCTTCGCGTACGGCCGCTGCCAGGTCGGGCAGTTCCAGGACGCGGCCGTAGAAGTCCGCCCGTACGCCCAGCACCACGCGCAGACGGGCGGCCGCCGCCCGCGCGGTGAGCAGCAGTTCGACGAAGCCCGCTTGTTGCCGCGGGTCGTGGCAGAGCGTGAAGAGTTCCTCGAACTGGTCCACGATCAGCCACGTGTCCCCCGCCCCGTCCCCCGTCTCCTCCTTTTGACCGGCCGGGGCACACAGCGCGCGGTGTGTGTGCAGCGGCCGTGGGCCGGGGGTCAGAATGCGCAGTGCAGCGGGTCGCGAGGCCGGGTCGGTGGTGTGCTGCAACCGGGGAATCAGGCCCGCCCGCAGCAGCGACGACTTGCCGCTGCCCGACGGCCCCACCACCACCGTGATCCGGTGCGAGACCGCACAGTCCACCAGCGTGGCGACGAGAGCCTCCCGGCCGAAGAACCGGTCCCCGTCCGCCGCGTCGAACCGGGCCAGCCCACGGTACGGTGGCTCGCCCTCGTCCTCCCCTCGCTCCGGGGGTACGGCCGCCACCTCGCGCGCGGCCCGGCGCCAGCGCTCCTCCCATTCCGCCGCGTCACCACCACATGCCTTGGCATACGCGAGCACCGTCGGCAGTGAGGGGAGTTGTTCCCCCGAGGCGGCCCGGGACAGTGTCGGAGCCGAGCACTCCGTACGGTGCGCCATCGCCCGGTACGTGATCCCGCCGGCCTGCCGGCGCAGTTCTCGCAGCTCATGGGCGAAGCGCTGCACCGGGCCCGCGGCCGGATTCAGCGGCAGTTCGCGCCGTCCCATCCGCGCCCTCCCCGATCGGGTTCACCACCTGATCACCCCAGCACGGCCCGCTTCCCGGGCAGAAGACGCCCGTCAGCCAAGCCTCGCGCCACCCGGCGCCGCCGACGGTTTTGTTTCAGCGCAGGTGACAGCCGTGCGCATCAACTCCGGATCCCCAAAGCTCGGATGCGTCGCGGTCGGCGGGCCGGAAACATTACGGGGGTGCGGCCCGCCGGCCGACGTTCGCACCCGGCACGTCTCGTCAGTTCCCCATGTCGAACCCGTCAGTCCCACACGTTGAAGAGGGCGCCGCCCACCGTGGTGGTGTCGTGGTAGCGCGCCTCCCGCCATTCGCCCTCGGTGAGCGTCGAGGGGTGCAGGCCGGAGAGCGGCATGGCGAGTTGTTCCCTGCTCAGGACCACGAAGCCCGCGTCGGTGAAGGCACGGGCCCAGGCCGGTGGAGCCAGGAATTCCTCGCCGTACCAGTACCGGCGTTCCGGCGTGAAGGCGATCCAGGGGTGATGCGCGTGGCACAGGACGACGCTCTCGCCTGCACGTCCGGTGACCGTTGCGGTGTGGAACGTCCGGGGATACGTCCGCTCCTCCACGTTGCCTACGGTGCCTCCGGCAGCGCGAGCAGCGGCATGCAGTGCGGCGCGGAACGCCCGGACGTCGGTCTGCGGAAGCGGGCCGTCCTTCGGCCGGAAGAAGCCCGTCGCCCCTCGGGGCAGCGTGAATCCGGTGTCCCCGTCACTGATCAGAGGGCTCGTCTCGTCGTCGGCCATGGGCCCTATTTTGCCTGGTGGTGACGCGGGAGGCGCGTGCTCGTCGCGTTCCTTCACTCCGGTCCCCGGCCCCCGGTCCGCGCGTCGATGCCCCCGCTTAGACGGCCATCGCCTCCGGCGCCCAGCGGCCCCTTCCCTCCACGGTCAGCCGTCGTCGTTCGAGCGCCGCTGCCTGCGTCGCCGGCGTACGACCAGGACCGCGAGCCCGGCGACGACGACCGCGGCGGCCGCGGCGGAGGCCAGCCGGACCGGTGCGCCGTGCGCGGCCTTGCCGGCGGCCTCGGTCTCGCCCTTACCCGGCTGCCCGGCGGGGTCGTCGTAGCGCGCCACCCAGTCGGGCGGATCGTGCTGCGGGTTCGCCGCGACGCCGGTGATCTCCAGCTCGATGGGCCGCTCGTTGTCGTCCGGATTCTCGTCACCGGACGGCACCGGCGCCTTGATCCGGCCCTCGGCGCCCGGGACGGCGCGGTCGATCCGCACCCGGAGAACGGACGGGTAGCCGTTGGCGCACCTCCCCTCCCGTCCCCTCCCGGAGCAGTAGGAGAAGTCGGAGGCGTGCCGCTCCAGCGGAAGCGGGGCCATCGAGGTGCCCTCCGGGAGCCGGACCCGGAGCGGGGCCTGCCGCGAGACCCCGTCGGCGCCGTCCGCCTGGAGGACGTCCGTCTCGACGTACTCTCCCACCTTGCCGCGGATCTTCATGGTCTTCTCGGGGAAGCTCCAGCCTTCGGGGACGGTGAAGCCCTCGGTCCGGAAACCCATCCGGGCCTTGGCGCCGCCGGTGACGGTGTCGGCGCCGACCGGCTTGAGACCGAGCACGGGGCCGCTTCCCCGCAGGGGGTGGCTGTCGCGTGCCGTCGCGTCGAGAGGTTCGTTCCCTTCCGCCCACACGTCGTAGGTGTAGGCGCCCCTGACCTGGCAGCAGTCGGGGTTGTCCGCCTGGAGCGGCGCGTCCGTCTCATACGCCTGCCCCACTTCCAAGGGCCCCGGGAACTCACAGAAAATCACGCCTCGCCCGGTTCCCGTCCCGGAGTCGGAACAGTTGCTGAAGGAAGACGTGAACCTCGGCGACTGGAACCGGCCCTGGTACGCGTCGTCGGCGACCGAGACCCGCAGGACGACCTTGCCCGGCGTCCGCGTCGAACCGGCGTTGACGAAGGCGGGGGTGATGGGCGGCGGTGTCCCCCGTCCCGAACGGGGCAGCTCCACGTCCTCGTGAGTCCGCGTACGGAAGTCCGGCACCCCGACGTGAATCCTGGCCGAGTGGGTCAGCCCGGGTCCGTTGCGGCTGGTGTACTTCTCGGAGACGGACCCGGCCATGCCGCCCTGCGCATCGGGGTACGGGGTCATACGGAAGGGCCTGAAAGTCCACGCGCCTTCGTCGTCGCCCAACTGGCAGGTGACGACGTGACCGGCCGCTCGGCAGCGCGGGTGGAGTGCGGTGACCTTGACCTTGTCCGCGACTTCGGAGAGGTCGTATGCGGCGACGACACCGCGAGGCCGCTCGACTCTGGAGCTGTCACCGGGGTACAGGGCCGTTTGGTAGGGAGTGCCGCCGGCCTCGTACCGGGAACTGTTCTCGTACGCGACGAAGTACAGGTCCTCGGGATTCTCCTGTGTCAACGCAAGAGGATCCGTGGCCGCAGCAGGGACGACAAACCCCGAGCCGAACACCGCCGCCACCACAATCACCAGAACGGATACGAATCTCGCACTGCTCCGTATGCTCACGTTCTCTCCCGTTCGTTCGATGTCGGCAGTCCGGCGGGTCTCAGGTGCCGGATGGTGGGCGGGGTTCGCGGCGCATGGACCACAGCACCGGGCCGCCGCCCGGGAGTTGAATCTCCTCGCGCACGGTGAAACCGAAGTGCTCGTAGACGGGGAGGTTGGCCAGCTTGGAGGACTCCAGGTAGGCGGGCAGGCCCGCCGCGTCGGCCTTGGCGAGTCCCGAGCGCAGCAGGGCGGCCCCGTGACCCTGGCCCTGGGCGGCCGGGTCGGCGCCTATCACCGCGAGGTACCAGTGCGGTTCGGTCGGTGTGTGTTTGGCGGCCGCCTCGACGGCGTCGCGGAACAGCAACGCCCGGTCGCCGAGGATGTCCTGGAGTTCCTGGATGGTCTCCGCGTCAGGGACGGCCTTTTCCTGCCCCTCCGGCGGTACCCAGAAGGCGGCCGCCGCATCGGTGCGTTCGCACACGCCGTGGTGGGCGTACTGGCGGGTGAAGAGGGTGGTGAAGTAACGATTCAACCCGGCATCGCGGGAGGAGTCGTCGGGGAAGAACCAGCGCATCATCGGGTCGTCGTCGAAGGCGCGGGCCAGCGTACGGCTGACCGGTCGGGCGTCGTCGAGCGTCGCCGGCTTGGGAGTGTTTATCGGCACACAGGGCATTCTGCACCCCCGATGATCTTCTTCTGACGGCGGGCGGGGTTCTCGCACCGGACGGGGCTCAGTGGCTGGTGAGCTTGCCGTGAAGGGCGGCGCTCGGGTCGTTCAGGCCGGTGATCTCGACGGTCTTGCCGCGCTGCCTGTACTTCGTCTCGACGGCGTCGAGAGCGGCCACGGAGGACGCGTCCCAGATGTGGGCGGCGGACAGGTCGATGACGACGCGGTCGGGGTCGGTGGCGTAGGCGAACTGTCCGACGAGGTCGTTGGAGGAGGCGAAGAAGAGTTCCCCGGTGACGGAGTAAACGACCGTGCCGCTGCCGGTGCCGGTGCCGGTGTCGGTGACGGGGGTGACTTCGGCGAGGCGGGCGACGCGCTTGGCGAAGATGACCATGGCGGTGACGGAGCCGGCGACGACGCCGGCGGCGAGGTTGTGAGTGGCGATCACGACCACGACGGTGATCACCATGACGGCGGTCTCGCCGGCGGGCATCCGCTTGAGGGTTCTGGGTGCGATGGAGTGCCAGTCGAACGTCGCGAACGACACCATGACCATGACGGCGACGAGCGCGGCCATCGGGATGTCGGAGACCACCGGGCCGAAGACGATGCACAGCACCATCAGGAACGTACCGGCCAGGAACGTGGAGAGGCGGGTGCGGGCCCCGGAGACCTTCACGTTGATCATCGTCTGGCCGATCATGGCGCAGCCGCCCATGCCGCCGAAGAAGCCGGTGACGATGTTGGCGATGCCCTGGCCGACGGACTCGCGGGTCTTGTCGGAGTGGGTGTCGGTGATGTCGTCGACGAGTTTGGCGGTCATCAGGGACTCCATCAGGCCGACCAGCGCCATGGCGAAGGCGTACGGGGCGATGGTGGTCAGGGTGGCCGGCGTGAACGGCACGTCCGGCAGGCCCGGCACGGGGAGGGAGGACGGCAGTTCGCCCTTGTCGCCCACGGTCGGTACGGCGATCCCGGCGGCGACCGTGACGGCCGTGAGGACGACGATGGACACCAGCGGGGCCGGGACCACCTTGGTGACCTTGGGGAAGAACACCATGAGCGCGAGCCCGCCGGCGAGCAGCGGATAGACGGCCCAGGGCACGTCGTGCATCTCGGGAACCTGGGCCATGAACACCAGGACGGCGAGGGCGTTGACGAAGCCGACCATCACCGAGCGGGGGACGAACCGCATCAGCCTGGCCACGCCGAGCGCGCCCAGGATCACCTGGAAGATCCCGGCCAGGATCACCGCGGCGACCAGGTAGCCGAACCCGTGCTCGCGATTGAGCGGGGCGATCACCAGCGCGACGGCGCCGGTCGCCGCCGAGATCATCGCCCGGCGCCCGCCGACGACGGAGAGGGTGACGGCCATGGTGAAGGAGGCGAACAGGCCGATCGCGGGGTCGACCCCGGCGATGACCGAGAAGGAGATCGCTTCGGGGATCAGCGCCAGCCCGACCACCAGGCCGGCCAGGATCTCGGTGCGCCACACCTTCGGGTCGGACAGCCAGTCGGGGCGCAGGGCGCGCAGCCGCGCGGCCGGGGACAGTGCGGACGTGGACAAGATCAGGTACCTGACGTGCTCGGGCACACCGGGCGTCAGCCGGGCGTGCGGGAGGGCCGAGCAGCCGGAGCGGCTCCTCGCGAAGCCCGTGCCGACCGGTCCAGGCGACGGTCAACCCTACCCTAACGTTAGGGTAGAGATGCGGGTGGCTGCCGGCGGCCGCCGCCCGGGACGAGGGACGAGGAAGGCGCGTACGTGGGCAGCGAGCACATGCAGATCGGCGAGGTCGCCGCACGGACCGAGCTGTCCCTGCGCACCATCCGGCACTACGAGGAAGCCGGCCTGGTCATTCCCTCCGCCCGCTCCCAGGGCGGCTTTCGCCTGTACACCGAGGCCGACGTCGCCCGCCTGATGGTGATCCGCCGGATGAAACCCCTCGGCTTCACGCTCGACCAGATGCGCGACCTGCTGGACGCCACCGATCGCCTCGACGCCGGCACCGGTCTCGGCGCCGGGGAGAGGGCGGCCCTCCTGGAACGCGTACGCGCCTACGAGCAGGCCGCTTCCGACCAGGTGGAGAAGCTCCGCGTCCAGCTGTACCGGGCGGAGGACTTCGCCGCCACCCTGCGAGCCCGCCTGGAGCGCGCCGGACAGGCCGCGGCACCACAGGACTGACCGTCCCGGCAGGGCGGCACGCTCTGGGGCGGCACGCTCTGCGTCGCCCTCAATGGCCCCAAGGGCCAGTCTTTCGGGCATCTGCCTCCACACACCTCACGGGTCCCTCCAGAATGACAAGTGAGCAACCCCTCCGTCGCGTGAGCCCTCATACGGGGCGTGAGTAGGTGTACGTACGCATCCGCGCGTGACACACGGCCCGAGTACGACGCACGCCAACTTGTGCTGCCCAGGCGGCGCTTAGGAACAGAGAGGTCTACTGGATGAAGATTCACCGCGCCCTGTCGGCCGCAGCGGCGGCCGCCGTGATGGCGCCCGCCGCGGTACTGGCCTCACCCGCCGCCGCGTTCGCGACGGGACCGGTGGCGGACTCCGGCGCACGGACCGCTCCGGGCAAGGGACCGACGTCCGACGACAACGACGGCAAGACCTGTGCGTTCGGCTCCGACCAGTTGCGTGTGGCGGTCCGCGGGCTGCCGTCCCAGCTGGCGGCGGGCGGTGCCTGGTCACCGTTCTCCATGACGCTCGCCAACAGCACCGGCACGTCCATGGACAAGGTCCTGCCGTTCCTGCACCTGTCCTCGCACAAGAACGTCAAGTGGCCGTACGGGGAGCTGGAAACCGAGTACCGCGACAAGGAAACGGGTACCTGGAAGACCTTCCAGGACACGACGCCGAAGAACCTGTTCGGCTTCTTCGAGATCGGCGCGCACGACACCATCACGCTGCAACTGCGCACCCGCGCGCTCAAGGCCGCCAAGCCCGGCACCGGATTCGCGCTCGCCGCGGGCGACTTCCGCAACCGCGACGGCTCCTGCGGATCGGCCAAGGAAGCCTGGTCCGACTTCACCATCCTCCCCCGGGGCGCGAAGCCCACGCAGGCACCGACCGCCAAGCCGGAGCAGCCGGGCAGCCCGGCCGGACCCGGCCAGAGCGCCCCGCCCGGCGGGGGTACGGACGCCTCCGGGCCCGGCGGTGGCGTCAAGCCGCAGGGTGGCGGCGATCTCGCGGCTACCGGATCTTCCGCCGCGCTTCCGGCGGTCGCGCTTGCGGGCGCCGCGGCGGTGGCCGTCGGCGCGGGCACGGTCTTCGCCGTACGCCGCCGGAAGGCCGCGGCCGGCCCGGGCGGTACGGGCGCCGCCACGTAGGCGGCACTCGCGCGCCGACGCGTGTTCCGGTTCCGGTCCTCCTCCCTGGACCCGCAGCACCCGCCGGATCCATGCATCCTCCAACCGAGAAAGAGAACTCCATGAAACTGCGCCGCGCCCTGTCGGTCACTGCCGTGACGGCCGCCCTGCTCCCCGCGGCGGTGGCCGCCGCACCCGCAACGCAGGCAGCCCCCGCCGCGGACCTCCCGAGCTGCTCGGACGTCTCCAACGGGAATTACCCCGACAACGCCCTCGTAGGGCGGTCCTTCGGCATACCCGAGTCGATCACCCTCGGCAACCACTGGAACACCTACACCGCCACGCTCACCAACGTCTCGGCAAAGGAACTCAAGTCGTTCAGCCTCAGTGCCCGGCTGGACAGCTACATCTACAACGAGGGCGAGCACGACCTGCGCCCCTACGGCGACCTGCAGTACTGGGATGCCGGGCAGAAGACCTGGAAGACGCTCCGCCAGGCAGACGGTGAGACCACGGGCCCCGTGCCCGGGCCGCGAACGCTGAAGCCCCGCGAGTCCGTCAGCGTGCAGCTGCGGTTCAGGGTGCGCGAGGGGCTGCCCAACACCCAGAACTACGACGCGTACACCCACCTCGAAGGCACCTTCGCCGACAGCTACAACGGCACGGCCTGCGCAGCCAGCAACGAAGCAGGCGACGCTTTCGGCATACCGATGCCCAGCAAGAAGTGAGCTGCGGCGGCGCCCCGCCGACCGGCAGGGCGCCGCGCGCCCGCTAGATATCGACCCGCACATCGTAGGCGCGCACCCACGTGTTGAACTCGACGAGCCGTTCCAGTACGGCGCGGGCGCTCCACGGGCCGCCGACCGCGTACGCGCCCTCCGGCCTGGCCAGGAGGCCGCGTACCCCGTTCTCGCCGACCAGGCGCAGCACCGGCGCGTCCGGGGTGAGGAGGTCCGCCACCATCCGGCGCAGGGCGCGTTCGTAGGTGAGGTCCTGGGTGGAGGGGTAGGGGCTCTTCTTGCGGTCCAGTACCGAGTCCGGCAGCAGGCCGCGCATCGCGGCGCGTAGCAGGCTCTTCTCGCGGCCGTCGAAGTTCTTCATGGCCCAGGGGGTGTTGTAGACGTACTCCACCAGGCGGTGGTCGGTGAACGGGACGCGCACCTCCAGGCTGACCGCCATGCTGATCCGGTCCTTGCGGTCCAGGAGGAAGTTCTCCCAGCGGGTGAGGTTGAGGTACGTGATCTCGCGCATCCGCGCCTCGTGCCCCGTCTCGCCCGCCAGGCGCGGCACCTCGGCCAGCGCCTCGGCGTACCGGCGCTTGACGTACGCGGTGAGCCCCAGCCTTTCCCACAGGCCCAGTTCGCGCAGCGCCCCGATGCCTCCTGCCTGCTCGAACGGGTGGTGCCACGGGAACGTGTCGAGGCTGACCGCCTCCGGGGAGTGGAACCAGGTGTATCCGCCGAAGAGCTCGTCCGCCGCCTCGCCGGACAGCGCCACCGTCATGCGTTCTTTGAGGACCCTGCAGAGCAGGAACAGGGAGTACTCCATGTCGCCGGTGGACACCGGCAGGTCCTGGGCGCGCAGGACGGCGTCGCGGACCCGGGGGTCGAGGATGTCGTCGTTGGCGAGCTCCACGATGATGTGCTCGGCGCCGACGTGTCTGGCCACTTCGACCGCGAACGGGGTGTCCGGGTCCTCCCACTGCACGTTGGACCGAAAGCGTTCCTGGTGGCCGGTGAAGTCGACGGAGAAGGCGCGTACCGGTTCGCGCACGCCCCGCCGGGCGCGGGAGGCGGCGGCGAGCGCGGTGACGGCACTGGAGTCCAGGCCGCCGGAGAGCAGGGTGCCGACGGTGACGTCGGCGAAGAGCTGACGCTCGACGATGTCCTCCAGCAGGGTGCGGACGGTGGCCACGGTGGCGTCCAGGTCGTCGGTGTGCCGGCGGGCCGTCAGCTTCCAGTAGGTCCGCACGTCGCTTCCGTCCCGGGTGAAGCGCAGTACGGTGCCCGGCAGGACTTCGTGCATACCGCGGAACACCGCGTGTCCGGGTGTCTTGACGATGCTGAAGATCTCGCTGAGGCCGTCGGCGTCCACGACCGCCTCGGCCTCTTCGTGCGCGAGAATCGCCTTCGGCTCGGAGCCGAACAGCACGCCGTCGGCGGTCGGGTAGTAATAGAGGGGCTTGACGCCCATTCGGTCGCGGACCAGCAGCAGTTCACGGGAGCGCGGGTCCCACAGCGCGAAGGCGTAAATGCCGTTGAGGTGCTCGGCCAGTCTGTCTCCCCACTCCAGGTAGGCGCGGAGTACGACTTCCGTGTCGCTGGACGTGTGGAATGTGTGCCCGAGGGTCCGCAATTCTTCGCGCAGCTCGCGGAAATTGTAGACCTCGCCGGTGTAGGTGATGACCGGCGAGTCCCCGGACCCGGCGTCGTCGGCGCCGGTCATCGGCTGCCGTCCGCCTTCGATGTCGATGATGGCCAGCCGGCGGTGCCCGAGCAGGGCGTGCTCCGACGTCCACAGCCCGCTCGCGTCCGGGCCGCGGCAGGCCATGGTCTCGGTCATCCGCCGTGCGACGTCTTCATAAGCGGTCAGGTCACGTCGAAAACTTACCCACCCGGCAAGACCGCACATGGAAATCACACGCCTCATGGGGAGTGCGCGGGCTTGGGCTTATGGCAGCCCCTCGCGTATCCCGAAAGTACCTGCCGATAAGTGTAGCCGTTGTGCCGCTTTCCGTCTTTCCGGGGCATTTTCTCTTGAAAACCGCATCGTGTTCTCGCGAAAACCGCATCGTGCGGCTCGACGGCAGGCGTGCGAGCCGCACGTACCGCGGGCGGCGGTCAGGTGTGGCGCGGGGTGAGTGTCATGGGTATGCGGTCCGCCGCCGCCACCGCCGAGGCGACCTGCTTCGGGGTGTGGCCGGGGACGGGCACCAGCTTCCAGCGCGGTAGCCAGGTCGCCAGGGCGATGGTCGCCTCGGTGTAGATGAACTGGTCGCCGATGCACTTGCGGTTGCCCGCGCCGAACGGGATGAACGCCTCGCGCCCCAGCCCGGCTTCCCGCTGCCGCTCGGGCAGCCACCGGTCGGGGTCGAAGCGGTCGGGTTCGGCGTACACGTCCGGGTCGCGGTGCAGGGCGTAGAGGCTGAATCCGACCTCGGTGCCGGTGGGCAGGGCGGCGCCGCCCAGGACCACGGGTTCGGTGGTCCTGCGCATGAGGAAGGTCACGCCGCGCATCCGGATCACCTCGTCCAGCACCCGGCGGACGGCCTGGAGCCGGGGGACGTCCTCGATGGTCACCGGCCGGTCGCCGACGACCTCCGCGATCTCCGCGACCAGTTGCCGCTCCACCTCGGGGTGCCCGGCCAGTTCGTGGAAGGTCCAGGCGAGGGTGGCCGCCGTGGTCTCCGCGCCGGCGAACAAGATGGTGCTCAGTTCGTCCCTGACCTCGGTGTCGGACAGGCCGTCGCGCTCCGCGAGCAGCAGCGACAGCAGGTCGTCGTGTCCGGTGGGCTCGGCGCGCGCGGTCCTGATGACCTCGTCGATGACCTGGCGCAGTTGCGACACCGCGGCGTCGAACTGCCGGTTGGGCCGGATCGGCAGCCGGTCCAGGATCTTCGGGGACGCCGCGCGGACCAGCAGGTTTTTCAGGGCGATCGGCAGGTTCTCGCGTATGGCCTCGACCGCGGGCAGGCCGATGTCCGAGGAGAACATCGTCGAGGCGAGCGTCTCGATGCTGAAGGCGGCCATCTCGTGTGCGACGTCGAGTTCGCGGCCCGGTGTCCACCTGTCGGAGAAGGCGCGGGCGTTGCGGCTCATCGTGGCGGAGTAGGCCGCGATGCGGTCCTTGGAGAACATCGGCTGGATCAGGCGCCGGTGCGCACGGTGCAGTTCGCCGTTGGCGTTCGCCAGGCCGTTGCCGGCCAGGGGGCGCAGCCGGTCGAAGAAACGTCCCTTCTCGAAGGACCTGGCCTGTCGCACCGTCACCTCGTGGACCAGCTCCGCCGAGGTGGCGACGTAGATCGGCAGCGTGCCGAGATTCAGGCGCACCAGTTCCCCGTGCGCCCGTAGTGACGTCAGGAATCCGAAGGGGTCGCGCAGCAAGCTCAACGCGTGCCCGAGCAGCGGCACCGCCCCGGGCGCGCGCGGAACCGACTCTGTACCGACCGACTGCACCGCTACTGCCACGAATCATCCTTTGCTCAGGCCGGGCACCACACCGGGAGGTGCGGCGCACTCCGGCGGTTCCGGCAGGAGACGCCGTGTCAGGGCCACCGCGCTGCTCCGGTGTTGCGTCACCGGTGCCTCCGTCTCCCGCGGCGCCCTGGGCGGCCTCTCCGTCCGGCTCTTCCGGGCCCTATCATGATCAATTGTTGGCGAAGAGCCGTAAAGGGGGCATGCCGCTCCGGGGACCGCTGCGGAATCCCCCCTTCGGCTCTTGCGCCGGGACCGGTCGCCGTGGTGCGGGAACTCCCCTGCCGGTCAGCGGGGTTGGCGTCGCACCGGCGGAACGTACGTACCGGAATCCGCGGCGCCCGCCGGCCCGTCCCCGCCCACGGGCTGCCTGCGGGCGCGGGCCGGACCGGGGATATGCTGCGCGTTGCCCCGCCGTTGCTTCTCGGAGGACCTGTGACCAGCCCCTTTCCCGGCGCCCCCAGCACCTCGTCCCTGCCGGCCCCGCCCCCGCAATGCCCCGCGCACGCAAGGGGAGCCGACGGGCTGCGACGGCTCTACGGCCCCGAGGCGGAACGCGAACCGCACCGTCTGTACGAGAAGCTGCGCCAGGAACACGGGCCGGTGGCCCCGGTGCTGCTTCCCGGTGACGTACGGGCCTGGCTGGTCCTGGGGCACCAGGAGAACCTGGACGTGCTCCGCAACCCGATGCTGTTCTCCGCGGACTCCCGCCGGTGGAACGTCCGCCTCCCGCCCGACTCGCCGCTGCTGCCGATCACCGCGTACCAGCCGGTGATCGCCTTCGCCGACGGCGACGAGCACGCGCGGCTGCGCAGCGCGGTCACCGACAGCCTGGCCCGCATCAACCGCCACGGCAACCGCCGCTACGTGGTGCGCTACACCGACCGGCTGCTGCACGCGTTCGCGGCGGCCGGCCGGGCCGACCTGGTGACCGACTTCGCCGAGAAGCTGCCGATCCTGGTGCTGAGCCGGCAGTTCGGCATACCCGAGCAGGACGCGCTGCCGCTGGGCGAGGCGGTACGCGACATGGTCCGGCCCAGCGAGACCGCCGTGAAGAGCAACCAGGTCGTCGTCGAGACCATGCAGGAGCTGATCCGGCGCAAGACGGCCGCCCCCGGCGACGACCTCGCCAGCTGGCTGCTGCGCCACGAGGCGGGCCTGAGCGAGGACGAGGTGCTGCAGCACCTGCGCCACGCCCTCGTCGCCGCGAACGAGAACACCGCCAACCTGATGGCGAACACGCTGCGCATGGTGCTGACCGACCGCCGGTTCCGCGGAAACCTGGCGGGCGGCCAGATGACGCTGCCCGACGCGCTCGACCAGGTGATGTGGGACCAGCCGCCGCTCGCGCTCGTACCGAACCGGTGGGCCACCGGCGACACGGTCCTCGGCGGCCGGCAGATCAGCGGCGGCGACATGGTGATGCTCGGCCTGGCCGCCGGCAACCGTGACCCGGCCGTCCGCCCCGACCTGTCCACGCCCGTGCACGGCAACCGCTCGCACCTCGCCTTCGGCCAGGGCCCGCACGAGTGCCCCGGCATGGACATCGGCCGGGCGATCGCCGACACGGCCATCGACACGCTGCTGGCGCGGCTGCCCGACGTGACGCTCGCCGTTCCGGAGAGCGAGCTGTCCGTCACCACCTCGCTGGTGTCCAGCCGCCTGAACACCCTGCCCGTGCACTTCACTCCCCAGCGCCCCCGGCAGGAGACGCACGCGCCCCAGCCGCAGCCCCGCTTCGAGCCGCCGTCGACGGCGGCGCCCGCTCCGGAGCGCACGTCGTGGCGGAACCGGAAGTCCTCGCGGTAGCGAGGGCCGGGACGCGGGCCCGGGTACGCGCCCGGGCCCGCCGCCGTCAGCCCAGGCGGACCGGCAGGGCGCCGACACCCTGTACGGAGAGGGAAGCCAGCCGCTCGGGAGCACCGGCCAGTTGCAGGCCCGGGTAGCGGGCGAACAGCGCCCGCAGCGCGATCCGGGCCTCCAGGCGCGCCAGTCGCGCCCCCAGGCAGTAGTGCGCGCCGTGGCCGTACGCCAGGTGGTCACGGCGCGTCGGCCTGGTCGCGTCGAAGGCGTCGGGGTCCGGGTGCCGCTCCGGGTCCCGGCCGGCGGCGTACAGACAGGCGAGGACGGGATCGCCCTTGGCCACCCGGACGCCGGCGATGTCGGTGTCCTTGACCGCGTACCTCATCAGGGCGTGCCGCACGGGCGAGGAGTACCGCAGTGTCTCGTCGACCACCGCGGCCCACACGTCGTCATCCGGCTCCCCCGTGACCGGTCCCCCGGCGTCGCGGGCTGCCTTGCGGACGGCCGCCGACGAGTCCGGGTTCTGCAGTACCGCGTGCACGGCGTTGGTGATCAGGTTGATCGTGGTCTCGTGCCCGGCGATCAGTACGAGGAAGAGCGTCTCGACCAGTTCCTGCTCGCTGAGCCGGTCGCCGTCGTCCCGCGCCTGGATCAGGGCGCTGGTCAGGTCGTCGCCCGGCGCCTGCCGCTTGGCGGCGAGCAGCGCGGTCAGGGAGCCGTGGATCGCCGCCTGCGCGTCGCGGATGTCCGACTCCCCGTCCTCCCGGGGAGTGACCAGGCGCTCGAAGGCGTCGCGCAGCCCGGACACCGCCGTGTCCGGTACGCCCAGCACCTCGCAGATGACCCGCACCGGAAGCCGGTAGGCGAATCGTTCGCGCAGATCGACCGGCTCCTCCGGGTCCGCGGCCGCCAGGTCGTCCAGCAACTCGTCGACGATCTCGGTGATACGGCCTTCCAGCGCCGCGATGGGGGCCCGGGTGAACGCGCCACTCACCAGCTTCCGCAGGCGGCGGTGGTCGTCACCGCCGGCGTGCAGCATCCCCGCCCCGCGTATCACGGCGATCAGCTCCCAGTGGTCGGGAACCCGGCCGGACACCAGGTCGGGCCAGTACGCGGCGTCCTTGGTCAGATCGGGGTGGCCGAGCACCGTTTGGGCGGTGCGGTGGTCCACCGCCGCCCACGCCGCCACGTCCCCCGGAAGTCTCACCGGCACCAGACTGCCCCGCGTATGAAGTTGTCTCGCCTCCTCCGCCGGATCGGCGTGCGGGACCAATGGAAACAATGGCTGGCTCTTCAACGACACGGAACACTCCAGTCAAAAAACAGTGCACTACGGGCATGTACAACAGAGCTCGCATCGCGAGCCCCGCCTCACAATCTGCCCATACGGACACCTGAACAAATCCAGCCACCCGCGGCGGTACGGCCCGTGCCCGCGGCACGGCGGCTACCCGGCAGGACGGCCGGCCGCCGCCGCGGCGTAGCGGCGGGCGAGTTCCGCGCACGCCGCCTTGAGTTCCGGTGGTCCGAGCACTTCGATGTCGCAGGCGAAGGTCCCGGTCAGCGCCGCCAGGCCGGTCCACGACCACGCGCCCAGGGCGAGCCGGCAGCGGTCCGGGGCGATCTCCTCCACCACGGCGCCGCCGGGCGCCCAGCGGGCGACGACCGAGGCGGGCAGGTCGAGGATCACCTCGCCGTGGCAGGGCCACTGGCCGGGGGTGTCGCCCCGGTCGTGCTGGCCGACGACGAACGCCGTGACGTCGGCGCCGGGCAGTTCGCGCGGGGTGAAACGGACCCCGGTGGGGGCGTGCGGCGTGATGCGGTCGACACGGAAGGTACGCCAGCCGGAACCCTCCAAGTCCCAGGCGACGAGGTACCAGCGGCCCGACCACACGACGAGGTGGTGGGGCTCCACGCGTGGCGACGACGGGGACGCGGACGCCTCGGCCGTCTCCGGGCGCCGGTCCGGCGGCGCCACGAGCGCGAGCTCCCGGCCCGCCGGGCCCGTCGCGTAGTCGAATACCAGCACCTCACTGTTGCGGACGGCCGTGCCCAGGGCCAGCAGCACCTGGGATGCGACCGGGGGCGCCGCCAGGTCCCAGGCGTTGTCGATCGAGGTGACCCGCACCGCGTCGACCCGCTGCCGCAACCGGGACGGCATGACCTGGCGGACGGCGGCCAGTGCACGTGCGGACGCCTCCCCGATGCCGGCGACCGTGGAGGGGGCGGTCTGCAGCGCGACGGCCACGGCGACGGCCTGTTCGTCGTCGAACAGCAGCGGCGGAATCTTCGCCCCGGCGTCCAGGCGGTACGCGCCACCGGGCCCCTTGCCGACGCGGACCGGATAGCCCAGTTGCCGCAGCCGGGCGACGTCCCGACGCACCGTACGCGGGCTCACCTCCAACCGCTCTGCCAGCACGGCGCCCGGCCATTCGCGCCGCGACTGGAACAGGGAGAGGAGGAGAAGGAGGCGTGCGGAGGTCTCTGCCATGGTCCCCGAGCCTGCCAGGAATAGCGGCCGGTATGTGGCCGCTACCGCTGCCACGCTGGTCTTCATGTCCACACCCAACGAAGGTGGCGGCCGGTCGGCCGCCGCCCCGCCCCGCATGCCGCAAACGCCACGCGCCCCGCGCGCAACCCGGGCCACACGACCACCACACGACCCGGCTCCCCTCTCCGGCTCCGCCGCAGTGGTCGCTCTCGTCGTGGTGCTCGTCGCCTCTTTCATGGAGCTGCTCGACGCCACGATCATCACCGTCGCCGCCCCGGCGATCGCCGAAGGGCTGGGGGCCGGCGAGGCCACCCTGCAATGGACGGTCGCCGGCTACACCTTGTCCCTGGGCGCCGGGCTGATCACCGGTGGCCGCATCGGCGACCAGTTCGGACGGCGGCGCGTCTTCCTGACCGGGCTGGCCGCGTTCGCGACCGCTTCGGCGGCCTGCGCCCTGTCGCCCGACCCGGCGTTCCTGATCGCCACCCGTATCGGCCAGGGGCTGGCGGGCGGCTTGATGGTCCCGCAGGTCTTCGGCCTCATCCGGTCGTCCTTCGCACCGACCGCGCGGGCGAAGGCGTTCGGCGCCTACGGCGCGGTTCTCGGGCTCGCCTCCGTCGCGGGGCCGCTGCTCGGCGGACTGCTCGTGGACGCCGACGTGTTCGGCCTGGGCTGGCGGACGGTCTTCTGGGTGAACGTTCCCGTCGCGGCCGTCGGGCTCGTGCTGGGCGCCCGGTTCCTGCCCGAGTCCGGCGAGGTCGTACGCTCCCGGCTGGACCTCCCCGGCGCGGCCCTGGCAGCGGCGGCCGCGGTGTGCGTGCTCCTCCCCCTGGTGCAGGGCCACGAGTGGGGCTGGCCCTGGTGGGGGTTCGGCATCCTCTTGCTGTCCGTGCCGGTCACCGCGCTCTTCCTCAGGCGGGAACGGCGCCTGATCGCGCGCGGCGGTCTGCCCGTCCTCGACCCGGCGCTCCTGCGCGTGCGGGCCTTCAGCAGCGGCCTGGCCGCCTCCGCCCTGTTCTTCGGCGCCATCGGGTCGTTCTTCCTCCTGCTGTCCCTCTACCTCCAGTACGGCACCGGACGCTCGGCCCTGGAAACCGGGTTGATCATCCTTCCGTACGCGGTCGGCTCGACCCTCACCTCCGGCATCGGCGTCCGGCTGGCCTCCCGTGCGGGCCGTGGGCTGCTGGTCTCCGGTTCGCTCGTGCTCGCCGCCTCGCAGCTGCTCCTGCTCCTCGTCGTCCGGGACGGGGCGAACCCCGGCTTCTGGCAACTGGCGCTGCCGCTGTTCGCCGGCGGGCTCGGGCTCGGGCTGACGTCGCCTTCGCTGGTCAATGTCGTCCTCGCCGGGGTGCCCGTACGGGACGCCGGTGCCGCGGGCGGGGTGCTGACCACCGTCGGCCAGGTCGGGAACGCCGTCGGTGTGGCCGTCCTGGGCGCGCTGTTCTTCACCGGACTCGGCGCCTCGTCCACGGCGGGCGCTCCCCCGCTCGCCGCCTACGGAGACGCCTTCGCCTCGGTTCTCCCTTGGCAGGTCGCGTTCTATGCCGCGGCGGCGGCGCTCATGCTCCTGCTGCCGAAACACGCGGCGGCGCTCGGGGGTGAGCAGCGGCCCGCGGACACGCCGGAGCAGTGACGCCCGGCCGGCCGGGCGGAAGGGCCCGGCCGGCTGTCCGCCGACTTCCCGTCAGCGTGAACGGCCCTCAGCGTGAATGGCGTACGCTCTCCCGCTCCGGGGTGCTCACGTAACCATCCCAAGGGGATTTGGTGATGTTTTTGTAGGCAGATTCTCCCCGTAGGGGAGTCGCGCACCTCAGGAGGCCGGAGAAGGGCATCATGTGAGACAACCGGTGCGGCGCCCAGGTCGTCCAAGGGCCCGACGGCAGACGGTCGTGCAACCGCGGAGCATCCGGATGACAGAACAGCCTTCCGCCACGGCGGAAGACAGCGCAAGCCCGGGCGAACAGCTCACGGCGTACTTCACCTCGGCGACGTGCCCCGAGTGCCAGAGCGCGAACGACGGGCTCAACGGCCGTTTCGCCTGCGGCGCGTGCGGCACGACGTACGCCCTTGAGCCCCCGTCCTTGTGACGCCCCGGCGCCGCGCCGGACACACGCCCTCAGCCCTCGGCCCGCTCCTGGGTGAAGCTCCAGGCGTACTGCAGCCAGTCGGAGATCGCGACGGCGCCGAGCCCACCGGCGACCAGCCGCGTGGCGCGAGGGGCGACGGCATACCCGCAGACGAGCGCGGTGCCGACCCAGGCGGCGAGACAGAAGGGGCAGGCGAGCAGTTCGCCGGTGGCACGGCGCACGCCGTGGCCGCGCGGCTCGTCCATCACCTCACTGGCGCTGACGGTTCCCGCGCGCCGGGTGAAGGGGGCCCGCACCAGGCTGGTGATCTTGTCTTTCGCCAGCAGCCGCGACGCCTTGTACGTCGCCGCGCCCAGGAGCAGCAGGTCCCACGGCGGCACGCCGGACGGCAGCGTACGCCCGGACCTGCGGACTCGCAGGGCGAACAGGGTGGTGGCCCCCGCGTACGTCCCGGCCAGCACCGCGTAGCCCCGCATGGGGACCTCCTCCCCCTGCGCGTACCCGCCTGCCCGCTCGTCTCCGCGTCCCGCGCCGCCCGGCCCGCGGTCCCCTTCGCCCACCGATTCGCCCGCCGAACCGACGCGGTCCGCCGTGCCGCCGGGTTTGCCCTCTTCTGGGAGCGGGTTGAATGCCATGGTGCCCTCCTAGGACGACGCTGCCGGGTGACCGGTACCCGCACGCCCGCCCGGTGCACGCGGCGGCGCCGAGATGCGGCCGAACGGGCTACACCCGAAGCGCTGCGGCGGGGCGAGGGGCATCGCGGGCGGGTAGCAGCCGCCCACCCCCTTCACCCGCTCAGGCTCACCCCGAAGCTGAATTCCCCGCCCGGCTCCTCGCGCAACGAGTCCGGCACCCCGCCGACACCCTTGAGCAGCGCCTCGGCCATCCCCCGCGTCAGCGGCCCGTCCGGCCGCGGCGCGTCCTGCGCGTCCGGCTGAGGTGCCTCGCCGGCCGACGTCACCCACTCGCCGCCCCGGGCCGTGAACCGGGGCAGCGCCACGTGCCCGGTCCCCGGTCCCATGAAGCCGCGCGCCGCGGCGGCGACGACCACGCGGGTCCAGGTCTCCGTACGCTCCGGGACGTACTCGCTGAAGACGGTCAGCCGTACCAGGCCGTTGCCGTCGTCCATTCCCCACGGCAGGGTCCACTCCAGCACCCCCGGAAACGGGGGAAGAAAGGTTCCTTCACGCCGCTCGCGCCGACAGCGGTCGCGGCTCGCCTCCAGCACCGGCTTCACATGCCCCAGCACAGTGGCATGCCAGATCTCCACCGCCATGTCGCCCACCCCTCCACCGTCCACGATCCGACGCAACGGAACGGTATATGCGGCCGGCGCCCTCCGGAACCGGGCTGCGGCCGGTGACCCTGTCGGCGGCTCCCGGCCCGTGGCCGGGAACCGCCGGGCGACAGGGCGTCAGGAGCGCGAGCTTCGGCTGCGCCTCATGAGTACGGCGCCGGCGAGGAGCAGAGCGGCGCTCGCCCCGGCCGCGACGTCCAGGTGGCTGCTGCCCGTGTCCGCGAGCGTCGGCGTCTGCGCGGCCGGTGTGATCTCCCGGCCCTTTCCGCCCGCCGGTGAGGCGGCAGACGGCCGGCGGGGGTCGTGCGCGGCAGGCATCGCGCGGGTGTCCACCGCGCCGGCGACCTCGGGAGGAAGCCGGTGCTCAGGGGCCTTGGCCCGGGCGGGCGGCTGGTGGAGCGGGCGCGGGGAATCCGCCGCCCGCTCGGCGGGGCGCGACTGCCGGGCGTGGCTCGGTGGCTCGTGCGCGGGCGGCTTGTGCCCAGCCGGTTGCCCGGGCTCGGGAGGCTTGTGCCTGGGCGCGGACGGCTGTTGGGGTTCGGAGTGCTGTGGTCCGGGCGCCGGCTGGTGCCCGCCGGAGTTGACGCACTGGTTGCCGAAGGCGGGGTTGAGGACGCCGACGACGTCCACGGTGTCCCCGCACAGGTTGACCGGTACATGGACGGGGGCCTGGACCAGGTCGCCCGTAGCCACGCCTGGGGAGTTCGCGGTACGCCCCGCGGCTCCGGTGTCGGCGTGGGCACTGGCTGCCACGCCGGCCAGGATGCCGGTCGCCGTGGCGGCGATCAGCACACTCTTTTTCACGGTGTGTTGCACGTGTGGTCCTTCATCTCTTCGCAGATGACGAATCGGGCCCGGGGCGCCCGTCGGGCAGCCGCAGCGGAACCGCTCCGGGTGCTGAGCACGTCGTATCGGGCCAAACGATCGACCGGGCGGAAGGAAACGCCTGGGACTCCGGCGGACCGTCACCGGTCGTCGGCCGGCCGTCGGCGGAGCGGGCCAGGCCCAGCCGAAGGTGCACGATGCGGGCGAAGTCCGCGATGGTGCCCTCGGACCTGAGCAGCTCCATCGGGGGCAGGTCGAGGTCGAACTGCTGCCGGACGGTGACGAGCAGTTCGGTGCCCATCAGCGAGTCCATGCCGTACTCGTCCAGCCGTCGGTGGTGCTCGATCTGTTCCGGCGACATGTGCAGCACGTCGGCGAACAGGCCCGCGACGATGTCGGCGATCAGCGCGCGAGCCTCCTCCACCGGCATGCGGGCCAGTGTGCGCGCCAGCTCTTCCTTGCTGTGCCCGGCGTCGTCGGAGAGCACCGGCAGCAGTGCGATGATGCGGGGAGAGATGCTGGCGGGCAGGACGCGGGACAGCGGCGCCCAGTTGTAGCAGCCGACCCCCAGTACGTCCGTGCCGTGCGTCAGGACCGCGTCGACGGCGTGCAGGGCCTGCCGGGAGCTGACCGGTTCGAAACCGACACGGCGCATGACGTCGGTCAGGTCGTTGCGGGCGACGTAGCCGGTTTCGCCCAGTGCGCCCCAGGCCAGCGCGGTCGCCGGAAGTCCCATGGCCCGTCGCCGGCGTACGAGGGCTTCGAGGTAGAGGTTGCCGGCCACGTAGTTCGCCTGCCGGATGTTGCCCAGCATGGCGGTGACCGAGGAGTACAGCAGGAAGAAGTCCAGGTCCAGGTGGCGGGTGAGGTCGTGCAGCACCGCCGCACCGGCCATCTTGGGTGCCAGGACGGTGTGCCACTGCCGGTCGGTCAGCTCGGCCAGTGAGCCGTCCTCCAGGTGCATGGCCGAGTGGACGACTCCGCGCAGCGGGTGCCCGGAGGCGGCGGCCCGGGCCACGATCCGTTCCATGGCCCGGGTGTCGCCGGCGTCGGCGCGGTGGACCGTGGCCTGCACGCCGCGCGAGGCGAGGTCGGTGAGCAGGGATTCGGCTTCGGGGGTGCCGGCTCCCCGCCGTCCGACCAGGGCCAGGTGGCGGGCGCCGCGCTCGGCCAGGTGGCGGGCGGTGAGCGCGCCGAAGCCGGACAGACCGCCGGTCACCAGGTAGGTGGCCGCGGCGTCGAGGGCGGGTGTGGTGTCCCGCGGCTCGACGCGGGGTGATCCGTCCCGGGAGTCGAAGGTCACGACGATCTTGCCGACGTGGCGGGAGTGCTGCAGCGTTCTGAACGCCTCGTCGACGCGGGCGGCCGGGTAGTCGCTGTGCAGCAGGGGCCGGTAGGTGCCTTGCTGTACCAGTTCGGTGACCTCGGCGAACTGTGCCACGGCCAGCCGGGGGTCCTGGAGGAGACCGATGAGATCGACCGCGTGGAAGGCGATGTTCTTGCGGAACGGGCGCAGCAGCAGGGGGCGGTTCTCGTAGATGTCGCGCTTGCCGAGTTCGATGAAGCGCCCGCCGTGGGTGAGCAGTTCGAGGCTGCGGGCAGCCGCCTCACCGGCGAGCGAGTTGAGGACGACGTCCACACCGCGCCCGTCGGTCAGCCGCAGGATCTCGTCGGCGAAGGCCAGGCTGCGGGAGTCCAGGACGTGTTCGGCGCCGAGCCGGCGCAGCAGGTCGCGCTTGGCCACCGTTCCCGCGGTGGCGATGACCCGTGCGCCGCAGCGTCGCGCGTACTGCAAGGCGGCCAGGCCCACTCCCCCCGCCCCGCCGTGGACCAGCACGGTTTCTCCCTCGGCCAGCCGGGCCAACTGCCGGAGGCCGTAGTGGACGGTGAGGAAGGCCACCGGGAGGGTGGTGGCGTCGGTGAAGGACATCGTGTCCGGGATGCGGCCCACCGCGTGCTCGGAGGTGACGGTGTGGGTGCTCAGAGCGTCGGGGGCGAGGGCGAGGACACGGTCGCCCACGCGCAGCGAGGCGACCCCGTCCCCGACCGCGGTGACGACGCCCGCGCACTCCAGGCCCAGTCCGGCCCGTCCGCCGGTGATCTCTTCGGCTTCGGCGGGCAGCAGGCCGGTGACCTGCATGAGGTCGCGGTAGTTGAGGGCGGCTGCCGCGACGGCGATGGCCACCTGCCCCGGCCCCGCGTGCGGGGGTACGGTCTCCTGCCAGACCAGATCGTAGGACAGGCCCGGGTTGCGGGCGTCGAGCGTATAGGCGGGGACGTCGTCGCCCGGGCAGGTGCCGGTGGGCGAGGGCAGTTCGGTCAGGCGCGGTACGAAACGGCCGCCGGAGGTCAGGGCCAGTTCGGTTTCGTCGGTAGCGGTCAGCAGTTCCCCGGCGACCCGCTGCCCGTCGGCGGCGACGTCGTCGCCGCGCTGGAGGGACAGCCGTTTGACCACCAGGTCGGGGTACTCGTTGCTCACCGTGCGCGCGATGCCCCAGGCGGCCGCGTCCACGGGGTACGAGGGCAGCTCCGGGGCGGGCAGCGCACCGCTGGGCCCGGTGACGAGCCACAGGGTGCGCCCGCGGTCGAGGGGCAGCGCGTCCAGTGCGCCGGCGAGGGTGCGCAGGATGCCCGCGCGACGGGTCGTGAGGTGAATGGCGTGCGGGGTGCCGGTGTCCGCCGCCGTCCGGGGTTCCGGGGTGTCCAGGACCAGTACGACGGCCAGTCGGGTGTGCGGTGCGGGGAGCCACGGACGGCCGTCGCGGTGCAGGTCCGCAACGGACCACCGTTGGACCGAGGGCGCGCCGGCGGTGGTCAGGGCATCGGCCACCGCCGCGCTCAGGCCGCCTGGCCCGGTGTCCTCGGCGACCACGATCCAGGCGGTGTGGGGGTCGGCTGCCGGTGCGGCCGGTGCGGCGGCCGACGCGGAGGTGGCAGTGGCCAGGAAGACGGAGAATGCCTCGTCCGGTGCGTCGGCGGTGGGCCCGGCTGCCTGCGTGGCGTCGGTGAAACCGCACGAGGGCAGCAACTGCAGCCACGCTTCGGCGGACAGCAGAGGAGTGTCGGCGCGCAGCACGCGGTCGGTGCTGTTCCAAAAGCTGTCCAGGTAACCGAACAGCGGGGCCAGCAACTCCGGATCGTGTGATTCGAGCGCGATCAGCCGTCCTCCGGGGCCCAGCAGGCGCTCCACCCGTCGTAGCGCCGGGGCCACCTCGACTGCGGTGTGCAGTGCGTTGCCCGCGATGACGAGGTCGAAGCTCCCCTCGGCCAGTCCCTGGCCCGCGCTGTCCCGGTCGAGGTCGAAGGTGCGGTAGCCGACGAAGTCGTAGCGCGCGAAACGCTTCTGCGCCGGCGTGAGGAACTGCGGGGAGACATCGGTGAAGACGTACTGCGTACGGTCGGGCGGCAGCACCGGCAGCACGGCTGCCGTCACGCCGCCGGTGCCCGCTCCGCACTCCAAAATGCGCAGCGGCCGGTCGGCGGGCCACAGGTCTACCAGCTGCGACACCACGGCTCGCAGGACCCGGTTGTAGCGGCGCAGGGGGAATTCGATGTCGTAGAGCTGCTCGAAGGCCGCCGAAACGCCGTCGTCGAAGAGCTTCCCCAGGATTTCCGTTTCGCCTCGCAGCAGCTTGGGGCCGTGCCGCGAGCACAGGTTGTTCAGGAGGGTGACGGCGGGCCCCACCGTGCTGCCGGCGTTCAACGGGTGCGGGGACGTGGCGGGGCAGCCGTCCGGGACGGACAGCAGGAACCGCTCGCCGTCCACGCGGGCGACGAGGCCCTGGCGCTCCAGGAGACCCAGCAGCAGCCTGGCCTGCTTGCGGTGTCGCTCCGGCATGCCGCCGGCCGCCAGATCGTCGATGGTGAAAGCAGCGTCCGGATGCGAAACGAGCGCGGCGAAGACCTCCGCCGCCCCGCGTGCGAAGACCTGTTTCAACTCCCGGCTGGAGACCGTGGCGTGGTCGGCGGAGCCGGGCGACGGGGTGCCGCGGTGCTGCACGCGGGCCAGAAGGCCCGCGGTGGGCGGCAGCGGGCTGGGAGCGACGGCGTGCCCGTCGTGCGGGGCGGCGCGCATCACCGTGCGCTGATAGCTCAGCGGGGCGGAGCGCATGCCGTCGAAGCGGCGCAGCCGGCACCCTTCCAATTGCGCGTGCACCGTGCCGTCCGGGCCGGTGACGACGATGTCCCAGCACAGCTCGGTGGCGGTACGGCTGCGCCGGCGCACGTGGACCAGCCCCTCGGGGGCGGGCGAACGCCATACGCGTACGGCGGCGAACCCGACGGGAAGGTAGGCGTCACGTTCTTGCCCCACCGCCTGCTGGATCAGGGGCAGGCCGGCCTGGAGGGCACCGTCGAACAGCGAAGGGTGGACCTCGTAGGCCCCCACATCGGCCGACAGGCGGTAGCGGGCGAGGACTTCGCCGTCTCCTACCCGGAGTTCTTGCAGGACCCGGAAGGTGGGGCCGTAGTCGATGCCCACGGCGGTCATGGTGGCGTAATGCTGGCCGGCGGTGATCCGGTGCGGGCAACGGGCCTGCGCGGCCGCCACGTCGAGGCCGGCGCACGGGCGGCCGAACAACTGCCGTACCCGGCCGCGGGCGTGCCGGCGGGCCCGCCCGGCCCGGCCGTCCCCGGAGGCGATGCCGACCACGCCGTCCTCGGGGGACCAGGTCAGCTCCAGGCGCACCTGGCCGGGGTCGTCCCAGGGAACGACGACGGGCCTGGTCAACTCCAGGTTCTCGACCTCACAGGCGGCGTCGAGGACCCGCCGCCCGGCCGCCAGGGCCATCTCCACGTAGCCGGCGGCGGGCAGGATGACCGCGCCGGCGACACGGTGGTCCGCCAACCACGGAACGAGGGCAGGTTCCACCGGTCCGCTCCAGGTCGGCTCGCAGTGAGCCGTGCGTACGCCCAGCAGCGGGTGGTCGTATTCGCCGATGTCGCCCGACCAGGTGTAGTGCTCGCCGTTCCAGTGCCGTTCGCGCTGCCACGGGTAGGCGGGCAGCCGGACGACGTGCCCGGGGCCGGGAAAGTGCGCGCTCCGGTCGGTACGGGCCCCGGCGGCGATCAGGCCGGCGGTGGCGGCCCGCATCTGCCGCGGGCCGTCACCGCCGCGGCAGAGCGTCGGCACGACGGCCACCGGAGTGGGCGAAGCGGCCGTCATGCGGCGCACGTAAGGCCGTGCGACCGGGTGGGGCCCGACGTCGACGAACACGTCGTAGCCCGCCTTGAGCAGGCCGGTCACCGCGGGCTCGAACTGGACGGTGTCGCGCACGTTGCGCCACCAGTAGGCGGCGTCGAGTTCGCGGCCCGCCACCGGCTGCCCGGTCACCGCCGAGATCATCGGGACGGTGCCCTCGCGCGGCTGCAACCCTGCCAGGCCGGCGAGCAGTTGTTCGCGGACGGGGTCCATGGCGCGGCTGTGGAAGGCGTAGTCCAGGTCGAGCAGGAAGCAGCCCACGTTCCGGCCGGCGCAGTGTTCGACCAGCGCCTGCACGGCGTCGGCCGGGCCTGCCACCGTCACGTCGCGCGCGGTGTTCACACAGGCGAGTTCCACCCGCGGGTAGTGTTCCAGCAGCTCTTCGGCCTGCCGGCGGGACAAGGTGAGGGCTGCCATACGTCCCCTGCCCGCGGTGGCGGCTTGGGCCCGGCCGCGCGCGGCGATCACACGCGCCGCATCCGGGAGCGACAGGGCTCCTGCCACGTGCGCCGCCGCGATCTCGCCGACGCTGTGCCCGAGTACGGCGGACGGTTCGACGCCCTGGTGGCGCAGCATCGCCGTCAAGGCGACCTGGATCGCGAACATCAGCGGCTGGGCCACCTCGGTCTGCGCCAACCGCCACTGGCCGGCAGGCCGCTGCAGCTCGCGCAGTACGGGCCAGCCCAATTCGCCCTCCAGTGCGGCGTCCGCGGCGGCGAACGCGCGGCGGAACTCCGCGTCGCCGCGGAGCAGGTCGGCCCCCATGCCCGCCCACTGGGCCCCGTTGCCGGAGAAGACGAACACCGGGCGCCCGTCGCGCACCGCCTCAGCCCGCTGCGCCCGCGGCTCGGCGGGGTGCTTCCTTTGGCTCCCGGTGCCTGCCGCCTCCGGCTCTTCGACCAGTCGTGCCAGCGCGGCCGCCGCTTGCAGCCCGGATGTGGCCAGCACGGCCGCCCGCAGGGGATGCCCGCCGCGCCGGTTGCTCATGGTCCATGCCAGGTCGTAAAACGCGTCCGCGTCGGCAACCGACAGCTGCTGCGCCGCTCGCCGCAGCGCTTCGTCGAGCGCGGCAGCGGAGCGCGCCGAGACCACCACAGGAAGCGGCCCCGGTGCCGGCGGTGTGCTCTTCTGCGCGGCTCGCGCGGGGCCGGGGGCCAAGACGGCGTGGGCGTTGGCGCCACCGAAGCCGAAGGAGTTGACGCCGACCACCGACCGTTCGCCGATGTCCACCGGGCAGGTACGGTCCACCAGCCGCAGCCGCAGCCGGTCGAAGTCGATACGCGGGTTGGGGGACGTGGCGTGCAGGGACGGCGGGATGACGCCGTGCCGGAGCACCAGCAGGGCCTTGAGCAGGCCGGCGATGCCGGAAGCCGGTTCCAGGTGGCCCAGGTTGGACTTCACCGACCCGATGGGCAGCGCGCCCGCGGTGCGGTGCACACCCAGTGCTTGCCCGATCGCCTCGGCCTCGGTGGGGTCCCCCACCGGCGTACCGGTGCCATGCGCCTCAAGGTAGGCGAGATCGTCCGCGGTCAGTCCGGCGCGGCGGTAGACGTCCTCCAGCAAGGCGCGTTGGGACTCCATGCGAGGCAGGGCCAAGCCTGGCGTGCGCCCGTCGCTGTTGGTGGCGCAGTCCACGATCACCGCGTCCACCCGGTCCCCGTCGGCGAGGGCCTCGGCCAGTCGCTTGAGCAGGATCACACCCCCGCCCTCGGCCCTGACGTAGCCGTCGGCGTCCGCCGAGAAGGAGCGGCACCGCCCGCTGGGCGAGAGCATCGACGCCTGGGAGAAGCCCACGAAATTCTGCGGGCTGAGCAGCAGGTTGACGCCGCCGACCAGGGCGGCGTGGCTGGTGCCGTCCCGCAGCGTCCGGCACGCCTGCGCCAGGGCCACCAGCGACGACGAGCAGGCGGTATCGACGATCATGCTGGGGCCGTGCAGGTCGAAGAAGTGCGAGAGCCGGTTGGCGGCGATCGACGACGCGGCCCCTGACATGGTGTACGCGTTGACGTTCTCCGGCGTCATCATCTGCAGCGCGCCGTAGGACTGGTCCGACACGCCCACGTACACGGCCGTGTCCGTGCCCGCCAGGGTGGCGGGGGCCACTCCCGCGTCGTCGCAGGCTTCGACGGCCAGCTCCAGCAGCAGCCGGTGCTGGGGATCCATCTGCGCCGCTTCCTTCGGCGAAATACCGAAGTAGGCGGCGTCGAAGCCGCTGACGTCTTCCAGGAATCCGCCGGCTTTCGTGTAGCTCTTTCCCGGCCGCGGCATGGCCGTATCGACGAACCGCGCCACCTCGAACCGGTTACCGGGAACCTCCGAAATCTGGTCCGCGCCGGCCGACAGAGCCGCCCACAGACTTTCGAGACCGGTGATTCCGCCGGGCAGCCGGCAGGCCGTTCCGATGACCGCAATTCCCCGATCGAGGGAAGGTGCCTTGCTGGAGTTGACTGACATGAGCCTCCCACTGCAGATAAGCACGAGAACGGCAGGGCCGACGTCAGCGCATCCTGACCAGAACATCTCCGCGGCACAAGAGACCGTCCCCCTAACGAGCTACAAAACAGCTACCCGAAAATCGTCACTCCGGCACGTTCCCAGGCTTGCCGCGCGCTCGTTGAGTGTGCGAGCTCACTTCTGTCGGATTTTCTTTCCCAGGAGGTCGGCAATGACCGATCGTGACAGTCCTGTCGGCCGATTCCTCTCCGCCGTCGCCTCGTTCGACGTCCTGGGCGGGCGCGTCATCCGGATCCGGGTGGCTTGCAACCCGGCGAAGCTGCGGCCGTGGGCGTGGGAAGGCCGGACGTCCATCGGATCGCCCCGGGAGAAAATCGGTGGATGGACATCCGGCAGCTGGAGTACTTCCTCGCGATCGTCGACCACGACGGGTTCAACCGTGCCGCGTCGGCCCTGTACGTCTCCCAGCCGTCGCTGTCCCAGGCGGTGCGGGCGCTGGAACGCGACCTGGGCAGCGACCTCTTCCACCGGATCGGGCGGCGGGCGGTGCTCACCGAGGCGGGCCGGGCGCTGATCGAGCCGGCCCGCGCCGCGGTACGCAGCCTGGCGACCGCGCGGGCCGGCGTCGCCGCCGTGCACGAACTGCGGACGGGCCGGGTGGACGTGGCGGCGATGCCGTCGCAGGCGGTGGAGCCGCTGACCACGATGATCCGTGCCTTCAGCGGCCGCTACCCGGGGGTCTCGGTGGCCGTCAAGGCGGCCTTCACCTCCCGTGACGTGGTCGACCTGGTGCGCACGGGCGCCGTCGAGCTCGGGCTGCTGGCCACGGCGGGGCCGCTGCCGGACCGGGAGGTGGCGTCCCACCCCGCCGGGGAGCAGCGCTTCGTGCTGGTGACGCCTGCTGACGGGCCGTTCACCGGCCGGCGGAGCGTGGCGTGCGAGGAGCTGGCGGGGCAGCGGTTGATCGTCGGGCAGCGCGGTACGGGGATGCGCGCGTACGTCGACGGTCTGCGCGAGCGTGGCATCGCGTTCACCATCGCGGCCGAGACCGAGCACCGGGTGGCCATTCTCCCCCTGGTGCTGGCCGGGGTGGGGCTGGCGGTGGTGACGGAGTCCTGGCGTGCGGTGGCGGAGCGTACCGGCGCCCGCGCGCTGGACATCGAGCCGAAGACCACGCTGAACATCGGGCTGGTGAGCCGCCGCACCGGGCTGTCCCCTGCCGCGCGGGCCTTTCTGGCGGCGGCCTTGCCCGAGGGCGGAAACGCACGCCGATAGCCCCTGTCAGGCTCTGGTAGACCCTGATTGACCCTGATAGGCCCTGCTTATAAGGCAGATCGCAACTGCGTCTTGGACGGTTGCGCGGGCCCGTTGCTGCAATCAACCGCATGACGAACCACCGCATCGCCCTGATCCCCGGTGACGGCATCGGCACCGAAGTGCTGCCCCCGGCGCGGCAGGTCCTCGACGCCGTCGGCCGCCGGCACGGCTTCGCCTTCTCGTACACCTCGTACGACGACTGGTCCTGCGAGCGCTATCTGCGCGAGGGCGCGATGATGCCCCCGGACGGCCTGGAGCAGCTGCGTGACAAGGACGCCATCCTGCTCGGCGCGGTCGGCTTCCCCGGCGTGCCGGACCACGTGTCGCTGTGGGGACTGCTGATACCGATCCGCCGCCGCTTCCGCCAGTACGTCAACCTGCGTCCGATCCGCGTCTTCGACGGGCTCGACAGCCCGGTGCGGGGCGCGGTGGCGGGGGAGGTCGACTTCGTCGTCGTACGGGAGAACGCCGAAGGCGAGTACAGCGAGATCGGCGGGCGCCTGCACCGCGGCTTCCCGGAAGAGGCGGCCGTTCAGGAGTCGGTGTTCACCCGGGCCGGGGTCACGCGGGTGCTGGACTACGCCTTCGGGCTGGCCGCGACCCGCGGCGGCAGGCTCACCTCGGCCACCAAGTCGAACGGCATCGTGCACACCATGCCGTTCTGGGACGAGCTGGTCGCCGAACGCGGCTCCGCGCACCCGCGGGTGGCCTGGGACCAGGAGCACATCGACGCGTTGGCGGCGAAGTTCGTGCTGGAGCCGGCGCGGTTCGACGTGGTGGTCGCCTCCAACCTCTTCGGGGACATCCTCAGCGACCTGGCCGCGGCCGTGGCCGGTTCGATCGGCATCGCGCCGGCCGCCAACCTCAACCCGGAGCGCGACTTCCCCTCGATGTTCGAGCCGGTGCACGGTTCGGCGCCGGACATCGCGGGCCGCGGCATCGCCAACCCGCTGGGGGCGATCTGGTCCGCCGCCATGCTGCTCGACCACCTCGGCCACCGTGCAGCGGCCGGGGACGTCACCGGTGCCATCGCGGCGGTCCTCGCCAAGTCGGACGTCCGTACGCCCGATCTGGGCGGCACCGCCACCACCGCGGAGTTCACCGGCAAGCTCCTCGAACTCCTCTGAACGGCCGCGCGCACCGCCTCGAACAGCCGCGGCGTCCCCGCCCGGCCGTGCCCCTCCCCCGACGAGGAGAACCGCCATGGCACCACCCGCGCCCGCCGCCCCGGCCCCGCCCCGCACCAGGCCCTGGTACCGGCAGCTCTATTTCTGGGTGCTGACCGCGATCGTCTCCGGCATCCTGACCGGCTGGCTGTGGCCGGCAGCGGGCGTCGCGCTGGGCCCGGTGGGCACCACGTTCGTGGCCGCCGTCAAGATGCTCATCACGCCGATCGTCTTCCTGACCGTCGTGGCCGGCATCGGCAGCGTCGACAGTCTCGGCCGGGTCGGCCGCGTCGGTCTCAAGGCGCTCGCCTACTTCCAGGCGGGCACCCTGGTCGCCCTGCTCCTGGGTTTGCTCGCCGTCAACGTCTTCCGGCCCGGCGCCGGGGTGCACGCCCACCCCGGCGATCTGCGGCTGGAGGGGGACGCCGCCCAGTACGCCAAGGAGGGGGCGGGTCAGAGCTGGTGGCACTTCCTCACCGACCTCGTGCCGACCAGCAGCGTCGGCGCCTTCGCCGAGGGCAACATCCTCCAGGTCATCTTCTTCTCGGTGCTGTTCGGCGTCGCCCTCAAGACCGTGGGGCCCGTCGGCGAGCCGATCGCCGACGGCGTGGCCCGGCTGAGCGCCGTGGTCTTCAAGATCCTGCACTACGTCATGCTGGCCGCGCCCGTCGGCGCGTTCGGCGCGATGGCGTACACCATCGGCAAGTACGGCGTCTCCATGCTCACCAGCCTCGGCCGGCTCGTCGGCCTTTTTTACGGTACGTCCCTGTTCTTCGTCGTCGTGATCCTCGGCGGCGTCACCGCACTCCTCGGCGTCAACATCCTCCGGTTGCTGCGCCATCTGCGCGAGGAGTTCCTGCTCGTCCTGGGCACATCGTCCTCCGAGAGCGCCCTGCCCCGGCTCATGGGCAAGCTCGAAGGGCTCGGCGTCCGCCGCGACATCGTCGGCCTGACCGTACCGACCGGCTACTCCTTCAACCTCGACGGCAGCTCGATCTACCTCTCCCTGGCCGCCGTCTACATCGCGCAGGCCACCGACACGCCCCTCGGTATCGGCGGGCAACTCGGGCTGCTCGCCGTCATGCTCCTCACCTCGAAGGGTTCCGGAGGCATCACCGGCGCGGGCTTCATCGCCCTGGCCGCCACCCTGTCCACGGTCGGCACCGTCCCCGCCGCCGGGATCATGCTCGTCTTCGGTATCGACAAGTTCATGTCCGAGTGCCGTGCGCTGACCAACCTCGCCGGCAACACCGTCGCCACCCTCGTCGTCGCCCGCTGGGAAGGCGTCCTGGACAGGGCTCGCGTCAACCGCGTCCTGCGCACGGGGCGCCCGGAGCCGGACGTACCGGAAGTACCCGAGGTCACGCGGAAGGACGCCCCCTCGGACAGGCCCGGCAGGCTGGTCCGTTAGGCGAAGCCGAGGAGCGGATCGCTGCCGGTCAGGTCGCGGCTGGCGTCCCACAGACGCGCCGCGGTTCCGGTGTCGGCGAAGCGGCCCTTGACCGGCTCGGCCCGTGGCATGCCACGCAGGCCGAAGACCCACGGACCCCACAGCTGGCCCCCAGCCACCTCCGGATCGAGGACGGCCCGCACGATGGGCCACGCGCCCGCGTCCTTGCCCTGGACCAGGAGGCCGGCCGGCAGGCCGCGCAACCGTTCGCCGGTGGTGCGCACGTGCACCGGCGGCCGTGCGGGGGTGAGGGAGTCCAGCGCGCCGCCGGGGTGGGCCACGACGCTGCGTACGGGGCTGCCGGCGGCGCGCAGGCGGCGGTCGAGTTCGAATCCGAAGAGCGTCTGCGCCAGCTTCGACCGTCCGTAGGTGCGTTTCGGCCGGTAGTCCCCGGTGGATTGGAGGTCGTCCAGGTCCAGCCGCTCGGACTTCGCCGCGAAGCTGCCGACGGTCACGACGCGGCCGGCCGGCGCGGCGGCCAGCAGGGGCGCGAGCCACCCGGTGAGCGCGAAGTGCCCGAGGTGGTTGGTGCCGAACATCAGCTCGTTGCCGTCCTTGGTCTCGCGGCGCGGCGGGTCGTCGAGCGCCACACCGGCGTTGTTGACCACCGCGTCGAGCGGGTCCTGCCCCAGCGCGTCCACCGTGTCTTCCAGGGACGCCAGGTCGGCCAGGTCCAGCGGGACGTGGCGTACGCGGGCGCCGGGGACGCGGGAGCGGATGGCGTCCGCTGCTGTCCCGGCCTTCGTACGGTCGCGGCTGCCCAGCACGACGTGGGCCCCGGTTCCGGCGAGCTGTTCCGCGACGAAGTAGCCGATGCCCGCGTTGCCGCCGGTGACCAGGAACGTTCTGCCGTCGGCGCGCGGCAGCCGGTGGACGTCCCAGGGCCGGGTCCTGGGGTGGGCCTGCGGCCGTGCTTCCGTGGACATGACGACTCCTTGATCTTGGGGACCGGACGGCGGGCGGTGCCGGGGCGGCCCCGCCGGTCGCCCCGGTGCCGTCCCATGTGCCAAGGTCGCAGCGCCCGCCGACACGCCACCGACACGGCGCCGACGCGCTGCGGCGGCCGGTTCCCGCCAGCACCGGCGCCCGGTCGCCAGGGGCATGCCAGAAGGGTCGGGGTAGATGCGAGGATGGTTGGTATGGACATCCTTCGCAGGAACAACGTCACGGTCACCGGCAACCCGGAGGGGCCCGCGGTGGTGCTGGCCCACGGGTTCGGCTGCGACCAGAACATGTGGCGTCTGACCGTGCCTGCCCTGACCGATGTCTACCGGGTGGTGCTGTTCGACTACGTCGGCTGCGGCCGCTCCGACCTCTCGGCCTTCCAGGAGGACCGGTACGCCTCCATGAGCGGCTACGCCCAGGACGTGGTGGAGGTGGCCGAGGCCCTCGACCTGCGCGACGCGGCGTTCGTCGGGCACTCGGTGAGCGCCATGGCCGGTGTGCTCGCCGCCCGGCAGGCCCCGGAGCGGATCGGCTCCCTGGTGATGGTCGCCCCTTCGCCCTGCTACATCGACGACGACGGCTACCGCGGCGGTTTCAGCGCGGCGGACATCGACGAGCTGCTGGACTCGCTGGAGTCGAACTACCTGGGCTGGTCGGCCGCCATGGCGCCGACGATCATGGGCACCCCGGAGCGGCCCGCACTGGGCGAGGAGCTGACCAACAGCTTCTGCGCCACCGACCCCCGCATGGCCCGCGTCTTCGCCCGTACCACCTTCCTGTCCGACTGCCGCGACGACCTGAAGACCGTCACCGTGCCGACGCTGGTGCTGGAGAGCGCGCAGGACGTGATCGCCCCGCGGGAGGTCGGCGCCTACGTGCACGCACGGATCCCCGGCTCGACGCTGGTCACCCTGGACGCCACCGGGCACTGCCCGCACCTGTCCGCGCCCGAGGCCGTCAACCAGGCCGTCACCGCCTTCCTCGCGGGCCTGCGGTGATGCGCCGCACCGGACAGGGGGACCCCGACCCCTACGGAACCGGGGGCAGCGGCGCCGCGAACGCCGCGTTCGCCGCCCTGCTGGAGGACAGCGCCGAGGAACTCTACGACTCCGCCCCGTGCGGCTACCTGTCCACATTGATGGACGGCACCATCGCGAAGATCAACGCCACGCTCCTGGGCTGGCTCGGCCTGAAACGGGACGCGGTGGTGGGGCGCATGCGCTTCACCGACCTGCTCACGGTGGGCGGCAAGCTCTACCACGAGACCCACTTCGCGCCGCTGCTGCGCATGCAGGGCGAGATCAGCGGGATCGCGCTGGAGGTCAGGCACTCCGACGGCACCCGGATGCCGGTGCTGGTCTCCTCGACCGTCAAACGCGGTTCCGAGGGTGAGCCGCTGCTCGTCCGCACCACCCTTTTCGACGCCCGCGACCGCCGCGCCTACGAGGAGGAACTCCTGCGGCGCCGGCAGGAGGCGGAAGCGGCCCGCAAGCAGGCGGAGGACGACCGCGCCCGGCTCCAGGAAGCGCTCGCCGTCCTCCAGCAGAGCCTGCTGCCCAGCGTGCTGCCCGACATCCCCGGCCTGGAGGTGGCTTCGTACTACCACACCGCCTCCCCCGACCGGCTCGGCGGCGACTTCTACGACCTGTTCGCCTTGGACGGCAAACGCTGGGCCTTCTTCCTCGGGGACGTGAGCGGCAAGGGCCCCCGCGCCGCCGCCCTGACGTCGCTGACCCGTTACACCCTGCGCGCCGCCGCGCTGCACGACGCCGACCCGGTGACCACCCTGGCCACCCTGAACACGGTCCTGCACGAGCGGTACACCGGCGGCGACCCGCGCTACTGCACCGCCATCTTCGGCACCCTGGAACCCGACGCCGACAGCGGGCAGGTCACCGTGCGGCTCGCCTCCGGCGGGCACCCGCCGGCCCTGGTCCTGCGCGCCGACGGCGCCTGCGACTACCTGCCCACCCCCGGCGGCCTGCTCGTCGGCATCCTGCCCGACCCGCACTTCGCCACCGCCACGACCACCCTCGCCCCGGGCGACTCCCTGCTGCTCTACACCGACGGCCTCACCGAGGCCCGCACCGGCCCCGACCGTGCCCTGTACGGGGACGAGGCCCTGCAAGAGTTCGCCGCCGGCCATGCCGGCGCACCACCGCACGCCGTGATCCGGGCGCTGACCGGGCTGCTGGACGGCTTCGGCGACGGCCTGGACGACGACACCGCCCTGCTGGCCCTCGGCATACCCGCCGAGGCCCGCCCGACCGCCGACCCTGCGACGAACCACCGCCGATGAGCCCGCCGATGAGCCCGCTGAAGATCACCGCCCGAGACGCCGCGACCGGACCCGTACTGGAGATCTCCGGCGACCTCGACTACGACCACGCCGACGAACTGCGTGCCTTCGTCGCCGGCCTCACCCTGGAACCGGGCCGGCGCCTGGTCCTCGACCTGGCGGGCATGGAGTTCTGCGACTCCAGCGGCATCACCGCCCTGCTGGCTGCCCGCAACCACGCCCTGGCCGCGCGGGCGGACATCGCGCTCGCCGCCGTACCGGCCAACACCCTGCGGATCCTGCGGTACGTCGGTCTCGACCAGGTCTTCCCCTGCCACACCGACAGCGAGAGCGCCACCGCGCCCTGAGACCTGTGTCCAAAAACCAACCTCGCGGCCGCCGTTCTCGTACCGTGAGGGACGGCGCGCCACGGCCCCGGAGTGTGGCCTGAACGGCGTGTGACTGGGGGCGGGCCGTGGGCACAGTGCGAGATTTCCTCCAGCGGCGCGGCGGCCGTGCGCTGCTGACGCGTTCGGTGCTGCTGTCCTGCGTGGCGGCCGTAACACTCGCCGCGCTGGCCGAGGAGCAGGTCCTGCTGATCACGGCCGTCGTGGGGGCGGCCGTCGCGCTCCTCCAGTACCTGCGGCCGCGGCCGCGCGAACCGCTGGACGTGGCCGAGGCGCTCGTACGGGAACGGGCCACGCTGGAACGGCAGTGGGCGGACGAGGCGAGCCGCCGGGGGCTGGGCAGCGCACCCCTGATGCCGTTGACCCTCCAGAGCCTGCGCAGCGGGGCGGCGGTGGTCAACGCACCTGCCCGGCCCGAGAGTTACGCGGGATGGGGGACGGCCGAGTGGGCTCGGTACTACGCGCGGCTGACCGAGCGGGGCGGGCCGCTGTTCCGGGCCGTGGTCTTCGGCGAAGGAGGCACCGGCAAATCCACGCTCGCCCTCCTGGTCACCCAAGGACTGTTCCTGGCCGGACGGTTCCCGCTGTACCTGCCGCTGGCCCGGTGGCGGGACGAGCAGCATTTCTGGCCCTGGGTCGAACGGGAAGTGGCGAGCCAGCACCCGGCACTGGCCCAGGCGCTGGCAGCCACGCGCAACACGCTCTACGACGTGGTCGTACGGCATCCGCAGATGGTGTTCGTCCTGGACGGCGCCGACGAGATCGACGAGGACCGCTGGAATCAGGCCGTCACGCGCCTGTACGCCGAGATCCCCCCTGAGCATCCGGCGCTCGTCTTCGCTCGCCCCGGCCCCGACCCCGTCAGCCAGGCGGGCGGCTTCACGCCACTGCTGCTGCCTCCTCGCACACCGTCCGAAGTACGGGCCTGCCTGCACCGCCGCGCGGTCGGGACGGAGACCGTCGCGGACTGGCAGCCCGTCCTCCGCCGGCTCGGCCGGGCGCCGGAGGGCCCGGTCAGCGACCTGTTACGGCTGCCCTTCCACCTCGACCTGGTGTGGCGGGTGTACGGCCCGCGCGCGACCACGCCGCCCGCGCACGTACCGGCCACGCTCGACCGGTGGGCGGAACTGGCCGAGCGGGACGGCCCGTCGGCGCGCGAGGCCCTGATGGACGGCTACCTCCAAGAAGGGCTGCGGCAGTTCCCCGCCGGGCAGGACGCCCGGCTCCGCCGCCTGCCCGGCGGCGCCGACCGGGCCCTTGAGCGGCTGGCGTACTGGGCCCGCGCACGGTCCGGGCCGCGATCGCCGGGCGAACTGGCCTGGTGGCGCCTGACCACCCTGGTGCCACCCGCCGTGCCGGTCGGTGCCTGCGCGCTGCTGCTGGTGCTGACGTACTGGCCCGCGATCTTCATGCCCAAAGGGTTCACCCGTGGCCTGGCCATCGGCATCACCACCGCCGTCACCCTCGCCCTGCTGCGGGACACCCGGCCGCGCCGACCGGCCGAAGTGACGGCCGCACTCGCGGCCGGCGGCGCGGTGGCCGCCGTCGGCGCGGCGTGCGCCCCCGCGGGCGGGGCCGTCGACGGCCTCCAACTCGGCTCAGCCTTCCTCCTGGTGCTGCTCCTGCGCCCCCGCCTGACCGCAGGCCCGCGCAACGCCCTACCGGCGGCCCTGGCCTGCTGCGCCGTCCCGGCCGCGCTGATGGCGGCGGCCCGGGCCGTGCTCGACGCCCGGCCGCCCGCCGGCGGCTTCTGGCTCGACGTACTGCTGTCCATGGCCACCGGTATCGGGCTGGCCACCGTCACCGTCCACCTGCTCGCCGACGTCCGCCGCCCCCGGGAACCCACCCACATCACCTTCACGCACCGGCGCGAACTGGGACCGCCGCTGCGCCACGTCCTCCACGGAACCCTGCCCGCCTGCGGCATGGGCTGGCTGGCCGGGCTCACCCTCATGCGCCAGTCCCCCGAACACGCACTGGCCCTCACCGTCGTCTTCGGCCTGATCTTCGGCCCGCCGCTCGGCCTGGTGGCCGGCCTGCTGAACTGGGCCAACCAGCCGCGCTCCCTGCGCGAGGGCGCCACCGCCCAGGGCTCCTGGCGCAACGACCGGCTCGTCGCCGCCGGTTGCGTGCTGGGAACGGCCCTGCTCACCACCCTCATCGTGCTCGGTCTCCGGTACGGACCCGGGCAGGTCCTGCTGCACCGGATCGGCACCGGAACCCTCCGCCTCCAGCCCTGGCACGGCGTCTTCCTCGGCCTGACCGTCGGCCTGGTCCTCGCCGCCCTGCACACCGCCGCCCTGCCGACCGCCCTCGCCCACGCCTGGCTCGCCCTCCACGGCCGTCTCCCCTGGCGCGCCGCCACCTTCCTGCACGCCCTCCACCGCCGCGAAATCCTGCGCCAGCACGGCCGCACGTACCAGTTCCGCCACCAGGAACTCGCCGGCCACCTGGCGCGACGCCGGGACCGTGCCGGACGGGGGCCCGGCTAGTACGGGCGCGCGATGGCGGGGACGGGCGGTTCGCTGTGCTAGCCCAGGGGCGGCGTACCAGGCTTCGCATCGGGCTTCGTACCAACCTTACTCCCAGGCTTCGTACCAACCTTGCTGCCGGGCTTCATGCCGGGCTTCGTACCAACCTTCACGCCGGGCTTGCCAGGCTTCGTGCCGCAGAACTCCGCCTCGATGACGTCCTGGTAGAACCGCGCCGTCTGCTGTGTCAACCAGTCACCATTGATGTTGAAAGTGAGCACGTGCCGACCGCCCACGGTGCCGGACGCGTGCGACAGCGAGCCCTGCAGGCTTCCGTCGTGGCCCCAGACCGTCTTCCCGCAAGACAGCTCGCGGCCCATGAGTCCGAGCCCGTACCGGTCGATGAGGGCCCCTTCCGGTACGCGTACCGACTGGAGCATGGCCCGCAGCTGTGCCGCGGGCAGCAGCTTCCCACCCAGCAGTGCGGCCAGGAAGCGGTTGACGTCCCCGGCCGTGGACACCAGATCGGCGGAGCCCGCCCACATGGTGGTGTTGTACTCCGTCGCGTCGTGGACCTCGGCGTGCGGCCCCGGCACGTACAAGGTGGAGTACGCGACGGGGTGCGGAGCAGGCAGCGTGGGGTCGGTGCCGGGGAAGAACGTCTCGCGCAGCTTCAACGGGCGCAGGATGCGGCGCTCGATCTCGTCGCGGTAGGAATGGCCGGTCACCGCTTCGACGACCAGCCCGGCGACGAGATAGTTCGTGTTGGAATACGCCCAGCCCTTACCCGGTTCGAACAACGGCCGGTGCCGCAGCGCGGCGCTCAGCACGTCCTCGGGCGCGAACGTGTCGTAGCGGTGCTCGAGGAACCCCTCTGCGCTGAAGAGCTTCCTCATCTCCGGGTCTTCGCTGAAGCTGAACAGTCCACTGGTGTGCTGGAGCAGTTGGCGTACGGATATCCGGCGGCCGTCGTTGCCGTTGCCGCGGATCACGCCCGGCAGCCACCGGTCCACGCTGTCGTCGAGAGCGAGCTTCCCCTCGGCCTCCAGTTGCAGGACGAGAGTGGCGAGGAACGTCTTGGTGATGCTGGCGGCCCGGAAGTGGTCGGCGGCGCTGCGCCCGCGTCCGGTCTCAAAGTCGGCGACCCCGGCCGTACCGCTCCACACACCACCACCGTCCCGGGCCTGGGCGGCCACACCAGGCATCCAGGTCTCGGACACCAACCGGTCCAGCGCTTCCTGCGTCAACTCATGGCGCTCGGACGCCTGTTGTTCGGCGCGTTCGACGTGTTCGGCGCCCGTGGCCCGCGCCGGTCCTGTAAGGACGGTTACGCCGAGGACGATGGACGCCACCGTTCCCGCGTACACACGGAATCGGCCGCGACGAATACGGGCACGACGGACATGAGCCCGATCGATGCGGGCAAGGTCGGCACGAACACGGTCGGTACGGACACGTTCGGCACGGCTCTGCATGCGCGATCTCCCTCCCCAACTGCGCGCGGCGCCCGGCGGAAACGGGAAGCGTCAACACTCCGACCGCATGTGCCGCGCATGGCTCCTCAAGCACCAGCCGACCGAGCATAATCGCCGCCTCCGCGCGTGTCCCGCGCGATGCGCAAAGCGGCGAAAAGGGGGCCTCGCTGTGCGGCACCGACCGCGATCACCGGTCGCGTCATCACGGTGACCACACCACCGTTCACTCGTTTGATGGAGGGAAGCGACAGCTCACCGACAGCCTTTGGGAGGCACCTCGCCGCATGGTCACCTTCAAGAGCCGCTTCCCGAAGGGCAGTGAACGCACGACGGCGCTGGGCGAGGCCGAGGCCGGCCTCGTCGAGCACTACACCGGCCTGGTCCGGCTCGCCTATCTCACGCTGCCGCCCTCGCTCGGCAGGCACCGCAGAGTGCTGGTGTCCCACGGCCTGGTGCAGCGCGCCCTGCCCGGCTTCCGGCTGCGGCAGTACGCCCTCCGGGTACCGGCCCAGCGGCCGGGGCCGGAGCGTCACGGGCCCGTGTGGGCGGTGCGGGAGCGCGTACTACGTGCCGCACTGGCGTACGAGCGACGCCCCCGCTGGTGGCCCAAAACCCTTCCGCCACCTCGTGCGCTGCGCCCCACCCTGCCTGTGGTGTGGGGGCTGCGGCTCTTCCCGCGCGCGGGTGACCGGGAGGAGATCGCGCTGGGGCAGGCGCTGTCCGGGGTGTCCGCCGACGTCCGCGCGGCCTTCGTCCTGTGCCGCGCGGACGGACTGCCCGAGGCGCACGCCTTGGAACTGCTCACCGCGGCAGGCGCGAGCCGCGCGGACAGGGTCGTACGCCTTGCGCGCCAGTTGGACGCCCCCGCCGTCGAAGCAGCCAGGCCCCTGTCCCTTCTCCGCTCAGCCGAGTTCGACGCCTGCTCGGTGCGCATCCGTCCCACGGACCTGCTGCGGCGCAGGCACCGGTTCCGCCTCGCCTGGGCCGTGGCGGCGGTGGTGGCGGTAGGCGCCGTGGTACTGACCGCCACCGGGTCGGCCCCGGGGGCGAAGGCACCGCCCACGACTGCCGGCGCGGAGGCGGCCTCCCCCGATGCCCTGGTACGCACGCCCCGAAACGAATGGTCCGGCACCGCGCGGGTGGACTTCACCGCCTGGCCGCCCCGCGGCGGGCGCACCGGAGACCGCGACCTGCTCGCCCGCGCACTGGCCACCTGGGCGGCACCCCCCGCCGGCGCCCGCGTCACCCGTACGCCCGACACCGCCACGGACCCGCCCCTGCACGGCACCCGGCTGCTGTACGCGGGCGAGGTGGACGGCAAGGCCGTGGCACTGTTCCACGACGGCCTGCGCGCCGTCCGGTACAGCGAGCCCCTCTCCCCCGACGGCAGTTCCGCCCTCGACTTCGCCCGCACCGACAACAGCGACCTGACTACGGCCGCCGCCCTGGTCGTCAGCCGCGGGCACGGCACGTCCCGCTACTTGACCGCCCCCTGGATCGCCAGGGCACAGACACGCGACCTGCTGCGCCCTGGCGCACCCGCGCAGCCGCTACAGGTGTCGAAAACAGGCGTCACCGACCCTGTGCGCACCCCCGCGGCCTCGGGCCCTTGCCACTCCTGGCCTGCATTGCACCTGCACACTTCACCCCGCATCGCGGAGCAGCACGCTTTCGTCGTCACCGACCTCGGCGGGCTCGTCCCCGCCCACCTCACCTACACCCCACCGCCAGGCAAGGACACCACAGCGTGGCAACCGCACGAGGCCACCGGCACACCGGCACAGCCGAGCTGGGCACGCGCGGCCTGCCACCTTACGGAACTGCCCGACGACGTACGCACGGTCAACATCTGGGACTTCGCCAATCAGCATCTGCCCGAGAACGGCGGACACGCCGTGTGGTCCTGCGTACGAGCCGACACATGGCGCGGCCTCGGCGACGTAAGCGTACGGCTCACGAGACCCGGGGCGGCGGCGCGGGTGGTGGCCCGCTCCCGGTCCACCGCAGCATGCAGCCGGTACGGCCGGCAGGTGGTGGCGAGCACCCGGTGGCGGGCCCAGTCCGGGCACGGGTATCTGCTGGCGGCGGGCAGCGCGGCGGTCACGGACATCGAGGTGACGGGGGCGGCGCAGGCTTCGGCCAAGGGGCGGACCCTGGCGGTACGGGCACCTGCGGGCGCGCGGGCCCAGGTCAGCGCACGCCTGGCCGGAGGCGGGAAGGTGACCGAGATCGGGCGCCCGGCGGAGAACTGACGGGAGGGCGCCGGGCTGTGCGGCACGGCCAATGACTGCGCCGGAGCCGACGGCGCCCCACTCCGGCCGGAGCGGGGCGTCCCGAGTGCGGTGCGGCGGTTCCGATACGTGCACCACAGCCAGGAGCCCGCACTGGCCACACCCCCGCACACCCATGCCCGTTTCCCGCAGTTTCCGGCAACTTGCGGCAGTTGCCCGCAGGAAACCGCCGCACCGATTTCCCATCCGTCTCCCAGTCGATCCCGCCGAACCGCCACGAGGCCGCCCACGACAGAGGCGGACCTGAACCCCTGAACCGACATGCCGCGTCCCGGCCTTCTGCTCACGAAAGGGGACCCGCCACGCACCAAGGAGAGCAGCTGCCCAGCCTGGCACCCCGGATCTGGGCACCAGCGACGGACGCCGCCGTCTTCGCACCGGCGAACCGCTCGCCGTAGAACCGATAGCGGACCAGGTCGATGCTGCGCCGGCGCCCACGCACGGCGTGCACGCCCTGAGAGCCCCTAACGCAACGTGAGTAGCCGTGTCCCCTGGAGGGATGTGCCAGTTGCTGGGGTGTGAGTAAACGAAGTGCTCGGCCGTGGCTGATGGAGGACGAGTTGTGGTCGAGAGTCGAGCCGCTGTTGCCGGTGCCGCCTGCCGGGTGTCGCAGGCCCTGCCGCAAGCCGGTATTGGAGGACCGCAAGGTGCTGTGCGGCATCCTGTTCGTCCTCTACACCGGCATCCAGTGGGAATGGCTGCCGCAGGAGCTGGGGATCGGCTCGGGATGACCTGCTGGCGGGCGGGACTGGAACGCGGCCGGGGTGTGGCAGCGGCTGCACGAGGTGCTGCTGGACGAGCTGCGGGCCGCCGACCGCCTGGACTTGTCGCGGGCGGTGATCGACAGTTCCCACGTCCGGGCGCTCAAGGGCGGCCCAAAACCGGGCGGAGCCCGGTCGACCGGGGCCGGCCGGGCTCCAAGCACCACGTGATCTGCGATGCCACCGGCATCCCGCTGGCGGTGACGCTGACCGGCGGCAACCGCAACGACATCACCCAGCTGATGCCGCTGCTGGCGGCCATCACGCGCATCCGCGGCAAACGCGGCCGGCCCCGGCAGCGACCCAAGGAGGTCTATGCCGACCTTGGCTACGACCACGACTGCTACCGCCGCCAGGTGTGGGTCACGAGCATCAAGCCAATCATCGCCCGCCGGGGCACCACCCATGGCTCCGGGCTGAAAACCAAGCGGTGGGTCGTTGAGCAGACCATCGCGCTGCTGCACTGGTTCGGCCGTCTGCGCATCCGCTGGGAGACCCGCGACGGCATCCACGAAACGTTCCTTTAAAACTCGCCTGCTCACTCATCTGCTGGCGACGCCTGCGTCCCACATCGCGTTAGGAGCTCTTATGCTCTTTCGCCGGGAATTGATGAGTACATCTCGTGAAGCTCACCCAACGCGGCGTGATCAGTTGGCAGTTCAGATTCGTCGATGGTTGACAGGGCCCTGACACCGATACTCGCATTCGTCGCAAACGCAGCCGCCATGCCCTTGGCCTGTTGCAGTGTGATGGTGGCAACCTGGTGCTCGGTGAGCTGCTGCAGCAGCACCATGGTGACGCCGGGGAGCACCGTGGCCTTCGGCCACACTATCGTTCCGTCCTGGTTGACGAAGCCCACGTTCCACGTAACGCCTTCACTCACGAACCCATCGCGGCCAACGAACAGTGCGTCGCCGAACCCGGCGAGCTGGGCCGTGCGGCGGGCGTGCAAAGCACCGCAGAGTCCGACGTGCTTCACCTCAGGCAGGTCACGCTCGTACGGAACGCTCATCACGCGCAGCGGCGCCGAGGTCGTCGAGCCGACGCCACGTAAAGACAGCAGCACTCGCGGCTCACCCACCTTCGCCGGCCACCCGATATCCACCTTCGGATCGTAGACCGTGACACGGACCACGCACGGGCCTCTTCGTCCATCCAAGGCCTGCCGGATGTAGGTGCGTACACGGCCAGTGTTCAGGTCGGCGCCCCAAACGCTTCTGCAGTCCCGCGCGAGGCGCTCCATGTGCAGCGCCAAGCCGCGGATGCCGCCGTCGGCGTCGACCCGCATGGACGTGAAATGCCCTAGATTGGCCAGAGCCAGAGGCATCAAAGCGTCAGCGGCCAGCGGTTCTCCATCTAGTGTCACCTCACGGCCCAGCGTGTCCGGGCAGGCGCTTCCGGCAACGCCCGGAGCATGGTTGCTCTGGGTCAACGACATCTGCGCGTCACTCCTAAGCCTTCTCTCTGGCAATATCGGCAGTACTCCGCCGGGTGGTGTCCGCACTGGGCACCACCCCGACGTGCTTGAGACGATCGTCCAACCGTGGCTCTGGTGGAGAGGAGGTCACCGATGACATGTCGACCCCGGTTCCACTCCAGAGCGGGCATTACCCCCATCAAGCGAGAAATTCGACGACCTGCAGACGCTCCCGACTCTGCTCCAGTCGAAGCCGAGTTCGCCCCTTTCTTCGATAATTCGTTCCCACCAGTCGCGATGTTCCACATACCAGGCGACCGTCTCGGCCATGCCGACGCCGAAGTCGTGCACCGGTCGCCAGCTCAGCTGCGTCTCAATCTTTCCCGGGCCGATCAGGTAGCGGCGGTCGTGGTTGGGCCGGTCCGGGATGTGCTCTATCCACTCCGCCGGGTCCAGGCCGAGCGCCGTGACGACCCGGTGGGCGATGTCCAGGTTGGTGGCCTCGCAGCGGGCGGATATGTCGAAGACCGGCAGCAGTTCCGGTGCCGTGGCCGCCTGCGGGGGGATCGGTCCCAGGTCGGCGTGCAGCACCCGGTGTACCGCGGCGCAGTGATCGGCCACGTGCAGCCAGTCGCGGCTCTGCAGCCCGTCGCCGTAAACCGGAACCTTCCGGCCACGCAGGAGGTTCGTCACCGCCAGCGGGATCAGCTTCTCCGGCAACTGGTACGGGCCGTAGTTGTTGGCACAGTGCGTCATCCGAATGTTCAGTTCGGGATAGGTCTGCATGTAGGCGCGCACGATCTGGTCCCCGGCGGCTTTGGCCGCGCTGTAGGGCGTCTTCGCGTTCAGAGGAGACCCTTCGGTGAACCACTTGCCTCCGGGCGGCAGTTCGCCGTACACCTCGATCGTCGACACGTGGACATGAGACCGGACAGGCACTAGCCGGCTGCACTCGGCCATCACCTGTGCCCCGAGCGCGTTGGACCGCATGAACGCGCTCGGTTCCAGGATCGCACGGTCGTTGTGCGACTCCGCTGCGAAGTTCACGACGTAATCCGGCCGGTACCGCTGATAGATCTCTTTCATCGAGTCGAGGTCGGCGATGTCGGCCTTTTCGAACACGATGCGGTCTGACACCGGGTCCAAGTTCGCCTGATTGCCAGCGAAACCGAGATAGTCCACCGCAATCACTTCGGCATCTGGAGACTCCCACTCCAGCAGGTGCTGCACATAGTTCGCGCCGATGAAACCCGCGGCGCCGGTCACGAGGTAGACGGGCATGGCCACTCCGGAGGTCGGACAACTCTGGGACTAGGGGGTTTCTGGTTGCTCGCCGTAACGTTCGGCCAGGTGGTCCGCCAGGGCGGACGCGGTCGGATGGTCGTAGATGTCGGAGACACCCAGCCGGCGGTCGATGCGCACCATGCTTCTGATCGCCTTCATGGAGTCCCCGCCGTTCTCGAAGAAGTCGTCGCGGCCATCCAGGTGGTCGACGCCCAGGACGTCCCGCCACGCATCGAGCACCACGCGATACCAGCTCCCGGTCTGCTGCGGGCCCTGCTGCGGCAGGGGCGGGGCGGTGGCGCTCCCGTACGCCGGTGAACTCAGCGCGCGCCGGTCCACCTTGCCGTTCTTGTTCAGGGGCAGTGACTCCACGACGTCGATCGACGAGGGGATCATGTGCTTGGGAAGCCGTGCGTGCAGCGCGTCGAACAGCGACGCGTAGTCCGGCGTTCCGCCGCGCTTGGCGGTCACATACGCGACCAGCGTCACATGCCCGTCCGGAGCCGTCCGGGAGACGACCACCGCACGCTGGACCGCGGGGTGGGCGGCCAGGGTGGATTCGATCTCTCCCAGTTCCACCCTGATCCCGTTGATCTTGACCTGGAAGTCCTTCCGCCCGAGGATCTCGATCAGTCCGTCGGGCCGGAACCTCGCCATGTCACCCGTGCGGTACAGGCGTTCCTCCAGGTGGTCGCCACAGGACCATCGCACGAACCGCTCGCTCGTCTCCTGGGGGCGGTTCAGGTACCCACGGGCCAGGCCGACCCCGGCGAGGTAGAGCTCTCCGGGGACACCCACCGGTACCGGCATCATCCGCTCGTCGAGGATGAACGTCCGCTGGTTGGCCAGCGGCCGACCGTAAGGCAGGTGGCCGCTGCTCCACTCCTCGGAGGCGTCCCACTCGTAAGCGGTCGAATGGATGGAGGCTTCCGTCGCTCCGCCCAGTGCGACGAACCGGAGCTGGGGAGCGACCTTCCGGAAGCGCGCCGGCATCGTCGCCGGCACCCAGTCCCCGCCGGTCATGCAGAGCTTCAGCGGGAGCGGACGGGCGTCCCCACCGGTCTCGACGAAGTCCAGGAACAGCTCGATCAGCGGCGGCGCCGTGTTCCACACCGTGACGCGGTGCCGGTCGACGAGCTCCCACCACGAAGCCGGGTGGTACCCGGCCTCCGCGTCCGGGATGACCACCGTGCCGCCGGCGATGGTGATGCCGAGGAACTCGTACACCGACATGTCGAAACTCGGCGAGGACAGCGCGAGAACCGAGTCCCGGGGCCCCACACCGTATCTCGCGTTGAGATCCGCGAGGTTGTTGAGCACACCGCGGTGGCACAAGGCGATCGGCTTGGGCGTTCCGGTGGAACCCGAGGTGTGGATGACATAGCAGAGGCTGTCCGGGCGGACCCCGGTGACGGGATTGCCGGCGGGCGCGCCCGGCCGGCTCCCCAGGTCGTCGACCAACAGATGGTGGCGCACCTCGGAGAGAAAGGTCCGGTCGAGTGCCCGGCTGCTGATCATCACCTCACAGCCGGTGCCGAGGACCATCCTTGCGAGACGGTCCCGCGGATACTTCGGATCCAGGGGGACGTACGCCCCGCCGGCCTTCAGTACTCCCAGGATCGCTACCAGGAGATCAGGGCTCTTTTCGAGGTGGATACCCACCCTGGCATCGGGTCCGACCCCGAGTTCGATCAGGCGGTGGGCCAGTTCGTTGGCCCGTCGGTTCACCGTGTCGAACGACCACGCCTCGGTTCCGAAGACGGCGGCCACCGCATCGGGAGCCTCCGCGGCCCGGGCCTCGAACGCCTGATGGAGGCAACTGTCCTCGGTGAGACGCGTGTCCGTGGCGTTCCAGGCGCGGAGCATGGTGTCGGTTTCCTGGGCCGTCAGGATGTTCAGCCGGGCGACGGGAGCATCCGGGGTGCTCACCATGTGGTCCAGCAGGACCTTGTAGTGACCGGAGATCCGGTCGGCATAGGCGTCGTCGAATCCGGCGGCATCGAAACTCAGCGTCACCTTCGACGCCTCCCGGTCCGCGGAAAGGACCAGTTCACGTACGACTGAGGCGTCCAGGTCGGGTACGACCGAGCTGTCCGCACCGCCGGAGCCGCCGGTGAACGAGAGGGCGAGGGGGCCGGGTTCGCGATCCGGTCGCGGTGCGGTGCTCAGCCCTTCGACGAGATCGATCGTGCTCGACTCATCGGTGAGGACAACGGAATGAGCGCACCGGCCGTCGAGTACGTCCATGGAGACCCGCTCGAGGGCAGTGTACCGATAGACAAGAGCGGCCAGCGCCACCGTCAGGACCGAGGTGCGAGAAAGCTCCCCGCTGTCCGGGGGAAAGACCACCTCAAGGGATCGTTCCAGCCGCTCGCCCAAGCGTCCCCGGTTTTGCGTCGAACGGAAACCTGGCGCCGGCGGAAAGAAGTAGGAGGCCGGCTGCGTCATGGAATCGGCGAAAGTCATGCCTTGTTCCTTCCGATCGGAGCGGTCCGTCTACTTGTCATTGAACTGAAGCGGGAAACGCGCACAGAGTGCGTGTACGCGGTCGCGCGCCGCATCACGGAGTGCCGCGTCCAATTCGTAGTGAGTGGTATCCCGGACCCGGATGGCGGAGAGCACGTCATGCACGATTCCCGCACAGGCACGGACCTCGAAGGGGCCCATTCCACGCTGCGCGAGGATATTGGTACCAAAGCGCAGACCGCCGCCCACCGCAGGTGGAAGCGGATCTCCGGGAATTTTGTTCCTGTTGACCAGGATTCCGCTTTCTTCGAGCGCCCGTTCCGCCACGATGCCGGTGAGCCCGGCGGCCTGGACGTCGACCAGAACCATGTGGTTGTCGGTGCCGCCGGTCAGGACGTCATGTCCGAGCGTCAAGAGTTCATCCGACAGCGCCTTCGCGCCGTCCACGACGCGTTTCATCGTGGCCTGGAAAGCGCCGCTCGACGCGATGGCCAGGGCGCGCGCCTTGGCTGCGATCGATGACGGGTCCGGTGTTCCCTGGAACCCGGGGAACACGGCGCGCTGCATCAGCTTCCACAGTTCGGTGCGTCCGTCCGGCGCGGTCCGGCGGTGGTCCTTGCCGAGCAGGATCAGACCGCCCCTGGGGCCCGCGAGCTGTTTGTAGGTGCTGGTCGTGGTGATGTGGGCGTAGTCGATCGGGCTCGGATGCAGCCCCGCGGCGACCAGTCCGGCGATATGGGAGATGTCGGCGAGCAGATAGGCGCTGACTCGATCCGCGATGGCCCTGAACCGGACGAAATCTATCCACCGGGGGTAGGCGCTCGCTCCCGCGATGATGACGTCCGGGCGGTGTTCGAGCGCGCGGTCGAGGATCGTGCCGTAGTCGAGGGATCCGTCGAGGGCGACACCGTAGTGGGCCACGTCGTAGTACTTGCCGCTGACCGATGCTCCGGCGCCGTGCGTCAGATGTCCGCCGGAGTCGAGCTCCAGCGCGAGAATTCTGCCGCCGCGGGGCAGCAGTGCCCCCAGGACCGCCAGGTTGGCTGATGAGCAGGAGTGGGGCTGGACATTCGCGTATCTGGCGCCGAAGAGGCTCTTGGCGCGTTCGACGGCAAGTGTCTCGATCGCGTCGAAGTGCACGGCACCCGGGTGGTAGCGCGCCCCTGGGTAGCCCTCGGCGGTGACATTCGACAGGACCGTGCCATGTGCGCACAAGACGGATGGCGGAGCCATACTGGCCGAAGCGACCATCGACAGGCTTGCGCTCTGGTAACTCGCCTCGGCGTCGAGAAGTGCCCCGAGATCCGGATCGTTTCTCGTCAGCACATCCCAGCCCAGCTCGGCGATGGACCTGGACGTGAGGTTCACTGTTTCCCTGGATTCAAGCACAGAAAGTTCCTTACATGCGATCGCGGTGCAAGGTCGCGCCGAATGCCGAATGAGGCATGCAATCCATTACTGGGATCGTCTCGGCCGCACAGCGGTTCCGAGCGAAACCCGTTACGGGCTGTACCGGCATGTGTCACGGATCGCCGCGGTGCGGGGCGCGGCCGTACATGCCGGGGATGCGGCTAGCCGAAGGTCTGCTTCAGCCAGGAATCATCGACATATTCGGTCGCCGCAGGGAAATCGATGTCCAATTGGCGCAGGAAGGAGCTGACCACATACACCTTGTCGGGCGCGAACTGCCGCAGGGCAGCCACCAGGCCCGGAACATCGAGGGGCCCGGTTTCACTCGCGACGAGAGCCTTCGCCGCCTGTGCGTCGGAGGAGAGGGTGTACATGCCTGGAATCGCCGTGACCACCGGGGTTTTCGGGGGGTCGAGCGCGTTCTCCTTCAACAGCGATTCAAGGCGCCGGCGACTGGGCCCCCGGAGCGGTGAGTGGTACGCCTGATGTGCAACGGACCGTTCCACGACCTGCAGATCCGCCGGGCCCTCGCTCCGCGCCGATTCGAGTGCCGCACGCAGGCCGGACACCATGATCATGCGGCCGGCACCGCCGAGGACGGAACCGAAGTCGCAGGAGATGGTCATCCGCTCCGGCTGCTCGTAGTAGCGCCAGTCGACCGGCGCGGGCACGAACGCGAACCCGATCGCCTCGTCCAGGTCGGTGTCTTGCAGATGTCTCTCCCCAAGGAAGCTGACCACCAGTTCGGTCGAGGCCGCTCCGGACGCGTGCAGGGCGGCGAGCTCGCCCAACGAGATACCGCCGTACACGGAAGCCGCGCCGTGCTCGTCCTCGATGATCCGTCCCACGCTGAGCATGGCGGCCAGTTGCCGGATCCAGCGCAGAAGCACCGGATGGACATGTGGCACCTCGCCGTCGATGAGGTGGTCCACCGGGATGTCGACCGCTTCGGCGAACTCACGATAGATCGACTGCGCGACCGCCGAACTTCGCAGCATCGGTTCGTATCCGCGAAAGACTGTCGCGGCGTCGGCGGGTCCGAACAATATGCACTTCGTCATGGCAATTCCACCTCTCGCTCTTGCGGGAAACTCAGTACTCCGCCACCACTTCCGCACCGCTCGGTGTCTTCTTCGAGGCAGCGATGGCCAGTGCCAGCAATGCCAGTGCGCTCAGGCCGAGGACGGCTGCGACGGCCGGCAGCAGGCCCGCCCCCAGGCTGCCCAAGGTCAGGCCGCCGATGGCCCCGCCCAGCGAGACCCCGAGATAGGTGCTCGACGTGTTGAGTGCCAATGCCTGAGCGGCGACCGGCCCGGCGAGCAGGTACAGGCGTGTTTGAATGGCCGGTGAATTCCAGAAGGCCATGCCGCCCCAGATCGTGCCCACCACGAGGAGGACGGAGAAGGGCACGGGACGAACGAACCAGAGCAGCCCGAGTACCGCCATGATTCCGGTGAAAATGCCGATTCCGATGACCAGGGCGCGGTCCGGCCCCCATCGGTCGGTGGCTTTCCCGCCTGCCCAGATACAGATGATGCCGGCGAATCCCGACAGGCTGAACGCGATGGCACGCTGGTCCACGCCGTCCTCGCTCACCGCGGCGAGGTAAGGAGCCATGTAGGTGAGCATCATCATCGAACCGGTCATGAGCACGCAGTTCGCCAGGAGCCCGAGCGATACCGGTGCACTGGTGAGGGCGCGCAACTGCTCCCGGACAGTCGGCACTTCGCCGCCGCCCTTGTGGCCCTGGCGAGGCAGGGTCGCGAGCAGGAAGGCCAGCGCCGCGACCCCGCCCACCGCCATGGAGACGAAGGTTGTCCGCCAGCCGTAGTGGCCGCCGATCCAGGTACCGATCGGAACTCCGGCCGCGATCGAGCCCGTGACACCGAGGGCCACCACCGCGACGTACCGTCCGATATGGCTTTCCGGAGCACGCTCGGCGGCGAAGGCGAACACCGCCGGAGTCGAGGCCGCCGCCGCGAGCGCCGCCACGATCCGCAGGGCGACCAGCAGCCCGAAGCTGGTCGTTGTGGCCGCCACCAGGTTCGCCGCGATGAAAATCACGAACGCGGCGGTTAACAGGTATCGGCGGGACACCCGCGCCAACGTGACTCCGGCGATCGGTGCGGCCACGGCAACGGTGAGAGAGAAGATGGTCACCAGTTGGCCGGCGTACGCCTCACTGACATGCAGATCCCGCGCGATCTCCGGCAGGACCCCGGCGATGACATAATCGTCGGTATAAAGGACAAAAGCCGCAGCGAGCAGCGCGAACAGCCACGCGGGCACAACTGATCTCCTTATGTATGTCGACCGTGCCTGATGGCGCAGCTATCAGGTCAGTCGTCGGTCGGTGCGGCGTCGGCGCCGGCCGCCAGAACTGAGCGCAGGTGCGCCCGTAGCGTCGCGCGAAGACGCTCGACGCCGAGCGATCCATGCGGTGTCACCGAATCCAGGACCAGACCACCCAGGAGCGCAACGAGCCGTTCGGCTTCCTCTACCGGGTCGTGGATGTCGAGAACGCGCAGGGCATCCGTGATGACCTGGCGCATGTCGGCGGCCATCTGCTCGGTCACCGGGCGGAAAATCGCGTTCACCCGGGCGGCGATGATGAATTCTGTCAGCACGATCGATTCGACGCGGCGTTCCTCGTCGATCGGCAGCAGCTCCTCCAGCCGATTCTGCAAGGCATCCACGGCGGGTTCGCCCGCGAGTCCAACCAAAGCGTCGGTCGGATACCGGGTGAGCCTTTTCCCCATGCGATTACCGACCTCGGTCACGGCCGCCACGAGAAGGTTGCGGTGATCATCGAAGTAGTGGCGCACCGAACCGATGTTCAATCCTGATTCGGCGGCGACCTTCCGCAGCGACAAGCCACTGAGGCCTTCGGCGACCAAGAGGCGAAAAGCCGCCTCGATAACATCCTTGCGGCGCTGTTCGAGGTCAATCCGAGCTGGCATTGCCACATAGTATCACAGGCGTGACAACAAAGGGGAGTGCGGGTGCGCGGCCGCCGATGCGGAGTGACAGGAAGTGCGGGCAAGCCTTGCGTTCGACCCAAACCGGGACCATTTCCCGGCCTTGACCTGCGGTTCGTCGAGGCTTCGGGAGCGGGCTGGGCGACATACGGCCGAGTGGTCGGGTCACGGTCGGAGGACCGGCAACCGGGCGAACAACTGCGTACCGTAGGGGAGCCACCGGCCGCCACCTCCACTTCCTCACCAGGAAAGCGGGCGGCCGCCGCCCGCGCGAGGATTCACCCTCGGCGTCGGACCACGCGCTTCTCATCCCACACCGGCTCGGGCGACTCATAGACGGCGCCGTCGGAACCGAAGACCAGGAACCGGTCGAAGTCCCGGGCGAACCACCGGTCGTGGGTGACCGCGAGCACGGTGCCCTCGAAGCCGCGGAGCGCATGCTGCAGCGCCTCGGCGGAGACGAGGTCGAGGTTGTCCGTCGGCTCGTCCAGCAACAGCAGCGTGGTGCCGCCGAGTTCGAGCAGGAGGATCTGGAATCGCGCCTGCTGCCCTCCGGACAGGGAGTCGAAGGTCTGCTCCGCCGCACCCGCCAGCTCGTACCTGGCCAGCACCCGCGACGCCTCCTCGCGCGGCAGCCCCTCCCGGCGCTCGTCGCCGCGGTGCAGGATGGACACGAGTGTGCGGCCGGCGAGGTCGGGCCGCCCGTGCACCTGCGCGAACCACCCGGGGCGCACCCTCGCGCCCAGACGCGCCACTCCCGCGTGCGACACCGGTTCGACCGGAAGGTCACCCACCGGCTCGTGTTCGGGCTCGGGGGCGCTGCCGCCGGCGGCGAGCAGCCGCAGGAAGTGCGACTTGCCCGAGCCGTTGGAGCCGAGCACGGCGACCCGGTCCTCGAACCAGACCTCCAGGTCAAACGGCTTCATCAGGCCGGTCAGCTCAAGGCTTTCGCAGACCACGGCCCGCTTGCCGGTACGCCCCCCGCGCAGCCGCATCGACAGATGCTGCTCGCGCGGCTGCGCGGGGGGCGGCCCGGTCTTCTCGAACCGGTCGAGCCGGGTCTGGGCGGCGCGGTACCGGGAGGCCATGTCCGAGTTGTAGGAAGCCTTCTGCTTGTACATCTGCACAAGAGCCTTCAGCTTGGCGCGCTCTTCGTCCCAGCGGTTGCGCAGCTCGTCGAAGCGCTCGAACCGCTCGACCCGGGCCTGGTGGTAGGTGTCGAAACCGCCGGGGTGCACCCAGGCGGTGTTTCCCGCCGCGCCGAGCTCGATCGTGACGATGCTCTGCGCCGTGCGGGCGAGCAGCTCGCGGTCGTGACTGATGTAGAGAACGGTCTTCGGAGTCTCGATCAGGCGGCTTTCGAGCCATCGCTTGCCGGGAACGTCGAGGAAGTTGTCCGGCTCGTCGAGCAGAAGCACTTGATCGGGGCCGCGCAACAGCGCTTCGAGCACGAGCCGCTTCTGCTCGCCGCCCGACAGCGTGTCGACGGCGCGCCGCTGGCACTGGTCGAAGGACATGCCGAGGGCCTCCGTGGTGCACACGTCCCACAGCACCTCGGCGTCGTAGCCGCCGGCATCACCCCATTCGGCCAATGCGTTCGCGTACGCCATCTGCGCCGCGGTGTCACCGCTCGCCTGCATGGCCGCTTCCGCTTTGTCCACGGTGGCCGCGGCGCGGCGGATGCGCGGGTCCGCCACCGATAAGAGCAGATCGCGCACTTGGTCACCTTGGCGGGCGATGAACTGACGCATGACGCCGAGGCTTCCGCTCCGCTTCACCGCCCCGCCATGAGGAGCCAGGTCACCGGCGATCATCCGCAGCAGCGTGGTCTTGCCGGACCCGTTGGCGCCGATCAGCGCGGCTTTCGCTCCCTCGCCGACCCGGAACGAGATCTCGTCCAGCAACACCCGGCCGTCCGGCAGCCCGTAAGAGACAGAGTTGACGTCTATATATCCCACGGACGCGATCTTATCACGGGCGTGATACAAAGATGCTTCGACTTCACGCCACCTCGCCGCTGCGGCCCCTCACGAACTCGATGATGCTCTCCACCACGTAATCGATCTTGTCGATGCTCAGACCGGGATAGACCCCCACCCAGAAGGTGTGCTCGGTAATGATGTCGGCGTTGGTCAGCTCACCGGAAATCCGGTGGTCGCGTCCGATGTAGGCGGGATGACGGGTGAGGTTGCCGCCGAACAGCCGCCGGGTCCCGATGTGCCGCGCTTCCAGAAATCCCACCAACTCCTGCCTGGTGAACGGTGCGTCTGGCAGCACGGTCAGTACGAAGCCGAACCAGCTGGGATCGCTCCCCGGGGTCGCCTCGGGCAGCAGAAGGCCGGGCAGCCCGTCCAGCGCCTTTCGCAACTGATTCCAATTACGGCGCCGAATCTCGCCGAATTCAGACAGCTTGCCGAGCTGGCTGAGCCCGAGCGCCGCCTGCAGATCGGTCGTCTTCAGGTTGTAACCGATCTCGGAGAAAGTATATTTGTGGTCGTAGCCGTGCGGGAGAGTGCCGAGCTGGTAATCGAAACGCTTCAAGCAGGTGTTGTCCTGGCCGGGCTCGCACCAGCAGTCCCGGCCCCAGTCACGCAGCTGCTCCACGAGCCGTGCCAGTTTGAGATCATTGGTGAGAACACAGCCGCCTTCCCCCGTGGTGATGTGGTGGGCGGGGTAGAAGCTGACCGTGGCGAAGTGGCCGAAGGTACCGGTGAGCCGGCCCTGATACGTCGAACCGACGGCGTCGCAGTTGTCCTCGATCAGAAAGAGGTCGTGCTTCTCGGCGAGAGCGGCCATCTCGGCGACCTGGTAAGGATTGCCCAGCGTATGGGCAATCGCGATCGCCCGGGTACGGGGCGAGATGGCCGCCGCCACCCGCTCGACCGTGGTGTTGTACGTGCCGAGCTCGACGTCCACGAACACGGGGACCAGGCCGTTTTGAACGATTGGATTCACCGTGGTCGGAAATCCCGCGGCCACCGTGATGACCTCGTCCCCGGGGCGCAGCCGCCGCTCGCCGAGCTGCCGTGAGGACAGCGCGGACACGGCCAGGAGGTTGGCGGACGAGCCGGAGTTCGTCAGATGCGCCTTCCGCAGCCCGAAGTAATGCGCCAGGCCGCGTTCGAACTTCCTCGCGGTGACGCCGGCGGCGATGCGCATGTCCAGCGCTGCGGCCACCAGAGCGACGCGGTCGTCCTCGTCGAGGGCCGCTCCGGACGGCCAGATGGGCGTGACACCGGGAACAAATTCTTCCGCGGCACCGGTTCGATGGTATGCGCGGGTGAGCTCCAAAATCCGGTCTTTGTCGCTGTCGGCGGACACACTGCCTCCTGATCGTTCACCTGTGCCGGCTCGGACGTGCTGGGTCAATCGATGTCTCCGAAGGCGGACTTCGGAGCGGCCGCCTTCACCAGCGTCTCGGCGTACTCCGCCTCCGGGTCCGACAGCAGGGTGATGGCGCCCCCGACTCCGAACGACGCGCGGTCCTTCTCGATGACCAGGGTCCTGATCACCACGCTCAAGTCGGCGCGTCCGTCGAGGGACACCCATCCGAGCACGCCGGAGTAGATGCCTCTCGGCTCCTCTTCCAGTGCGGCCAGGATCTCCATGCTGCGCAGCTTCGGCGCGCCGGTCATCGAGCCGGGCGGGAATGCCCCGCGGATGCAGTCGACCGCCGCGACATCCTTCCGGAGTTTCGACTCGATGGTGCTCACCATCTGGTGGACCGACGCGAAGGTATGGACCCCGAACAACTCGACGGGACGTACGGAGCCGATCTCCGAGACGCGACTGAGATCATTGCGCATCAGGTCGACGATCATGAGATTCTCGGCGATCTCCTTCACGTCGCTCGCGAGTTCCCGCTTCAGTGCCGCGTCCTCCTCCTCGGTGGTGCCGCGCCGACGCGTGCCTTTGATCGGGCTCACCCGCACGAACCGCTCACCGTCGATGGTCATGAACCTCTCGGGTGACGCGGACAGCACGGAGAATTCAGGCGTCCGCAGGAACGCGCCGTAGGGAACCGGGCTGGCGGCCCGAAGGCGGATGTAGGTCTCGGCGGCATCGAACTCGCCGGCTATCGAAGCGGTGTTGGTCAGGCACAGTTCGTAGGACTCGCCGCTGCTCAGATAGGACTGGCACTTCCGGATCTTCGCCAGATACGCCTCTTTGCCGTCCCGGAAGACGACCTCGACCGGCTTCACGCGGGGTGTCGGTTCCACGTCGCGAGGAGGTGCCGTCACCGCGCGAGCCACCGTGCGGGACGCGGCCTCGAACCACGCCTGCGCCTCGGAGCGTTCTCCGAGACCGGGGCCGGATGCGAACAGCAGGTAGACCCTGTTCTCGCGATGGTCGACGATCACATAGCGATCGGTGAGGAGGAAGCGGGCATCGGGCAGCCGCGAATGCCGGGACACGGTCATCTTCTCGGTGTCCGCCCTCAACTCGTACCCGAGGTAGCCGACGAAGCCGGGGCGGAACTCGAAGGGCAGCAGTTCCTCCCTGTCCACGCTGATGATGCACTGCCGGCCCTTCAGGAAAGTGAAGATGTCGGCGTCGATGTACCGCACCGAACCGTCGGGTTCCGTCACCGTGGTGCGGCCGTCGGCCACGCGGTAACTCGCCGTCGTCGACCGGGCGTCCGGCAGCCCGCCGATGACGGAGAATCGCGCCTGGCCGGTATCGGAACTGTCGAGCCAGAAGCTCTCCGTCGATGAGCCGCAGAACGCTTCGAACAGCGCCCGGCCGTCGACCTCTCCTTCCACGCACCTCCACGTGCAGTCGATGGCACCGTTCCGGACGGCGTGACCGGACGATGTGGACGATGCGCTCCCGCTCTCCGCCGCGATCTCGGAGAAGTTGCGCAGGAGGAGTCTCCCGTCGTCGCTGAGAATCGACTCCGGATGGAACTGAACGCCCCAAAGGGGACGGCCGCTGTGACGAATCGCCATGGCGACACCGTCCTCGTTCTCGGCGATGACCTCCAGCGGCGCCTCGATGCCCGACAGGGCCAGGGAGTGGTACCGGACCGCAGTGAACTCCTCCGCCATACCGCGGAACAGGCGGTCACCGTCGTGGCGGACCAGGGACGTCCTCCCGTGCATGATCTTCGGTGCCGGTCCGACCGTCGCCCCGTGCACACTGCCGATGAGCTGATGTCCGAGGCAGACACCGAGAATCGGCAGGTCCACCGACGTCACGAGTGTGCGGGAAATTCCCACGTCGGCAGGTACGCCGGGACTCCCCGGGCCCGGCGAGATCACTATGCCGTCGAACTCCTCCAAGGGTATCGACGACAGCGGGTCATCGTTCTTGACGACCACGCATTCGACATCCGGGAGCTCGCTCAGATACATCCAGATGTTGTAGGTGAAGGAATCGTAATTATCGACGAGAAGGATACGAGTCATCGAACCATTCCAATTTTTCGCCGCCGAGCACAGAGCTCAGCTGGTGCCTCATGATCTTGCCGCTGCCGGTTCGCGAAATTTTCGCCACCGACGTCCACCGTTTCGGGACCCGAAAAGGTTCCAGATGCCGGCGAAGGCTCGTCCGGAGTGCGGCGAAGAATGCGTCCGGACTCCCGGACGACGGAGCAAGGACCACGAGCGCGGACAGCGTGGAAACACCGTCGACCAGGGGGGCGAACACGGCGCAGTCCTCGACGCCCGCACAGCTCCTGACGGCCGTTTCTATCTCCACCGCCGACATGGAGATTCCACCGACATGCAGGAAGTCATCGGTACGACCGACGACCGTGAGTCCGCCGTTGGCGGCCCAGTACCCGTAGTCCTTCGTTTCCAGCCAGCCGTCGACCAGCAGTTCTTTCTTCCCATCCGCGGCGACCGCATGCTGCGGGATGGTCGGTCCCGACACCCACACCGCGCCGATCTTGTGCTCCGGTCCGGCTCCCGGAACAGGGAGATCGGGGTCGCTTCGCAGTTCCACCTCGTAGCCGGGACAGACGAAACCCGCGGTGCCCGCCGCCCGGCGCGTCACTCCGTTCGCGCAGAAGGCGTTGCCCACTTCCGTGGAGCCGATCTGGTTCAGCACCTGGACCTGCCAGCGGTCCTCCAGGCGAGCGGCGACGGCGTCGGGAAGGGGTTCGCCCGCGGAGACGATCGCCCGCAGTGACCTCGGACGTTCGACGGCCGCACGCTCGATGTGGTCGGCGAGCTTGGCGAGCGCCGACGGTACGGAGAACGCCAGCGTGGCGCCGTGCCGGTGCAAAGCGTCGACGAATTTCTCTTCGTTCCTGCGCTGCCGGCTCAGTACGACCGATGCGCCACTGAAGAGCGGGTAGACGAACTGATTGTTGAACCCGTAAGTAAAATAGTATTGCGAGAGCGAGACTATGGTGTCGGTCGTCCGTATGTCCAAGCCGTTCGCGCCGCCCACCGCACCGTAGAGGAAGGACAGGTCCGCACTCGTATGCATCACGGCCTTGGGATTTCCGGTCGTGCCCGAGCTGTACAGGTAGTAGCGCGAGACCGCCGACCCGTCCCCATGGTCGTCGTGGCTGGCCGAAAGCCGCGGGCTGCGGCTCTCGATGTGCAGCGCGCGCTCTCGGTACGAGATCACGAACTTGGTGGGCAGAATTCCCAGCATCCTGGACTGCACGTGTTCGTCTAGGTCCGGATTCACCACCAGTGGAACGGCGCCGATGGCGTGCAGGGCGAGGAAGGCGGGCATCCATTCGGGCCTGTCGCCCACCAGGAACCCGACGTGATCACCTGCACCGATCCCGCGGTCGAGGAATTCCTCCGAGAGACTCCGGGCACGAGCGTGAACGTCTTTGTGCCGATGGATGTCACCCGTCTCTTCGTCTGTGACAGCGGCGGCGTCTGTCCAGCCGCCCCCGTCCGCAAGGCGCGCGGCCAGAATGGATGTATTGCTGTTCATGTATCTCCTCGGTTCCATGGGCATGCCCTGGTACGGGTCGAATCAGCCGAGCGTGGCCGACGCCGCTGCGTCGAGACCGAGGGCCGCGCGAATGGAGTCGGTCAGGGTGAAGTGCCTCATCCAGCCGAGGTGGGTTGCCGCACGTGTGATGTCGGCGCACTGCCACGTCGACCCGGTGCGCAGGCCGCCGGGATCTCGCGCGAACCGGTAGGGAATCCTGGTCTGCTCGGCAAAGGCGTCGAAGAGCTGTCTGATGCTCGTCGCGGTCCCGGATGCCGCGTTGTAGACAGCCACCGCGGGTCCCGGACGTCCGGCGGCCAGACTCACCAGACCGGCCACGTCCCGGACATCGATCAGATCCCGCGCCGTCTCCGGTAGCGGAACATTGGCCACCACCTGGTCCGAGCCGGCCTCTGCCGCGGCCCGGTACAGCCCTACCGCGGCGGCCCAGATGCCCTGCGTGCCGTGACCGGGTCCGATCACGTTGAAGGCGCGGACCAGCGTCACCGGCCGGTCCATCCGGATGGCCGCGCGCACCAGGTAGGAGGCACCCATGGCCTTGGACTTCCCGTACTCCGTCACGGGCGCCAGGACGCCCGATTCGCTCACCGGGACGCCCGGGGCGGTGTCCCCGTATTCGTGCGACGACCCGAGGTGCAGAATCGCCTCCGTCGTCCCCGACAGTTCGCACGCTTCCGCGAGGCGGCAGGGCCACACGACGTTGTCCCGACGCACCACCGAGGGATCGGTGGACCAGGAAGCGCCCACGGCGTTGACGATCACGGCGGGGCCGCAGGCTCGCAGGAAGCGGGACAGCGCGACGGACGACCAGTCGTGACCCCGGTAGTAGGGAGCACCGACATTTCCGGCACCTTCCGTCGTACGCCCGTACCGGTCCACTCCTACGCAGCGCCATCCGTCGGCGGTCAGCGCCGCGGTCACCCGCCTTCCGATGAACCCTTTGGCGCCGAAGACAACTGCGGTTCCTGGCATCCTGGCGTCCCGTCATCTCCTGACGACCGCGCGAGCCGTGTCGAGCACGACCTCCGCGGCCACCTTCGCGCCGTCCGTCCCCACCTTCTCCACCAGGCCGGTCCAGACGTCGGCAGGAAGCGCCAGACATTCCGGAATCAACTGCTCCAGCTGCGCTCGGACGGACCGGCGCGTGGTGTCGAGGCGCCGACGGAGACCGTCCGCGATGGCCCCGTAGACGTAGTCGTTCCCGGCGGCCTCGGTCTCCGCCGCCTTCCGCGCGACCACCGCTTCGTCGACGACGTCGGTGGGCCACTTCACCCCGGTGTGGGCCCCGGTCGCGAGCCTGTGGGTCTCCGCCTGCTGGAACCCGGAGACGTTCTGCGGTGGCAGGCGGACCAGCGGCGTCCCACAGGAGCTCGCCTCCAGAAGGCTCATGAGTCCCGGCTGGCTGAGGCACAGTGCGCTCTCCGCGATGCGCGTACGGTACTCGGCACGGGTCAGCGGACCACAACGGAACTCCGCGCGCCCGAGGTACGGGGAGACGATGGCGTCCAGATCCGCCTGAGGGGTGTTGCCGGCGATGAGGATGCTGTCGAATCCGGTTTCGATCAGGGCCTCGATGGCTCCTGGAAGCACGAGGGACGGGTAGCTCGTGGTGTCCCGCGTGGTCAGGCCGAGCATCCCGCCGAGTGCGATGAACGCTCGCCGGTTTCCGTCGGCGTATCCGTACGTGTGTCGCGCCGCGGCGACCGGTTGCCACGGGACGACCGCGCCGATCCACCGCAGATTGCGGATGTCCCGCATCCAGCCGAGGGTTTCTCGGGACAGCCCGGGAAGCCGCAGGGCGAGGTAATGGCTCACCTCCAGCGGTGGCACGGCGAGGTCCGCGCCGTGCCACAGGAACGGCATGAGGTCGACGAAGACCGTGCGCACACCCGCTGCCTCGAAGGCCCGGGCAGCGAACCCCTCCAGTGTCACGAGAGCCACGTCGAGATCGTTCGCGGCAGCGGCCCGCGTCAACGCGTCGTAGTCCGAACCGTCGAACTCACACCACTCGTCGACGACGTCCTCCATGAGGGACCGCCCGTATTCGCTCCCGAAGGCGACGACTTGGCAGTCCCCCGGCGCTGTCCGCCGGATCTCACTGATGATGGTCTCCAGCGCGGCGTGCGGCCCCCAGCCGAAGTTCACGCCCAGGATGCCGATCCGCACGCCGCCGGAAGCCGCGGCCGGTGCATTCACTTCGCTTCTCCCCGCGAGCGGAACTTCAGTGCGCGGTCGATGTCCGCGCTCTCCCAGAAACGGTCCGACTGCCGGTGATTCGAGCCGAGGTCGAACGCCACGGAACATGCCTTCTCGATGACCGCCCGACTGCCCACATCCCCCTCGACCACCTCGAGTTCGAGCAGGGTGCCCATGCCGCGGATCATGGAGGAGAGCGAGGCGAAGGATGAGGTGACAAGGACCGTGGGCCGGCGGACCGAGGCGGCGTAACCGAGTTCGAAGGCGACCCCGGCCGAGGGCTCGTCACCGACGATTGCGCACAGACTGTCGGAGGCGTGCAGCGCACGGAGGTCGTCCCGCATGCAGTCCTCGGGCGGCAGCCCGGCGGCGCCCCACTCCTCGTTCATGTGGGAGCTGAAGACCGAGGCACCCAGCTTGGACAGCCGTGTGTGATAGCTGAGGATTTCAGCCTTCTTCTCCGGCAGGAATACATCATCGCGTACATAGTTTCCGAAAGGCGCCGCAAGGAACACCTTCGGACCGTGGACGATGGAACCGCTCATGCACTGACCGCCTTCACTACGATGCTCCCGCCGAACCGGCCGCGTTGCTGCCCCGTCGCATAATCCCGGAAACCGAGGCTCGCCACCTTGAAACCGGACGCCCGGAGCAGCCGGGCCACTTCGGACGGACTGAACAAATGAACCGGGGTGTGCAAGACCTCCTCGCCACTCCGGTATGACGCCGTGAAATCCCCGCCACCGGGCAGTAGGCAGTCCCTGGCCACATTGCGCATGACGCTGAGCGGTCCGTAGGTGACGGCGTTGTACCGGTTGTTGACATCGAACACGAACGCGCCGCCGGGCTTCAGCAGGCTTCTGACCTGCTGAAGCCCCGGGACCAGTTGCGTCCGCGGAATGTGGCCCAGGACGTTCGACAAGCAGGTCACCAGGTCGAACTTCGCCGAAAGGGCGGCCGGCAGTTCAGGCGCCGCAAGAGGTATCGCCAGGACCTGGGCGCCGGGACAGTTGCGCTGCGCGAGCGCCGCCATATCGGGGCTCTCGTCAATGGCGGCGACATGATCGGGGCGGATCTCCGAGACCACGCGTTGCAGTCGTTCGCCGGTACCGGTGCCCACGTCCAGCAACGCCAGGCCCTTTCGGTTCCCGGCCGCTGCGGCTATCTCTTTCTCGACGGCCCGGAAATACCGGGTATGGCGCTCCAGGTATGTACCGTAGCCGCGCGAATAGGCGTCGTAGAACCGCTTCGAGGTCACCGAGGTCGCCTGCGGTGTGGAACCCTTCGACATACGTCTCCTAATTCCGGATGTATCCCAGGCAGCTCTCGGTGTCGAAGCGCCCCCAGTCCGCGGCGTGCTCCAGGCCGGCGGCGACGGTGTCCTTCGGGAGCCCTTCGGTGGCCCGCAGCACGAACCTGCTCACCTTTCGCAGGTGCTCGACGGGCACGCCACTGGACCAGGCCAGGTAGTAGAAGGCATCCGCGCCGCGCCCGAGCGCGCGGAACTCCGCATCCGCCGTCGACAGCACCAGGTCCTCGACCGCCTGCGGCGCTCGCCACGGGTCGTCCAGGGTGGGGTTGCGCCCTGCGGGGACGGACATCTCCTCCCACAGAGCGGCGGTGATCGCGTCCCACGGGACGAATTCCCGTGCCCGGTAGACCTCTGCCAGTTCCGTGTAGACCGCCGTGTACTCCGCGGCCAGCGAACGCGTCGACAGCCGCTCGGACAGGGGGCGTGCAGCCGCGACGAGCCGTTCCCTGGCCTCCGGGTCGAACCACAGGGCGCGCAGCGCCTGAGCGATCAATGCGCCGTCCGGCGCGTCCACGTACAGCGCGCCCGTCTCGCCTCCCAGGTATTCGCTGATCCCTCCGGCCCGCGTCGCCACGACCGGACAACCGGCCGCCTGGGCCTCTACGTTCACCAGGCCGCCGCCCTCCGACTTGGAGGCCACGACGGTGGCGAACGCGCCCTTCAACAAAGAGGCGGCCTCCTCGATCGGCACCTCCCCGATGAAGTGGACGCGGGAGGCCAGGCCGAGCCGGTCGACGTACTCCTCGAGCGCGGCCCGCTCGCTGCCGTCCCCGGCCACGATCAGGTGGAGCTCCGGGATCTCGTCCTTCAGGAGGCTGATCGCCTCGATCGTCCTGTCCACGGACTTCGCGGGCTCCAGACGCCGCAGCGACAGTACGTAGGGCCCCCAGGCAGCCGCTTTCTCGTGGGGTGCCGCGGTGCTGAACAGCTCGTGGTCGATACCCACGTAGAGGGTGGGTATCGGGGCCTTCTCGCCGACCAGAAGCTCGGTCTGCCGGGCGAGATCGTCCGACGCCGCGTTCAGGAGGTCCGCCCGCCGCATGGCCGGGAGAACGAAGTCCCGGCCCGTCTGCCAGACGAGCCGCGGGTCGGGGTCGACCACATCGGGGATGTCGTAGCCGCCCACGGTCTGGATGACCGGCACGTGCCACAGACAGGCCAGAAGCTCCGCGATCATCGGAAGTGGCCGGCGCAGGCCGACGACATGGATGACGTCCGGCTTCCGGACGCTCCGGATGAATTCCCGCAGTTCGGCCGTCAGCGCTCTGAAGTCGGAGGGCAGCACCGCGTTGGGGACCCGATGTATGCGCACCCCATTGCGCTTCGCTTTCTTCGGTGTGGTGTCGGGAACATGCCGCGTGAGCACGTCCACGTGGTGTCCGCGGGCAACCAGCTCGGCCCCGAGTTGGTCGATGGGGTCCTGCGCGCCACCGGTCACCGGGTAATACACGCTGCATACGAATAGAATGTTCACTGGCTTCGGCTCCTCGTCCGACCGGCCGTCCTCGCCGGGCTCAGCGGTTGGCCTTGTACCGCTTCCCTTTCAAGCCGTGCACTTCCTCCACCGGGAACCGGTCGATGTTGACGGCCAGCTTCTTGTCGGCCGCCTCGATCAGATCGAAGTCGCAGTAGCGCGCGAAGCGGATCAGGTAGTTGAGGATGTCCGCCGCCTCGAACGACAGCCTGGTCTTGAACTCCCGGTCGGTGCTGAGCAGGTCGACGACCTCGGGCTCGCTGAGCCACTGGAGTTCGGCCAGCAGCTCGCCGGCCTCGCCGCCGACCGCCATCGCGAGACTGCGCGCCTCCTCGAGCTGGTCCCAGCCCCGGTTCTGCACGAAGGTAAGAAAGCGTTCGGTGTATGCCTTCAAGCGGTCCGAGTTACGCCCCAGGTGAGTGGTCTCGCCGGGGAGCCAGCCCCATTGGGCGGCTACCTTTCCCGCGGAATACGCTTCCGGGAGCAGCCCTTCGAGCGTCCACATCTCGCTCTGGAAGGCTGTCACCACCGCGGGGTCCACATGCTGGTGCGTGTACAGCTTGTGCGTACGTCCTTCGGCCCAGGACTGGGCGAACCTGAGGGTTTCCTGTAGTGCGCGCTGCGATGTCGCGCTCAGCGGCATCAGCTTGACCGCACCGCCCTTTTTCGGCCCGAACGCGATGACCGAGCTGAGGACGTCGGAGTCGTAACCGAGGTAGATTTCCTTATACTTGGATTCCACCTCGCGCGAGCTCCGCCGTTCGTGCCCCGCCACCAGGGCGCGGACGAATTCCTCGTCTATGCCGTCGACGAAGACATCCATGCCGGAGGTCAGGAACCGTTCGAGCTCTTGGTACTTCGACGAGGAGTACTCCTCGAACTTCAGCGGCTCCCGTACGGGCTCGGACTCGTCACTGTCGACGTTGTAGTAGATCGCGTGTTCGACGACTCCGGGGCGGTACTGGCTGTTCGACTGCGACCCGCACGTCCAGCCGCGGTTCAGGTAGAACGTCTCGATCCAGGAGCTCGGCTCGGCAACGGTGCCGTAGAGCTGCCGGACGCCGCGGGCCCTCGCCACCTCGACGGATTTCGCGAGCAGCGCGGTCCCGGCGCCCTTGGAGCCGCGGAAGTCGGGGTTGACGATGAGCGGGCTTATTTTCATCGTGCCCTGGTGCTTCTCGGCGATGTTCATGACGCCGACCACCTCGCCGCCGGCCTCGGCGACGTACACATGCTGCGTCTTCGAGAAGTGGCCCACGGGGTCCTTGCCGCCGCCGAGGTGTGCATCGATGATGCGGTCGGCCTGGGCGACGTGATTACCGTCGTAGTTCCTTCTGAGGGAACCGTGCAGAAGCCCTTGGATGACCGCGCGGTCCGCTTCCGTGGCATCCCTGATGACAATCCCGTCGACCGCTTCGGATGAGGTGTCATCACTGCCCTGCTGCATAGTCAATTTCATCTCCCCTGACATATTGCGGTAATTAGGCGAGCAGGCGTCGACGGGCGACCGCGGCATCGACCAGACGGTCGGGTGTGCCCACGTCGAACCACCCGGCTTCCTCGGGAACGGCCACTGCGGCAAGGCCCCCGTCATCGATGTACGACTGAAGCAGAGAAGTCATTTCCAATTCTCCACGGCCTGACGGAACAATGGACTCCAGCCTCTTCCATATTGATCCATCGAAAGAATAGAGACCCGTGCACACCTGGCTACTGTGACGCACATCGGCCTTTTCCTGAACGCGGACGACTGTCCCGTTCGCGGCACTCTCGACGACCCCGAAGTCTCTCGGATCGGGGTGTTCGATGACCGCGACGGCAGCACTGCACCCGGTGACCTCGATCTTCGCGATGATGTCTCCGGACCAGGTCGAGCTGGACACGTAAAGCGTGTCCCCGAGCGCGACGACGATGCGCTCGTACCCTTCGGGTTCCAGATGTTCCCGGGCGCAGGCGATCGCACCGGCGATGCCGTTCGGTTCTTCCTGGACGACTGTCCGGATTTCGATGTCAGAGTACCCGAGCCACGCCGGAATGCTCCGATATATCTCTTCGTCCGCCGCATTGCAGACGAGGACCAAGGTGTCGACTGCGCACTCTGTCATCACATCCATCGAGAATGCTATCGCCGGCTTGTCGTAAACCGGAAGAAGATGCTTGTTGACAACGTGGGTCACCGGAAACAACCGTGATCCGGTGCCTCCCACCAGAACGATACCGGCGACTCGTTCTTGGGCAGGGTTCGCTGCTCCCATTACTTACCTCCTTCTGGCCCGCAGTGGGGCCGTGGTCGATGTACGGTCGAGAGGTGTGGGTTATGCAGGAAGGGTTGCCGCCGCTTTTTCCAGCACGGCGATGCGGCGCAGAACGGCCGGAAAGCCGACCAGGCCCGCCGTCTTCGCGTCCCGCAGGTGCCTTGTTCCTGCGGTCAGACATGCGCGCGTCGCGTTGGTCGGTCGGGAGGTCGCGACGACGGCCGGCCCGGCTTCGCCCGACGTTCTTTCGAGGACCCGGACCGGGGCGCCCACCGGTGGTGAGAACGCGCGGATCAGTTCCAGACGCCGACGGGGGTCTGCCACGACGACACTGTTGGCGTAGGAGTCGCCGATGGCCCACGATCCGGTGTAGGTAAAGGTGCGCCCGTCGATCAGCCGACTCGTGAGCGCCGCGCCGCCGTCGGTCTCCGAGTCCCCGAACAACACCGGGGCGATGTCGAGGTCTTCGGCTACGGCACCGAGCCTCAGCAGCGCGTCGACGCAATAGGTTCCCAGGTCCGCGGCCGCCCCTCCGTGGCGAGGATGCCGACGGAAGTCCGTCGGTTTCCGCCCCGGTGTGCGGAACACCGCGGAGACGGACACGGGGTCCGTCCAGTCCTCGACGCGCACCCGGGCGACGAAGTCGGACCAGGCAGGGTGGTACGGGTAGGAAAGGCACTCGAAGACCGTGCGGTCGCAGGCCCGAGCCATCGAGTCCAGCTCGCGGGCCTCCGCAGCCGTCAGACAGACTGGCTTTTCCACCAGCGCATGTTTCCCGGCGGCCAATGCCGCACGGCAGTCGTCGAAGTGACCGCCGGTCGCGCTGGAGATATAGACGATGTCGACGTTCCGGTCTGCCAGCACCGCGTCGCGATCGGTGACCTCGATCCCTTCGGGCCGTACGGCGGAACGCGTCTCGCGGGGATGGTCGGTGCCCACAAGGAGGGCGTCGGTGCGGTTGAATTCCTGGAGCAGTGGAGCGGTCCGTCGGCTCAAGTACTCGGAATTTCCCATCGCCGCGATCATGGTTTCAGGGATCCGATCGTGATGAGGCCCTTCACCATCGTCAGACAGGTGCGCAGTTCGACGCTGAGTCGGTCACCGCCTTGATCGAGCGCCTCTACCTCGTTCAGGGCCATCCATCGTCCGGCCGGCTGCTCCTCGACGGCGTCGGTGAACAGTCCCAACTGGTAGGTGACGATGGCACCACGGAACCGGCCACCTTCCTCGGTGTGTACCGCGGAATGGATTTCGTGACAGCGGACGAGACCCGACGACTCCGCGATCATCGACCTGCGTCGAGACTCCGTTGAGTAGTCGGTGATATCGCCTCGCTGGAACCGCGCCTCAAGACTGGGACCGCGGACGGAACCGATCCGGACGCGTTCCGCGACAAGCAGTTCCGGGCCTTCGGTGCCGGGCCGGATCAGCAGTGTGCACTGGCCCATGCCGGCCGGCGCCAGCAGCGGCTGGTCCCAGGACGCGACCTCACGTCCCTGTCCTTCGACTCGGCAGCCCACGACGGAGAAGAACCGACGCTGTCGGTGCTCGATACTTTCCGCGATTTGCCACTGCGACAGCCGGTTCAGGGGAATGATTTCGGGATGCGAGCCCGCCGGTTCCGGGTCTTGTCCGCCCTGGCACGGTGCTTTCGTGACCGGGCCGAGGCGGTCCCGGGACGTGGCAGCGTCCAGCGGCCACATCGACAGGACCGACCGCAGATCCATATTAAGCAGGCGGCTTTTCAGTGCCGCCGCCAGCAGAACAGGTACCGGAACCCAGCGGCTTTCTGGGACGGTCCGCGCGATATCGACGGCATCCTTGGCGTCGAGCAGTATGATGCGGTTGCGGTTGATCTTTCCGAGAAACCACGACTCCTGCTCGCGCTGCACAGCATCGGCAAGCTTGCATGTCGTCTCCGATAGCGCGAGTTCGGCGGCGGGTACCCTGTCTCCACCGTGTGCGGCCTCGTAGTTGCTACGGGTGGCCTGCACGGTCGGCGCCACTTCGATGCCGTCAGGGGTACCCGGCTCGAATTTGAAAGTTATCAGGCCATGGAACTCGCCATCGAAATGTGTGACGAAAAGACACAGCATTCCGACTTCGCGCTGCTCGATGAGTGGCTGTTCCAGAGGTTGGTCTAGGCCCGACAGATCTCTTGTACCGATGATTCTGAAGAAGCGGCCCGTCTCGTGGGCAAATGCTCCGTCGTCGGTCATGGACCAGGAGCGCAAGTCGGATAGCGGCACAGGGAAAACCTGTGCGGTAAGTGAATGACGTCGGCGCAGGCACTCCGAGCGCAACTCGCGAACAGTTTTGATCACCTGCATACCGAACTGGCGAATGTCATGGGTAACCCCTGTTGCGTAGGCGTTCATGCCACGCATTCGCTCAACCGGTCGCAGACGTAGTCGATCTCATCGAGGCTGATCAGCGGATGAATGGGAAGACAGATGACGTCGCGAGCGAACCGCTCCGCAACTGGCGTGGAGCACGACGCGTCGAGCGGGAAGTCACTAAGCGGTCTGAAATAAATTTCCGATTCGACTCCTGCGGCATCTAGTTGCTTCCGTACACGCTCCCTGTCCTTGACCAGGATCGGCACGGCGAAGCCTCCGGAACGGTCGGAGTCATACGCTTCGCGCACAAGTTCCACTGATGATCCGGCCAAGCGTTCTCGGTACCGACGCATGATTGACCTGCGCTTTTTCAACTTGTCAGGTAGTCCTTCCAACTGGGCAAGGCCGACCGCTGCCGCGATGTCGCCCATGTTGTACTTGAAGCCGAGCTCCGGAATGTCATAAGGCTTCGACCAGGACCGAGATCCCATGTCGATCCCGAATCTGCGCAGCCGCTTGGCCCGCTCGGCGGAAACAGCATCGGGGAATGTTACACATCCACCTTCGCCAACGGCGAGGACTTTTGTCGCATGGAAAGAATAAGCTTGGATATGCGGCGACTCACTCATCGGAAGCCCCTGCCACATCGAACCGATAGCGTGGGCGCAGTCCTCGATGACTGTCACGCCATGCTTGTTGGATATCTCGTTCAATCCTGCTACGTCACAGGGAATACCCGAGTAGTGGACGGCGATGACGGCACTGACGTCTGGCTCAGTGCCAAGAATTTTGCGCACCGAATCCAGATCAATGTTGCCTGTCGTGCGTTCGATGTCGGCAAGAATCACCCGGCACTGATGCTGTAGCGCCACTGCCGCCGTCGCAACGAATGTGTTGGCGGGCACGATCACGGCACTGCCCTTAGGTACGCCTGCCACTACCAGTGCGAGATGAAGGGCTGCGGTGCCGGAGTTCACGGCGACCGGATGCTTACCGACCAACTCCGAGCGCGCTAACTCTCGTTCAAATTGCCGCGTAACAGGCCCAAGGCCGATCCAACCAGATTCCAGAACCTGCCGTACGCGTTCCAGTGATGGCGGCTCGACTTGCGGCCGGTACATTCTTATCTTGTTCACCGGCAGAAATGGATGCATTTCAACTCCCCTATGTGCCGCCTCCGTGGCGCAGCTTCGACTATTAGGGAGCGGAGCACATCTCCCACCGAGCCACTGCGTCAAGCAGCGTGATTACACTTTATACCGCCTGTGATAAACCACAAACTTACGCAGGGTCCGCCGCTCGATAACCGATGCGACCTGCGATGCCTTGACTCATCGAGCTGGTGTGTCGTCCGCATCGCACCAGCCGCCGTATGACCACCTGGCGCATACGAAAGGAGAGCTGCGGACACGATGACGGTCCTGAGCTGAGCCGGTTTCCTAGGGGATCGTGAACACGTAACGGAAGGCACAGGGCGCTGGGTGAAGCACCGACCGGCGATACATGCGACACGTAAGCAAGCCCTTCCTCGTTCCCCGCACTTCCGCAGCAACTACTGCCGACCGCGGCGCTGCCCCTTGGCCGCAAGCTCCGCGGCCCTCCCGGACACGAAGACCACCGGTTGAAACGTGCAGCCCACTCGGACGAGCTCGGTGAGCACCTCCCCGAAGGGGCCGTTTCCCTTGCGGACAATGCGGTACCGGAAGTGTCCGCAAGGAGCCATCGGTTCAGGTGAGGCACGTATTTCGATACGACCGTACGTGACGGACCTCAAAGGTCGTGTTGTCGATTGACCGCCAGTTTTTCGATCTCCTGAACCGACGCCTGACTCGTCAATTCCCTTCCCAGCAGGATCGGCCACCACGCCCCTCACTCTCACTCGACTGCGGTTCTTCAATCATGCGTGCAAATAGCCTATGCACCGGCCATTCGAGTTGACGAGCACGTGGCACGTTCTACCTCTACCTCGCCCCGCGAATTGCCCCCTCCATCACAGAATGGTGCGCGGAGCAGCGGCGGGTCCGTACTTCCGCACCCTCTGCCGACAGAGACCAGACTCTGGGATGGCCGCGCAATTGACAACCTTTTTAGTGTCATCTTAAAAGACCCGTGCATTACTGCCAGCCGCTCAAGTCCCGATGCTCGCGGGCGCACACCACCGCGCGACCGCAGCCCAAGGGGCGTAGGCCAGCATCGGCTACAGCGCGGCGAGGAAGGATGCGACGGCGGCCGACACGCGGTGCAGGGGTGGGGAGAAGGCAGCATACGGGCGCCCGGTAGGTACACAGTGAACGTTGGCCGGTATCAGCAGCGCGGGCGGGTGCCCGGGAGCACAGTAATATGCCTTCCACCAGCACCTGGACACCACGCCCACCGGCTACCTGCGCCACGCACACGAGAACTTGCTCGAGGCCGACCCGGCCGGCGGACCACCGCGGTCGCCTACCACTGGCGTTTCGCCCACCGGGGCACCTGGTTGTCGGTCCATCGACGCGGTACCAGCAGTTCGGGAGGTGCTGTGCCCGCTCTGGCAGCGGTATCAGCGGACACCCTTCCACGCAAGATCCGAGGCCAGCCGGGGCGCCGCTTTCAGCGGACGATGCTTGATCACCTTGATGCGCGGATCTGCGTCGAGAGAACGACACTCTCTTTCAGCAAGTTCCAGACAGGACGGTAAGCCCTTTGCACCAGCTCCTGCAGACAGTCGAGCAACACGCCAGTCTCGCGGAGGACAGCCTTCGAATCACTGCCGTCCTGCACTTCCGGGCGGCCCATCGCATCCTCCCGCCTTCCACGTGGCAAGCTTTTTAGGATGTAAGACCCCAGCAGGCGGGACAAGAGGGGGACCGCTGCGGCCCCTCGAAAGCGACAATCGCTCAGTTCCGGGACCGACTGAGACTGGCGAGATCGATGACACTGACGGGGCCAGTGAGCGAGCGTGGGTCACGGCAATGCGCACGGCCATCAGCGAGGCAGCCGATGCCTTACCCAGACCGGGTCGTTCGTCCTCTGCCGGGCCGGGGAGAGCCTGCGGCAGCGAAGCCCACCGGTTGTCGACAGCGCCGACCGGCAGTATCCGCTCTATCGGTTCCGCGAGCACTCGCCGCTGGTTTCACATACGTGCTCATCGAACGCGACGGTCGGCCTCCTGGACCGCACCGACCTCCCACCCAATGCTCTCCCTGGTGGAGACCAAGATCCGGACCATACACGGACCAACGACTGGCCAGCAGTGGTTACAACGGTCATCGCGGCAGGTCAGCGCCGCCATGCGCCCTGTACCACCAGCAGACGAAGAACCTGCAGTGAGCTGCGGTTCCTGTCTGTCCATCGCGGGCTGGAGCTGCGCAGCAACCTGCCGTTCGACCTGGGAGGTTGGGTCCCGGTTAGCCATCGGTGCGGGGCTTGCTGAGTGTGCTTTAGGTGTCTGTTGGTGGTTTCTTGGCGTCGGTGGCGTGTGCTGGGACCGTTCTGCTGCCTGTGCCGAAGGAGGCTTCTCATGGCCGCAGCCCGACGTGTGCGCGCTGCGCGGTACCGGTGTCTGCCGCTGAACCTGGTGCGCGAGGAGTTCACCCGCCTGGTCGGCGGGCCCGTCCCGCCCGCGGTGGATGGGGCCGCCTTTACCGACCTGCCCGACCGGATGCTGGAGCTGGGCGAGTTGCTGGGCTTGCTGCTGCGGCCGGAGTGCCCGGCAGCGGTGCGTGATGCGGTGTGGGCGCATCTGGTGGCTCGGGCGCGGGCGGAGGGCGGGTGCTGGACGGTGGGGTGTGCGGGAATGGCGCTGCCGGCGCTGGTCCGGGTGGCGGCCTGGGTGGTGGCGCGATACCCCGGTGATGTGCAGGACGCGGAGGCCGGGTTCTTCGCCGGGCTGGCCACCGTCGATCTCGGCCGACCCCACGTTCTGCTACGGCTGGTGTGGGCGGCGCGCCGGGCCGGGTTCGCGGCCCTGACCGAGGCGCTGGATGCGCCGGTGCCGGTGGCGCCGCGGTTCGGACCGGCGCCGCCCCGACCGGGGTGGGGTCATCCGGACCTGGTGCTGGCCCGGGCGGTGGGCGCCGCGGTCCTCAGCCCCGCCGAGGCCGAGCTGATCGCAGTGACCCGGCTGGAGCGGACGCCGGTCCTCGTCTGGGCGCGGGAGCACGGGGCGCCGGCGCAGGGCGTGTATGCGCGGCGGCGCAGAGCCGAGCGCCGACTCGTCACCTATCTGCGGGAAGGGCCCCCACCGCCTGCCGCGAGGGCCGGCACGAGGCCTGTGCCGGGGCGCGCCGCCTGCCCAGGTGCTCCAAGTACCACGTGTCGCCTCACGTGTTACGACGGCGGCGAGAATTCCGAAAAGTCTCGGCTGCCGGTGCATAAATCGGCGGTGTTTTCCGGCCTTTAGAGATGAGGGGCTGCTCAGGCCCCGCCGCCGCTCCTGGAGAAGGCCCGGTTTCCGTCCGCACCCGTCGCCTCGGAGGCGCGTGGCGTCCGGCTGCCCGCGCCGCGGCCGCGCGCTGCCGCGCCGACCGTGGTGGCCGGTCGTGGGCACAGTGACGGCGGTGGCACTCCTGGTGGCGGCGGCACCGGCCACGGAGCCGGCGCAGTGGGTGCTGGCGCTGGCCACGGTGGGCCAGCTGCTGACCAACCTCCGTAACTGGCTGATGGGGGTCCTGGCCGGTCTGGCCACGGTGTTCCTGACGGTGGGCGGGGTGCGCTACCTGCTGGCCGGCGGGGACCCCGGGGAGGTGGCCAAGGCCAAGTCGGCCTTCAAGCACGCCGGTCTGGGCTATGCGCTGGCCGCATTGGCGCCGATCGTGGTGCAGGTTCTCAAGGGCCTCGTGGGGGCGTGATGGGCTGGCTCACCAACCTGCTCACCCAGGTACTGGAGCGGTTCTTCCGTACCGTGGTCGACCAGGCTCTCAACCCGCTGCTCAAACTCCTGGGCTCCACCCTGCTAGCCACCCCCACCCTCGGCAGCGTCCCGCGGATCACCGGGCTCTGGTCGACCTCCTGGACGCTGGCGCTGGCCTGCTACACCGTGCTGGTCACCGTCGCCGGAGTGGTGGTGATGGCGCATGAGTCCGTGCAGACCCGCACCGGCCTCAAGGAGATCGTGCCCCGTCTGGCGGTGGGCGCCGTGGCCTCGGCCTCGTCGCTGTTCCTCGCCGACAAGGCGATCACTATGGCCAACGCCCTCTCGCGGGCCCTGCTGGGACCCGGCCTGGACCCCGGCGACGCCGGCCGGGCCCTGGCCCGCATGATCCAGGGCACCGGCAAGGGATTCTTCGTGCTGTTCGTCGGCGTGTTCGTGGTCGGCATGCTGGTGGTGCTGCTGGTCTCCTACGCGGTGCGCATCAGCCTGACCCTGATCCTGATCGCCGGGGCGCCGCTGGCGCTGATGTGCCATGCGCTGCCGCAGACCGACGGCATCGCCCGCTGGTGGTGGCGGGTCTTCGCCGGCCTGCTGGGCGTGCAGCTGGCCCAGTCGCTGACCCTGATCACCGCGCTGCGCCTCTTCCTCGCCCCCGACGGCTTCACGCTCTTCGGCCCCACCCCCACGGGCCTGGCCCACCTGCTGGTCGCCCTGGCGCTGATGTACATCCTGATCAAACTGCCGTTCTGGATCCTGCGCTCGGCCGTGCCCGGCTACCGCGGCTCCCTCGCCGTCGGCCTGGTCCGCTCCCTGCTGTACGCCAAAACCTTCCACGCCCTCAACACCACCTCCCCGTCCGCCCCCGCCGCCCACCCCCGCGGCAGGGGCGGGCCACCGGGCCCCGGACCGGCCGCCGGCCGGCCCGGCGGGGGCGGCCCCGGGCCCGTTCCCCCTGTCCCCCGGAGCGGGCCCGGCTCCGGCCCCCAAGGCGGCGCGCCCCGACCGCTGTTCCACCGCGCCGCCTCTGCCGGAGTTCCGCTCCCCCGCCCCCGAGGAGCCCGTACCACCGCAGTCGGCCCGACGCACCGCACCCGGCTCGCCCGTCTTCCACCCTCCGATTCCCCACGCGCCCGGCCCGGCCCCGGCTACCCGGCACACGCCCCCGGCCCCGCCGGCCTTCCGCCCGCCGGTGACCGAGGAGACCCCGCCCCCATCCCCCGGACGCACCCCGCGCCAGCCGTCACCGGCTCGGCCCGTGTTCGTCCAACCCGTGTCCGAGTCGCCCGGCCCGGTGCGGGCCACCGGGCCTGCACCCCCGGCCGTCTTCCGCCCACCCGTCCCCGAGGAGCACCGCACACCACGCACCCGCAGCACACCGTCCCCGCCCCCGACATTCACCCCGCCACCCCAGCCCGCCCTCAGCACCACCCCCGCTCCGAGGCGGAGCGGAAAGAGGTGACCCACGATGACACAGCCCGTGCGGATCCCCGCCGACGTCGACCGCGAGGACACCGTCTGGCACGGCCTGACCGCCCGCCAGCTCCTCATCCTCGCCGTCGCCGGCCTGGCGCTGTATGCCCTGTGGTCGGCCACCCGCGCCCTCCTGCCGCTGGCCGTCTTCGTAGTCTTGGCCCTGCCCGTCGCGGCCACCACCGCTGCCCTGGTGCTGGGCCGGCGCGACGGCCTGCCCCTGGACCGTCTCCTGCTCGCGTCTCTGCGCCAACGCCTGGCTGGCCTCCACCACGTCGCCGCGCCCGAAGGCCTGTACCCCGCCCCGGCCTGACTCACCGCCATCGCCACCTCCACCCCCGAAATCTCCACCGGCCCCGGGGCGGGCGCGGCGCCGCTGCGTCTGCCCGCGCAGGGCATCACCGACACGGGCCTGGTGGACCTGGGCGACGACGGAATAGCGCTGGTGGCGGTGTGCACCACCGTAGACTTCGCTCTGCGCACCCCGGCCGAACAGGACGCCCTGATCGCCTCCTTCGGCCGCTACCTGCACTCCCTGACCGCTCCGGTCCAGCTCTTGGTACGAGCCGAGCGCCTGGACCTGACCACCGCGATCGCCGAGCTGCGCGCCCAGGCCCCCACCCTGCCCCACCCAGCCCTGCGAGCCGCCGCCGGCGACCACGCTGACTTCCTCACCCTCCTCGCCCGCGAACAGGACCTGCTGCGCCGCCAAGTGCTCCTCGTTCTGCGCGAACCCGCCCGGCCTTGCGGCCCGGTCGACGGCCTCGGCGGCCCCGGCTTCTGGGCCACCGCCACCGCCCGGCACACCGCACGAAGTGCCCGCCCGGCCACGGAGGCCGACCGGCAGGCCTCCGCCATCCGGCTGAGCCGCCGCCTGGCCGAGGCCACCGCCCTCCTCGCCCCGGCCGGCATCACCCTCTGCCCGCTGGACGCCGGCCAGACGACCGCCGTGCTCACCGCCGCCTGCCCCCCCGGCAGCCTCCTTGCTCCCTCCCCCTACCTGGCCGGCGCCGATCAGGTCATCACCGCTCCTTCCGCCGATGTGACGGCCGAGCCCGCCCGCCTCCCGTCGGCCTAGAGCAACGGCCACCGGTCGTGGGAAAGCACCGCAATCGCCTTCCCGGCAGAGGACGACACCGGACACCTGGGCCTACGGAACGGGCCGTCGTGGTGAGGCATCGCCGCACGGTACCGACCCGGGCCGGCCGACACCACCGTCCAAACACGACGACACTCGCCGCCGACGGCACCGGTGCGTTCCTCCCCGACGCCATCACCATCGCCCCGCGCCATCTGGAGGTCGGCGACGTGTGGGTGGCGTCCTTCGCCGTCACCGGCTACCCACGAGATGTGCAGCCCGGCTGGCTGCAGCCTCTGCTGACCTACCCCGGCCGCCTCGATGTCGCCCTGCACATCGAGCCGATCGACCCGATCACCGCGGCCCGCCGCCTCAAGCGCCAGCTCGCCCGCCTGGAATCGGGCCGCCGCCACACCCAGGAAAGGGGCCGCCTACCCGACCTGCAGATCGAAGCCGCGACCGAGGACGCCTATGACCTGTCCGGCCGCGTCGCCCGCGGCGAGGGCAAGCTCTTCCGCCTCGGCCTTTACCTCACCGTCCGCGCCACCACCGACCCTGCCGAACTCGCCGCACAGGTGGCGCAGACGCAGCCCCCGGACACCTCCGCCTACCTCGACCTGGGCGCCTCTGCCGACCCGTCGGAGGAGGGCCTTTGGCCCGAAGGCTGCAGCACACAGATCGAGTTCGGCGCTGTTTGAACGCCTGACGGCCCGCTGCCCTGCGGGTGCGCAGCACCGCAGGGATCACCACCGGGCCGTAGACGGCTCGCAGTCCGGCTGCCTCCACGTCCAGGTAGTCCCGCAGCGCCGCATCCGCGACGTCGGCAAAAGCCCGGTAGCCGCCGTGGCCCTGTGTCACCTGGGCCCACTGCAGCAACGCGTCCCGCACGTCCGCCTCCGCTTCGTAGAGATCGGCGAGGCGTTCGACGTCGGCGAGGGCTGGGCGGCGGCGTCCCGCCTCGATCCGGCACAGCTTCGAGGAACTCACATACAGCGCGCCGGCGACCGTGGCCAGCGTCAGCCCCCGCCACCGGCGCAGCCGGCCCAGCCGGTCGCCCAACACCAGCCGGCAGACCGTCGCCCCCATCATCCGTGCTCCCCACCCCGTCATCCGGCCCTCCTCACCGTCGCCTGCTGTCAGCCCAGCGCGCCGTCGCACGGCGCGAGAGGGGCGGCCCGCAACAGCGCACACGATGTGCGCGCGATGCGCATGCCGTGCAACTACGCGCGTCATCCCACCGGTTGGCGAGACAATGGCCCTGCAGACGGCGAAAGGGGAACGATGGGCCTGGACGCGGCACACCCGATCCAGCGCTCGCCGGCCATGCGGAATGAGATCACAGACAACGAGCCGGCCGCCATCATCCGCCTCGCCCGCCGGGCCGCCGGGCCGCCGAGCTGACCCAGGGCGAGCTCGGCGCCGCCGTCGGCTACAGCGCGGCCTCCATCTCCCGGATGGAGCACGGCAAGCAGCCGTTGCGCGACATCGTCCTGCTGCACCGCATCGCCGAGACCCTGCACATCGCGCCCCAGCTTTTCGGCCTCGCACCGTCACACGAACCGGCGAGCCTCCCGGTGTCCAGCCCGCCCCAGCCGTCCGGCAAGGCTAGAGGTTGTCCCGTATGGGGTGTGAGTTATCCCGTGAGGGCCAGGTTGTGCAGCCGGGCGATGCCGAGCATGGCCTGGTGAACTCCGTCGTCCTTGAGCCGGCAGTTCCGAAGGATCTTCCGGTTCTTCAGCCGCGGCAGGGCGTGTTCGACCCGTGCTCGGGCCCGGCGATGGACGGCGTTCTCTGCTTCCTGCTGTGGGCTGGGGTGGCTTTGGCGCCGTTGTTTGCGGTGTGGGATGAGGAGGCCGGTGCCTTGGTAGCCGCCGTCGGCGATGGTCGGGGCTCCGCGGCAGGCCCGGTCGACGCCGGACTCGGTGACGGCGCGGCAGTCGTTGCGGCTGCCGGGCAGCGGCAGGCCGACCGTCACCACCAGGCGGCTGTTGGCGTCGATGACGACCTGCAGGTTGGTCGAGTACCG
>NZ_JBIRPD010000017.1:0-177573 GCF_044332485.1 Streptomyces sp. NPDC017056 | reverse complement strand
CACGTCGCAACACCAGGTTCAGCGTTCAAGACAAGGCTTCCGCGACTGCGGTGAGGAGTGCCCCCTGCGGGGCCCCGGCCCCCCACCCACCGGACAGTGGGCGCGATCGCGCGCAGCGCGACCAGGCAAGCACAAAACCGCGCGCCAGCGCGCACCGCGCGAACGGCCTAAACCGGGACTACGCCTGCGAAGCAGGCTCCGCCCCCACACCCGCCAATACCTCCAGTATCTGCTCCCCATACTTCGCCAGCTTGTTCTCGCCGACGCCTCCCACCGAACCCAGCTCCGCCACGCTCGACGGTCGTAGCGTCGCGATTTCGCGGAGTGTCGCGTCGTGGAAGACCACGTACGCCGGCACCCCCTGCTCCTTGGCCGTGCGCCCGCGCCAGGCGCGCAGCTCCTCGAAGACCGGCAGGGCCTCCTCCGGCAGGTCCACCGGCACCCCCCGCTGCCCCTTCGCCGCGCCAGCGGCCTTGGCCTTGGACTTGGCCGCCTTCGTTTTTTCCGGCTCGCGGCGCATCAAGACCTCGCGCTGCCCCCGCAGCACCTCACCGCTCTCCTCGGTGAGCACCAGCGTGCCGTAGTCGCCCTCCACCGCCAGCAGTCCTTGCGCGAGCAACTGCCGTACGACGCCTCGCCACTCGGCCTCGCGCAGGTCTTCGCCGATCCCGAAGACGCTCAGCCCGTCGTGGTCGAACTGGATGACCTTCGCGGTTTTGCGTCCCATCAGGATGTCGATGATCTGGCCCGCGCCGAACTTCTGCCCGCGCTCCCGCTGCAACCGCACCACCGTGGAAAGCAGTTTCTGCGCGGCGACCGTGCCGTCCCACGTCTGCGGCGGTGCCAGGCACGTGTCGCAGTTGCCGCACGGGCCGCTCTGCTGCCCGAAGTACGCGAGCAGCCGCACCCGCCGGCACTCCACCGTCTCGCACAGCGCGAGCATCGCGTCGAGGTGGGCCGACAGGCGCCGCCGGTGGGCGTCGTCCCCTTCCGAGCCGTCGATCATCTTGCGCTGCTGGACGACGTCCTGCAGCCCGTACGCCAGCCATGCCGTGGACGGCTGGCCGTCCCGCCCCGCGCGGCCGGTTTCCTGGTAGTACCCCTCCACCGATTTCGGCAGGTCGAGGTGGGCGACGAACCGTACGTCCGGCTTGTCGATGCCCATGCCGAAGGCGATGGTGGCGACGACCACGACCCCGTCCTCCCGCAGGAAGCGCGCCTGGTGGTCCGCGCGTGTCCGTGCGTCCAGCCCGGCGTGGTAGGGGAGGGCGGTGATCCCGTTCTGTGCCAGGAACTCGGCGGTCTTCTCCACCGACGCCCGGGAAAGGCAGTAGACGATTCCCGCGTCACCGGCATGCTCGTCGCGCAGCAATTGCAGCAATTGCTTCTTCGGGTCGCTCTTGCCGGCGATCCGGTACTGAATGTTGGGCCGGTCGAAGCTGGCCACGAAATGCCGGGCCTTCTCCATGCCCAGCCGCGTGGTGATCTCGCGGTGCGTGGTTTCCGTGGCCGTCGCCGTCAGGGCCATCCGGGGCACCTCGGGCCACCGCTCCCGCAGCATGGACAGGGCGAGGTAGTCGGGCCGGAAGTCGTGTCCCCACTGCGCGACGCAGTGCGCCTCGTCGATCGCGAACAGCGAGATCTTGCCCCGGTCGAGCAGGCTGAGCGTCTGCTCGACCCGCAGCCGCTCCGGTGCGAGGTAGAGCAGGTCCAGCTCGCCCGAGAGGAACTCGGCCTCCACCAGCCGCCGCTCCTCCATGTCCTGTGTGGAGTTGAGGAATCCGGCCCGGACCCCCAGCACCCGCAGCGCGTCGACCTGGTCCTGCATCAACGCGATCAGCGGCGAGACCACGACGCCGACCCCGGGCCGCACCAGGGCCGGGATCTGGTAGCAGAGGGACTTTCCGCCACCGGTCGGCATCAGGACGACCGCGTCACCGCCCGCTATGACGTGGTCGATGATCGCCTGCTGTTCCCCGCGGAACGCGTCGTACCCGAATACCCGCCGCAGCACGCCCAGCGCGCCACTGGCGTCGTCCGCCGTTTCCCCGGCCCCGGAAACCATCTCCACCTCGCTCATACCAGCAGCGTACGAGCTACCACCGGCACCGCGCTCAAGCCTGTGGATAACCCCGCGCCGGACCGGCCTTCTCTGCTACCCCCATACAACGAAAACGCCTCCCCAGCGGTCTCATCAGGCGGCGGAGAACACCGGAAAATTCCTCCGTGAACCTCGTCACGCACCGCGTCATGCACCTCTCCACCTCTCCCCGAGACCCTTCCAGGGACGGAGACCCGCCCATGCGCACCATCACCGCGACCTTGGCCCTCACCGCCGCCACCCTCACGACCGCCATCCCCACGGCCTCGGCAACAGCTCCCGGCATTCCGCGCTGCACCGAGTCCGCGCTGACGACCAAGGCGTCCGTGATCGCCCCCACCCGCCCCGACGTACTCCGCGTCTCCACCACCAATCACACCCCCACCCCCTGCTTCATCGACCGCGTCCCCACCGTGACCTTCGGCGACCTGGACGGCGCCGCGCAGCCCGATCCGCCCACCGAGAGCGCTCCCTACCGCCTGGACCCGGGAGCCACCGCGTACGCGACCGTGCGTACCGTCACCGGCGGGCCCGCTCCCGCCGCCCGCACCGTCGGCTACGTCACCGTCGCCGCCGACCCCTCCCACCGCGGCCACCGCTTCGACGCCGCCGCCCTGGGCGCCCCGCCCACCGGCATCCGCGTCTGGTCACCGACCACGTCGTGGTGGCGCCCCACCCCCGCCTGACCCCTTGCCCCGCCACCCGCCTGCGACCCCGAAGTGCCCCTGATCGGAGGCGGGTTACGGCGAAGTACGCGTCCCCGCCTCCGTCATCCACCAAAGTGAGCGCATGAGTCTCACCACCGCCGGCGAGCCGCCGGGGCCCGTGCGCTTCTTCCTGCTGTGCGACCGCCAGGGCTGCGGCGCCCGCGCCATCCTCGACATGGTCGTCCCCGACCCGCCGCCGGACATCGAGAAGGACCTCTTCGGGCACCTTCTCCACAGCGCCAACACGGCTGCTCCACACATCGCCGACATGGGCTGGACGTACTACCAGGGCGACGGCTATTGGTGCCCGCGTTGTTCGACCCCGCGCTCGCAACGCCCCCGCCGAGGTCGCACCCGCTCTTCGTGACCCGCGGCCGCCCACTCCCTCGAACAGGTGTAACTGGCCGGTAGCACTCCGTAAGTTTTTGCCTTCTTTCGTTGCACGACTGAGCACTCTTGAACGCTATTGCGGTCAGAGAGCCCGAACCGGCTCTCCGGTGCCGGGACGAGCAGGCACCGTCCATCCCGACCGGAGGACCGAGGGTTCCGTGAACCTTGATCTCGTACGTGACTGGGCCGTGGCCGCCGTCGCGGCCCGCGTGTTCAGCGCCGACATACGAATGCTGCTGCGCCGCCTCGCCGCCGCCCAGGTGCTGGCCGGCGTCTCCGAACTCACGCGCACCGGCGCCGGTACCCGCACCCGCGCCTGCCCCCACCCCGCACGCGACCACGGCGCCGCCCACGGCTCGCAGCGCGACCTCGACATTCAGGAGGGCGAGCGCTGATGCCCGAACACAAGCCGACGCAGGCCACCCCCGTCACCGCCCCGGCCTCCGCCCCCTTCGGCCTGCCCGCCGACTTCCGCGCCTTCCACCAGCTCTACCGCGCCGGCTACATCCGGTACGCCGAACTCCACCTGAAATCACGCGCGGACGCCGAAGAAGCCGTTGACCTCGCCTTCGAGCAGCTCATGCTCTGCTGGCAGACCGTGCTGCGGCAGCCGGTCCCCGAGGCGTACGCCTGGCGGGTGGTGAAGAACCGCACCATCGACCACGCCAGGGCCCGTGGCCGGCGGCCGGTCGTCGTCGACGTGGCCGCCTTCGAGACCCACTCCCTGCGCCACTCGCTCGACCCCATAGGCGAGTTGGAGGAATCCCTCACCCTCTACCAGGCCGTCGGCGAGCTGCCCGACCGCCAGCGCGACGTCATGCTGCTGCGCTACGCACTCGGGTACGAGACCAAGGAGACGGCGCGCCTCATGGGCATCACCGAGGCCGGGGTCCGCTCGACCACCCGCCACGCACGCCGCCGACTGCGCCAGGCGTTCGGCCTGGAGGAAGGGGAAGACGATGCCCGCCTCACGGACTGACCTCGACGGGATCCTGGCCAAGGCGCGCCTTGCCACGCCCCCGTACACCCAGCGCGAACTGGACGCCGCCGAGCAGCGCTTGACGGCCCGTGTCACCGGCAGAATGCTCCACGGGGCCCTGAGCTTCGACGCGGCCATCCAAGCCCGCGTGGAAGCCGCCATCGGCCGTGACCGCACCACCAGCGAACGAGGCGAACCCGCCGAACAGCGTCAGATGGACGACGCCGCCCAAGACCTCCAGCGCTTGTGCGCCCTCGTGGTCGGCGAGCCCGACGCCCTGCACCAGATGTCCGTCTTCATCGGCGGCCGCGTCCTGGAACCCGACGGCGCCCGCGTACTGGCCTGCGTACTGCAACTGGTGGGGCGCGACGATTCGGCGCGCTTCTGGTGGCAGTACGCCGCCGGCGCCGGCGACACCTCCGCCGCCTACTGCCTCTACCTCCACCACCTCTCCCTGGCGGAGGTCGGCGAGGCCCACTGGTGGCACTCCCACGCCGACCCGGACCGCCCCGCCCGCCCCTCCGCCGACGCCTACGACCTGTTCATCTCCTGGGCCATCGACCTGGAGACAGCCCGGGAACCCGGCACCCCCGCGGCCACCACCGCAGCCGCCGTACTCGGCTACGTCTCCAACGCCATCCAATTCACCGACGACGCCGATCTGGATCTCCCCCTTCCGCCGAGCAACTTCGCCGAGCGTATAGAACAACTCACCACTCCCCATTCCGCTTGACCCCTTCGGGCAGGCAGTCCCGTCGCGATGCGGGTATGCGGGTATGCGGGCACGTGGATATGTGAGTATGTGGGTCGGAGAATGGCTGGAGCGGGAAAGAGTCGGCTTCGCTGAGAGACGTACCCGGCGAGTTCGAAAATTGCTGTCCGGCTGCAATTCATCGCCCCTCGGATGCTGCGGAACAGTTGCAGGACTCGTCGGTATGGTCATCACCAGTGGTCTCGTCGCCAGGGGCGTACTCCTGATTATCGACTGCGTGTCTCTCGGGCTCGCGTGAATGTCAGCCGAATACAAGAATTCAGGAAACGCGCCCCCGGCACCATGAGCCGCCTCGCAGTGGCCGCCTCGCAGTGGTCGCTTCGCAGGGGCGAACGCCTTGCTGCCGACGCGGAATGGTTCGAACAAACCGGTCATTTCCTACCGGTTGGGGCGGCGGACTACAGAGACGTGTGGTGCGCCTGATGTCTGCGTGAGCCCCCGTACGGGTGTGGCCGGAGCGGTGGTCCGCTGCTGATGGTGCCACCGGTCTTACGTCGCTTGCCGACCCGACCGGACGGTACGACGGTGTGGAAGATGCCAAAGTGCGGTGGCGGATGAGCCGGTAGGTGTGGACGCTGCTGCTCAGCCGCGCGACGCAGACGCGAACATCGTGACGCGTCACGAGTGTGTGCTGACCATGGTGCTGACCAGGTCCCACCCCGCCAGACGAAGATCCCCGCCTGTGCCGGCCGCTACTCGATCACCGCGACGGGCGTCCTTCACCCGCGGGGCGCCGCCGGGCTCCCGGTGGTCCCGTTCGCCGTGGTCTGCGAGCCCGTGGACCCCGCCGCACCTGCGACTTCGCCTGACGACGGCCCCTTCGCCGGATGAGGGCATTACACAAAACCGTGGGCCGATCAACGTCTCCACCTCGTCGGCGAATGGTGCTTGCGTGTCTCTCTGGCTCACCGTTACGATACCGCGGCAGAAGCGGGGGGAATTTCTTCAGCGTGTCGATCGAGGTTAAACGAGAATCGCTGCATCCGGGTTGCAGTGATCCCTCTCGACCGTTAGTTGATTCACTTATTCTCGCCTGGTCGCCGGCGGTAGCGCCGGGGCCGGGTATCTCATGACGGGGTTCCTTGGAAGATGGAGTGCGTCCATGCAGTCAAACAAATATTTACTCCTGCTCGGGGCTGACCAGTACCTTCGCGAGCGGGTCTTCTCGGGAGCGAAGCAGGCTACCGATCTCCCCGTCTGGGCAGCCACGGAAGATCCCGTACGCAAGCTGAACCGCACGTTTGACAACATGCTGGCGGCCGATCCCAAGGACCCGGAATCCCTGCTGAATGCCATCCGGGCGTATTCCGCCCGGGGCTGGGACCCCAGAATCGTCGTCCCGCTCAACGACTGGACGGTGGATTCGGCGAACACCGTGAACCGCGCCCTGGGGCTGGGTGGATTGGACGCCGCGACGGTGACCAACGCCCGGAACAAGTACGCCATGAAGCAGGCATTTCTGGCCGCCGGCGTACAGACTCCCCGTTCCCACCTGGTGCAGTCCGAGGAGGAGTTGCACGAGGCCATCGAGGCCATCGGACTGCCCGTGATCATCAAGCCGTACGACTTCGGCGGCAGCGGCGGAGTCGTCCTGGCCACCACGCGCGAGGAGGCGGTCGCCGGCCTCGCGGAGTCGAAGGCCGTCGTCGAGCAGTACGAATCGGCGTTCAACATCCTCGGCGACAAGTACCTTGTCGAGCAGTTCATCGACTCCGAGGACGAGATCTCCGTCGAGGTCCTCTGCGGCGCCGGCCGTGCCGAGGTGCTGGCCGTGACCGAGAAGTACCTCTCCCCACGCCCCTGGTTCGCCGAGGTCGCGCACCTGGTGCCGAGCCACCGCACCGGCGACCGGACGGTGGCCGACCTTGCCGTACGGGCCTGTGCCGCGCTGGGCATCGACCGGGGCCTCGCCCATGTGGAGATCAAGTTCGCCGCGGACGGTACCGCGTGGGTGATCGAGGTGGCGGCCCGGCCGGGCGGCGACGGAATCATGGACCAGGTCGAACGGGCCTATGAGCTCAACCCCTACCGGCTGCACATCGGCTCGTACCTCGGTACCGACCTCCTCGACGTCGTCGCCGGCGCGGAGCCCGCCAAGACCTCGGCCATCGCGTTCCTCAAGGCCGCCCCCGGACGCATCCAGGACGTCATGGACGGGAAGCCGCTGCCGCCCGAGGTGCGGAGCATCAACATCAGCGCCAAGCGCGGCGACGTGTCCCAGGCCGCCAAGAACTGGAGCGCCAGGGAGGGTCTCATCGAACTCGAATGGGACGAGCTGTTCAGCGAGAAGACCATGTTGCCGGTGACCATGGCGAAGGAACTGTCCGACCAGATCTTCGTGACTGGCGAGACGGTCGAAGAGTGAAGCGGTACACGTTCTACTCCGCTCTCTACCGATTCTTCAACGGAGTGGTGCTGCTGCTCCTGAACTGGCATATCGCCTCCGCGCAAGGAGGAGGCTACGACGCGCTCGCCATCTCGACCACGCTCTCCTTCGTACCCGCAATCTTCGTTCCCCTGCTGGTCCGCTTCAGCCCGATCACCGGCGGGGCCAGGATGACCGCCGCCGGACTCGCCGGGGTTGCTCTGACCCTGGTTCTGATAGCAGCCGGTTACGACCACGTGCCGGTGGTGGTCGGCCTGAACTTCGTGCTGTGGCTCTTCTTTTTCTTCCTGGAATCGACCTGGGAAGCGTGGTTCAACGACGAGGCGTCCGGGGTCGACAGTGCCACCCTGCGCAAGCACAGTTCGCTGACCATGACTGTCAATCAGGTCGCGCTCATGGTGGGCCCGTTGTTCGCACCGCTTTTCACGCGAGTGATCCCGGCCGAGTGGGTGCTGGTCGCCTGCGCCGCGCTGTTCGCCATTGTCGCGGTCATGAGCCTGGGATCGCACCGCACCGCGGTTTCCAAGGAGGAGGCACAGACGGAGGACGGCCCGAAGAGCGCGGGCGGTCTCAGCGTCCTGTACGTCTTCGCCTTCATGCTCGTCTGGCCCGTCCTGGGGACGTTCAACTTCATGCTGCCGTTGCAGGCCCTCGCCCACGACGGGAGCATGCTCACGGTCGGAATCCTGGACATGCTGCTCGGCATCGGGATGGCTGTCGCGGGAATCGCCCTGCACCGCTTCACGAAAAGCCTGGAAGTGCGTTGGGTGCTGACGGGGGCCGCCGTCGCGGTCGGCGCGGCGATAGCGATCTGGCTCTTCATTCCGGCATTCGGAGTGCCGCAGATGGTCGCCATCTTCGCCCTGGGGTGCGCATTCGGCTCCCTGCGGGTGATCCTTCGCGCGGAAGCGGCAACGGACTTCTCGCCGCGGCAGGTCGGCGCGATCGTGGCGAACGCGAACGCCTTCTCACTCGTACTGCTGGCCGCGGCCCTGGCCGGCGGGAGGTTCTTCTCCTCCCAGATCTGGCTGGCCCCGTTCGTACTGACACTGCTGCTCGTTCTCGCATTCCACAGAATCCGCAAGGCCCAGAGTAGTCGACTCATACTCACCGAGGTGTCCTGATGACAGTACTCACAGATTCCCGAGGCGTTCCGCAGCTGGTCGGACGACCGTCGGACATGGCGGGTGTCGAAAGCGCCATCGTGCAATTGGTGTCCATGAAACTGGACCACGAACGATGTCGTCCGACCGCTCAGCCCGCTCCGCCCGTCGCACTCCAGCTCATGCTCGCCCTGGACCTGCTGTGTTCCATGGAACGCCCGGCGGTCATGGAGGCCGCGGAGATCTGCGCCGCCATCACGAAGACCGAGCCGACCGAGGCGCGGACCAGGGCGATGCTCTCCGCCGTCGAATTCTGGACGGCCGGGGACCTGACCGCCGCCCGTAACGGCTTCCAGGCCATCGTCGACACGTATCCAGGGGATGCCGTGTCGGTCTTCGTCGTCCACATGCTGGATTTCTACATCGGCGACCGGGCGCACATGCTGGCGTCGATATCCCAGGCCGTCGGGTTCTTCGCCGACGACGACCCGGCCATCGGCTACCTGCACGGCCTGCACGCGTTCTCGCTCGAAGAGAACGGCCTGATCGACGCGGCGATGGAACGCTGCCGGGTCGCCCTGGACCGGAACCCGGACGACATCTACGCGATGCACGCGATGGTGCACTGCCTCTACGAGACGGGCCGCCACGAAGAGGGCGCCCGCTACATCCGGGAGTACATGCGCAGCAGGGACGGCTCGACTCCCATGCGTATCCACATCTGGTGGCACTACGCGCTGTTCGAGCTCTACGCGGACAACATCCAGGAAGTACTGGCGTGTTACCGCATCGGCATCCGCCGTAAGACGTCCCCGCGGTCGACCGAGGACCTGGACGCCGTCACGATGCTCTGGCGTCTTGCCCTCATCAAGCCGTCGCTCGACCTCGACGCCTATTGGCGTTCGCTCTTCCAGGACTGGGAGCCCTACCTGGAGGAGAACTGGTACCTCTTCAACGACTTCCACGCGTACATCACCTACTGCCAGGTCGGTGAGTACGACCGCGCCGACGCCCTCCTGAAAGCGGTTCTGGCGCGCGGCACGGACGTATCCGAGGAAATGGTCGACATCTTCCTCGGCTTCCGGTCCTTCACGACCGGTGACTACGCGGACGCCGCGACCCGGCTGGCCCGGTCCTTCCACCACTCGTTCTCGATGGGCGGCAGCAACGCCCAGCGCGACGTCGTGGAACTCACCGGTATCGAGGCCGCCATCCGCGCCCAGAACTACGAGCTCGTCCAGCGCATTCGCGAGACCGGCAGAGTCTTCCGTCATCAGAGCGCCGTACTCCAGGAGTACAAAAACCGTCTGGCGGCTCTGCGCACATCCGCAATCCACGCATAGGGGATACCGAAGTGAGTCTCTACCAAGCAATTCTCGACGAAGCCGCACCCGAGGGGCTGCGCCTGACCACGATCGAACTCGCCGACCGCACCACCGTGTGGCAGCTCGACGGTTCGGCCGGCTTCGCCGCAAAGGTGACCCAGGGGCGAGCGGCGATATTCGTATGCGAAAAGGCCGCCGCGCTGACACTGGACGCACTGAGAGAGTGTTGCGCGCCCTTCGGGGTGGGCGAAGTGGTCGAGTGCGACGAGTCGCAGTACGTGCTGGCGATCGGGCTTCTCGACGACACCAAGCTCATGGTGCTGGGCGCGGACACGGACGTCACCGTCTCGCCGGTGGAGTTCTCGCCCACCAGCGACGACGTCCGCAGCATCGTCGGTTCGCTCGACGACTACTACTTCGGCTACGAGGACCGCTACCGGACCGTCTACGAGAACGGCGCCCACCTGTGGGAGTCGGCGGAGCCGAACGCCTCGCTCCTCCAGATGACCCGGGAGCACCCGGACGTCTTCTCCGGCAAGATCATCGACCTGGGCTGCGGCGAAGGCCGCGACTCCCTCTACCTGCTGTCCCAGGGCCACGACGTCGTCTCGGTCGACGTGTCGCACTCCGCCCTGGACCGCGCCCGTGAGCGCGCCACCGCCGCGAACCTGGACGCCTCGGGCTTCATGGAGCGGGACATCATCTACCTCCGCGGCTTCGACGAGAACAGCTTCGACCTCGCCATGAACATGGGCTGCCTCCACATGCTCGTCGACGAGGACCAGCGGGCCCGCCACATCTCCCGCGTCTTCGACATCCTCCGCCCCGGCGGCCACTTCGTCGTGGACCACTGCGCGAGCGAGTGGGGCAAGGGCTTCTTCTCCGTCCCGGACTACGCGGAGGTCGCCGAGGACTTCGTCCCCGGCCGCGTGATCTCCAGGAGGATCCGGGCCGCGGACGGCGAGAAGAGCATCGGCCTGGAGGTCCTCCCCTTCTCGGAGCGCTCCGGCGACGCCCTGGTCGAAGAGATCAGCCGGCACGGCTTCCGCCTGGTGGACAGCACGTACACCAACACCGAGGCCTTCGGCTCCTCGACGATGCTCCTCTTCCGCAAGCCCTGACCAACCACCCACGGCGGGTCCCCGGCCCCCCTCCGGGGACCCGCCACCCCGGCCCGGCAGGAACGGCACAACAAAAGGCCCCGGAGCTCGATCGCTCCGGGGCCTTCACGCCGGTGCCCCCGGCAGGATTCGAACCTGCGACACCCGCTTTGGACGCCATTTCGTTTGGTGTGATCTTGCGGCAGTCTGGGATGGTGACTGCCCCTCTTGTCGAGCGGATGGTGCCGGACAGCCTGTGGGAGCTGTTCGAGCGCGTGGTGCCGCCGGCGCCGGAACGACCGCAGGGCGGTGGCCGACGTCGGCGCGGGGACCGCGAAGTGCTGGCCGCGATCATCTTCGTGGCCACCTCGGGCTGCACCTGGAATCAACTGCCGCCGGGCTTCGGCTTGTCAGGTGTGACCGCCTTCCGGTGGTTGACCGAGTGGAGCGAGGCCAGAGTGTGGGCCAAGCTCCATCGCCTGGTCCTGGACGAACTCGGTGCCCGGGGCGAGCTGGACTGGTCGCGGTGCGCGATCGACTCCGTCAGTGTCCGGGCCCTCAAAGGGGGCAGCTGACGGGACCGAATCCGACCGACCGTGGCAAGAAGGGATCGAAAATCCACCTCATCGTCGACCGTCAGGGCCTGCCCCTGTCGATCGGCATCTCGGCTGCCAACCTCCACGACAGCCAAGCCCTCGTCCCGCTGGTCCGCGGCATCCCGCCCCTACGCTCCCGTCGCGGCCCACGACGTCGGCGGCCCGGCAAACTGCACGGCGGCAAGGGCTACGACTACCGCCACCTGCGCCGATGGCTCGCTTCCCGCGGCATCCGGCATCGCCTCGCCCGCAAAGGCATCGAGTCATCCCGGCACCTGGGCCGGCACCGCTGGGTCGTAGAGCGGACCGTGTCCTGGTTGTCCGGCTGCCGCCGTCTGCACCGCCGCTACGAACGCAAGGCGGAACACTTCCTGGCCTTCACCGCCATCGCCGCAACCCTCATATGCCACCGCCGCCTGGCCAAATGAAATGGCGTCTAAGACGGTTTCCTATGTGGTGAGGCGGAGTAGTACTTCAGCATGGGGCAGGGAACGTGAAGTTGGATCGTTCCGGACGGGCTGTGGGAGATCGCGAAGCCGTTGCTCCCGCCGCCGAGAGTGCGACCGCAGGGCGGCGGGACCTCGGATACACCTGATGAGACGCTGTTCGCCGCCATCATCTATGTGCTGGTCACCGGATGCGCCTGGCGGCACCTGCCGCCGTGCTTCGGAATCTCGAAGTCGACTGCTCATCGGCGGTTCCTGATCTGGTCCAGAGCCGGCGTCTGGGGCCGGCTGCACGAGGCCGTGCTCCACCCACTCGATGACGCCGGCCTTATCGACGTCACCCGCGTGGTGCTCGACACCGCCCACGTCCGCGCTACAAGGGGGGTGAACACACAGGTCCGAGCCCTGTGGACCGGCGCAAGCCGGGTACCAAGATGCACGTCCTGTCGGACGCGAACGGACTGCCCCTGGTCGTCGGGATCTGTGCGGCGAACGTCCACGACAGCGACGGACTGAAGCCGATGGTGGCGGGACTCCACACGCAACACGACCCGCACCGCGGCCGCTACTTCAAGCCCCAACGCCTCCCTGCGGACAAGGCATACGACGTCCCCATCCTGCGGCGATGGCTCTGGGGCAAACACATCGGCGTCCGTGTCGCACGCAAGGGCATCGAATCCAGCGAACGACTGGGGCGGCGCAGGTGGGTGATCGAGCGGACCTTGTCATGGCTGACCGGCTACCGCCGCCTCAGCCCCCGCTACGAACGCCACCCCTCCAACTACCTGGCCTTCCTCGGGCTGGCAGCCGCCCTGTGCTGCTACAAGCGACTACTCCGCCTCACCACATAGGACAACGTCTAATTAGGAGTGGGATTGGATCCTTGCCGGGGGCCGTGTGCTGCCATCGGGCGCTATTTGGCCTGATCAGCGCCCTGCGGGGTCGTGCGGGGTCCCACTTGGGATGCGCTGCGCTGGACCGTCCGCTCACGCATGTGAGTACGGGGGCCGGTGACCTGACCGACTGAGCGCCAGGGCCCGGCCGTGTCCGCAAAGTGTGCAAGAACACGCGAAGACCTCGATCTGAGACCCGGCCCGCCAGATTTGACGCTGTCAAGTCATTGGCGATGTCAGTAGCTTCCGATAGCCGCCGTCACAGAATTCTGCATTTCTAGATAGGGCACGATAAAGTGCCGCCTTCCAGTGATTTATGCCCTTCCTTTCGGCTCCCCGAGCCAAGGCTCTAAGAGTTGATCGCAGCCCTGAATCGCCGGAGGAAGCATATGTTTCATCATATAGATCAATTTGGTCCGTTAGCTCGGCTACGGCCTCCATCTGGTAGAAATCAAAAAGGTCAAGTATATTGTACTGCTTTTCGATTCTCCCGAAGGTGAGATTGTCGATTTTGTCGGAGCGATGCAAAGAGTATCCGATCGAGACGGTGTTGTCGACCTCTATTTCTGCGACTACTGTCTCAATGTCTGGGAATTCGTCGAAGTATGCGTGAAACATGAGCAATCCGTCTGCCCTGCCGCACTCGTCGCCCTTTAGTCGATTACACCTTTCGCAAACAGGGATAAGATTGTCGGCCAGGATTGAATACTCTGGGAAGTCATTCTTTGGGAGGAAGTGATCGAGGGCGCAGACCTGGGCTCTTTCGCACAGCGGGCACCGAGAGTTGCGGGACAGTGCTGTCCGGAAGATCGAGTTTCTGAGATCTTCCAGGGGGCGGCCCCTGTCTAGAAGTGCGTAATTCCCCAGAAGGGCCTTGGTGAGCACATCGGAACCGTTGGAAAGCGACTTAAACCGGCGAATATCTCGCAGAACGTACTCGTAGTCGCCGTAGGCGCCGATGATTCCTGCGCGTACTCCCATGAGGACACGTTGAGAGGATGGTCGCCTCCGGCTCACAGCGAGATCGAGATCAGCCAGGCCGTCTCTGTCCGGGCGGGGGAGCCGAATCATCTACCGGGCCGATCGCGACTGATGCTCGCCAGGTAAGAAATGGACTGCGCGCTCATCTCCCCGTCGAACAGCTCCATGATCTCATCTAGGTGCAAACTCTCCTGCATGGATCGGAGAGTTGAGTGATAGTCGGTCGCACTGCTGTCCAAGTTGAATACGTGGCGTGTGAGCAGTCCTACATTCTCTGCGAAAGTTTCGATCTCCGGAGTGGCAACGAGTGTGAGATCTCCGAATCGCTGTAGGACCCTGACGTAACGTCTGGGGACTTCCTGGAGTAGGACTGGTGAGTGCGTCGCCATCACGGCGTAGGAGTTGAATTGATCCAGGGATATGTTGATGCTCTTGAGCAGGGCAGCCAAGAGCGGAGGGTGCAGGTGGGATTCGGGTTCGTCGATGAGAACCAGTGATCCGGGCTCCAGGTGGGCCACAAGTTGCACTACAATGTTGAGGACGAGTTTGTGTCCGGTGCTGAGGCCAGAAAAGGAATCTCGCCACGAATCGCTATCGAAGGTGAAGGTTTCGGACAACTCGACCCGTTTGAACGAGGGTTCTCGACTCAGCGAAGAAAGGGCTGCCGCCAGTCTTTGTTTACGCTCGGGTGTACTAGCCCTAACGAGGGCGGACATGATGTCACCCTGGATCTCCTCGGCGCCTTTTAGTGACCCGATGCGAGAGGCGTCGGGACCAAGACTGCGATCGTATCTCCGAAGGCCGCAATAGGTGTATCCGGAGACCTCTCCACTGGTTTCCAGCCGATCCTCTTCCTGACGGTTCTTCCCTGGCAGGTCGAACGTGTCGAAAGCGCTGTAAGAGATGGCTATAACCGAGGAGAATCGTGGCGCACCGGCTCCTTCGGGGAATTCTCCGTACCGCCGGATGAAGCTTTCGTCGGATCGGTCGGCGAGGTCTGCATGCGCAGCGTTGGCTAGGTTGGCAAGGAGCTGCGTTTTTCCGCATCCGTTGTAACCTACCACGACGTTGACGCGGCCAGGCAGAGGGTGGCGATCCGCGAATCCGAAGTGAATGGAGAAGGGATCCCCGCCGACACTCGTTCTGAACGTGAACGCGAGCGCACTGTCCCGTGGAGTTATCGCTCCTCCGAACAGGGCTGTGGCATCTCTTAATGCGAGTTCGGCGTTCCCATAGCGTAAGAGTGAGGCTGCCATCGTCGGTTCGTTGGCGAACGATTCTCTGAGTGATGGGTCGATAACGATATCGCGGAGCCCGAACAGAATACTGTCGCGCAATTCACCTGGAAGTCCGTGCAGCGCTTCGTAGTAGGAAAATGCCTGACCAAGTGAGCAGTAACTGTCATCGAGTTGGACGAAGCTATTAGGGATCTGAGTGACGCCGCCCCGCTGCCCCCTCTTTATGATCTTGACAGATCCCAAGTCGATGGACGCCTCTGTCTGAGACGGGTACAGATAAGCATCGAACATGGTTTGGAATCCGAAATCATCCCAGAGGTCGCGCCGGAGGACAAGTGCCGGAAGACTGGACGGCACGGTGAAGCCCGCGCTGCGAGGCACTACAAGAAAATGCATCAGCGTACTTTCCAGACGTGTGTCCATCAGAACCGATATAAGCGAACTGCTAGGTGTCGAGCCAGGGAGAGTCGGCGGCAGCGGGTAGGGACGCAGAATGGCCCTGCCCGCTGCCTGAGCGGTCAGTCAAAGAGGCTCTGTAGTCTCGACTCGATCCAGCCAGGCCGTCGAAGCAGCTCGAACGTATCGACCGCGACGACCACGCGCTGTGGCGGTTCGCTGCCCGGGACCGGATTCTCGAACGACTCGAACACCTCGAAGCCCTCTGCTTCCAGTGAGGCCAGAGCCCGGGCCACACGCTTCGAGCGGGCGGGACCGGTCCAGGACTCAAGAGGATGGGTGATGAGGACAGCGAGATCCTCGTACTGGTTGTCTTTCAGGACTGGCAGGCCGTGGGAGGAATCGGCCTTCCAGTGCGAGAAGCTTCTGGCGAATTGCTCGACACGCTCGAACGCATAGTCCTCCTCAGCGGTGAAGTCCGGGTTGCCCCCATCGAGCAGTTCGATCATCTGTGTGGCAAGGCGCCAATCGAGCAGCGGGTGGTAGGCGCTGTTGCTGTAGTCCCGCAGGCAGTCGTAGCAGGACGAGTCGCATGGCCCGGCCTTCAAGTTGCCGGAGCGGTGTCGGGTGAGATCGGCTGCGACCTCCCGCGCGGCGAGCAGGAAGTCGGTAGGGTGCTTCCCCAGCCAGGTCGAATATCCGGCGCCGTTCTCCAAGGTGTCCGAGAGGAAGACTCGTGCCTTGACACTGCCCTCTTCTTCTACTCGGTCGGGATACAGACCCGCCGAGAGTTCTCTTCCGTCAATGTCCAGTAGCCTGACGGCAGCGAGTTTGAAAACCGTCCCGAGTGAGAGCCAAGCAGCCCTTGCGGCCATGCGTCTTGGGTCGAGGGCCAGATCGGTGGGTTGCTCGCGGAGGCCGACCAAAAGAACGTCGGTGAGTTTCACTGAGGCCAGTGCCAACTTTTCTTCATTGCTGACCGAAGGTTGTGTGGGCAGGCCCAGATCTCTCGCGCGGTCGGCATCGGTCAGGAGTTTTGTGTCCAGCAGACCGTCGTGTCCCTTGACCTTGCCGAACTGGTACCCCTCGCCAGTTCCTGCGTTGACCACCACGATGCGTCCTTGGCCACTCCTGAATTCAGCGGCCTTAGTGCAGCGTGGGACGAGCGCTGATGTTCTGTCGAGGGTGAGGCGCGCGGAAAACGCGCGTGGTGTGAACTCGAAGGTGCCGTCGTAATCCTGAGCCTTGTAGCTGGTACGAAATCCGAGCGGCTGACACGACGGGAGCATCCGGTAGTCGCCAGCTTCTCCTGCGGTGGCCCCACACACAGGACACGAATGCTCGGATTCGCGGAGATTGACGGAGAGGCACTTGGTACAGACGCCCACCATGAGGCGATCACTGTCCGGAGCCTTGCCGGGCAGCCACTGCCCGCCCGCGGGCTCGTACGTCACGAGGCCGACTGCTGTGTGCAACGCCTTATCCTTGACCACTTCACCGCCGGGCGCCCACTCCGAGATGGCGATGTCGATGTCCCGGTCGATGACGTCGGTGAGTTCTGGTCCGTGCGGCCTCTGATGATGCAGGTTGCGAACCCGTGTGGGGAATCCGAACATGGGGAGCACTCCGCGCTCCGCGAGCGACTGGCTGAGCGGTCCCGCGTCCGGCGCGTTCGTCACCACCACCTCGATCTCGGAGTAGAGGCGGGAAGTAGCCCAGGAGACCAGATCATCCAGCGAAGGCGCGCCTGGAGACGCCCCTTGCAGGAGTACCTGGCCCGCGTGTCTCTTAGCGATGTCGTTCCCGGCCAGCCAGGTACGGATGCCATCCCGCACCAATAGCCATCCGCTGACGGTCCCGAATGGCCCGTGGACATTGCGTCCCGGCTCCCAGTCGGACGTTCCCTCGACCGACCGGAAGGCGAGAGTCAGCAGGCTTGCGGCGTAGCAACGGAGCAGGATCTCCAGGCGATCGAGATCCACGTATGGGCTCGGCGAGGGATCGCCGGTGATCCGATGGGGGTGCTGGAAGTAGTGGTCGTCATGGGTCCTGGTGCCTCGGCACAGTGTCAGGGCGATGGACAGGTGATCGAGCCGGCGGCCGGCCCGGCCTACACGCTGCTGGTAGTTGAAGCGCTGTGGTGGCATGTTCGCCATTACCACCGCGCGGAGCGCGCCGATGTCGACGCCGGCCTCCATCGTGGTGGTGACACTGAGCAGGTCGACCTCATCGACCAACTCGATGTCCTTCCCGCTCAGAAAGACTGACTGGAAGAGGGCTTGCCGGGCCTGCGCGTCGTCGTTGTCGGTCTGGCCCGTCAGCTCTTCGCAGTGGAGTCTGAAGGGGGTTCCGGCCTCGCGGGCCAGGAAGGTGTAGTAGTCGTCCAGGGTGACGGAATCCGGGTCGAGGGGTTCGGCAACGAGATGTGAGCTGAGGCAGAAGGCACAGACGCCGGCGGAGCCGTGCAGGTGCCTTCTGGTACAGCGTTCACAGCGCCATTCCGTTCCGTCGGCCAGGACGATCCTGACCTTCTGCCCTTCGATCCGGGGCTCGACGTCGCTCAGACCCAGTGCATTCTTTACCTCTTGGACCAGTGCGTCCGAGAATACGGCGTGACGTCGTGCGACGGCGTTGATGTACTTTCTCGCTGCTGTGTGCAGATTCGCTGGCGGCTCAGGCCGCTGCTCCTGAAACTGGCGGCGCACACCCAGCAGCCTCAGCGTGGACAGGCACACCTGGTGGAAGACCTCTTCATCGAGCAACCGGCTCTTGAAGGTGATGTCCTGAGAGGCGTGGCCGATGCCGAGCGATTCCAGGTCACGGCCGCCTCCCGCGAAGACCGCCTGCTGGACCTGTGCTTGCACTGTCCGGTGAATTTCGGAACTCAAGACGCGCAGATCGTTGGTGAGGGAAGCATCGGGCAGTTGGACCGGGACGCCACTGGTCCAGTCGTAGAGATTGGTCCAGCTCCGTGACTCGGTGCTTGCGCTCAGCGAGAACGAGGGCCCACCGGGATGCACGCCGTATGTGACTGCTTGCGAGCTGACTCCGTTGCCGAGTTCGACAAGTGTCGGGCCCTTCTGCTGGGCCCGGTAGTCCGCCAGCACGCGTTCGTGATCGGGGGTGAGGTTGTCGTGAGCCAAGGCGACCACTGCTGCAACCAGATCGGGTGAACCAGTCGCTGTGAGCTGGGTTAGCGCGGCCTGGCCTGCCTGGTTCCCCTTGAAGAACTCTGCTGCCCGGGCCACGAGATCCGTCGGATGATCGAGGGCGGCAATCACGAGCTGCCTGACCAAGTCCTGATAGTGCGACCGCTCCAGGCCCGCCGAGATGCGGGCCGCGTCCTGTCGGCTGTCCGAGAAGACGACGATCTTCGTCTGCAGCTGTCTCTTGAGGGCATCGGTCAGGACCTGGTTGGACTTCTCAAAACCTGTACCCATGGTGCGGATGGGGGACCTGGACCGCGACGGGTCCTCGAACTGGCGAACGTTCTTAAAGATCTCCTTGTCTTCCCCGCAGCAGGGGCAGACCGTGGGAAAGGCGCGGACTTTACCGAGGTGGTTCTGCGGTTGGCTCTGTGCCACCAGCAGGTATCCGTTGATCTCCTCGTCCGGGTAGCTGCCAACCTTGCCGCTCACGGGATCCAGCACGGCCGGAACAAAGGTGAACGTGTACTCCGTCCGATTCTTCGCCCCCGGTCGGCCACCCTTGTGTTTGTGCGGCGATATGTCGAGATCGGAGCGTTCCCCCGCAGTGGGCAGAAAGACGCTGTACACATCTGCGGTGCGATCGAGACGCGCTTTGTCCGGGAGGGATTCGAGATCGGTTGCGGTGGAGACCAGGTAGCGCCTGGTGGGATCAGGGCCGATGGTCGGAGAATTGAATCCGCCGAGGAAGACATCTCCGCACGTGTCGCAGTACAGTAATTCCAGGACGCGAGCGCCACATTCACAGGCATACCTGGGCCGACTGTAGAGCTTTCCGACTAGCCGGTCCGCCGATGACTCCGCGGTGTGTGGTTGTACCTTGGAGCAGTTGCGATCCGCGCATGCCCACATGCCGGTGACGTTTCGGAAGAACAGATGGAGCCGGAATCGCGAGCCGGTATCCGCCTCTCCATCGAGGCGCGAGATGAGCGCGTCGGTGGCCTTCAGAGCCTTGTCGGGTGCGAGGCAAGGGAAGAGCTTGGCGGCTACATCGGTCAGGGGCTTCGCTCGAGGGGAGTCATCCTCGTCGCTCACGCTGAACGCGGCCTGGAGCGCCGCGTGCCGGTCAGGCAGAGGCGGCAGGGCACCTGTTCCTTGGCCAATGGTGTCTGCCCAGGGCATGAGATCGGTCCTGCCCTTGGTCCGGACGCGTTCACCGGCCAGCACGGAGAAGCGATCGGCTGACCGTCCGAAGAAGTCGCTCAGAAACTTCCGGTCCACCGGGTTTTCCGGATCCATAGAAGCGGAGGTGGCGATCACGGACAGCTGGTCGGAATCGGTGGACAACCCGAGCCGGTCGATAAGCTTGCGTAGGAGGTAGGCGACCTCAGTGCCCTGAGTTCCCCTGTACATGTGGAGTTCGTCCACGACCAGGCTGAAGACGTGGTCCTTGGAACTCTTCAGCCAGTCACGGGTCCGGTCGAAGATGGGATCTTCGTCTCGGCGCATGAGCATGATGTTGAGCATGCTGTAGTTGGTGATGAGGATGTCCGGCGGAGCGACCTGCATGTCCCAGCGAGAACGCATTTCGGCCCCGAAGGGGCGCTGAAGGAAGTAGCGGGCTTCCTCGTCCTCCACAAGGCCGTCCGCGATGCGCTGCTCCAGTTGGCGGCTTCGGTCCTCCATCGAGGCCAGAGTTCTGCGCAACTCCTTCATTTTGGAGGAGTTCGGGTTGGAAGCTAGCTCCAGCGGGCCGGCAACCGGAGTGCGGCCGGTGTAGCGTCCGAAGTGGAAGCGGTTGCCGGCACGGTGCCTGTCGAACCAGTCGCGTACGTCTGGTGCATCCAAGCTACGCCGCAACCTGATCAGCTGGTCCTCCACCAGCGCGTTCATTGGATAGAGGAACATGGCGCGCATGGCCGAGGGGCGACCGCTTCCGCGGCGCTGAGCTTTCCAGTGCTGTGACGTGCGCCACCAGGGGTGCTCGGTACCCTGGGGCCCTGCCGGTGCCCACTGACGGGATTCATTGGTCAGCCTGGCCAGCACCGGGACGAGGAAGGCTTCGGTCTTTCCGGAACCGGTTCCGGACGTCACCACGATGTCCCGTCCGCGGTTGTTTGCCCTCAGCGCGTCCGCCTGGTGGGTGTAGAGCCTGGGGATTCCTCGGAGGAGACCGGCTCCTAGAAGTCCGGCGAACTCCGGAATCCCTATTTCCGCCGTCAACTCTTCCAGGGCCTGGGCTGACTGCACGTATTGAGGTAACAGCTCCAGATACGGCTCCTGAAAGAGAACCCCGGGAGTACGGAGTAGCTCTCTGAGTTCCTCGCCCACCGAAGAGTCGCGAAGGGAGTAGGCGGTGTCGTAGTACCGCTGGAAGTACTCGGCAAGTCGGCCGTGGACGGCCGACGGAGAGATGCCAGACATCAAGATCCTCACGGGGTCCGGACTTAGGGAACGAGTTGAAGTTTCTGGTATAGGGATTCGGCCAATTTTCTGGCGAATGCCTCGTCAATGTTCACGTATTTGACGTAGCTCTTGTGCCCAGGGATCGACTGCCGGTCTGGCTCTGTCTGCGGGTCGTGCGCGGTTAGTTGCGGCAGCAGTCCGCTGCGCAGCACTGCGGCGCGGGCGTGGAGATGTGGTAGTTGCATGCGTTTCGGGGCGTAGAGTTCCCGCCGTAGCGGGCTGTATCGCAACACCCAGCGTTCTGCGCGCGCGAGTTCCGCGTACACCACCGTGCGCTTGTCGGCGATGAAGCCGCTCATGCCGATCCAGTAGATATAGCGGTGGGTGTTGTAGCGCTGATATCTGTAGGCGCCGTGGAGAGGTGGTTCGCCATGGCCTTCGATATCTGTCCAGAGGTCACTGCCTCCCTCGGACATCTTTTGAGGATCGATTCCGCCGGGCCCCCGCTGTACGCCACGCTCGGTAAGCATTTCTTGGAAGCGGGGAAGACGCAGAACAAGTTGATCCGCGGCGCGGTCCTCGAAGGCGATGCCGAGTACCTTGCAGAGAGCGCGGCATTCCTCAGCATCCGCTAGTGTCACCATCCGCACCGACGGGCCGTTGGCCTGCCGATGTGGCGAAAGTGTTACCACGGACTGCGCGAGGGCAGTCGTACGAGGGTCAGGGTCTTCGTGCAGCCGTTCCAGCCGCTGTATGAGCCAGAGCGGCCTTTGCCCCACCAGGAGCGCGTGCCCTCCGGAATTGGGCAAGGTGGTGAGGACCGGTGGCGTCACACTCCAGATCCGAGCTTCCCAGTCCACTTCGACATGGCCGAGAACCTGCAGGTTGTACAACGCGATGCGCCAGTCCAGCGTGGAACTTTCCTGCTTGCCCTTTCCCAGCCATGTGTACGTGTCGTGGAAGGCATCGAGGCTCCCGGCACCGCGTTCGGAGCACCACAGGAGCAGCTCGTCGTGCACCATTCACTTCCCTGCCGTGTAGTCGGTCCAGTCTTGTGCGCAAGCCAGTGCGGTGGTGGTGATGTTCCCCGAGGTCAGCCTGTGCCAGACGGCTTGGCTGAGAATTGTCCAGCTCCCTGGAGGTGCGTCACACGGGCCACACGATCCAGTTTGGACGATCGGGGCCCGCCAGGCCCTGGCGTTCTGGGAACTGGTTACCTGAAGCAGCCATAGAGCTCGGAAAGGCAGAGCAACGAGCAGCGGTTCGACGTCGATCGCGTGAGGCACTTGGTCCATGTTGGCGATCCAGACTGGCGCTTCGGGAACGAGCTGGGCAGCGAGGCGATTCTCGCCTAGGGCGTAGATCGAGCCGCCGAGGCGCAGGAGGCTCGTAGAAGGAAGCGGGTCGCGTTGGTAGTCTCCGAAGAACGAGCCGGACAGATGACCGGGCGGCAGCCAGGGGGCGCGCGCCGACGGATTTGCCGTGTTCTGGACCCTGCTGGGGATTGTGGCCAGCTTGTTGCTCCTCGGAGAGAGCGCCAGTAACGGCAGGGCAACACTCTCCCGGTAGCGCTCGACCAGGGTAAATGTGAGCTTGCGATTCCCGACCTCGATGTGGTGCTCGCCGACGGAGCGCACTCGATCCGCTAGCCGAATCGTGATCATGTCCGTCGAGGCCGGGGAAATCGGCGGCAAGGGCGCCCCATTGATGGTGACGGCAGGCGGATGCTCATCGGGAGTCGCTGGCAGAACCAGATCGGGTGCGTACCCGAGGAGGTAGGTCTGTCTGCCGCCATCGATGCGGAGGCCGCCGGACAGGCGGGCCAGCTGCTGGTGCAGTGGGGCCAGCGGGCCGGCGACGCCGGAGACCGTCGCGGATCGGGTCGGTGTGTAGTCTTTGAACAACGTCCAGCCGGGCGGCACCTGAACTCTGCGGGGCTGGCGTACAGCCTCTGACCCACAGGCAAGCATCACCGCCTCCGCCTGCGCTGCGAAGTCAGTCCTCACCAACACCCGATGCGGAACCCCGATTTCCGCTGTATTGACGGACGTCCACTTCCCGACCAAGTCGTTGGCCTGAAGGACGTAGAGGTCGCGAGCGGGGAGCATCAGCGTGGCATTGTCGGCGGCCAGTTCGAGTGCCGATCCCGGAGTGAGCATCTGGTCCGGAGGCGTGAGAGGTAACCATTCTGCGCCGGAGGGAACCGTGATGACGTCGCCGCTCAGACTGAGCGATTCGAGACGGAGGTGGGAGGGGATGCGGGCCGCGATGCCGTACGGGAAACCCCCTGCATCGGTCGTGAGAGACAAGGGCACAAACGGCAGGCCAGCGGAGCTTCTCGGGAACCCGTCGTAGTGGGTGAGTTCCTGCTGCAGGATGCTTGCCAGGATCGGTCGCAACTCCGGCGATGCCAGAGCGCGGTGGACTCGCGGGCTGGGCCGGTTGAGTCGTACCCACTCCTGGAACCGGTCGAGGAGTTCCGCTTCGGGGACCGAATCTCCCGGCTGTGCTCCGATCGCTGACAGGAACAGCCCGACTTGCACGCGGTCCGATCCGACCAGAACGGCTTGGGACAGGGACCATCCGATGTTGACCTGGGTCGGATGGGGAATAGCGGAGGGCAGGCCGCGGCGGCCCTGTTCATGCTCGGTCAGCCACCAGTTCAGGTGACCCCACAGGGTGGGGATGATCACGTCGTAGCCGTCCGGCATGCCGGAGCCTTCGTGCAGGCCGAGTAGCTCGCGCAGCGGGCCATAGTAGGAAAACCTGCCGGCTGCAGTGTTGCCGGAGCGGTTCATCCTGGAGGCTGCGAGCACTGTTGCTGCGAGGAGTGCGATGAAGGGCGGGTGGCCTGCGGCCCCGTGTCGGCGCCAGCGGCGAGCACTGGAGGCGATGCCTTCGAAGGGGTCGCGTCCGAAGACCCGGCTCCTGATGGCAGTTTGGAAGGCCTCGGCTGCGGTCGGGGGCGTTGTGGCAGCCTGGGTGTGACTGGTCAGCAGTTCGGTGAGCAGGGCATCGTCTACCGATAAGTACACAGGGGCTGCTGCTTCACGGACAGGGAAGAAGTGTTCCGTGAGAACTCTGTTCCAGCTGTCATAGTCCATGGGCAACCCCCTCATCTGCGTAGGAAGACGTTAGCCCATCGGTAGGACATTGGTCGCTTTTCGAACGTCTGTCGGATAGCCTGCGGTGTCTGTGCCCGCTTAACTGCCCGACTGTCTTGACAACCGCGGTTTTCTCCGGTGAGCTCCCTCTGTCAAGACATTGAGCAGATCTACTTCGGGGAGTGCCTCCGTTGACCGCCGCACGATCGTCAGCGCGAACCCGGCCCATGGGGAAGGTGCTCTCTTTGTTTACAGGAGCGGGTGGCCTTGATGTGGGTCTGGAGAGGGCTGGGCTGGCTACCGTCGCTTGCATGGAGGTTGCCGCTGACGCCAGGGCCGTGCTCGCAGGCAATCGGCCGGGGTGGGCCATGCCCGGCAACGGCGATGTCAATACTGCTGCCCAGTACCTCACTCCTCGAGCGCTAGGGATGAAGCGCGGGCAACTCGACCTCATTGCGGGGGGCCGCCGTGTCAGCCGTTCTCAAAGGCTGCGCAGTGGGCCTCGACTGCCCGCAGCGGCATGGAGGACGACCGAGCCAAGTGTGTGCATGGGATGCTCGACCTGGTTGAGGGCTTCCTCCCCAAGGCATTGCTCGTCGAGAACGTTGAAGGATTCTTGAGAGGGAACGGGAACGCCTCCGAGGTCATTGACGAGGGGCTCGCGGGTATCAACGATCGGCATGGCACGTCCTACAGGTTGGTGGCCAAGGTCGTTGATGCTGCTGACTACGGGGTACCTCAGCATCGGCGTCGGGCTATCGGCGTTGCGTACCGGGACGGTGCGGAGGTTCACCTGCCGGAGGCAACCCACACAGGCGACCCGATGCGGGCCTGGGACGTGCTTTGGGATCTTGAAGAGGAGGAGAAGCCGGATGCTACGGGGCAATGGGCAGCGCTACTGCCTTCCATCCCAGAAGGCGGCAACTATCTCCATCTCACGGCCCGTGGCGACGGTGAGGAACTCTTCGGTTGGCGAACCCGGTACTGGTCGTTTCTGCTGAAGCTGGCCAAGGATCGACCGTCCTGGACCTTGCCGGCCTCTCCTGGGCCGAGCACGGGGCCGTTCCACTGGGACAATCGGCCCCTTTCTGTGCGTGAGCAAATGCGCTTGCAGACCTTCCCTGATGAATGGCGCATCAATCAGCCGTTCCGCGCCGGTCGACGGATGGTGGGAAACGCGACCCCCCCGCTACTTGCAGAGGTCCTGGGGCGGACAATCGTGAGAGACCTTGAACTGGGCGGGGCTTCAGCCAGGTCTCGTCTTTTGGCGGGAGCGCCGTCTTTGCTGCCCGTGCGTCAGTTGAGTGTCCCGCGTGCCGTCGCGCCTGTCCCGATTCCTGAGGTGTACCAACCCCACGTGGGTACCAAGGAGGCTCATCCAGGCGAGGGGATTGGACCTTCGCCTCGACGTGTGGCGACGAGAGGCTGACCTGCCCGGCCTTTGCTGTGGACTCTGTTGCTGGGCGAGCCTTCGGCCGAAGGTGAGCGTCTGCACCGCTGGCCCCAGACGGGCTGTGGAGGGTGCAGGTTTTAGTGGCTGGGCCGGATCATCGCGGTTAGGACCGGCGAGTCCGGTGACGGCTGGCTCCGTCCAATGCCCTTGTATCCCCACGACTTGTAGAGCGCTTGGGCCTTTTCGTCGCCAGCGGCCGGGTTGGCCATGAGCATGACGTAGGGCGCGTCGCGTGTGGCCAGGAGCGCGTCGTGGATGCGGCGGTCGGTGCTGGTCTTCCGCCAGGCCGTCCGGCCACCGATCTCCTTCAGGGCCACAGCCGGGCGCTTGGTGTACTTCTCCGGCGGCGTCGGGCTGGTGCGCTGCCAGTAGCGGTCGCCGTGCTCGATGGTATTGCCGTAGGCCGTAGCCGACCGGGTGCCCGTCTGCGTACGCGAGGACGGCCGTGAACCCCGGCTCGGTGCCATGCCGGTGTAGGCGCTCGCCGAACGCGGTGACGACGTAGTTCGGCAGGTGGAGCAGCGGAGCGCGAACCTCGGCGTACACGTCGAGGAGGTCGCCGCGGGCGGTGTCGAGAGTCGTGGACGTGCGCAGTTCGATGGTGGGCGCTGTGGCCATGCGGCCATCCTCCAGGCTGCGGTGTGCTCGGTCCACGTCTGCACGCTGGAGCTGCCCGGCGCGGTGGCACGCAGTGCGGCTCCGAACTCCTGCAGCATGCGCGTGACCCGAGCATGCCGGGTGGCGGCTTCGGCGGGGATCTTCATCGTGGTGGCCGTGGCGGCGTCGGCGTCGCCCTGCGCGAGCTGGGCGTGGGCGAGCCGGGTAGTGGTGATGGCCCGGGAGCGGATCATGTGGGGCCGGAGGGCGGACAGGGAGCGGTGGGCATGGTACTCGGCGGTCGGGTAGACACCGAGGGCCAGGGAGCCCAGCTCGGCCTGGTCGTAGAAGGCGAGCACCCACACCGGCCGGTAGTCGGCGGGGTCGACGCGCAGCATGACGCCTGGGCCTGCTCGAAGGCACGGCGGGTGCCGGTGCGGTCGTGTGCCACGCCGTGGATGGCGCCTTGGCGGGCCAGAGCGAGGGAGGTGAACAGGGGTCTCGGCGGGTGTTGCGCAGGTTGCGGGCGACGTCCTTGGCGGCGAGCGCGTCGGTGGGGCGGCCCATGTGACGGTACATGGTGCCCGCGTGGCTCCAGATGCGTAACTTGATCACCTGGTCGCCGGACATCTCGGCGAGGGCCTGCACCTCGCGCATGTGCGCCTTGGCGACGTCGTAGCGCTGGTCGTCGGTGGCTGCCCACATCGCGGAGGAGCGGAGGCGGCTGCGGAGGCGTAGAGGTTGCTGCGTACCCGCTGGGCGGCGCTGCCGTCATTCTGGAGGTTGAGCGCCTCTTCGGCGAGGGCGGCGGCCCGCTGCTCGATGCCGAGTTGTCCGCCGTGGCGGTGATTGCTGGCGATGATCTCGGCGAAGCGCTTGTTCAGGCGGTTGACGTCGCTCATGCCGATACGGCGCGGCGATGCAGTACCGGGTGCAGCTGCCGCCGCAAGGCTGCCGACGAGGGTGCGGCGCTTCATATCGGGGTCCTCCTGCTGCGGTGGGGCCGGAGTGGACGAAGGCCGGCCCCGTGGCACGAACCCCAAAGCGACGGCGGGTACTCCGGTGACGTCCTCAAGTGCCGTGCGTGCGGCCGCTCCGGTTACGTAACCCGGCCCGCTTTCCACGCTCGGGCCGATGACCCGTCGAGTCCTCCAGGGCGCCCAGTCAACCGTTCAATGGTCATGTTCACGGCCTTGGCGAGGCTGTTGGAGCTGTAGCCGTGTTCGGTCATCCACGCCTCAAGAACGGTGTTGCGGGTGGTGTCCGTGCGGGCACGGTAACCCGCGCGATGCCCATCGGCCAGGTAAAGGAAAGGTCAAAATATCCTAGGTCGGTCCGCGGACTGAGCATCTGAACGTCCTAACCAACCGGTGGTGAAAAGGAGTCTTCTGGGTGCCGGTCGCCCGCCGCGCCCCACCGTGCGGGTGACTGTTGACGGCCTGGCCCGCCCCTGAAGTCCCCCGTGGGTGAGGGCCGGGCGCCGAGACGACACGAAGGCTCTACCCCAATGACGAGTCTGAGAACACCAGCTGCGGCCCTCTCTGCCGACCCCCCGACGCGCAGCCGGGCCTTCCCGTGCAAACCGAACTAAGCTATCCGTGCGCGTAGTTAGCCCAGCAACTTCGAGCCGTGGGTCGGTCCCGCGTCGGGTATCTCCACGAGTTCGCTCGGCGTCTTGGCCTCGTCGGTGCTGCGGGCGTCCGCATCACCGCTGGGGCTTGGATCGGCGCCGCCAGCCTGCGGGGCGCGCAGGTGGGCGCCGGGTCGTCCGGGGATGGCCGCTGCGGGCCAGATGGCCTGCGCGGGGGCGGAATAGGGTTCGGGGTTGCTCGGGCCTCCGGCGTTGCAGCGTCGGGGGCCGACCCCTTTCTCGCGGGTGCCAGGCCATCGCGAGGGAACACGGACCGTAGGTCCACGTCCGGCAACAGTCCAGCGTTTCTGTGTCAGCTCAGCGCAGAACGGTCTGCTACGGTCCCCCGCTCTCATGCGGCCAGGCCCAGCGGGGCCAACAGGTCGGCAGTCACCACCCGGTAGGCGTTGCCCAGCCGCAGTACCTTGCACGGGCGCTGGCCGCGCTTCGCCAACTCGTACCCCTTGCTCCGCCCCAGCCCCAGCGCCCGGTTGCCTGTCTCCAGGTCAACGGCAGCGGGAAGCTCCAGCAGCTCCTCACGACTCATGCCCCTCGCCCGGCCGACGTGTTCGTTCTCGCGCATACGCGCTCCATTCATGACTGAGTCCTCGGCGAATATGACGATCGCACTCGTCCCCGTGCCGACCATGGACACGAGAAGGAAGCCGAGGCCGACGACCTCGAATGGGAGGACCACGTCATGGCCACCGTGGCCGACGAGGTCCGCAGACGACGGAAGAAACTGGGGTGGAGCGCACAGGGTCTGGCCGACAGGTGCGAGGAGATCGGCTACCCGATCCCCCGCAACGTGATCGGCAACATGGAGTCTGGCCGCCGCGCCGTCCTGCCCCTGGTAGAGATCATGGTCCTCGCGAAGGCCCTGCGCATGTCGCCGATCAGCCTGATCTACCCCGTCGGCTACGTCGACGAAGCCCGTCAACTCCCCTACGAAGTCCCGCGACCGGCCTGGGACGCCGTGCAGTGGTTCACCGGCAACTCACCGGCTGAAGACGCCACCGACCACATGCTCGACCACTTCCTTGCCCACGACCTCGAACTCCGCTCGGCCCTGGCCGCCGTGGAGAGCGAGGACTACGAACGCTGGAAGGTCAAGACCGCCCCCAACCGCGTCCAACGGGAAGCAGCCGAGCGTGCTCTGGCCCGGTACGCCGATCAGTCCGCCAACGCCAAGCACGAACTACGCCGCTACCGCGACGCCATCCGTGAAGCCGGCGGTACTCCACCTCACCTGCCCTCCCAGCTCGACGACGTCGACCCGCCCGATACAGACCTCACCGAGGAGATCGATCTTTGAAGGGTTCCACCCACCGCCGCTGCTACTGCCGCGACCCCCACACCGGCAAGCCGCTCGGCAAGAAGTGCTCCAAGCTCTCCAGCCGCAAGCACGGCTCGTACTCCATACGCCAGGAACTCCCGTCCCGAGAAGACGGCACCCGCCGCTCCTTCAGCCGCGCCGGCTACGACTCCCTCAAGGCCGCCCAGGCAGACCTCGACCACGTGCGCGCGCTCGTCGGCCTCGCCGACGCCGACGACGCCGAGGGCCTGGCCCAGATAGCCGATTTGCTGGAGAAGGTGGCCGACGAGAAGGCCGCGCCACCGAACATCGAGGCGACCCGCAGGCGCCTCAGCCACGGCCTGGACCTGACGAGCAGGCTCACGGTCGGCGAGTGGCTGGACATGTGGCTGGCGGGCAAGAAGGGGCGGCAGAGCGCCATCAGCCGCGACGAGAGCAACATCCGGGTGCATCTCAAACCACGGATCGGGCACTACCGGCTGGACCGACTCCGGGGCGCCCACCTGTCGGAGATGTTCGAGGTCATCGCCGAGGCCAACGTCGAGATCGCTGAAGGCAACGCGGCCCGCCGCAAGGCGTTCGAGGACCTCGCCCAGATCCCCTGGAAAGGCCGTGAGCCCCGCGCCCGCCGCAAGGCGATGAAGGCAGGCATCGCCGAGATGGAGCCCTACCGCCGCATCGTCGGTCCGGCCACACGCCAGCGCGTCCGCTCCACTCTGCGGGCCGCACTCAACGCCGCGATCGCCCAGCAGCTCATCACACGCGGCCGGGGCCGACCTGAAGGACATCCAGGAGATGCTCGGCCACTCCTCGATCACCATCACGGCCGACACGTACACGAGTCTGCTCCCGGAGGCGGACCTGGCGATCGCCGAGGCCGCCGCCCGACTCGTACCGCGTGCCCGCACCACCGCCGAGAACGCGGCTCCCAAGGCGGAGTCTGAGGCCGACGGCGCGGAGAAGCCTGGCTCGGGGTCCGTGCCGAACGATGCTGATGCGTCGGGCGATATCCAACAGATCAACTCCCCGTCCGCTCACGCAAACGGCCCCGAACAAGGAGTCCGAGGCCGAATAGAGCCCCTCCCTGGGAGAGAAACCCCAGGTCAGGGCGGTAACGCGCTGTGCCCCCGGCAGGATTCGAACCTGCGACACCCGCTTTAGGAGAGCGGTGCTCTATCCCCTGAGCTACGGAGGCGGGGCCTTGGGTGAAGCGTGGGTGAATACTGTTGGTGATGATTCGTGCACGTTTCAGGCAAGGTGTGGACCGCCGCTGGCGGCGGTCTCAGACAGGGTAGCGGATCCAGGTGGGGTTACGAGGTGGGGTCACGGGGTGGGGTCGCCTATGCGGTCTATTTCGGGGGTGAGTGTGACGCCTGTGCGGGTCTGGACCTGTTGGAGTACGACGTCGATCGCCTCGGCGAAGGTGGTGGCGGTGGCGTCGGTGCCCTCGTCGGCGACCAGGGTGTAGTGCTGCGAGGAGATGCGTACGCCGGTGGTGACCGGGGTGCGGAGGGCGAAGCCTGAGTGTCTTATCAGCCAGCTCGCGCTCACTCTGGTGGAGCCGTCGGGGAAGCGGTGTACCGGGGCGTTGAGTGCGTGCAGGTCGGCCGCTTGGGTGGGGGTGAGCTCGGGGCTGAGGAAGACGCTGCCGACGGAGCGGCGGTCGATTCCGCTGGTGTCCAGCACCATGCCCTTGGTGTGCCGTACGGCACGCACCGCCTGGGCCGCCTCGGCTGCCGGGACCCTGGTGCCGACGGGTACACCGAGTTCGGCGGCGACCGTACGGTAGCTGACCGGGGCGCTCAGCTCGGCCCGGTGGAGGGCGAAGACCAGGGTGAGGACGGTCCAGCGCCGGGTCCGTTTGAAGACGCTGGTGCGGTGGCCCAGGCCGCACGCGGCGGCGTCCATGACGGTGCGGCGGCGCAGCTTCCAGTCCCAGACGGTGACTTCGACGAGGGTGTCGGAGATCTCCTGGCCGTAGGCGCCGACGTTCTGGACGGGGGTGGCGCCGGTGGTGCCGGGGATGCCCGCCAGCATTTCCATTCCGGTCAGGCCGGCGGCGATGGTGGTGTCGACGAGGTCGGCGAGGGGGTGTCCGGCCTGGACCTCCACGCGGGTCCGGCCGTCGGCGGTCTCTCCCGCGATTTTGACGCCTTGGGTGGCCATGCGCAGTACGGCGGAGGAGCAGCCGGAGTCGTCGGCCAGTACGTTGCTGCCTGCGCCGAGGGGGACCGGGTCGCCGGGGTACGCCTCGGCGAAGGCGACGAATTCGGGGAAGTCCTCCAGGTCGTGCAGTTCCACGACGGCGGCTGCCGCGCCTCCGAGGCCCAGTGTCGTCAGGGGGGCGAGTGGGGCAGTGTGCGTGACGCGCATGTGTGTTGTCGGGTCCTTTCGGCAAGGCTGGGCGCGTGGCGGTGGCGGACATGCGGAGGTGGCGGGCATGCGGCGGGGGCGGACATGTGGCGGTGGCCGGCACGTGGCGGTGGCGGGCGTCCCCTTGCGACGGCTTGCGGGGTGCCGGAGCGCAGCGGCGTCCGGTGTCTGCCGGTGCTCGTCAGGGGACGGAGCAGCAGCCCAGGAGGTCGTCGGCGCGTTGTACGACCTGGCGTATCTCCGCGCTGTCGTAGCGCGAGAACAGCCGGCGCAGCGTCGAGAGCCGGACCTGGGCGCGTAGCGAGGTGACTTCCTCGGCCAGGGACAGCGCGTGCGTGGCCGCTGCGGTCGCGCCGTCGAGTTCGCGGAGCTTGAGCCGGGCCTCGGCCAGTGAGGTGAGGTGCAGCAGCGTGTTGCGCGGCTGGGAGGTGCCGAGCAGGTCGATGCCGCGGGCGAGTTCGCGCTCGGCGCGTTTGGGGCGGCCCAGCTCCAGCCACGCCCGCCCGGCGTCGGCGACCATGACGGCGGGGGTCAGCCAGTACGCCCAAGGGCTGTCGAGCGAGGACGGGGCCGATTCGCTGAGGTCAGCCGCCTCGTCCAGGGCCCGGTGGCAGGCCGTTTCGTCGCGGAGGCAGGCGTACGCCCTGGCCTGCCGGGTGGCCAGGAGCGCTTCGACGATGCCGGTGCCGTGGCCGGCGCCCCTGCGGGCGATGCCGATCAGGCGCAGGGCTTCCGTTCCCCGGCCGTCCCAGGCGGCCCGGTAGCTCATGCAGGAGATGATGTACGCGGCCAGGGAGCGGTCGTTGGCCAACCGCGCGGCCCGCAGACCTTCCACGAAGCAGGAGCGGCTGGGCCTGACCATGCCCATGTCGGCGGCCAGCCAACCGATGAACTGGCAGAGTTCGGCGATGACGCGGTGCAGTTGGGCGCCGGTGGGCGCGTCGTAGGAGTGTTTGGCGACCAGTTTGCGTACCCATTGCAGGTCCTGGCTCGCCCAGTCCATGGCCAGGGGGGTTCCCGAGCTGTCGTCCAGTTCGCGCAGCTGCCGGACGCGGGCGAACAGCATGTCGACGGCGGCGGGGTTGACCTCTTCGCCGCGCTGCTGGGAGGGCGGTTCCTGCTCGTCGGCCAGCATCCAGTCCAGCGCGACGGCGACCGGGTCGGGGTCTGCTGCCGGGGTGCCGGGCGCGCCCGGTTCGGCGATGGTGGCGGCGGCCGGCTCCGGGCGCGGGGTGCTGGAGAAGTGCTGGGGCCACAGCGCCTCGACCGTGACGGACTCGCCGAGCCGTTCGGAGACGATCTGCGCGACGAGGTAGGGGAGTTGGCGCCGTGGCCGCGCGCCTTTCAGCCAGTTGTAGGGAGCTTTGCTGCTGATGGTTCCGCTGCCGCAGTGTTTGTTGATCTCACGGGCCAGCCGCTCCGGCGACCACTCCAACCGCGCCAGGCAAGAGGTCAGCAGCGAGGTCTCGTTCAGCACGAGACAGTCTCGATTGCGTCGGCAGGCGGTGCCGGTGCCTGCGGTGGAGAGGGTGGGAGCGCTCCTGGAGGGTTTCCACGCCAACTTCGGGCGGCTGGTTGACGTACCCGGCAGCGAGTGGAACTGCCCCCTAAGTGCCCGGTGGTGTCCGTCAACGCTTGCCCCTCCCCCGTTTTCACCGACGCCCCCGCCAACGCAGGCTCCGCCAGGGGGCATTCCCGTTTTCGGCCTGTCGATGCTGTGATGGTTGACACGTGGGGTGTACACGGTGTCCGGGGGCGGTGCGGGGCGCGGCCGGTGCGGTGACAGCGGCCGGGGTGCCGGGTGTGCGCGGCGGGACGCCGTCCCGGCGCGGACGCAGAACCCGCCAGTACAGCAGCACGCCCACGGCCAGGACCAGCGCCGCGACGAGGAACGGCACATGGAACGTGCCGCTCACCTCGGCCAGCCAGCCGGTCAGCGCCACGCCGCCCGCCGTGACCGCCGTGTTGGCGAAGTTCATCAGGCCGCTGGCCGCCCCCACGGCTCCGGCCGGCGCGAGCAGGCCGGGCAGGCTCCAGGCGACCGGGGCGGCGATGGCCAGGCCCGACAGGGAGACGGACATCCAGCAGACCGCGAGGGCGGGGGAGCGCACCGTGCCCGCGGCACCGACCGTCGCGCCGAGCGCCATGCCGCAGACGAGTACGGACCTGCGGACCGCCATCGGGTCGCGCCCCGTGCGTATCAGCTTGTCGACCAGCCAGCCGCCGACGAGGAGTTCGGCGGCCGTCGCCACGCCCCACGGGATCATGGAGTAGGCGCCGGAGCTGAGCAGCCGCAGGTGGAACTCCCGCTGGAAGAACTCGGGCATCCAGGTGAGGACCACGTTGATCGTGTAGCCGTAGCAGGCGAAGCCGAGCGCCATCAGCCAGCTCGTACGGGAACGGAGCACCGCGCGGAGCCGGCCGGTCCGCCACCGGTCGGTGTCGCGGGCCCCGCCGGCGAGGATGAACTCCTTCTCGGAGGCGCTGAGCAGGGGGTGTGCGGACGGGTCCCGGTAGCCCCACCACCACACCGCGGTGAACAGCACGCTGGCCAGCGTGGTGAACAGGAATCCGGCCCGCCAGCCCCAGGTGCTCATCACGAAGGCGAGGACGGGAAACGAGACCATGTTGCCAAGTTTGGTGGCCCCGTCGAACAGCGCGGTCGCCCTGCCGCGTTCGCCGAGCGGAAACCACGCCGCGGTGGCCTTGGAGGCTCCGACCATGGACGGTCCCTCGGACACACCGAGCAGCAGCCGTGCCGCGATGATGCCGCCGACCCCGCCGGCCACCGCGGTGAGCAGGCTGGCGGCGGCCCATAAGAGAGAAGCGATCCGGGTGAGCCAGGCCACCCCGATCCTGTCGACCAGTACGCCGGCGGGCAGTTGCACGAGACAGTACGACCAGGTGAACGCGGACAGGACGACACCAAGCCGGCCGAGGCCGAGGCCGAACTCCTCGGCCAGGGACGAACTGGCCACCGACAGCGCCGTCCGGTCGAGGAAGTTGACGACGATGCCTCCCGCCAGCAACCCGCCGATGGCCCAGCGGGCACGTCCAGGTGAGGTCACGGGTCCACCTTTCGTGTAGCGGCCGCGCGGAGGCGTCCGGCGGCCTTCCCGGCTCCGGGACCGGGCTCCCGGATCGTCGCGCGGGTCACCGTGGCTGATCGGGAACTGACCAGACTGACCAAGCTGACCCACGCCATCGCTTTGCACGAGATCACATGTGCGATGAAGTGGAAAGCGACGGCACAGCGCGTGGAAGGGGGCGTCGAGCATGTGTGATGTGTCGGTCGGTGCTGCTCGGCACGCGTCGGCGGCCCTTCTCTCCCGGCTCTGTTAGCGCAGCTCTGACCTGCGCATACGCCGTTCCTGCCGATATGCGCCGCCGCTGCCGGGCCCGTCGGGCCGCGGCCTGGCGCACACCGCGGACGGCAGGCCGCGCTGGCTTCGCACCCGTACGCCCTCAATGGCGAGTGCGTCCGCACCGGTCACCCGGCAACCTGCGAACGGAGATCACGTCATGCCCTGCTCACTCACCGCCGTTTCACTGCCCGCCACGGTGCCGTCCGGCACCGAAGACGCCGTGTTCGCCGACCTGTGTGCGCGCCTCTTCGCCTCCTTCAACCGGGCCGACCACCACACCAAGGGCGCGCAGTACCTCAGGGGCCTGCTCGCGGCCCGGGGGCGGAAGACGATCCGCAACGTCGCCCGCTCGCTGGACGACCCGGGTGCGGCGCAGCGGCTGCACCACTTCATCTGTGACGCTCCCTGGAACTGGCGTCCCGTGCGGGAGGCGCTGACCGGGTACCTGACGGACCTCGCGGCCCCGCGGGCGTGGGTGGTGCAGCCGATGCTCATCCCCAAGGTGGGGAAGGAGTCGGTGGGCGTGCACCGCAGGTTCGTACCCGAGCTGGGCCAGATGGTGAGCGGGCAGCGGGCCAGCGGGCTCTGGTACGTGGGGCACCACGGTGTGAACGCCCCCGTCGACTGGCACCTGCACCTACAGGGCGCGTCCGAGACCCCCGCCGTCACCTTCCCCGTCCCGCGCGGCTGCCCGGCAGGCTTGCCGCCCGTCGTGTGGGACGGCCGCGCGCACGACGCCGTGGCGGTCCTCGACACCCTCGCACCGCTGGGGCTGCCCGCGATGGTGAGCCTGACCGGGGCGGCCGGCGTACGGCTGCCGGACGCCGCGGGGAGCGCGGGGGCCGGTGAGACGCTCGCCGTCGAGCGGCTGCTGGCGCCGTCGTACGCGTCACGGCTCACCGTCCGGCAGATCGCCCCGGGCACGCGGGCCGCCACGGCGCGGGTCCGGCTGATACGACGGCAGCGCGCGTCGTCCCTGCCCTGGTACGACAAGGATCTGCTGCTGTACGCCGAGTGGCGGGAGGGCCATTACAGACCGGATGCGTACTGGCTCGTCACCAACCCGCAGACCCCGGCGGACGAGATCTTCCGGCTGCGCATGCACGCCGCGCAGGTGGCGCGCGACAGTGCCGGCACCGGTGCGCGCTGCGGCCTGCGGGACTTCAAGGGGAGGTCCTACGAGGGCTGGCACCGCCACATGACGCTGGCCTCGGCCGCGTACGCGCTGGTCAAGCTCTGCGGCGCCGAGGCGGAGTGGAAGCCGCCGGCGATGTCCGGCTGACGGGCGGATCCGGTGCGGGCGGTCCGCCGGCCAGGGCGGGGCTCCGCCGCCCACCGCGCCGGCTCCCAGGCGGGCAGTCCCGCCTGACCGTCGCCCGACGGGACGGGCCCCGGGAGCCGGGAGGCTTCCGGGGCCCGGTTCTGTTGCGCTCAGGGCTAGGGGGCGTGCGCCGGGTTGTCAGGGGTCGGGGAGTTGGTCGTGGTGGTGCGGTGGGTGGACCAGGTGGTCAGGGCCGTGGCGCAGGCGTGGTCCAGGTGGCGCAGGCCGGTGAGGTCCAGCTCGACCGCGCGGTCTTGGGGGAGTGCCTCCAACTGGTCGAGGAGCTTGGGGAGTCGGAGGAAGGTGGCGTTGCCGAGGGCACGTACCTGCACGGGTTCGGAGGCCGGGGCGTCCAGGCCGGAGATCTCCAGGTGGACGTGGGAGGTCTCCCAGGCGGTCTTCGCGACGGCCAGGAGGAGACCGATCAGGACGCCTTCGAACATGTTGGTGACGACGATGGCGACGGCCGTCGCCGCGAGGACGACCGCCTCACCGCGGTGCTCGCGCCACAGGGGGGCGAAGTCGCGCAGCGGAAGGAGCTTGAAGCCCGCGTGGATGAGGACGCCCGCCAGCGCGGCCACCGGGATGATGCCGAGCGCCGCGGGGAAGGCCGCGGCGAAGATGAGCAGCCAGGCGCCGTGCATGACGCGGGACGCCTTGGTGCGCGCGCCCGCGTGGACGTTGGTCGCGCTGCGGACGATCACCGCGGTCATCGGCAGGGCACCGAGCACGCCGCAGACGGCGTTGCCAGCGCCCTGGGCCATCAGCTCCTTGTCGTACTGCGTACGCGGGCCGTCGTGCAGCCGGTCCACGGCCGCGGCGCTGAACAGGGACTCCGCGGACGCGATGAGGGTGAAGGCGAGGACGGTGCCGAGCGCCCCCAGGCCGGCGAGCGCGGCGAAGTCCGCGCCGCCCGGCGGCTGGACGGCGGAGAGCAGGCCCTTGACCTCCACGCGGGCCACGGGCAGGTCCAGGGCGAAGACCGCGAGCGTGGCCAGTGCCACGGCCGCGAGCGGGGCCGGCAGGACGCGGGCCGCGCGCTTCCACCGGGGCCACAGCACCAGTACGGCGACGGTGCCCGCGCCGACGCCGAGGGCGGCGAGGGCCGCGCCGGAGCCGGCGGTTCCGGTGACCAGGCCGGGCAGCCCGCCGAGGTTGGCGAGACCGCTGCCGGGCGCCTTGGCGTCGGTCAGGGCGTACAGCTGCCCGGCGATCAGGACGAGCCCGATGCCCGCCAGCATGCCCTGGACGACCGCGACGGAGATGGCGCGGAACCAGCGGCCGAGGCGCAGTGCGCCCATGGCGAGCTGGAGGAGCCCCGCGACCAGGACGATGGCGCCGAGCGCGCCGAGCCCGAACTCCTTGACCGCCTCGTAGACGAGGACGGTGAGGCCGGCGGCCGGGCCGCTGACCTGGAGGCTGCTGCCCGGCAGGAGCCCGGTGAGCAGCCCGCCGACTATGCCGGTGATCAGGCCCAGTTCGGCGGGTACGCCGGAGGCGACCGCCACGCCCACGCACAGGGGCAGGGCCACCAGGAAGACGACGATGGAGGCGGTGAAGTCCGCGCGGAGGAAGGGCCAGCGGGCGGAGCGCTTGGGGGATTTCGCGGGCGGGGTCCCGTCCGCCGGACGGCCGGAGGGAGTGCCGGCCGCGGGGGCGGCCTCGGCTTCCGGCGTCGGGGCCGGCGTCGGGGCCGGTGTCGCCCCGGTGGTCGTTTTCGGTGTCATGACAGGCGCCTTCAGAGGGGGAGGAAGGTGTCGGTGGCGGAGTCGTGCGCCGAGACCTGGCCGGTGTGGACCTCGTAGTACCAGCCGTGCAGGCCCACTTCGCCGGCGTCGAGGCGCTCGCGTACGCACGGGTACGCGCGCAGCCGCGCCAGCTGTTCGGTGACGTGCTGCTGGACCGCGGTGGCCACCGTCGGCGCCTCGTCCCTGGGCAGTTCGCCGGAGAGCTGCTGGGTGAGCCAGGCGCGTACGTCGGGGGCGCCGGCGAGGTCCTCGCGGCGCGCCATGGCGCCGACCGCCCCGCAGTGCGAGTGCCCGCACACGACGATGTCGGCGACGCGCAGGACCCGCATCGCGTACTCGACGGTGGCGGCCTCGGCGCTGGCGGGCATGCCCGGGTGGTGCGGCGGTACGGCGTTGCCCGCCGTGCGCAGTTCGAACAGTTCGCCGGGCAGAGCTCCGGTGATCAGGGAGGGGATGATCCGTGAGTCGGAGCAGGTGATGAACAGGGCGAGGGGCGACTGGCCGTCGGCGAGCCGCTGGTAGGTCTCCCGCTCCTCGTGCGCGCCCGCGATGCGGGCGTTGAAGGAGCGGGCGTTCTCGATGAAGGATTTCACGAGGGAATGTCTCCTGCTGGTCGGAAAGTGGTGCCATTGGGGGCATGGCAGAACCCGTTCGACTGGTGCGGAGCAGGAAGCCCCGGTGGTGTTGCTCAGCAGCGGAAGACGCAGTGCAGACAGTGCAGGGCGGGGCGGTTGCCGAGGCCCGCTCTCGATGTGGTGAGGGACGCCGCGCTGCCGGTGTGTGAGGGCAGGCGGAAGGCCGTGGGGTACGAGTGGGCCGCGCGGGGCGCGGGCGGGAGCGGCCGGCGGTGCGGGGACGGCTCGCCGGGCGCGGTCCGCGTGCAGCGGCGCGCCTGGTTGCGGTCCTTGTCCTTCTCGCGCCCGGGGTCCCGTTCGTTGTCGCGCCGGTAGTGGTTGCCGGTGCTCGTGGACCGGTCGGACGAGACCTCGACGGGCGGTCCGTGCGCGCCTGCCGGTGCGGTGAGGGAGTACGTGGGGGCCGGTGCGGTGGCCGTGGCGGACGGGGTCTTCGCGCCCTTGACCGCGGCCGTGCCGATGAAGACCAGGGTCAGGATCGCGGCGATCACGCCGAGGAGGCCGAACGGTGTGGTGTGGCCGACCGGTGTGGCGTGGCCGACCGGAGTGGTGTGGGGGGTGCGCTGGTGCTGCCGGTGTCCGCGTGTCCGGGCGCGTGCCTGGGCGCGGGGCGGCTTGGGGGGACGGGACCGCATGCGTCACCGGCCTCGGGTCGGTTGCCGGTCCGGACGGTGCCCGCGGGTGAACGCGGCGCCCGGCGGGCTGTGCGGCTGGTTGGCGGCGGCGTGGTGGGCCGGGTGTCCCGCGGTGTCCGGGCGGGTGCGGAGCGCCCCGGGAAGCGCGTGGCTGATCATGTCTGCTCCCCGGAAGCCGGAGCGGGCGCCGGAGCGGGCGCCGGAGCGGAAGGGGCGGCGGGGGCGGGTGCGCCCGGACGCGCGCCGTACGCCCGGCGGCCCGCCAGGGCGAGCAGCGGTACGAGTCCGAGCGCCAGGGCGCCGCCGCTCAGGGCCAGGGTGGCGTACCCGCCGGTGGCCACGACCAGGCCCGACGCCATCCCTCCGGTGGCCCCCGCGATGGCGATGCCGACGTCGACCAGCCCCTGCGTCGACGCGCGGGTGGCGGGCGGTACCGCGTCGGTGACGATGGCGGTGCCGCTGACCAGGCCCAGGTTCCAGCCGAGCCCCAGGAGTACGAGGGCGGCGGCGAGCGCCGGCACGGAGTGCGCGGGCGCCAGCGCGGCGAGCACGCCGGCGGCGAGCAGGACCGCGCCGGAGGCCGCGGCGACCCGCAGCCGCCCGATCCGGTCCACCAGCAGCCCGGTCAGCGGCGACGGCAGGTACATGGCCGCCACGTGCAGGGCGATGACCAGTCCCGCGGCCTGCGTCGGGTGGCCGTGCGCCCGCATGTGGACGGGCGTCATCGTCATGATCGCGATCATGACCAGCTGGGTGAGCGTCATGACCGCGGTACCGGTGACGAGGCCCCGGGCGTCGGCACGCGGGCCACCGGGTTCGAAGGCCACCGAGTCGTCGGCATCCGCTGCCGCGGCCTCGGCCCGTTCCCGCGCCAGCCGCAGCGGATCGGGCCGCAGGAAGCTCCCCAGCACCACCGCTGCCGCCGCGTACGCCACCACGGCCAGCAGGAAGGGCCCGGCCAGGCGCGGAATCCCCCACCCGTGCGCCACGTCGCCCGTGACGCCCACCAGGTTCGGGCCGGCCACCGCGCCGAGCGTGGTGGCGAACAGGACGAGGCTGACCGCGCGCCCCCGCCGCGCCGGAGCGGCCAGGTCGGCGCCCGCGTACCGGGCCATCAGGGTCGTCGCCGTCCCCGCGCCGTAGACCAGGAGGGAGAGGAACAGCAGCGGTACGTTGCCGAGGGCGGCGGCGAGGACGACGCCGAGGCTGCCCAGGCACGCGGTGGCGTACCCGGCGGTGAGGCCGGGCCGCCGGCCCCAGCGCTGGCAGATCCGGCCGATGCCCACGGCGCCGAGCGCGGCACCGCCCGTGAACAGGGCGGCGGGCAGGCCGGACAGCCCCGTCGAGCCGAGCATCTCCTCGGCGAGCAGCGCGCCCACCGTGATGCCCGCCGCCAGGCCCGCGCCGCTGAGGACCTGGGAGAGGGCGAGCACCGCCAGGACGCGGCGCTGCTCCGGGGGCTCCGGGGGTTCCGGGTGCTCCGGTGTCTTCGTGGCGGGGCCGTGGGGGGCCGGTTCGCCGTGCCGAGCGCTCATGGGTCCGTTTCCTCGTTCTCGGGGCTGCCCCGAAGGCGCGTTCAGGGCGCGCCGGCAGGCTGGAGCGCCGCGATGTCCCGCAGCGACATGCTCAGCTGGTCGTGCAGGAAGCGCACGATCGTCCAGTGCGGCAGGGCGCCCTCGTCGAAGGGGCCGAACTCGCGTACGTACAGCGGTATCCAGCGCAGCGCCTCTTCGATCACCTGCTCCCGGCCGGGTTCCTGCTGGTAGTCGTCGTAGCCGATGCTCCGGTGCTCGATGAAGAACCGTCCCGGCAGCCGCTCCTCGCAGAACTCGCGGTACTCGCGCGTCTGGAGGATGAGGTAGTGCCAGATCTCGTCGATGTCCTGCTCGACGGGCAGGAAGAGACCGCTGAGCTCCTCGCGGTGGCGGGAGACCAGGTAGAGGTAGCGCAGGCACTCGGTGACCTGCCGCTCGACGTACTCGGGCGCCGCGCCGGTCAGGCCGGCGAAGTGCGACACCACTTCGCGGTGCATCCGGTCGCCGAGCAGGGCGGTGAGGTCGCCGGGGCCGACGTGCGGCTGTTCGTGCGGCTGCGTGGTCATGGTTCTCCCGTGGTGTTCCGTGATCCGGTACGCGTTGCTCCGGTACGTACGGGTCCCGTACGCGTCGATCCCGTACGCGTCGATTCCCGTACGCGTCGATCCCGTACGCGTCGGCCGTTCAGCGGCCGGGCACCGCGCCGTCCCGGTCGAGCCACGCGTACTTCCCCGACTTGCCGATGGGCAGGTGCACGCGGTGGACGTCCCGGCAGGGCAGGCCGGTCAGGTCCTCGACCCCGGCGCGCAGCGCCGCCGCCTCCGGCGCGGTGAGGGGTTCGCCGTCGAACGTCGTGTACCGCAGCTCCGCCCCGGCCCGGTCGCCGTGCACGCCCAGCTGGTGGACGAAGATCCGTGGCGAGGCGGCACCGACGCGGTCGTCCAGGTCGCCCTGGGCTACCGGGCCGCGGCCGTGTGCCGAGGTGAGCAACTCCTTCTCGCGGCCGCAGAACCGGGCGATCTTCGCCGGGTCCGGCGTGCCGTCCAGCGTGCGCGCGCAGTCCCCCGAGCGGTAGCGGATGAGCGGCATGTACGGGTTCCGCACGCTCGACACGATCATGCTGAAGATCTCGCTGCCCGGGACGACCGGGATCAGTTCGACGCTCATCTTGTCGAGGTACGGGTGGTACCGGCCGTCCCGGTCGCTGTAGTAGAGGTAGCCCAGTTCGGTGCTGCCGAAGAGGTCGATCACCGGGCAGGCGAAGTGCTCGTGCAGGAAGCGCCGTACGTTCACCGGCGTGTACTCGTACGCGTGCACGATGCTCGCCGGCTGCGGGAACCGGTCCCACAGGCCCCAGTCGGTCGCCTTCCGCACCAGGTGCGCCAGGTGGTAGCCGGAGCAGTCGAGGTGGTACCGGCCCTGCGGGTGGGCCTGTTGGGCGGTACGGATCTCGGCGAGCATGCGTTCGACGTCGTCGCGGTCCCACAGCGCGGGGTCGAGCCGCAAGTTGACGTAGCACGTGCGGTCGTCGAGCCGCCGGTCGTCCAGGTCCGGTACGGACCCGGGGGCGGCGTCCGCCGGCTCCCCGCGCTTCCTGGCGTTGACGCGGGCCACGTGCTCGGTCGCCAACACCGTGGTCAGCGAGACGCGTTGGCAGCCGTCGTGCCAGGTGTCCGAGATGTCGGGGTGCTCGCTCCACAGCTGGTAGTAGGAGTCGAGCAGGAAGTACGGGGGCCGGATGATCTGCATCCGGGCGTGGTTGGTGCCCGTGGAGAGCACGTACTCCGCCTTGCCCGCGGCGAGGGCGTCGGCCAGTACCGGCGTCATCCAGTTGTCCGGGAAGCCGTGGGCGATCTCCGGCTTGTCGAGTATGGGGAAGTGCCCCCGCTCGATCGAGGCGCGGTAGATCGGTATGTCCCTGATCCGGTTCACGATGTCGGCGGTCGGTTGTCCCGGCCGGCTCGGCTGGCCATCCATGGTCACCCTCAGGTCTGTCTTGTCTGGCGGACGGGGAGTGATCGGTGTCGCGCGTGCGGTGCCGGGCCCTCGTGAGGTGGCGGGAGCCGGCCGGCGGTGTGCGGGCCGCCGGCCGGCTCCTCGCCGGGAAGGCTCAACGCCCGGTCAGGAGATACACCCCGTCTTGGGCGCGGCCGTGGTCGCGCTGATGCAGCCGGACTTCGTGGCGCTGATGCAGCCGTCCTTGCCCGCACCGCGCGGGGAGTTCAGGGCGACCCACTCACGCCACACGCCGTCCTGGGCCATCTTCTTGATCAGCTGTTCCATGTCCGTCGAGCCTCCGCAGGAAGGGGAAGGGTGGAAAACGGCGATGATCAGCCACGCGAGCCGCGCGGGTGCCGCTCTCTAGAACGTAAAAGAAAGACCAAGTGATCGTCAAAGGGTCTCAATGCGTGGATGGCTCAAACGGTGGCGCGCGGGGGCAGTTTGGCTCGATCTTGCGCGTTATGTGCACAGATCGGGTCGGCATTGTGGCTGGTTGTGGCTGTCGGAGGCCGAGATGGCGCAGCGTGGCGACAGGGGCGGGATGCCGATTGGTCTACCGTGTTCATGACAAGTGTGGCCGTGGCCGGAACGGCGTCCGTTGGCTTGATGACGACAGGCCGGCCGGGCGGTGAATGCCCGGTGGATTTACCGAAGTCGTCGCGGGATGGCGCCCGATGTGATTCCGCCCGTACCGGATGCTTCGGACGCCGCGGGGCGGAAGCGCGACGGCCGCCCCGCCGCCGCCCTTTCGCCTCCGACGAACCCGGGGCGGGCTTAGTCCGTACGGGAATCGGAACGCGTATCCGGGCGTGGCTCCGCACCCGGATCGGCGCCCGCCGCCGTACCCGAATCCGTGCTCAGCGGACGGGCGGCGACCGTGGCGGTGAACAGTTCTTCGCCGTTCTGGTGCGCCGTGACGCGCGTGTGGACAAGACCGGAGGCGTCCGTACGCGGCGGGGTGCCGGACGGGAATTCGGCCGCGAATCCGTTCGGCGAATCCCCGGTTCGAGCGCCGGAATCCGGCTGCCCCAGCACCTTTGCCGTTATCCAGCACGGTGTGTCCAATTCCGCGTACCGCGCGAAGACGGTGCGCAGGCCGACGGGTATGACCTGAATTGGGTGCAGTGCCGCGTGCACTGCCTGGTGCGCGGCCTCCAACAGCAGCATTCCGGGCGCATGGTCGACCGGGTGATCGAAAATGACCGGGTGCGTGGTGTCCGTACGCAACTGCCAGCGGTCGCGGGTATCGGTGGGCGAAAGCATCACACTTTCGAACTGATCGCGTGCCACGCGCTGCGGCGAGATCGGCGGCGGCAGCGGCACGGCGCGGGCCATGGCCTCGCGGGCGTCGCCGTATTCTCCGCGGAGGCGGCGGTAGACGGCCGGGGCGTGGCTGGTGAAGCGGGCGACCGCGGTGCCGAGCCGGGCGCCGTTCCGTGTCGCCTCGACATCCATGGTCAGTGCACTCAAAGTGCCCTTGCGGCGTTTGATGTCGGAGCAGCCGATGCGTAGTTCGATCTCGGTGGGGGCAGTCTCGGTACGCAGTGCGTCAGGGTCCAGCGAATAGGTGAAGTGGTCCCAGATCAGTTGGTGACCGAACGGCACGTTGTAAGCGAGGTGCGAGAGCAGCGGAATGGTCTGCCGGATCGTCTCCACGAGCAGGAGCGGGTCGTGCAGCCGGTTTCTCGAAGAGTAGAACGTATGGGTCCGCGGCCATTCCGCGGTCACGACATGGACGTCCGGGGCCGACTCGTGCCAACTGGTGAGCAGTACTTCGGAAAGCGCCTGCTTGTGTACATACTCCTTCGGCACGGTCGTTGTCAGCGTGTGCGGGGACAGGCCGGCAGCAGCAGGAGCGGGAAACGTCGGAAGCTGGCCGGTGGTGCTCATGCGGGTATCCCCCTGAGGAGTGTCTGCAGGTCCGGTCCGTTGCGGCCCGATGTGGTCCGCCGGTAACCCTCACGGGTGGTCCGCTACGTACCAACACGGGCCGCTTTGAGGCCGGTTAAGCCTCGCAGCGTGAGAGCCTCGGCTTTCATAAAATAAATAGTATTCGTTTTGTTTGTCGAGGGAGCTGATGCGGTCCATGCAGGAGCGTGCGGTCAGGACACGTGAGGTCATCCTCCGGGCGGCCGCCGAGGTGTTCGACGAGTTCGGGTTCAGCGGCGCGAGTATCAGCAAGATCATGAAGCGTGCGGGGGTGACACAGGGCGGGATGTACTTCCACTTCCCGTCCAAGGAGGCGCTGGCCCAGGCCGTGATGATCGAGCAGGGCGGCGGCCTGGAGCTGCCCCCGGGGGAGGACGGACTCCAGCGCCTGGTCGACATCACGCTGTACCTGGCAGGCGAGCTCCAGACCAACCCGACGCTGCGTGCCGGGGTACGGCTCGCGGTCGAGCAGGGCGAATTCGGCGTCCAGGACGACTCCGCCTACCGCGCCTGGGCCGACGAGTTCGCCGGCCAGCTGCGCGCCGCACGCGAGAAGGGCGAGCTGCTCCCCGACGTGAACGTGGACGAGCTGTCCTGGGTACTGGTCAGCGCTTACACCGGCACCCAGCTCTTCTCGCAGATCTCCTCCGGCCGCACCGACCTGCACCAGCGCGTGGTCTCCCTCTGGCGCTACCTGCTGCCGGGCGTCGCGGAACCCGCCGTCAGGCCCCACATGAGCTTCAAGGCGGGCCAGGGGAAGGCGGCGGCATGAACGCACCGCGGACGCGCCCCCGGCGCGTGGTGGTCACCGGGGCGACCGGATTCATCGGCTCCGCGGTGCTGCGTGAGCTCCTGGGTACGGGCACGGGTCCGCGTACGGGCACGGGTCTGCGTACGGGCACGGGTCCGCGTACGGGCACGGGTCCGCGTACGGACGTCGGTTCCCCCGCGGGTGTCGAGCTGCGCGCCGTATCGCGCAAGCCCCCCGTAACCGACCCGGCAACCGACCCGGCAACCGACCCGGCAACCGATCCGGCAACCGACCCGGCAAGCGACGACGCTCCCGCGCCCTCTCCCACCCCCGCTCCCGGCCCCGCCCCTGCCCCCGCCCTCCAATGGTTCCCCGCCGACCTCTCCGACCCCGCCTCCCTGCGCGGCGTCTGTGACGGCGCCGACGTCCTGCTCCACCTCGCCTCCCACATCGGCCGGGACGCGGACGAGTGCGAGCGGGTCAACGTGCGCGGCACCCAAGCCCTGGTCGACGAGGCGGTACGCGCCGGGGTCGGCCGCGTCGTACTCCTCTCCACGGCCGCCGTGTACGGCGCAGGACCGCACACCGGCATCGACGTGGACGAGATCACGCCCGCCCCGGTCTCCGCCGCCAGCCGCACCCGGCTCGGCGCGGAGCGGCCGGTCCTGGAGGCGGGCGGCACGGTGCTGCGGCCGGGCCTGGTGCTCGGCGCGGGGGACCGCTGGGTCGTCCCGGCGCTGGCCGAACTCCTCGACCGGGTGCCGGCGCGCTGGGACGGCGGGCGCGGCCTGCTGTCCGTCGTGGCGGTCGACGACCTGGCCCGCCTGTTCGCACGGCTGGCCCTCGCCCCGCACGGCATCCCCGCGGGCGTGCACCACGCCAGCCACCCCACCCCCGTACGCAACGGGGACCTCATGGACACCCTGATCGCCCACGGAGTGTTCGCCCCGGTCGCGGACCCGCCCGACCTATCCGACCTTTCCGATCTGTCCGGCCTGCCTGACCTGTCCTGGGAGGAATGCCTCGCGCGCCTGCGCGACCGCCCCGGCCGCGTGAGCGAGCGCCAGTTCGCCCTGCTGGCCAGTGACCACTGGTACCGCAGCGACGGGATATGGGCGGCGGCGGGCTGCGAACCGGGCCCGGCCCCCCTCGTACGAGTGGCGGAGGCGGCCGACTGGTACCGGAACCACCTGGCGGCACGCCGGGCCTTCTGAGCCCCGCGCGCCGCCTGGCGAATCCCGCCTCACAGTTCCCGTCTGACGGATCAGGACACGAAGCGCACAGTGGCCAGCGTCTGCTCGTCCGGTTCGTCCGCCAGGACGCGGTACGCGTGCGCGGCGGAGGTGAGGGTCATGTGGTGGTGCCAGCCCGGGTAGGAGCGGCCCTCGAAGTCGTACAGGCCGAAGTCCGCCTCCAGGGCGCGCAGGGTGGCCGTGGGCAGCTGGTGCAGCCGGGCGAGGCCGAGGAGCTGGCCCATGCGGCGGTGCGCCATGTTGGTGAGCCAGACCCGGGCCGGGCGGCCGGGGCCCGGCTCGGTGAAGGCGCGGTAGGTGTGGTGTGAGTTGGGCAGGCGTACGGGCGTGGGCGCGGACTGGAGCAGCCGCGGCCGGGCGCCCGGGTCGCCGGGCATGCCGGGTGTGGCCGGGGTGGCCAGGGCGGTGGCGGGCGGTACGGCGATGACGAAGTCGCGCCCCTGGCGGGCCAGCGCCTCGATCAGCCGCACGGAGTCGGAGTACTCGCTCAGGTCCGCCACGACGGGCGCCGGCGGGCAGGACGTACGGGCGGCCTGCGTCTCGACGAGGTCGAGCGCGTGCGCCCACATCGGGCGGGGGCCGTGGGCCTCCGGGGCCGGTATGCGGTTGCGGCGCAGCAGTTCCGGGTCCTCGACCCACTGCGGGGGCAGGAACAGCCGCCAGTCGACGGACACGGCCGTGCTGCCGCCGCAGTCGCCGGAGGCGGCGGCCGCCGCGGCGGTGGCGGGGGTCGCGGGCGCCTCGCCCACCGGCAGGAACATGCCCATGGCGAGCTGGCAGCTGACGGTGCGTCCGGCCGAGGAGCAGAAGCGGCGGTGTACGCCCACGGAGTGGCCGCCGCGCTTGGGCAGCACCGCGGGGGCGAGGATCCACGCCCGGGGCGGGGTCGTCGCTTCCGCCCGGCGTACGAGTTCGCGCCGCACCGGGCCCCAGTCCCAGGGGCTGGCGTTGAGGAACTGGTGCAGCGACTGCGAGGCGGTGGGCGAGTCGGAGACGGCGGCGGCCAGCCGGCGTACGGACTTCTTGCCTTCGGTGGTCAGCAGGGCCAGCAGGTAGGAGTGGGCCCAGCGGCGCTGGTCGGTGCGCGGCAGGTGGCCGAAGAGGGCGTCGGCGAAGGCGGGGAAGTCGCCGGTGGCGAGGGCGTCGGCGCGCTCGGCGGCGGTCGCGTGATCCGTACAGACCCCGGCATTTTTGCCGTTCCTACTGGCGCGGGCACGGTGAGACCTGGTGGACTGTGGAGTCCGGCTGGTCCCGTTGGTCGCGCCGGTCCGGTTGGTCCCGGTGGTCCGCTTGGTTCCGCTGGGTCCGCTGGGTCCGCTGGGTCCGCCAGGTCCGCTGGGGAAGGACTCGGCCGAGACGCCCGACAGGTCGTGGACGCCGGACTTGTCGGATGTGCGGAAGGCTGAGAAGGGGTGGCCGGAGGGGAGGGACGTGGAGAGGGAGCGGGCGGGGGTGTGGGTAGCCGGATGTGCGGTTTCTGTCGTCATGAGTGCGTTTCCTCCCGTGGTCATCCCGTGTATCGGGCGCCGACCAGCAAAGAATAAAGAACGATCGTTTTTTTTGCGACCCCGCGAGGTCGGAGACTGTTTTGGCCGTATCACCACGCGAGTCCGGGCAGAGGAGCGGGCGCCGCTCGACGGTCGGCGCGAGCGTCCGTTAGGGGCCGGCGCGGACGCGGGCCGGGGCCGGTACGGGCGCCGGTGCGGCGCGGGCCGCAAGGGGCCCGGATTCCGCTTCGGGAACCGGCTCAAGACCCCCCTTGACCGATCCTGGTTCCCATACTGATCAAGTCTCCGCCAACTGCCGCCGCCGCGGTGCGGCCCGCCAAACCCGGCTCTAGCATGGGCGGTTGGGTGTCACCAATACGGCGCTGGCAACCGAGGGCGATCACCGAGGCGGGACAATGGCGCGACAGGACCGAGCTGAGCGGACGCGCCGGGCCCTGCTGCGGGCGGCCTCCGACGAATTTGCCGAAAAGGGGTACGCGGGCGCCTCGCTGGCCCGCATCAGCGCCGCCGCCGAGGTCACGATCGGCGCCCTCACGTTCCACTTCGCCTCCAAGGCCACGCTCGCCGACGCCGTCAGGGACGCCGGCTGCGCGCTGACGCGCAGCGCCCTGGCCTCCCTCATGGCGGTGAGCCGGTGCACCGGCGCGTCCGGGCACGGCGAGTTACGGCGGGTCGTCACCTTCACGCGCACGCTGGCGCGCTTGCTCGAAGAGGAGCCGGCCGTACGGGCCGCCGCGCGTCTTGCCTGGGATTTCCCGGCCGACGGCAACACCTGGTACGCGATGTGGCGGCCGTCCCTCGGCGACCTTGTCGAGCGGGCGCGCCCCGACTTCGCCGACTGGACGACCGCCGAAGCCGTCACCGCCACGGCGGTCTCCGTGGTGACCGGCGCGGAGTTCGCCGCCCGTATCGGCGCGCCGCGCGGTGCCGACGCGGGGCTGTCGCCGTGGGACCACGTGGACCGCGTGTGGGGCCTGGTGCTCGGAGCGCGGCCGCCGGTCACGCTGGGCGGCGACGAGAACCCGGTGGGCGCGGGGACGTTGTAACGGGCGGAGCGGGGCGGGACGGGGCGGGACGGGACCGGGCGGGGCAAAGCGGGGCGGGGCGGGGCTCGGTGCGCGCCCCGGACGGCGGTCGGGGCAGTCGGTCGGCGTCGAGGCAGTCGGTCGGCCGCGGGGGTAACTGGTCGGCCGTCAGGGCAACTGGTCGGTCACCGGGGCGACTGGTCGGCGCAAATCCGCACGCAACCGCCCATCCGCCCTCTTTCGACTTCGCGAAGTCGTCTGCGATCCACCCCCCGACCACAAAAACATAGCGAACATTCTTTATCGTCCCTGCTGACAGCCAGTCAGTCGGCCGACGCAACCGACCCGTCTCCCCGGGGGCAGTCCTTGTCCGTGCCCGCCCGCCCCGCCGCCTTCCCGCCGCCTCTCCCCGGGCGGCCGGCCAGCACCCAGGAGGCGTGGATCGAGGACCTGTGCAGACACCTGTTCGTGTCCTTCAACAGGGCCGACCACCACCTCAAGGGCGAGCAGTACCTGCGCGGGCTGCTCACCACGCCCGGCCGCAAGTCGATCCGCAACATCGCCCGGTCGCTGGACGACACCGGCGCCGCCCAGCGCCTGCACCACTTCATCTGCAACGCCCCGTGGTGCTGGCGCGCCGTCCGCGAGGCCCTGGCGGACTATCTGGTGGAGCGCGCGCAGCCCCGCTCGTGGGTCGTACGCCCGATGCTCATCCCCAAGACCGGCACGAACTCGGTCGGCGTCCACCGCCGCTTCGTCCCGGCCACGGGACAGCTGGTCAACGGGCAGCTCGCGTACGGCCTCTGGTACGCGGGCCACGGCCTGGACGTCCCGGTCGACTGGCGCCTGCACCTGCCCGCACCGGACACCGACACCGCCAGTGCGTCCGCCCCCGGCGGTGACAGTGGCGGTGACGGCGGCGGCAGCGGTGGTGACGGCAGTGGTGACGGCGGTGGCCTGGCCCAACTCCTGGAACTCGCGCGGCGCGCCGGGAGTTCCACTCCCGTGGTCTGGGACAGCCAGCTGCACCGCGCCGAGACCGTCCTCGGCGCGCTCGCGCCGGCCGGCCTGCCCGTGATGGTCAGGATTCCCGGCTCCGTGGCGCTCGTGCTGGTGGACCGCACCGGGCGGCCCTCGCACCGGGGCGCCCTCCCGGCCCAGCGCATCCTGGCCTCGCAGGAACGGTTCGGCCTGCCGGTCCGCAACGTCGCCCCCGGCGTACGGGCCCTGGCCGCCCGCGTCACTCTGGCACGCACCGGCGGCGGCACCACCGAGATCCCCGACGGCGGCGAGCTGCTGCTCTACGCCCAGCGGCACGACGACCACGAGGGGCACGGCACGGGCGACCGCGCGGACTTCTGGCTGACCACGCCGGCCGGGGCGTCCCCGGCCGACCTCCACCGGCTCACCAGGGCCGCCGCACGCGTGGCCGGTGACAGCGCCCGCGTCGGCGGCCGTACGGGGCTGCGCGACTTCGAGGGACGGTCGTTCGCCGGCTGGCACCGCCACATGACGCTGGCCTCCGTCGCGTACGCGGTCGAGTCGCTCACCGCGCTGGACGCCGCCCGCCCGGCCGGGGACCCGTGTCCGCCGTCGCGCCAGCGGCCGTATCCGTACGCGTACGGATACCCGCCGCCGCGCCGTGCGCCCCGTAGGCGCGTCGGCGGGCCGCCCCTCACCCTCGCGAGGTGACGGGCGGCCGCGTACGCCGGTGACGGCGCGTCATGTGTGGGCCGGCGTGGCCCGGTGTGGCCCGGTGCGCCTCAGCCGCCGAACGTCCAGCTCAGCGAGCCGTCGGCGGTGGCCAGCGTGGCCAGGATGATCAGGTCGACCGCGCCGAGCGCCATGCCCAGGACGGCACGGAAGCGCCGGGTGGTGTGCCGCGCCAGGGCCAGCGCACCGAGTACGAGGGCGCAGGGGCCGAGGACGACGTTGGCGACCAGGGTGCCGACGAGGCCGAGCACGAACGCGGCCACGGCCATGCCGTCCGCCTGCCCGCGCGGCGTGCCGCGGCGCGGCGTGGCGGCGGTCTTGGCGTCCGGCTCGGTGGCGGTTCCGGTGCCTCGGGTGTCGGTGTCGTCTTCGTGGTCGGTGATGAGGGTGGTCATCGGGACGCTCCCTCGGTCTCGTTGGTGTGGTGGCGGCGCTCGCGGATGAAGAAGACGAGCAGCCAGCAACCGATGGCCACTGCCGCGATGATCGTGACGGGGACCGGGAGGTGTGCCGCGGTACCCACCAGAACCCCCAGCAGGAGGAGGGCTGCGACAAGGAAGAGCATGATCTGCCTTTCCATTTCGGAGGACAGTTGTTCACTCAGGTTCCCACTGTAGGGGTGGAGAAACTGAGAGAACAGTTGTTTACTGGATGACATGAGTCACAGCCACACCGCCGGGGCCCGGCAGGCCCAGAAGGAGCGCACCCGGCAGGCCCTGCTCGACGCGGCACTCGGCCTGCTGGCGGAACAGAGCCTGAGCAGCCTGGGGTTGCGCGAGGTCACAAGGGCGGTCGGCGTCGCGCCCACGGCCTTCTACCGGCACTTCCGCGACCTCGGCGAACTCGGAGTCGCCCTGGTCAAGGAGTCGTTGGCCAGCCTCCACGCGACGGTCCGCGCCGTCCTCGCCGAACAGGCCGGCGCCGAGGAGCGGATCGACCACACGGTGGCGGTCGTCGAACGGTACGTACGCGAACACCCCGCGCACGTCCGCTTCGTCGCGCGCGAACGGCACGGCGGTGTACGGGCCGTACGGCAGGCCATAGCGGACGAACTGGATCGGTTCGCGACGGAGGTCGCAGCCGCACTCAAGTCCCAGCCGGTGTCGGAGGGCTGGAGCGACGACGACGTACGGATGCTGGCGGAGCTGTACGTCGACCGCCTCGTGATGACGGCCTCCGCGTTCCTCGACGTCAGCGACGGGGGTGACCTGGACACGGAGCGCTGGCACGCGGTCGCCCGCACCGCGCGGCGCCAACTGCACCTCATCAGCGTCGGCCGCCAACACTGGCGCGACGCCGCTTCCTGATCTGACCGCCTGTGTCTGCGGCTGATCAATAAGGTGCGCATCTACGTCATTTGGCTCAATTGTCAGTGGGTGGGTCTAGCGTTTGCCGTGGGTCAACTACGCGGGTAGCGGGAGGCGGACGCGGTGACGAACGAGAATTCCCAACCACCGATGGCGTGGCGGTACTGCGGCAATCAGATCAAGCTGTGGCGCGCCCACGCTCAGGTAAGTCGCGAGGGTTTGGCCGAGGAGGCCGGCTACGCGGCGGAGTACGTGAAGTCGATGGAACAAGGTCGGCGGAAGCCGACGATTCATCTACTCAAAGTCGCGGATCAGATGTGTGGTGCGCATGGCATGCTGACGGCGGCGGAGGAGTACCTGCAGCCAGAGAAGTTCGCGTCGTACTCGGCGGATTACATGCGGTACGAACTCGACGCGGTTGCCCTGCACTTCTACCAGGCCAGCCTGGTGCCGGGGCTGCTCCAGACCGAGGCGTACGCGCGGCACCTGATCCAGGGGTGCTGGCCTCCGCTGGACGAGGAGACGATCGAGCGCCGGGTCGCGGCACGTATGGAGCGTCAAGCTCTGCTGGACAAGGCCACCAGGTCTTTCAGTTTCGTGATCAGCGAGCGAGTGCTGCACTGTGCCTACGAGGGGAACGAGGCGCACAAGGCACAACTGGTCCGCCTGCTGGAAGTTGGCGCGCAGCGCAACGTGGCTGTTCAGGTTCTGCTCGACTGCGACATGGTCAATGCCGGGCTGCATGGTCCGTTCGTCTTGTTGGAGACGAGCCAGCATGAGCGCCTTGCCTATGTGGAGGTGCACTTGGGCGGCCTGATCTACGCTGAGCCGGAGAAGGTCGCCGTTATGCGCCAGCGGTACGACAAGCTCCTCCAGCAAGCGCTTAGCCCGAGTGAATCGGCGCGGTTCATCGAGAAGTTGGTGGGGACTCTGTGAGTGACATGGTGTGGTGCAAGTCGAGCTATAGCGACGAGGCCGGTGGTGAGTGTGTCGAGATAGCCACCTGCCCGCAGGCTATTTACGTGCGGGATTCGAAGGACCCGCAGGGTCCCCGGCTGGTGTTCGGGGGCGACGCCTGGGCCGCGTTCCTTCCGTACGCCCCGTACGCCGGCGCTTGTGGCGGGTCTGCCACCCCGGCGTGAGGGGGTAGCAGGCCAGGCCCAGGAGGGCGGCTGTGAAGTGGCCGATGTCGGTGAAGGTGAGGCTGCCGAAGAGGGGGACCGCGTAGAAGGCGAGGACGGCCGCCGCGTACATGTATCGCACGGGGCGCCAGGGGATGCGGTAGGTGAGGACGGCGACGACGCCGGCGAGGGCGTAGCTGACGCCGACGTCCAGCGTGTTCACGGCGGAGTGCGATGCCGCGCCCGTGTGGATGGCGAGCGCGAGTATGCCCTCGCTCAGGTAGGTGGCGCCGATGTGGGCGACGCCCAGGACCGCGAGCCAGCGGCGGGTGCCGAGCCAGCGTTCGGCCGGTACGTGGAAGACGTTGAAGGCGACGAAGTAGAGCGGCCAGCCGCCGCCGTCCAGCCACAGGGCGCTGGTGAGCAGGACCCGGCCGGGTGACAGCAGCAGGTTGTGGATGTTGGTGGAGCGGCGTTGCAGGACGTCTTCCAAGGTGTCCGGCGCGAGCTGGTGCATGATCACCGACGTACCGAAGAGAATCGCGAGCCAGATGAATGTGCCGGGGGCCCGGCATACGTACGACCGGATCGCGCGGGGTAGTGCGGCCGGGCGGAACGAAGCCTTCATGAAGTCTGTATACCGGCCCCCGTTCCGGTCGGCGCCTGTGACGCAGGGCACAGCCGTGGGTGAAATAACCGGGGAGGCCGTCCCCGTTTAACCAGACGTCCCACTGAAGCGGAGAGAGATTCCCCGCTTCGCCGAAGCCGTCTTCCGGTTTCGTGAACGATTACGCCACGACGCGACGACGATCGCGACGATGAGAGGAACGTGCCGCCATGACCGCCACCCGTACCCGCCCCAGCGGCGCAGCGACCCCGCAGCACCGGCTGCGCGCGGACGCCGTGCGCAACAGGGAGCGGATCATCGGGGCGGCCCGTGAGGCGATGGTCGAGTTCGGGGCCGACATCCCGCTCGATGAAATCGCTCGACGTGCCGGGGTCGGCAATGCGACGCTCTACCGTCACTTTCCGGATCGCCTGGAGCTGATCCACCACGTAACGCTCTCCGTCATGGACCGCACAGCGGACAAGGCGGAGTGTGCGCTCACCGAGGAGCCCGATGCTTTCCAAGCGCTGAGGCGCTTCGTCTTCGCCGCGGTCGAGGAGCGGATCGGTGCCCTGTGCCCGCTGCTCTCGGACGGCGTCGACAAGGACCACCCCGACCTGCTCGCAGCGCGCGAACGCCTGGAGGGGGCCGTCGAGGCCCTGATGGGTGCCGCGCGCGACAGCGGCCAGCTGCGTACCGACATCGCCGTCGGTGACCTGATGGTCGCACTCACTCAGCTGACGCGACCGCTGCCTGGATCCGGTTGTACCGACTTCGACCGGTTCGTGTATCGGCACCTGCTGCTGTTCCTGGACGGCTTGCGGGCGCCCGCGCGTTCGGAACTGCCCGGCGCCGCGGCGACGCTGGAGGACCTCCGGCACGCCTAGCGGCCCGTACGGGCAGCACCTTCCGTACGGGCGACACCTTCCGTGCGGCAGCACCTTCCGTACGGCAAAAACTTCCGTGCGGCGGAAACTTCGGCGCCCTGTGACCGACTAACAGGCTGCGGGGCGCCGGTCCCGCCGTGCCGGGCGACGTCACGTGGCCGTGGCCACGGCCGTACGCCCGGACGTACACGCATCCGCTCAACACCTGATCAACACGTACTCAACACCAGCTCAACACCACATCGGCACCGCATTTCCACATAACGGCACCACGCTCACCACGCTCAGCCTTACCCACGTCCCGTTTTCTTCGCTTACGTACCACTAGGTGGACCCGCCCATGTCTGAATCGGCCACGTACGTCGATCCCCGGCGCTGGAAAGCGCTCATATTCATCGCCTTGGCGCAGCTCATGGTCGTGCTCGACGCGACGATCGTGAACATCGCCCTGCCCTCCGCCCAACAGGACCTCGGTATTTCCGACGCCAACCGGCAGTGGGTCATCACGGCGTACGCCCTCGCGTTCGGCGGCCTGCTGCTGTTCGGCGGGCGGATCGCCGACCTGTGGGGCCGCAAGCGGACCTTCGTCATCGGTCTGGTCGGCTTCGCGGTGGCCTCCGCCCTCGGCGGCGCCGCCGCCAACGAGGGTGTCCTGCTCGGCGCCCGTGCCCTCCAGGGCGTCTTCGGCGCGCTGCTGGCGCCGGCCGCGCTGTCCCTGCTCGCGGTGACGTTCACCGAGGCGCGGGAGCGGGCCAAGGCGTTCGGCATCTTCGGTGCCATCGCCGGTGGCGGCGGCGCCGTGGGCCTGATCCTCGGCGGCGTGCTGACCGAGTACATGAACTGGCGCTGGACCTTCTTCGTCAACATCCCGTTCGCCGTGGTCGCCGCGGTCGGCGCGCTGCTGGTGATCCGCGAGCCCGCGGGCAGCCGCAACCCGTCCCGCCTGGACGTGCCCGGCGTCATCCTGGCCACCCTCGGCCTGGTCTCCCTGGTGTACGGCTTCACCCGCGCCGAGTCCGACGGCTGGGGCGCCGGCATGACGATCGGCCTGTTCGTGGCCGCCGCCGTGCTGCTCGCGGCGTTCGTGCTGGTCGAGTCGAAGGTCAAGTCCCCGCTGCTGCCGCTGCGGGTGCTCACCGACCGCAACCGGGCGGGCGTCTACGCCTCGCTGGGCCTGGCCGTGATCGGCATGTTCGGTCTCTTCCTGTTCCTGACCTACTACATGCAGATCGTGAAGGGCTACACGCCGGTCACGACCGGTCTGGCCTTCCTCCCGATGATCGTGGGCATGATCACCGGCTCGACGCAGATCGGCGCCCGGCTGATGACCCGCGTACGGCCGCGGCTGCTGATGGCCCCGGGCTTCCTGCTCGCCGCCGTCGGCATGCTGATCCTGACCCAGATCGACCTGGACACGTCCTACCCGGCGCTGATCCTGCCCGCGTTCCTGCTGCTCGGCCTCGGCATGGGTACGGCCTTCATGCCGGCCATGTCGCTGGCCACGCACGGCGTGCAGCCGCGCGACGCGGGCGTCGCCTCGGCGATGGTCAACACCTCGCAGCAGGTGGGCGGCGCGATCGGCACCGCCCTGCTGAACACCATCGCGGCCAGCGCCACCACGGCGTACGCCACCTCCCACGCGACGGGAGCGGCCTCGCTGCCGCAGCTCAAGCTGGAGTCGATGGTGCACGGCTACACCAGCGCGATCTGGTGGGCGGTCGGCATCCTCGTCATCGCCGCCGGTCTCGCGTTCACGCTGATCAACACCGGGCACCAGGGCGGCGGACCGGTCGCCCGCTCCGGTGACGGCGCGGACGCGAGCGCGGACGCCGAGGCGGACGTGCCGATTCCGGTCATGGCGCACTGAGAGTGGCTACGGCGCACTGAGAGTGGCTACGGCGCACTGAGAACGGTCATGACGGACCGGTGCCGATACCGGTCATGACGGGCTGACCCACCGGTTGTGCGGCGCGTACGGACACGTACGCGCCGCACACGCGTGTCCGGACCACGTAGGGCGCCCGGGCCGGCCGCGGTCAGTAGATGGCGGTGCGGTCAGTAGACGATCGACACGATCCGGCAGGCGGCTTCGGCCAGGACACGGTCGCCGTCGACGCGGGCCCGGGCGAAGGCGGCCTCCGGCTGGATGCCGCGGGTGCACAGGCGCCAGGCGGTCTCCGCGTCCAGGTGGACGGCGGCGGCAGGGCGCCCGGTTTGCGGCGCCGCGAGCGACCATCGGCTCCCCGTGGCGGTGGCGGTCCAGGCGCCGCCGGCCGGGCCCTCGACGCTCACCCGGACTTGCGTTCCGGCCGGGGCGTCGACCTGGCGCAGGGTGTGGGGCAGGGCGCGCAGGAAGGTGTCCACGACGACGGACAGCAACCGGGGGTCGGGATCGGTCGCCTGGCCGACGGCGTGGCGGATCTGCTGGCGGTGGGTCCAGAACTCGGTGAGGTCGCGGGCGCTGTCCAGCCACATCGGCGCCGGGTCGGCACCGGCCCAGGACACCCCCAGCGAAGGCGCGTCGGGGTCGGTGGCTTCGAAGAACCGGGCGACCTGGTCACCGACCAGGTCGAGGGTGTCGACGAGCGCGGCGGGGCTGACCCGGCGGCAGGCTTCGACCCACTCCTGGTTGATGCGGTGGATGAACCGTTCCAGCGTCTCGCCCGGCGCGAAGGCGGGCCCGTCCGGGTGCCCGTCGCGGTCACGGGCGAGGCGTCCGTAGAAGTCGCCCAGGAGGTGGGCGGCCAAGTCCCGCACGCTCCAGCCCGGCACCGCTTCCCTGCCCCAGTCGGCGGGCGCCAGGCCGCGCAGCGTGGACATCAGCGCGGCCTGCTCGGGCGCGAACAGCGGGCGGGCGTCGATCGGGGTACCGAGCCAGGAGTGGCCCGGCGTGTCAGTGGGCTGGGCATTCATGGCCCAAGCCTGCCAACCGCAGGCCCGGGTGACGACCGAAATACGCGCGGCCGGGGCCGCCCGCCCCGGCTCCTCAGCGGAGCCAGGGCAGGTCGGCGCCCTGCGGTTGCAGGCCGTCCGCGACCGTACGGCAGATGGCGGCCAGTTGGCCGACCTGCTCGGGGCTGAGCCGGTCGAAGATCGCCGCCCGCACCGCTGCGACATGGCCGGGGGCGGTCTTCTCCAGGACGCGCAGGCCCTCGTCGGTGAGGACGGCGTTCTGGCCGCGTTTGTCCGAGGGGCAGTCCTCGCGCCGGACCCAGCCGCTCTTCTCCAGGCGGGCCACGGCGTGCGAGAGCCGGGACCGGGTGATCTTGGCGTTCTGGGCCAGCTCGGTCATCCGCAGCCGGCGCCGCGGTGCCTGGGAGAGCTGGACGAGCAGCCCGTAGTAGATGTGCGGCATGCCCGCGTCACGCTGGAGCTGGCGGTCGAGGTGGTCCTCCAGGAGCATGGTGGCATGCAGGTACGACTGCCAGGCGTACTGCTCTTCGTCGCTGAGCCAGCGAGGCTCACCTGCGGATTCGTTGCTCATGCCATCCACTGTCTCACCGCTTCCGCATTTCTTGAAGTTTTAACTAAGGGTGATGGGGAGGAAAGGTGCAGGTGAGCTGTCGCGTGCCGGGCGATGTTTTTTACAGGAACATTCCCTAACGAGGCCGCTCCGCAACCGGCGGCAACCGTTCAGGAACCGGCGGGAATGAGCAGCTGGGCGCGCACGGCCGCGGCGAGCGCCCGCTCGTCGTCACCGTCCGTCGCCCAGGCCGCCACGTCCAGCGCCGTGTCGGTCAACTTGATCACGTGCTCGTCACCGTGCGCCGCGGAACGCTCGAAGACCTCCTCGGGAGCCAGGCCGCCGACCCCCTCCAGCGGCGGCTGCGCCTCGCCGGCCGCGTAGACGGACGTGATCGCGGCGCTCGCCGCCCACACCGCCCCCAGCGACGCCGCCCACAGCTCGCGCGGCAGCGCGGGCAGGGTGCGCAGGACGGCGTTCGGGGCGGTGGCGGTGTGCACCATCAGCACGCCGTGCCCGTGCCCGTGGTCCAGGTAGCGGTGCACCGTGGCCCGGACGAGCGCGGTGAGCTGGGCGCGTACGGCCTCCGGGTCGTCGTGCGGCACGCGCAGCGAGTCCACGGTCGCGAGCCAGCCGGGGGTGCCCGGGAGTTGGGCGAGCCCGTCCAGCGGCAGAACCTGCTGGTCGGCGATGCGCGGCAGGACCGCCAGGGCCTCGGCGGGAGAGGCGGCGCCGCCCGGATTCACCGATACGGGGAGGGTGGTGTGGCGCGCGGCCCAGTAGCCGAGCGCATACGCCAACTCCGCTACGCGCGGCGCCTCCTCGCCGTCGTCCAGGAGGGTGCGTACGGCGTGGCCCACCCGGATGACCGGGTGCGTCGCGGCCCCGGCGATGCCGGGCAGCAGCCGCGGCCACCACTCGGCGAGCACGTCGCGCCAGGGGTGTTCGGCGACCTGGCGGGCGAAGTACGTGGCCCAGTCGGTCACCCGGCGCGGATCGCCCAGCGCATCCTGCCAGTTGGCGTCGGTGATCGCGTCCTGAGGGCTCGGTACGTCTTCGAGTTTCTTCTCGTAGTGGTCGATCCAGCGGTGCACGGAACCCGCCTGCCCGTGCCTGACCAGGGCCTCCACCGCCATCGGCCCGTGGTTGGCGAGGAATCCGCCGAATTCGGGGCCCCAGGTGTGCAGACGCTCCAGGGCTTCGTCGAGAGTGCCGTCCGTCGTGTCCATGAGCCGACGCTAGGCCGGGCGGCGGGCGGACGTAACGGACGCCGGTCCTACGCCCCCGTACGGCGTTGGTCGTAAGGCCGCAGGCCGGGGGCGTTGTCAGTGGTGGGTGAGATGGTGAAGCAGTCGGACCACGGTCCATACCCGACAGGAGGTGTCGGGTATCGGGGGGAGGGTGGGCGCATGACGAACGACGAGAGCTTGGGGTGGGCCGGCTTCGCGGCGGAGCAGCCGGAGTTGGCGGAGCGGGTGCGGGCACGGTTCGCGGCGTACCGGCACCACGTGCTCGGCACGCTCCGCGCCGACGGCTCGCCCCGCCTGACCGGCATAGAGGCGGACTTCCGCTTCGGCGAACTGTGGCTGGGCATGATGGCCGGCTCCCGCAAGGCGCGCGACGTGCGGCGCGATCCGCGGTTCGCGCTGCACGCCAACCCGGGTCCTGGCACGGACATGGACGGCGGTGACGTACGGGTCGCGGGCCGGGCCGTCGAAGTGACCGACCCGGCGGTCATGGCACGTTACGTGGAGGCGGCGAAGCCACCGGAGCCGTTCCACCTGTTCAGGGCGGAGCTGACGGAGGTGGTGCGCGTATACGTCGACGATCCGCACATCGTGCTGGAGACCTGGCGGCCCGGCGCCCCCCTGCGCACCATCCGGCGGGGCAACGGCACCGAGCCGCCCGAGATAACCACCGAGCCCGGGACAACCACCGAGCGCGCGATAGCCACCGAGCCCGGGATGACCACCCAGTCCGGGATGACCACCGGGCCCGTCAGGTAGCGGTGATCTGGAAGGTGCAGGTGCGGCGGCCGACCTGGTCGGAGGCGAAGGCCAGGACGTCACCCTGCTCGGTGACGAGCAGGCCCTGGCAGTCGCTGAACCCCCGCGGCGTACCGAGGTCCGTGAAGCGTCCGTTCCGCCACAGGCAGGCGTGCCACGTCGTGCCGTCCGGTGAGCAGCGGCCGGCTATCTCGCGGCGGTTGTTGATGCCCAGCGGCGACACGTTCTGCCGCCCGCCGGTGGGCAGCGGGGTCATCCGGCCTTCGCTCCACAGGAAGGGGACACGGCCGTCGGCGGTCCCGCTGAGGCCGATGACGTCGCCGAGGTCGTTCATGGGCTGCCGGGTGTTGGACAGGATGACGTCGTACGGGCCGAGTGCGCCCAGGTCGGTCATCCGGCCGTCCTGCCAGAGGAAGGCGCGTTCGTAGCCGCCGGCCTCGGCCGGGCGGTGGGTGCCGAGCACCTGGCCGCGGGCGTTGAGGTCCTTGAGGAAGGTGGCGCCGAGCGGGGTCAGGTCGGTGGCCGTACGGCCGTCCCAGAAGAACGTGTACGTCGAGCCCTCGTAGAAGACGCTGCTGATCAGCTGCCCGCTGTCGTTGAAGCCGCGCGGGTACACGCCGCTGGTGTGGCTCGCGGGCGGCACGATCTCGGTGCGCGCGCCGCTCGCGAGGTCGTACACGAAAGCGCGGTACGGGCGGGCGGGGAGTTCGGAGGTGCGGTAGACCACGTGGCCGCGGTTGTTGACGTAGTACGCGCGGCTGTCCCGGTACTGCGGGTCGGTCTCCAGCACGATGGGGTCCGCGCCCGCGCCGCCGGGCCACGCCATGGCGGTTTGCAGGTTTTCCGGACCGCCGCGGTGACTGCCCGCGAGCTGCCCGCCGTCGTTGACCGCTTCGAGATAGATCTCGCCGCCGGACGCGGGCAGGCGTGCCGTGGTCAGCTTCCCGCCCGCCCAGACCAGCGCGTTGCCGGTGGGGCCGCCGTCCGGACTCGACCCGATGACGTGCCCGCGCCCGTTGAGGTCGAGGGGCTTCCACATGTGTAACCCGGCCGGGTCGCCGACCGGCACGGGCGTCACCCTGCGGGGCGCCGTTCCGCCGACCGGCGCCGTACCGCTCGCCAGTGCCGTCCCCTGCGTGGAGGCGGCCACCGCGCCGAGCACGGTGGCCGCCAATACGGTTCGTCTGCTGATCGCTTGCCGCTGCGTGTGTCTCGTCATGCCGGCAGGGTGACAGCCCGCCCCGCCGGCGCGGGACCCTCGTGCACGCGCAACGGGAAACGCGAAGCGCGAATCCGGCCTCAGTGAGACGTACGGGGCGCCTCAGCGAGACGTACGGGGCTGGGGTGTTTCAGTGAGTCGTACGGGGACGGTGTGCCCGGTGCGAACCGCGTGGGCGGTGCTGCCCGTGTGGCTCGCGGGTGCGGTGGGTCCGGAAGACGTACAGGGAGACGGCGAACATCACCGCGCCCAGGACCAGCCCCATCCGTACCGACTCCAGGATGGACGGGCCGGACGCGTGGGCGATGCTGTAGAGGTAGCCCATCGCGGTGCCGAACAGCGCTCCGTACGCCAGCGCCCGCACCTCGGTGATCATGGACGACTGGACGCGTACCAGCGCCAGGCCGAGCGCTCCGCTGACGAGGGCCGCGATCAGGCCCAGCAGCCAGGCGTGGCCCAGCGAAGAGCCACTGGTGCGGTCGACGAAGACGGTCCACAGACCGAAGAGGGCCGCAGCGGCGACGGGCAGGGCCGTGGTGGCGGGTGACCTGTGGTGCGGCTCGGCGTCGGCGCCGTGCCGCTGGACGGTCGCGCCGTGTTGGTGGACGGGTGTCTCCATGACGGGCTCCTCTCACTCGCCCCCACTCCAGGCCACACCCGGACCCCGCGACCGTCAACCGGAACGGTGGCTCCGCCGGCCCCCGCGCCGGTCTCCCCGCCGGTGCCGCTGGCCCCCCGGGTGCCGCCGGTCTCCCCGCCGGTGGGCAACCAGAAAGCGGCGCGAGCCGTCTTGAGGGTGGGAGGGCAGTCATGAGGAGGCGCTCCTCGGGGCAGAGGACTCCGTGACGGATGTGACAGGTGTCTCACGGGCGTAGTGGTCGCGGCGGTCGGCGAGAGCCCCGGGACCAGCCTCAGCAGCCGTCCTGACCTGCACTTCCCCCCGCGCTGGCGGCGTCCGATCTCGCGGCTGGGGGCGCAGGGTACTGCATGATCACAAAAATAGGACCACGGCATGGGAATTCTGTCCGGATTCCAGCCGTTGTTTCCTTCGGAAGGGGTACACGGGCCAGACACCCGGTGTCCCACCGCCACCATCCCGCGACCGACTCATCGCAAAGGGAGCACACGCATGGCAACCCGTGCCGTCGCCCGTCGTCAGGCCACCAGCAGCGGTGCTGACGGGGCCAGCAGCGTTCGCGCCGTAGGCGGGGAGATCGCCGACCGCGACCTGGTCGGCATGTACCTCGACGAGATCGCGCGAACCCCCTTGCTCGATGCCGCCAGGGAGGTCGAGCTCTCCCAGACCATCGAAGCGGGCGTCTACGCCCGGCAGATCCTCGACGGCATCGTCGAGGACGGCAATGCCGCAGGCGGCACCCGCGAAGAGCTGGAGGCGCTGTCCGAAGAGGCCGAGAAGGCCAAGGACATCTTCATCCGCTCCAACCTCCGCCTGGTCGTAGCGGTCGCCCGCCGCTACCCGCGCGCCGGTCTGCCCCTGCTGGACCTGATCCAGGAGGGCAACGCGGGCCTGGTGCGCGCGGTCGAGAAGTTCGACTACGCGAAGGGCTTCAAGTTCTCCACCTACGCGACCTGGTGGATCCGCCAGGCGATCACCCGCTCCATCGCGGACCAGTCGCGCACCATCCGGCTGCCCGTCCACCTCGTGGAGGAGCTGGGCCGCATCCGCCGCGTGCAGCGCGAGTTCAACCGGGAGAACGGCCGGGACCCGGAGCCCGCGGAGGTCGCCCAGGAGCTGGGTTCCACGCCCGAGCGCGTCACCGACGTGCTGGACTGGGCCCGCGACCCGGTCAGCCTGAACATGTCGGTCGACGACGAGGGCGACACCCAGTTCGGCGACCTGCTGGAGGACACCTCGGCCGCGTCGCCCGAGCAGTCCGTCCTGACGCTGCTGCGCAGCGAGGAGCTGGAGGACCTGATCGACCGGCTCGACCACCGTACGGCTTCGATCATCAAGGCCCGGTACGGCATCGAGGACGGCCGTGAGCGGACGCTCACCGAGGTCGGCAAGCAGCACGGCCTCACCCGCGAGCGCATCCGGCAGATAGAGAAGCACGCGCTGCTGGAGCTGAAGCGGATGGCGCACGACACGGGCTTCGACGCGGCGGCGTAACGGCGGCGCGTGTGCGTGTTCCGTCCCGTGGTAGGTGGCCCGACGTGACGGAAGCGGCCCGCTCCGAGTGCCGGCCCGGCAGGTCCGCCTCGGCCTGACCCCTTCCCCATAGACGAGCCCCGGTGCCGTTCCCCCCCTCGGCACCGGGGCTCTTTGCTGTCCACTCATGCCCGTTTGAGTCTGTCGCGCTTCCGTATGTGTTTACTTCCCGCCGATGTGGACGTACTTTGGCCCTGAAACCACATAGCCGGGCACGAGACAGGCACACACCACCATGTACGCAGCGGAGCGCCAGCAGGAGATCCTGCGGCTGGCACGGGAGAGCGGGCGGGTCGACGTCCTCTCGCTCGCCGAGGAGTTCCAGGTCACCGCCGAGACCGTACGGCGGGACCTGAAGGCGCTGGACCGGGCCGGAATGGTCCGCCGGGTGCACGGCGGCGCCATTCCCGCGGGCCGCCTGGACTTCGAGCCCGACCTCGCCGAGCGCGACACCGTCGCAGCCGACGAGAAGCAGCGGATCGCGCGGGCCGCGCTCGCCGAGCTGCCCGGCGGCCCGGCGCCCGGCAGCGTCATCCTCGACGCGGGCACGACGGCCGCCCGGATCGCCGCCGAACTGCCGCTGGAAGCCGAGCTGACCGTCGTCACCCACGCCCTCCCCGTCGCCGCGCGGCTGGCCGACCACCCCGGCCTCACCCTGCACCTCGTAGGCGGCCGCATCCGGCACCGCACCCGGGCCGCGGTGGACGACTGGGCGCTGCGCGCCTACCGCGAGATCAACGCGGACGTGGTGTTCCTGGCGACCAACGGCTTCTCCCTGGAGGGCGGCCTGACCACCCCCGACCTCGCCGAGGCGGCCGTCAAGCGGGCGGCGATCGCCGCCGCGCGGCGCGTCGTGCTCGTCGCGGACAGCAGCAAGTTCGGGCAGGCGCACTTCGCCCGCTTCGGCGGACTCGACGACGTGGACCTGCTCGTCACCGACACCGGGCTCAGCCCCGACGACGCCCTCGCCATCGAGCGCGCGGGCACGGAAGTAGTGCGCGCATGATCCTCACCGTCACCCCCAACCCCAGCCTCGACCGTACCTACGAGATCCCGGCGCTGGAGCGCGGCGCCGTACTGCGCGCCGCCGCCGACCGGATCGACCCCGGCGGCAAGGGCGTCAACGTCTCGCGGGCCGTCGCGGCGGCCGGGCACCGCACCCTCGCCGTACTGCCGCTGGGCGGCCCGGCGGGCGCGGCCCTGGGCGGGCTGCTCGGGGCCGAGGGCATCGAGGTCGCGGGCGTACCGGTCGCCGGGCAGACCCGCTCGAACATCTCCGCCGTCGAACCGGACGGCACCCTCACGAAGATCAACGCGGCGGGCCCCGAGCTGACGGCGGACGAATCCGAAGCCCTCCTGGAGACGGTACGGACCCGGTCGGCCGGAGCGGACTGGATCGCTTGCTGCGGCAGCCTGCCGCGCGGACTCCCGCCCGCCTGGTACGCGGAACTCGTCGCCAGGGTGCACCGGGCCGGGGCGCGCATCGCCCTGGACACCTCGGGGCCCTCGCTGACCGCGGCCCTGCGTGCACGGCCGGACGTCGTCAAGCCGAACGCGCAGGAGCTGGCACAGGCCGTGGGCCGCCCGCTGCGCACCGTCGGCGACGCGGCCGAGGCGGCGCGCGAACTGCGGGCGCTGGGCGCCGGCGCGGTGCTCGCCTCGCTCGGCGCCGACGGGCAGCTCCTCGTCGACGCGACCGGCGCGCACTTCGCGTCCGCGCCGGTCGCGGCCGTACGCAGCAACGTGGGGGCGGGCGACGCGTCGCTGGCCGGGTTCCTGGCGGCGGGCGGCGTGGGCGTACGGGCGCTGGCCGCGGCCGTGGCGTACGGCGCCGCGGCGGTGCAGTTGCCGGGCAGCGCCATGCCGACGCCGGCGGACCTCGATCCTTCGGCGGTGGTGGTGGCCGGGTCGGTGCCGGTGGAGACGGTGCTGCGGGAGCCGGCGCCGTGACCGGGCGAGGGCGGCTCCGGCTGCCCCGCGTACCCGGGATTTCTGTGGCTGGGCTGGGACTTGATGCGAGCGAAGGAGCCCGCGATGAGTGAGCTGATCACCGCGGAACTGGTCGACCTCGACCTTGCCGCCGGTACCAAGGAGGCGGCCGCGCGGTCGCTGGCCGAGCGGATGGCCGCGGCCGGCCGGGTCACCGACCTGGACGGCTTCCTCGCGGACGTGGCCGCGCGCGAGGCCCAGATGCCGACCGGCCTGGACGGCGGCATCGGCATACCGCACTGCCGCAGCGAGCACGTCACGGCGCCGACACTCGCCTTCGGACGCAGCGCCGACGGCATCGACTTCGGCGCCGCGGACGGCCCCGCCGACCTGATCTTCCTGATCGCGGCACCGGCAGGTGGCGACGCCGACCACCTGACGATCCTGTCGTCGCTGGCCAGGCACTTGATGGACGAGGAGTTCACGGGCGCGCTGCGCGCGGCGGACGACCCGGGGGCGGCGGCCGCGCTCATCCGGGGCGAAGCCCCCGAGCAGCCCGAAGCCCCCGAGCCGTCCGAGGCACCCGAGCAGCCCAAGGCACCCCACGTACCCGACGTACCCGAGCCGAACGAGGCCGTACCCCCCTTCCGCATCGTTGCCGTCACCTCCTGCCCCACCGGCATCGCGCACACCTACATGGCCGCCGAAGCGCTGGCCAAGGCAGGCCGGGACGCGGGCGTGGAACTCGTCGTGGAGACGCAGGGCTCCGCCGGCTTCAAGCGGCTGGACCCGGAGGTCGTCGCGGCGGCGGACGGCGTGATCTTCGCGCACGACGTGGAGGTGCGGGACAAGGCGCGGTTCGCCGGGAAGCCGACGGTGGACGTCGGCGTCAAGGCGGGCGTCAACCGGCCCGCCGAACTGATCGCGGAGGTACGGGAGAAGGCCGCGCGCGGTGATGTCTCCGTACCCGCGTCGGCCGGGCCCGCGCCCATGGACCGGGACGGCGCCGCGGGCGACGGCTTCGGCACGCGGCTGCGCAAGTGGCTGATGACCGGCGTCAGCTACATGGTGCCGTTCGTCGCCGCCGGCGGCCTGCTGATCGCGCTGGCCTTCGCGATCGGCGGGTACGGGATCAACAAGGCGCCGTCCGTCGCCGAGCACTTCGTGTGGACCGAGTCCGCGAGCTGGGCGGCCCTGCTCTTCCAGATCGGCAGCGTCGCCTTCGGCTTCCTCGTCCCCGTCCTGGCGGGCTTCATCGCGTACGGCATGGCCGACCGGCCGGGCCTGGTCCCGGGCTTCGTCGGTGGTGCCATCGCCCTGACCGTCAACGCGGGCTTCCTCGGCGGCCTGATCGCGGGCCTGATCGCGGGCGCGGTGGTGATGGCGGTCCAGCGGGTCCGGGTGCCGCCCGCACTGCGCGGGATCATGCCGGTCGTCGTCATCCCGCTGATCTCTTCGGCGCTCGTCGGCTTCCTGATGTTCCTGGTGGTGGGCAAGCCCGTCGCCCAGCTCCAGAAGGCGCTCACCGACTGGCTGGGCGGCCTGTCCGGCGCCAACGCGGTCATCCTGGGAGTCATCCTCGGCCTGATGATGACGTTCGACCTTGGCGGCCCGCTCAACAAGGTGGCCTACGCCTTCGCCGTGGGCGGCCTCGCCAACCCCAACGAGGGCAGCTTGAAGGTGATGGCCGCGGTGATGGCGGCGGGCATGGTGCCGCCGCTGGCGATGGCGCTGGCCACGACCGTGCGCGGCCGGCTGTTCACCCGTACCGAGCGGGAGAACGGCAAGGCGGCCTGGGTGCTGGGCGCCTCGTTCATCACCGAGGGCGCGATCCCGTTCGCGGCGGCCGACCCGCTGCGCGTCATCCCCTCCGCGATGGCGGGCGGCGCGGTCACCGGCGCCCTGTCGATGGCCTTCGGCTGCACGCTGCGTGCCCCGCACGGCGGCATCTTCGTGGTGCCGCTGATCGGGCAGCCGCTGCTGTACCTGGTGGCCGTGCTGGCCGGTACGGCGGTCACCACAGCCCTGGTCGTCCTCTTGAAGGGCCTCCGCAAGACGCCCGCCCCCGCGGCCCCCGCCCCGGAACCGGCAGCGGCGGAGGGGACACCGGTAACGGTCTGACCGGCACATACGGGACAGATCTCGGCCGGTGGCCGCCCCGGGCGCGCTCCGCCCGGGGCAACGGCCCCGGCCCGGGCCGGGCAACTGCCATGATCACCTCGACGTGATTCGAGGTGGGAGGCAAGTGATGGCGATACCGCTGCCCGAAGGGCTGAACACGCCGGCTCTGGTGGTCGATCCGGATGTGCTGGACAGGAACATCTCGCGGATGGCCGAGGCGTCGCGGTCCGGCGGATTCGCCCTCCGCCCGCACGCCAAGGCCCACAAGTGCGCGGAGATCGCCGACCGGCAGCTCCGGGCGGGCGCGCGCGGGCTGTCGGTGGCCACACTCGGCGAGGCCGAGGTGTTCGCCCGGAGCGGCGTGGACGACCTGTTCATCGCGTATCCCCTGTGGCTCGACGAGGCCAAGGCGCGGCGGGCACGCCGGTTGGCGGACGAAGTCGCCCTGAGCGTCGGCGTCGAGTCCCCCGAGGGGGCCCGGCGGTTGGGAGCGGCCGTACGCGGCAGCGCGCGGCCGGTGGACGTACTCGTCGAGGTCGACAGCGGGAGCCACCGGACCGGCGTGCGGCCGCACGACGCCGGCGAGATCGCGCAGGCCGCGGCGGACGCGGGGCTGCGGGTGGCCGGTGTGTTCACGTTCCCAGGACACGGCTACCGGCACGACCCGCAGGCACGGGAGCGGGCCGCGCGTGACGAGGAGCAGGCGTTGGGCGAGGCCGCACAGGCACTGCGCGACCTGGGGTTCGAGGCGCGCGTGGTCAGCGGCGGGTCGACCCCGACGGCCGGCCGGTGGCAGCCGGGCGCGGTTGGCGAACTGCGCCCCGGTGTCTACGTCTGCAACGACGCCACCCAGCTGGCCATGGGGACGTGCGGGGCGGAGGATCTCGCGTTGGCCGCCGCGGCGACGGTGATCAGTGTTCCCGCGCCCGGCCGCTTCGTGCTGGACGTCGGCAGCAAGGTGCTCGGCTCCGACCGGTCTGCGTGGGTGACGGGCCACGGCTACCTGCCCCGGTTCCCGCAGGCGACCGTCTCGGGGCTGTGGGAGCACCACGCGGTGGTCCGCCTTCCGGACGGCGTACCGGGGCCGTCCCTGGGCTCGGTGGTCGCCGTCGTCCCGAACCACTTGTGCACGCCGGTCAACCTCGCCGACGAACTGCTGGTCGTCCGGGACCGCGAGGTGGTCGACCGCTGGCGGGTGGCGGCACGGGGCGCCAACACCTGAGGCGCCCCGAAGCCGACGGTGGCCGGTCCCGAAGGGGACCGGCCACCGTTGTGTCGTAGCCCGCGTACGGGGTCAGGCCGCGTTGCCCGCCTGCCACTCGCTCCACGACATGTTCCAGCCGTTGAGGCCGTTGTCCGGCTTCACGGTCTTGTCGGGGGAGTTCTTGACGACCACGACGTCACCGATCAGCGAGTTCTCGAAGAACCACTTGCCGGGCGTGTCACCGCCGCCGCCCCTGTTGTCCTGGAGGCCGACGCAGCCGTGGCTGGTGCCGGACTTGCCGAAGATCGACGGGCTGCCCCAGTAGTTGCCGTGTATGAAGGTGCCGGAGCTGGACAGCCGCATCGCGTGCGGGACGTCCTTGATGTCGTACTCACCGCCGAAGCCGACCGTCGAGCCGTCCATGCGGGTCTGCACGAACTTCTCCGAGATGACCATCTGGCCGTTGTACGTCGGGTTCTTCGCGCTGCCGCCGGAGATCGGGATCGACTTGACGGTCTTGCCGTCCCTGACCACCGTCATCGTCTGGGTGTTCATGTCGACGGTGGAGACCTGGGAGCGGCCGATGTCGAAGGTGACCGTCTTGGACTGCACGCCGGTGATGCCGTCGCCGCCCTTGACGCCGTCCAGGTCGATCTTGAGGGTGACCTTGGAGCCGGCCTTCCAGTACTGCTCGGGGCGGAAGTCCAGGCGCCGGGGGCCGAACCAGTGCCCGACGACCTTCTGGCCGCTGCTGGAGGTCACCGTGATGTGGGACTGGACGTCCTTCTTGTTGGTGATCGACTTGTCGAAGTTGAAGGACACCGGCATGCCCACGCCGACGGTCTTGCCGCCGTCGGGGGTGTAGGAGCCGATGAAGCTGTTCTTCGAGGAGACGGTCTGGAAGGTGGCGTTCTCGGTGGCCGCCCGGCCCTTGTCGTCCTTGGCGTTGGCGACCAGCTTGTACTTGGTGCCCCGCTCCAGCTGGACCGACGGCTTCCAGGAGGAGCCGTCGGCGGCTATCGAGCCCTTGACCTTGGCGCCGTTGTCCACCTGGACCAGCTGTACGTCGGTCAGCTTGCCGCCGCTGACCGTGACGCCGGTCTCGTTGATGCTGGCGTCGGTGGCGCCGTCCTTCGAGGAGACCGCGATCTTCGCGGTGGAGGCGTCCTTGGCGGCCGCCGCGTCCGCCCCGGCCTGGCCTCCCTTGCCGTCCTTGCCGCCGGCCGAGGCGTCGCCACCGCAGGCGGACAGGGTCAGCGCGCCGGCGGCCAGGAGGGAGGCCGCCGCGAGACCACGGCGCAGCCGGCGCTTGGTGCGGGACGGTGCGGGCGGCGCGGTGTTGTCCGGCATTGTCACGGGCTGCTCCATGCAAGGGTGTTGTCAGTCAGTGCTGGTAAACAGCAACTACGGGCGGGTTTGGTTGCACTCCCCGATTCGTTGTGACGAACGTCACGTCAGAGGTGGCAGGGGCGCCTCGGGCGGGCCGGACAGCCAGGCGCGCAGGGGCTCGCCGTGCTCGTCCAGGGCGGGCGGGGCGCACGGGGCGGCGACCGGGGTCGCGGACAGCCGCAGCGGGCTGCGCACCTGCGGTACCCGGCCGGCGCCGACCGGCACGACCGGTTCCAGGCCGAGCCGTCCGGCCAGTTCCAGCGCCTCGCCGACGGTGTTGACCGGCCCGCACGGCACGGCGGCGGCGGTCAGCCGCTCGGTCCACGTGTGCGGGGTCTCCGCCGCCAGCAGCCCTTCCAACTCCTTGACCAGTTCCGCGCGGTGCCGCACCCGGTCCTGGTTGCGCGCGAAGCGCTCGTCGTCGGCGAGCGCCGGCGCGCCCAGCGCGTGCGCCAGCGCCCGGAACTGCCGGTCGTTGCCGACCGCGACGGCCAGCGGCTGCCCGCCCCGACAGGCCAGCGTCTCGTACGGGGCGATGCTCGGGTGCCGGTTGCCCATCGGGCCGGGGTCGCGGCCGGTGGCCAGGTGCCCGTACGCCTGGTTGACCAGCGAACCGAGCAGTGACGAGAGCAGGTTGACCTCGACGTGCTGCCCCCGCCCCGTACGGTCCCGGTGGCGCAGCGCGGCCAGGACGGCGGTGGCGGCGTCCTTGGCGGTCAGGACGTCGACGAGGGCGACGCCCGCCTTCAAGGGCGGGCCGCCCGGTTCGCCGGTGATGCTCATCAGGCCGCCGACGGCCTGCACGACGAAGTCGTAACCCGGCAGGTGCGCGCCCTCGCCGGAGCCGAAGCCGGTGATCGAGCAGTGCACCAGGCCGGGGTGGGCGGCGAGGGTCGCGGCCGGGTCCAGGCCGTAGCGGGCGAGCGCGCCGGGCCGGAAGTTCTCGATCAGTACGTCGGCCCGGCGCGCCAACTCCCTGGCCGCCGCCGCGTCGCCCGGGTCGGCGAGGTCCAGGGCGAGGCCGCGCTTGGAGCGGTTGGCGGCGTCGAAGTAGGCGGCCGTGCCGTCCGGGGCGAAGGGCGGGCCCCAGGAGCGGGTGTCGTCACCGGCGCCGGGCCGCTCCACCTTGACGACGTCGGCGCCGAGGTCGGCCAGCGTGGCGGCGGCCAGCGGCCCGGCCAGGACCCGGCTGAAGTCGGCGACGAGGACGCCCTCCAGGGCCTTCGGGGCGGCGGGCGGCTCCTGGCCGGTCGCGGGGGCGGGCGGCTGCGGCACGTGCGTACTCCTCGGGTCGGAGGGCGGTGTGCCGACATGCTCGTGGACGATCTTCCGGCGGGGGAAGTAGGAGATACGTCACTTGTGGGACTTAAGTCTCATCAATCCCCTGTCAAAGGTCCTTGACATGGTGTCTACTACTGGGACCCACGGGCCCGGAACCGTACCGCGGCGCACTCGACCTGGAGGACCGCATGCTCCCCTCCGTCTCGCTCCTCCAGCAGATCGGCCTGGCCATCCTGCTGGCCGTCACCGTCGTGTGGGCCGCGAGCCTGGCCAGGATCGCGCGCCGCACCCGCTTCGAGGTCACGTCGGGGCCAGGCCCCCGGCCGACGCTGGGCGCGGTGCCGCGGCAGACCGGCCCCGCCGGGCCGCCGTCCGAGCGGGTGGAGCTGAGCGCCGCCGAGCGCGAGGCGTTCGCCGGACTCGTACGGCAGTGGGACGGCCGCGAGCGGCACTGAGCCGGGCGCCGCGCAAGGCCCCGAGCGGTACGGGCCCGGTCCTCAGCGCACCGGGCCGAGCTTCAGCAGCGCCAGCGAGGCCAGCATCTGCACCGCCACGGCCACCCCCGCCTTGAACGTGGACAGGTGGTGCTGACCGCGGATCAGCAGAATGGCGAGCAGATAGCCGAAACCCCAGGTCGTCCAGGCGACGGCCTGTACGAGGGTCGAGCCGTGCGGCAGCCACGTCGCCAGCACCAGCCGCGGCAGGTCGGTGACCCAGAACAGCACGACGAACAGGCTGACCGTCGGCTCGAACCGGCCGTTCCCGCCGATCGTGCGGGCTATGGCGTGGGTGACCACGCCCAGCGCCAGACTGGCCAGCAGCACCCCCGCCTCCGCGATGGCCGCCAGCTCAAGCGCCTGCCGCTGGTCCATCGCCCACTGCTTGCGGAAGGCGTCCACCGACACGATGCCGAGGGCGCCACTGATCAGGCACAGCAGTACGGCCGCGCTCCAGGCGCTGCGGTCGCGTGCCTCGTCCATCACCTCCACCGGCCGGTACCAGAGGCCCAACAGCAGGCGGTGCCACCACAGCCGGCGCGGCTTCGGCGGCACCGGCTTCTTGCGGGGCGGCGGCTGGACGAGCGTGGGGGGAGGCGGCGGCGCGGACATAAGGCCCGTTCTACCACCGGAGTCAGGAGGGCGGTTCCGACGGGTAGAGGTCGTCAGGAGGGCGATCCCGACGGGTAGAGGTCGCGGTACGAGGGGAAACAGCCGCCGGGGGTGTCCACCGACTCGGCCGCCAGCACCGCCTTGACCACGGCGCGGGTCAGCGCGTCGGCCCCCGCGGCAAAGATCTCGTTGAGCGCCCCGGCCTGCGCGTGCACCCCGAACGCGGGGTCGGCGGCGGCCTCTTCCGCCACCGGCGGGCGGGCGCCGGTGGCGAGGGCGAAGACCGTGTCGCCGTCGGTCAGCAGGTGGGCCGGGCGCACGGCGCGGGCCAGGCCGTCGTGCGCGGCGCCCGCCAGCTTCTGCGCCTGGGCGCGGGTCAGGTCGGCGTCGGTCGCGACGACGGCGAGCGTGGTGTTCAGGGGCGGGCGCACCGACGTGGCCGAGCGGCGCTCGGAAGCGGTACGGGCCTCGGCGAGGCGGCGCCGCGCGGCGGCGTGCGCGCCGGGGGAGGGGAGCCCGGCGCCCGCGTCACCCGGACGGGGCCCGGCGCCCTGCGCTCCGGCCAGTTCCTCGCACAGCTCCCCGTACCTGCCGTACAGCACACCGGTACGTGGATCGACCACCGACCCCGCGGCGTTGACGGCGGCCAGCGCGGCCACCGTGACACCCGAGGGCAGGACCAGGCTCGCGGTGCCGATGCCGCCCTTGACGCCGCCGGCCACCGCGCCCGTACCGGCGCCGGTGTTTCCCTGCCCGACCGGAGCGTTCGGTTCCGTACCGGCGGCGTCCTCGACGGCCGCGCGGCCCAGGGCGGCGTCCGGGCGGGCGCGCCAGTCGCCGCCCCGGCCCAAGTCGAAGAGAGCCGCGGCCGGCACGACGGGGACGACCTGCGACGGGTCGGGCCCGACGCGGTAGCCGCGGCCGTGTTCCTCCAGCCAGGCCACCACACCTGACGCGGCGTCCAGGCCGAAGGCGCTGCCACCGGTAAGGACCACCGCCTCGACACGCTGGACCAGGTTGCGCGGGTCCAGGGCGTCCGTCTCGCGGGTGCCGGGGCCGCCGCCGCGCACGTCCACGGCCGCGACGGCACCGCCCTCGGGAGCCAGTACGACGGTGGTGCCGGTCAGCCGCCCGCCGCCGACGCGCCGCGCGTGCCCGACCCGCAGTCCGGTGACGTCGGTCAACGCGTCACGCGGGCCGGGGCGTTGCCGCACGGGAATGGCTTCGGGCAGGTCATGGGCGTGCGGGACGGGAGCGTCGGGCGGTTGCTGCGCGTCGGCCATGGCACATGCGTACCACGGGTGAGGGGCGAGCGGTACGGGCCGCGGCGGGCCGGTGTCAGTGGCCGGCCGGGCCCATCACGATGACCGGGTGCTGCGCCGGGTCCAGGGTCCGCAGCAGTTCCTGCATCACCTCGGGCTTGAGGCTGATGCAGCCCTGCGTGGGGCCGTCGTGGTCCACGTGCAGCCAGACGCCGCCGCCCTTCTCCGCACCCTGCGGGCGCCGCTGGTCCAGCGGCGAGGACCCCTTGACGCGGTTGTAGTCGATGGCGATGACGTAGTCGAAGGCGCCGCCCAGTGGCTCGCCCTCGACGCCGGTGCCGTGCGCGACGAAGCTGTCGTTCCGGTCGTACGGCAGCTTGGTGCCCGGCGGCGGGGCCAGCTTGCCGCCCGCGTCGCTGAGCGTGAACACGCCCTCCGGCGAGCGCAGGTCGCCGTACCGGTGGTCCTTGGTCCAGCCCCGGGACGCGTTGTGCGCGGGCCACTGGGCGCCGGGCCGCCAGCCGTCGGACTTCTCGGCACGGGTGTAGAGGACGACGGACGAGTCGTGCGCGTCCACGCCCTGCCCCGTGACGACCAGGACCTGCCGGGATTCGGCGGGAATCTGCTTGCGGGCGGCGTCGCTCAGGCCGGGGATCGCCTTCGGGACCGGTGCCGCGGCAGCGCCGGCGGCGGAGTGCCGCGGGGCCTGTGAGGCCGAGGGTGCCGGGCGGGCCTGCTCGGAGCGGTGGCCGTCGTGGTCGTCGCCCGAGGCCGGCCAGGCCCACAGCGCCGTGCCCACCAGCGTGGTCAGGGCGAGGCCGCTCACGGCCTTGCCGCGGCGGGTCATCCTTATTCGCGTACCGCGTTGCTGGGCGTGGCGGGCGACCATGTCCGTGGCGTCTCCTCGCCCGTCGGCTCCGGGCCGGTGGGCTGTCGTAGGCATAAAACGGGCAATCCGCACCCTACACCGTCCATGGAAACGCCCGGACCCGCTCCCACGCCCTTCATGCGCGACAGGGGGCCAATGGCCGAAACAAACGGGTCCTTTGGCCGGATAGGTGAGGTGCGGGGGAGGGGAGGGGTGGCCGAGGCGGAGGAGAGGGGCCCCAAGGTGGAGGGGAGGGGTGGCCGAGGTGGAGGGGGGTGCCCGAGGTGGAGGGGGCCCCAAGGCGGAGGGGAGGGGGAGGGGCTTGATGTGGGGGCGTACCCCTTTTGCCTGCGGCCGAGTGGCGGAGCGTCAGCTCTCCAGCGCCTGCCCCTGACGAGCGGTCAGCGACGCCCCCACCGCGACGGTCGCCGAAGCCACCAGCCCGGTCAGCAGCACCGCGGCGTGCCCGGCAAACGTGCAGGCCAGGACCAGTACGGCGGACACCGGCAGCACCAACTGCTGCGCCACCCCGCGCTTCTGGTGCCGGGAGTGGATCAGCCACACGGTGAACATGAACAGCGCACCGGGCACGGTGACACACGCGGACGCCGCGAAGAGCGAGACATGCGCCTCGCCCACCTCCTGCTCCACCGCCACCTCGATGCCCGCGCCGATCGCCGCCGCCGAGCCGAAGACCAGGTAGTGGCCGTAACCCCACAGGAAAGCCTGCCGGTTCGAGGCCAGGTGCAGATGGATGGGGACCGCGAAGTAGATCCAGTAGGCGGCGAAGATCAGCAGCAGGCCGCCCGCCGCGATGGGCAGCAGTCCGGCCAGCTCTTCCTGCTCGTCCACCGCCGACTGCACCGCGACCGTCGCCGCGGACACCGTCTCGCCCAGCATGATGATGACGAACAGGCCGTACCGCTCCGCGATGTGGTGAGGGTGCCAGGACGTCTGGTGGCCGCGCTCCGCCAGGGTGGGTACGGCCATCTCCGCGACCGCCAACACGAGGAACACCCACGGCCGCACGCCCCCCGGGGACAGCAGCACCGCCAGCCAGCCGACCTGGCACAGGCTCACCCCGGCCGCGTACCGCAGCGCGGTGGCCCGCTCGGGGCCGCTGCTGCCGTGCGCGGCCCGCAGCCACTGCGCCACCAGCGCGAGCCGCATCACCAGATAGCCGAACCAGACCACCGCGAAGTCGCCGTCGAAGGCGCGCGGCACCCCCGCCGCCAGAATCAGCACGCCCGCCATCTGTACGAGCGTCACCACGCGGTACAGCGCGTCGTCCGTGTCGTACGCGGACGAGAACCACGAGAAGTTGACCCACGCCCACCAGATCGCGAAGTAAAGCATCAGGTAGCCCGGGATGCCGTGACCCGGGTGGCCCTCGGCGAGCGCGTGGACGAGCTGCCGGCCGGCCTGCGCGACGGCCACGACGAAGCACAGGTCGAAGAACAGCTCCAGTGGGGTGGCGGCGCGGTGTGCCTCCGCGCGTCCACGCGGGACCATACGGGCCATCACGAGCGCGCCCCAGCCCAGCGCACGCGCCGCACACAGCTCATCCGCCGCTCCTTGCTCCCGTACCGCTTCGAAGGACCTCAGTACAGCCCGCGCGGCCGGTCACCGCCACGGGGCGCGCGGGCACCCCGCCGGTCGGCCCTGGAACTTCTCGCTCGCAACGCACGTTCCGGGTAAGGAGTTCACAGGGGAAAGGAGGTGCGTGCCGTCTTGCCCGCCGACCGTCGCGCCCCACGGCCCGGACCGGCCCCGACCAGGTCTGACGCGCCCTCGCCCGGGCGCCCGTTACATGATCGAATGCCACATATGAGCGATAGCGCGCGTGACACCGTACTGGCCCCGCTCGACGCCCGCATGGCGGACCTCGAATCCCTCTACGAAGACCTCCACCGCCACCCCGAACTGGGCTTCCAGGAATCCCGTACGGCAGCCGAAGCGGCCCGCCGCCTGACCGCGAACGGCTACGACGTCACCACCGGCATCGGCCGCACGGGCGTGGTGGGCGTGCTGCGCAACGGGCCGGGCCCGGTGGTCCTGCTGCGTGCCGACATGGACGCCCTGCCCGTCACCGAGCGCAGCGGCCTGCCGTACGCCTCCGCCGTCCCCGGCGTCATGCACGCCTGCGGCCACGACGTGCACGTCACCTGCCTGGCGGGCGCCGCCGACCTGCTCGCGGCGGGCCGGGACCACTGGTCCGGCACGCTCGTGGTGCTCTTCCAACCGGCCGAGGAGGTCGGCGACGGCGCGCGGGCGATGATCGACGACGGGCTGTTCGGTACGGGCGGCGGCGAGGGCCGGGTGCCCGTACCCGACGTGATGCTCGCCCAGCACGTCGCCCCGTTCGGCGCCGGGCTGATCGCGTACTGCCCCGGCGCCTGTATGGCCGCCTCGGACAGCTTGAAGATCACCTTCCACGGCACCGGCGGCCACGGCTCCCGCCCCGAGACCGCCATCGACCCGATCCTGATGGCCGCCGCCTTCGTCCAGCGCCTGCAGTCCGTCGTCGCCCGCGAGATCGCCCCCAAGGACCGGGCGGTCGTCACCGTCGGCTCGTTCCAGGCCGGGGACGCCCCCAACGTCATCCCCGACCAGGCCGTGGTGCAGCTCAGCGTCCGCACCTTCGACGAGAACATCCGCGCCCAGGTCCTCTCGGCCGTCGACCGCATCGCCAAGGCCGAGGCCACCGCCTCCAACGCCCCCCGCGCACCCGAGACCGAGGTGCTGAACACCTTCCCCGTCACCCGCAACGACGACCGCACCCTGGACGCGGTCAACGCGGCGTTCACCGGCCTCTTCGGCACCCAGCGCGTCTTCGGCTACGAACCGGCCGCGGGCAGCGAGGACGCCGGCCTGATCGCCACAGCCGCGGGCGCGCCTCTCTACTACTGGTGGCTGGGCGGCTGGGAACCGGAAGAATTCCGCGCCGCCATGGCCTCGGGGCGCCTCGCCCAGGACATCCCCTCCAACCACTCACCCCACTTCGCCCCGGTCAAGCAGCCCACCCTGACCATGGGCGTCCAGGCCCTCACCGTCGCGGCGCTGAGCCACCTGGGGGAGGGGAAGTGAACCGGGAGGGGAGGCGCGGGCGCAGGCGCAGGCGCAGATAGGTGACGACGCCCTGCACGGCGAGGGCGGCCGCGACGGCGGGGGCGACGCTCCAAGGCAGTGCCCCCGCCGCGGCGAGAGCCGCACACAGGGGGACGGTGAGCAGGGTCGGCAGTACGGAGACGACGGCGTAACGGATGCGGTCGCGGCGAGTCATGGGCGGGGGCCTTGGTGCTGGGGGGCGGTGTTTTCGGTGGTGCCGGTGCCGGTGTCTTGGGTGGTGACGGTGCCGGTGCCTTCGGTTGTGGCGGTGTCGGTGGTGTTTCCGGGTGCGGCGGTGGTGCCGATGTCGGTGTCGGTGGTGCTTCCGGGCGCGGCGGTCGTACGTGCCCGGTCGACGTAGTCCGCGAGGCTCCTCCAGGCGTCGGCCTCGGCGCCCGTACCGGCCGCGTGGCCGGAGCCGCCCGCCTCCGGGGCGCCCGACACCGCCTCCGGGTCCGTACGCCACGCGTCCCGCACCCCGGCGGACACCCCCGCGTCCCCGCCGCTGAACAGCACGCCCAGCTCGTCCATCCGCGCCGCCAGCCGCCGCACCCGCCGGTCCGTGGCCGGCACGCCCGCCTCGCGCAGGCGCGCCGCCCTGCGGTACAGCTCGGGCCACTCGACCCGCAGCAGGTAGTGCGCCGCCGGGCCCAGCGCGGCGCCCCGGGCCGCCAGCACCTGGAACTGGTCCGCGTCCAAGTGGCGGCGCAGGGCCTGTTCCGCCGACGGGCCGGTGCTGCCGATCGCCTCCAGCGCCGCCAGCAGGTCGGACGCCCCCGGTTCCGTGCCCGCCGACAGCGACGTCTCCAGCCGCCGCAGCCGCTCGCGCAGTGTCTCCAGCGCGGACAGGGACTCCTCGACGCCCGCCAGGTGGTCCCGCACCAGGCGCAGCGGGTCGATCCCCGAGTCCAGGCAGACCGCGATCGTCTCCAGCCCCAGGCCGAGTCCGCGCAGGGCCAGTACCTGGTAGAGGCGCGCCGCGTCGTCCTCGGTGTACTCGCGGTGGCCGCCGGCGGTCCGGCGGGACGGGCTGAGCAGCCCGATGGCGTCCCAGTGGTGCAGGGTCCTGACGGTCAGTCCGCTCGCCTCGGCGAGCCGCCCGACCTTCCAGGTGATGGAAGCGGTCATGTTCCTACGATGCAACCTCACGTCGCGTCGGGTTCAAGTCCGCGGACGCCCGGCTTCCGTTTCGCGTGTGATGCCGCGTGTGCCGAGCCTTGACCTTGCCCTTGGGGGAAGACGCAGCCTCGGTCGCAGCGGGGGACACCCCCGTACGAGGAGGGCCTGTACGAGAGGGGCGAGCGGGTGCGCGAGGACACGGAGCCGGGAGCCGGGGAACTGCTGACCATCGGCGCGTTCGCCCGGGCGTCCCGGCTGTCGCCGAAGGCGTTGCGGCTGTACGACGAGCTGGGGCTGCTGCCGCCCGCCCGGGTCGACCCCGTGAACGGCTACCGGCGATACGCACCGCACCAGTTGGAGCGTGCCCGGCTGGTCGCCTGGCTGCGGCGGCTCGGTATGCCGCTGGCCCGTATCCGCGAAGTGTGCGAACTGGCCGCGGGTCCGGCCGCCGAGGCGGTCTCGGCGTACTGGGCGCAGGTCGAGGCCGACACCGCCGCCCGCAGGGAACTGGCCGCCTTCCTCGTCGGACAGCTGCGCAAGGAGGACGGGAACATGACGAAAACGCCGGCAGAGGGAACACGGAGGCGGCGGTCGCTGGGGATCCGTTACGCGGCTCTCTCCGACACCGGGCTGGTGCGGAAGAGCAATCAGGACACGGCGTACGCGGACGACCGGCTGCTGGCCGTGGCCGACGGCTTCGGCGGCGCCGGGGCGACCGCCGGGGCCGCCGCGGTCGAGGCCCTGCGCGGGCTGTGGAGCGCCGACGACGGGGCGCCGCACCCCGGCGACGTGCTGAACGCCCTGGAGGACGCCGCCCGCCGCGCAAACCGCTCGGTACGGGAGGTGGTGGCGGGCGCGGGCGGTTGCGGTCACGCGGCTGGTGCGGGCGGTTCCGGTACGGATGGTTCCGGTACGGATGGTTCCGGTACGGGCGGTTCCGGTACGGGCGGTTCCGGTACGGACGTCGCGGGGACCACGCTCACCGCGATGCTCTGGACGGGGTCCCACCTCGCCCTCGTACACGTGGGCGATTCGCGCGCGTACCTGCTGCGCGGCGGCGAGCTGTTCCAGATCACCCACGACCACACCCACGTGCAGTCGCTCGTGGACGAGGGGCGGCTGACCCCGGAGGAAGCCGAGTCGCACCCGCAACGCGCGCTGCTGGTCCGTGCATTGGACGGCCGCGACACCTTCGAGCCGGAGGTGGGCCTGCACGAGGCGCGCCGCGGCGACCGCTACCTGCTGTGTTCCGACGGGCTGTCCGCCGTGGTGCGTTCCGACGCCGTACGGGACGTCCTCGGCGCGGTTGCGGACCCCGTCCGTGCCGTGCGGGAGCTGGTCGCGCTGGCTCACGGGGCGGGGGCGCCGGACAACGTCAGCTGCGTGGTGGCCGACGTGGTGACGGATGAGGCGGCAGACGTACCGGCGGACGTACCGGCGGACGTACCGGCCACCGCGTAAGACCACCGGTATCGTCCAACGGGCACCCCCGTGCCCCCGTACCGCCGCCCCGCCGAGGAGTACCCGTGCCCGAGCCGATCGCGAACGAGCCGGTCATCGACGGGCGCCGGGCCAAGGGCGAGCGCAGGCGGCGCGCCCTGATCGAGGCCACGCTGCGGGTCGTCGAGCGGGACGGTGCGGCGGGGGTCACCCACCGCACCGTCGCGCGCGAGGCGGAACTGCCCACGGCGGCCGCCACGTACCACTTCGAGAGCGCCGATGCGCTGCTGACCGCGGCGCTGACCAGCGCGATGGAGATGGACGCCGAGCGGGTACGGCAGCTGACCGAAGCGCCCGTGGACGGGCCGGGCGAGGCGGGCGCCCGCGGGGACAAGCGGCGGATGCTGGCCCGTCTGATGGCCGGGTCGCTGGAGGACCGCGGGCTGCTGCTCGCCGAGTTCGAGCTGTTCCTGCTCGCCGCCCGCCGCCCGGAGCTGCGCCCCCAGACCCGCCGCTGGTACGAGTCGCTGGCCGGTTTCGCCCGCCTCTACACGCGGGACCCGATGCGCATCAAACTCTTCACCCGCGCCTACGACGGGCTGCTGCTGCAAGCCTTGCTGGCCGACGACCCGCCCACAGCCGAGGATTTCGAGGCAGCGCTGTGGGAACTGCTGCCGGACGAGGGGTAGGCGGTACGGGCGGCAGCATGGGTTTCCGAGGCAATGCGGGCTTCCGAGGCAGCGCGTACGAACCGGTCGTCTCGGGCAGCATCGTGAGGATGCCCAAGTGGGCCTTCGACAGCGGCAGCCGGGCGCCACGGCGTTCAGCCCGGCCGCGATGAACGCCGTGGCGCCCGGGGCCCGATTCCCCGGCCGCGCCTAGGCCAGCCCCTTGAGCATCCCCTTGAAGTAGAGCTGCGGCAGCCCGTACCGCTTCAGGAACCACATGTCCGTACGCTCCTTCGTCGTGTCGATGAAGGGAATGGACGGCGCCGGCTCCAGGTCGTAGTCGAACTCGGCGAGCAGCATCTTGTGGCGGGCGGTGACCAGCGGACAAGAGGTGTAGCCGTCGTAGCGGGCGGTGGCGGGGCGGCCGCGCAGCCCGGCCCGCAGGTTCGCGACGACGACCGGCGCCTGCTTGCGGATCGCCGCGCCCGTCTTGGACGTCGGCAGGTTGGCCACGTCGCCGATCGAGAACACCTCGGGGAAGTCCGGGTGTTGCAGCGTCGCGCGGTCGGCCTTGGCGTAACCGAAGGGGGACGCCGGGTCGGCGAGCGGGCTGTCGGCCACCCACCGGGGCGCGTGCTGCGGCGGCACCGCGTGCAGCAGGTCGTAGCGGACCGTCTCCTTCTCGCCGGTCGCGTGATCGACGATCTCGGCCTGCCGCGCCGCGCCGTCCACCTGCGTCAGCTCCGACTGGAGCCGCACCTCGATGCCGTACCGCCGCGCCGTCTCCTCCAGCGCCTTCGAGAAGACCGGCACCTTGAACATCGCGGGCTCGGGCAGCACCAGGATCGTCCGGATGCGGCCCAGCACCCCGCGCTTGCGCCAGTAGTCGGCGGCCAGATAGGCGATCTTCTGCGGGGCGCCGCCGCACTTCACCGGCCCGGACGGCATCGTGAACAGTGCCGTACCGCTCTTCATGCGCCGGATGAAGTCCCAGGTGAGCGGGGCCAGATCGGGCCGGTAGTTGCTGGAGACGCCGCCGTGGCCGAGGGCCTGCGCCAGGCCGGGTATGCCGTCCCAGTCCAGGCTGAGGCCGGGGGCGAGCACCAGCCGGTCGTACGAGATCGTCCGCCCCGAAGCGGTGCCGACCGTACGCGCGGCCGGGTCCACCGCCGCGGCGGACTCGCGCAGCCAGCGCACGCCGGGCGGCATGACCTCGGCCTCCGTGCGCAACGCGGCGCGCAGCGGTGCCTGGCCGCCGCCGACCAGCGTCCACAGCGGCTGGTACCAGTGCGTCTCGGACGGTTCGAGCACCGCGATGTCGCGGAGCCCGGCGCGCCGCAGCCGGGCGGCGACGGTGATGCCCGCGGTGCCGCCGCCGATGACGACGACCTGGTGGTGGGCCGAGACGCCGGACGCGGCGGGGCTGGACGACGGTGCGGTGGGCATGGGATTCCTCCTGGGGGTCGGGGATCGGGAGGCTTATAAGCGGGGGATGCTCGTCACCGCCATCGAGACGGCGAGCACGGTGACCAGCGACGCGAACGCCGTGGACAGCGCCTGCGGCCGCACCCGGGCGGCGACGCGGTTGCCGAGCCAACTGCCGAGCGCGGCGCAGGCGGCGAAGGAGGCCAGCAGCGGCCAGTCCAGGCCGCCCGCTCCGGCCCGGGTGACGAAGGCCGTACCGGAGTTGACGAGGATGACGAGGAGGGAGGTGCCGACGGCTACGGGCATCTCCAAGCCGAGGACGAGAGTCAGCGCCGGCACGACGACGAAGCCGCCGCCGACACCGAAGAAGCCGGTCAGCAGGCCGACCGCGGTGGCGGTGGCGCCGATGCGGAGGGCGGAGGCGAGGCGGGCCGTGAGGGCGAGGCGGAAGGGGGTTTTCGGGGTGGGGCGTGCGGCCGTGCCGGGGGCGGGACCGTGGCCGGGGGCGGGGGCGGGACTGGGACCGTGGCCTGGACCGGAGCCGGGGGTGGGGCTAGGACCGCGGCCGGGGCCGCGGGCGGGACTGGGGCCGTGACCTGGACCGGCGGAACGCGGGCCGTGGCCGGGGCCGGGGCCGGGGCCGGTTCCGCTGTCGGTTTCCGGTCCTGGGCCCGCGGCCCGCTTCCTCCGTTCGCGCCACGCCCGTACGAGCATCGCCACCGCCACCGCCAGCATCAGCCCGGCGAACGCCGTCATCAGGGCATCCGGGTCGAGCGACACGCTCCAGCGGGAACCCAGGAACGTGCCGGCGGTCCCCAGCGCGCCGAAGGCCGCGCCCGCCGCCCAGCGGACCCGGCCCGCGCGGGCGTGGCAGGCCAGGCCGGAGGCCGCGCCGATGCCGACGACGACCAGCGCGCCCGCCGTGGCCACGTGCGGGGACTGGTGCAGGAGGTAGACGAGAGCGGGTACGGCCAGAATCGACCCGCCACCGCCGAGCGCGCCCAGCAGCAGCCCGATGACCAGCCCGCACGGCAGCGCCGTGAAGGCTATGACGTCCATGGCCGCTGACGGGCTGTCGGCACCGGCGTCATCGTTCCTCCCCGCGCCCGGCCTGTGGTCATGACGGACACGCGGCCCGGGGCGCGAGTTCGACCGCCTGGCTGTCGCTGGTCCACTCCGCGACGAAGGCGAAGCGGTCGCCGCGTACGACCGTCTCGCGCCACTCCACCGGCCGGTCGCCGGACCGCCCCAGCCGCTCGATGCCGAACGCGGGCTCCCGGTCGGCCAGCCCCAGCAGCCACGCCTGCCGGATGTCGGGCAGGAACGGGTAGATGCGCTCCCGGCCGCCGGTGACCTTCACCCCGCAGCGCTGTTGCAGCTCGCCGTACAGCGACGTGTGCCGGAAGTCGGCGTCGAGCAGCGGCTCGGCCACCTCGGCGGGCAGGTACGCGGTGTCGTGCGCCAGCGGCTCGCCGTCCGCCAGACGCAGCCGCTCCAGCACGATTAGCGGCGCGTCCGGTACGAGCCCGAGCCGCTCGGCGACCGAGCCGTCCGCCGTCCGCTCCAGCCGGAGCACCTCGCTGCGCTGCTCCACGCCCTGGCTCTCCAGCTCGCGGAAGAGGCTGTAGAGCGAGCCGAGCGGCTGCTGTATGCGCCGGGTGTTCAGCCGGCTGGCGCGACCGCGCTCGGCGATCACCAGGCCGTCGGCGCGCAGCTTGCGCAGCGCCTCGCGCACGGTGTGCCGGCTGACCTCGTACTCCCCGGTGAGGCGGTGCTCGGCCGGGAACTCGTCGGTGAACTCGCCCGCCTCCATGCGCCGCCGCAGGTCTTCGGAGAGCTGGGCCCACAGGGGCAGCGGCGAGCGCCGGTCCAGGGGACGCGGGCCCGAGGGGTGTGCGGTCATGAAGTCGCCTCCGCGCGGGTACGGGCTACAGGTACGGGCCGGGCCGTACAGGCGCGCCGTCCCGGGGTTCTTTCTCGTCGTCCACTGCCGAACTTGTCGTCGGCAGCCCCGGCTGCCTAATGTACGTACATCCGTGCATCCGCACAACACACCCCCCGCGGGGCCCGCGGAACCGGGCCCGCAGGACCACGGAGGTCGACCGTGCACTTCGCGCAGTACTACCTCGACTGCCTCTCCCAGGCGTCGTATCTCATCGGTGACGAGACCACCGGACGTGCCGTCCTCGTCGACCCACGCCGCGACATCGACGACTACCTGCGCGACGCGGAAGCGGCCGGGCTGCGGATCGAGCTGATCATCGAGACGCACTTCCACGCCGACTTCCTCTCCGGCCACCTGGAACTCGCCCGCGCCACCGGCGCCACCATCGCCTTCGGCGAGACTGCCGAGACCGGCTATCCGATACGGCGGTTGCGGGACGGAGAGCGGATATACCTGGGCGCGCCCGCCGACGGCGAGGCACCCGGGGCCTCCGGGACCTCCGGGACCTCCGGGGCCCCTGGGACCTCCGGGGCCCCTGGGACCTCCGGGGCCCCTGAGACCTTCGAGCCCTCCAGGGCCTCCGGTGTCACCCTCACCGTTCTGGCGACTCCTGGCCACACCCCGGAATCCATCTGCCTCGTCGTCCACGAGCACCCCGACGCCGACGAGCCGTACGGCGTGCTGACCGGCGACACCCTCTTCGTCGGCGACGTCGGCCGCCCCGACCTGCTGGCCGCGGCCGGGCTGACGCCGGAGGAGATGGCGGGCCGGCTCTACCGCTCCCTGCGCGACAAGCTCCTCACCCTCCCCGACGCCACCCGCGTCTTCCCCGCCCACGGCGCGGGCTCGGCCTGCGGCCGCAACCTCTCCACCGAGACCACCTCCACCATCGGCGACCAGCGGCGACTGAACTACGCGCTCCAGCCCATGACGGAAGCCGAGTTCGTGCGCCTGGTCACCGCCGGGCAGCCCGCGACCCCCGGCTATTTCGCCCACGACGCGGCCCTGAACCGCGACGGCCACCCCCTCCTGGACACCGCGCCTCCCGCTGCCCTCACCCTCGACGAGGCACTGGCCGCCCGCCGGGACGCCGGCGCCGTCCTGCTGGACAGCCGTCCCCTCGCCGCATACACCGAGGCGCACTTCACCGGCTCCCTCCACATCAGCCTGGACACCCGGTTCGCCGAGTACGCGGGCAGCGTGGTGGCCCCCGGCACGCCGATCGTCCTCGTCAGCGACCCCGGCACGGAGTCCGAGGCCCGCCTCCGTCTGGCCCGCATCGGCTACGACCACGTCCTCGGCCACGTCCAGGACCCGGCGGCCCAACTCGCCCGTCACCCGGAACTGGTCTCCCGCACCCACCGGCTGGCGCCTGATGAAGCCCCTTCGGCCCAAGCCCAGCTGGTCGACGTGCGCAACCCCGCCGAATACGCGGCGGGCGCCCTCCCCGGCGCCGTCAACCTCCCGCTCGCCAGCCTTCCCGGCCACTGCGCCACCCTGGACCCGGACCGCCCGGTCGTCCTCTACTGCCGCAGCGGAAACCGCTCCGTCATCGCCGCCGCCCTGCTGGAGGCCCGCGGCTTCCGGGACGTACGGGATATCAGCGGGGGGTACGAGGCGGTGGCGCCCGCCGCCGGGTGACGTTGGCGACGGCGGTGGCGGGGACGTGAGAGGCCGGCGCGGAACAGGAGGGCCAGGCAGCCCGCCGCGCACCCGGCCGCGGCCCAGCGCAGCGCTCCGGCCGGGTCCGTACCGGCCGGGGCGAGGCCGAGCCCGGCCGTCACGGTGATCGCGCACTTGGTCAGCCCGGACGCCTCACCCGCACGGTCGGGGCTGACCACGGCCTGTGTGGCGGTCAGCGCCAGGGCTCCCGCCACGCCGAGCGCTGCCGCGGCCACGGTGGCTGCCGCCAGTAGCGCGGATCGCGGCATACCGCCGCCCGGCAGACCACCGGCCCCGGCCAGCGCCACCAGCGCGGCAGCTGCCAGCCCCAGGCAGGCGGCCATGACCGGTTCGGCGGCGCGTGGGCGTACCCGCCCGGCCGCCGGACCGGCCGCGGCCATCGCTGCCGCCGGTACGAGGAAGGCGGTTCCCGCGCCCAGTACGGACATCCCCTGCACCTCCTGGAGGGCGAACGGGACCACGAACAACAGCACCACCGTCGCCGCGTTGGCCACCGCACCGGCCGAAGTGAGGGCGACGTACGGCCCGTTGCGGAAGAGGGACAAGTCCACCAGCGGGTGCAGCGACCGGCGCTCGCCCCGCACGAACAGCACTCCGAGAGCCACCGCACCGGCCGACCACCCACCGGCCTGCCACCACGCCCCCGCGCTCTCGACAGCCATCGCCAGGCAGACCGGCACACCGGTGCCGGTAACGAAGGAAACCCAGTGGCCCCATCGGACCCGGCGGACCCGGCGGACCCACCGGACCCGGCGACCCCATCGACCCCATCGGGCCCGGCGAACGCCGGACCAGGCACCGGACCGGGCGCCGGACCGGGCGCCGGGCACTGGTGCCGTGGCCTGCCGGGCGCACAGTGCTGCCGCGGCACACAGCGGCACATTGACCCAGAACACGGCCCGCCAGGACACGGCCTGCGCCAACGCGCCGCCCACGAACGGCCCGCACGCCGTGGCCAGACCGGCCAGCCCCAAGGCGTACCCGGTCGCGACACGAGCCCGGCCCGCCGGGAACGACCGGGTCAGCAGCGCCAGCCCCACCGGCATGACCAAGGCCCCGCCCACCCCTTGCATCACCCGGGCCGCCACCAGGAACGGTAGCGAGGGCGCCAGCGCGCACACCGCAGACGTACCCCCGAACAGCACCAGCCCCCAAACGAGCAGCCGCCGCCTGCCCAACAGATCGCCCAACCGCCCGGCAGCAGGCATCAACGCCCCGGCGGCCAGCAGGTACCCGCTGACCACCCACGGCGCGGTGCCGGCCGGGGCGTGCAGGTCACGGCGGATCACAGGCAGGGCCATGTTCAGCGCAAAGGCATCCAGCTGCACACAGAACCCGCCGATCGCCACGGCCACCACGGCCCACACACGCCCACGCCACGCGGCGCTCCCGCAGCCGCCACGACTCTTCTGGAACATCCGGCACACCGGTCCACCTCTCGCGCCGCGCGGGTCGGCGTGGCGCAGCACGTACGGATGAGGAAGGTGAAGGGTGGGGGATTGGGTGTGCCGGAGACGGGGCAGAGAGTCCAGGGCGCCGCACGGGCACGGGCGCGCCGACCGGGGGCACGAGAAGCGACGCCGTACGGGGACGCCGCGAAGACGGCTGCGTATGGGGGCCGTGCGCGCGGTCCGTGCGGGCCTTCGCGCCGGGCCGGCTCCCACTGTACGAACGTCGTCGTACATCGGACGTTCAGCGGTTGTTGATCCGTGATCTTCAAGCTGGTCCGCATGTTGCGCCGTGTGATCTCCGAGCATGCAGAAACGACCCGGGAACCGCAAGGGCCCCCGGCGTCCTCGTCCCCGATTGCCCTCACCTGGCACGGCGAGCCGGGACGTCACGAGGAGCTGACCCACACCATGCTCATGGGCCAGGCCAAGCGGGCCGCCGCGGCGCTGGCCCGGCTCGGAGTACGGTCCGGCGACCGGGTGGCGGTGCACCTGCCGCTGGTGCCGGAGTCGGTCATCGTCACGCTCGCCTGCGGCCGGCTCGACGCCGTCCGCACGACGCTGCCGGTCTTCCTGACCGCTCCGGAACTCGCCGAGCGCACCCGCGAGTCGGGCGCCGAGGTGGTCGTCACGGCGGATGCCGCGTTCTGGGACGGCGCGGTACGGCCGGTCAAGCCGGTCCTGGACCGTGCCTTGCGACGCGACTGCCCGCAGGTTCGGTCCGTGCTGGTGGTCCACCGCAGCAGCCGCCCGGTCTCCTGGACGGCGGGCCGCGACCACTGGTGGCACGAGGCCCTCGCCACCCGCTGAACGCCCCGCCCGCGCGGCGCCGGGGTGGCTCACAGGCCGCGGATGGCTCCGGCCAGGTCGGGGCCGTAGGAGGCCCAGCAGGTGATCGATCCGTCGGTGCAGAGCTGCCCCATGAACCACTCGCCGTCGTGGAGCACGAGGCACAAGTCGTGGAACCCGAGGATTACCTCGGGCCGGAGGCGCGTGCCCGTGCCCTGGCCGGGTTCCCGGAGGGGCGTGCTCGTGCCCTGCCCGGGTTCCCGGAGGGGCGTGCCCGTGCCCTGGCCGGGTTCCCGGAGGCGCGTGCCCGTGCCCCGGCCGGGTTCCCGGAGGCGCGTGCCCGTGCCCTGGCCGGGTTCCCGGAGGCGCGTGCCCGTGCCCTGGCCGGGTTCCCGGAGGGGCGTGCCCGTGCCCTGGTCGGGTTCCCCGAGGCGCGTGCCCGTGCCCTGGTTGGGCTCCCCGAGGCGCGTGCCCGTGCCCTGGCCGGGTTCCTCGACAACCACGAGCCTGTCGAGGGAGAGCGGAGTGGCGCTTCGATCTTGCGAGAGCGTGCGGATCTGCTCGATCGTCCACCCGCTGGGGAGGTGTGAGGTCACCGCGACATGATCTCAACCGGTAGCCCGAGGTGAGCCGCCTGCGCCCGGGCCCGTCGCCCCCTGTGAGCCACCCCGGCATCCGCCGCTGGAGCGAGCCCGGCCGCCGCTGCACCCGCTCCCGCCGCTGGCGCGAGTTCCGCCGCCGCTGCCCCCGTCCCCGCCGGTCGTACCCTGGAGGGGTGAGTGCGACCCCTGAATCACGGCCCGAGGCCGATACGGAGCAGCCGGAGCGGCCGGAGCGGCCGGAGCGGCCCAAGACTTCCGCTGCCCTGATCTTCGACGACCCGCTGAACCAGCAGTCGTCCGACGACACCGACCGCGGCTGGGGCGAGCGCCCTTCCGGCAACGACAGCGCCGCCGACCTGGCGCGCTTCCTCGACGAAAAGCCGCCCCACCACCTCTGACCGAGGAGCCGGGGCGGCTTGGCCGCAGCCGCAGAACGCGCGTCCGCGCCCCTTACTGCTGAGTCTTCTGCGTGACCACCGAACCGGCGCCGCCACCCGCGGCCAGGCCCACGCCCGCGCCGGAGACCGAGCCGTTGCGCTGCGCGACGAGCGCGTCCCGGATCTCCGTCAGCAGCTCGACCTCGGTCGGGGCCAGCGGGCTGTCGTCTACCGGCTTCTTGGCGTCCTGGCGTGCCTTCCACTTGTTCATCGGCAGGATCATGAGGAAGTACACGACCGCTGCGGTGATCACGAACGTCAGGACCGCGCTGAGCACCGATCCCCACAGGATGTAGATGCCGTCGGTGAAGTCGCCCGACTTCGCGTCCGTGTGGCAGGTGGTGAGGCAGGTCTTGTAGTGGTCCAGGTTCTGCGAGCCGAGGGCACCGACGATCGGGTTGATGACGCCCTTGACCACGGCGTTCACGATGTTCGTGAACGCGGCACCGACCACGACGGCGACTGCGAGCTCGATCACGTTGCCGCGCATCAGGAATTCCTTGAATCCCGTGAGTACGCCCGTCTTCTCGCTCACCTGAAAGCCTCTTTCCACACTCACTACGAACCGTGCAACGAACAGCACCGCAACTTACGGCAGGGCAGTGCGCGGCTGTCCAATCCTGTGACCTGAACCGGTGAGCGGACGACGATACGTCCGTACGGATTGGCGCCGCGTCCCGGCCGACCGGGGAAGAGCCTTCCCCGCGGCACGCCGAACGCACCCCGCCACTTTGGCCAGTGTGGCGCCCATATCGGACAAAGGCCACTCGATCATGCGGGGCGGGCCTCATGACTGCCCCCGCCCGGCCGGTGGCTCGTGCGCCGGCGCCGCGCAGGCGCTCGTGGTGCCGTCGGCGCGGCCCTCGCTGTTCGCCTGGGCCGTGGCGGCCAGCGCGGCGGCCGTCATCGCCAAACCCGCCGTCACGGACCGCCGCCGGTGCCGCACGGCGCGCCGCAGCCGGTGCCGTCCGCCCCGGGCCCGTACCGGTGTGAAATGCGCCACCTCGTGCGGCGGCGGGAGGGGGAGGGACGGTGCGGAGCAGCGGGCCCGAAGGGCGGAGTCGAGAGCGGATTCGGGAGTGGTGTCGAGAGAGGAACGGGACACGGTAACCACCGCCTGCGGAGCCGGAATCGGTGCGGACGAGCTCCACCGTGCCGGACTTCGCCGATGCCCGCTCGGGCCTGTTGACAGCCGGAACGGCTACCCACGGGTTGTGGAAAACCCGGTCACCCGACCGAGTTCTTACGGCAGGTCGATGCCCAAGCCCCGCCCCCCTGCGCGCCCCGAACCCTCACCCGCCCCCGAACCCTCGCCCTAATCCGCCCCCGCCCCCGTACCCCCGCACCCGCACTCCCGCTCCGCCGCGGCCGGCAGCGCCCCCACCGCGTCGAACAGCACCTCGCGCAGCCGCCCGACGTTGCGCCCGAAGACCTCCAGCACCTCTTCGTGCGAGACGCCCGCGCCCGCCTCCGCCCCCGCGTCCAAGTCCGTGACCAGCGCCAACGACGTGTAGCAGAGGCCCAGCTCGCGCGCGAGCACCGCTTCCGGGTGGCCGGTCATGCCGACCACCGACCACCCCTGCGCCGCGTGCCAGCGCGATTCGGCGCGGGTCGAGAAGCGCGGCCCTTCGACGACCACGAGCGTCCCGCCGTCCACCGGCTCCCACCCACGTCCCCGGGCCGCCGCCAGCGCCGTCTCCCGCCCTGCCGGGCAGTACGGGTCGGCGAATGACACGTGCACCACGTTCGGCACGCTGCCGTCGGCCTGCGGCATCCCGTCGAAGTACGTCTGCGCCCGGTCCTTCGTGCGGTCGACGAGCTGGTCGGGTACGAGCAGCGTCCCCGGCCCGTACTCCTCGCGCAGGCCGCCCACTGCGCAGGGCCCGAGCACCTGCCGTACACCGGCCGACCGCAGTGCCCACAGGTTGGCGCGGTAGTTGATGCGGTGCGGCGGCAGGTGGTGCCGGCGGCCGTGCCGGGGCAGGAAGGCGACCTGGCGGCCGGCTACCTCTCCCAGGAAGAGCGAATCGCTGGGTGGGCCGTAGGGGGTGGAGACCGTGGTCTCCGTCACGTCGTCCAGGAAGGAGTAGAAGCCGGACCCGCCGATGACACCGATCTCCGCGTCAGCCATGCGGTCAGGTTAGGTACGGGCCCGCGAGCGGGGAAGGCGCGGTGTGCGCGGCTGCCGGCCTGGGACGCCGAAAGCCCCGCCGTCCTGGGACGGCGGGGCTCGGTGGAAGAGCCGGCGGGGTGCCGCTGTCGCGGCGCCCCTGAGGTGGTTCGGGGAAGTCGCTCAGGCGGCCGACGTGCTGGGCGTCGAACCGGAGCTCTTGCCCGAGGTGCTCGACGAGTCTCCGGACGACGACTTGGAGTCGCTGCCCGACGAGGACGACGAGGACGACGAGGAGCCCGTCGAAGACGAGGCCGAGGTCGAGGACGAACTCGACGCGGGGGTGCTGCTGGACGACGAGCCGCGGCTGTCGTTCCGGTAGAAACCGGAGCCCTTGAACACGATGCCGACCGCGGAGAACACCTTCTTGAGGCGTCCCTGGCAAGCGGGGCACTCGGTGAGCGCGTCGTCGGTGAACTTCTGCACCGCCTCAAGGCCCTCGCCGCACGCGGTGCACTGATACTGGTAGGTCGGCACTGTGACTTCCTCCTGGCACTCTCACTCAATGAGTGCTAACGACGCTCCATAGTGCAGTATTCCGGCCCGTCAGTCCACTGTTGCCGGAGTTCGGTGACCGACCCCACGTCCGACGACCAGTGTTTCGGAACGCGGCACCAGGTGTCCCCGGAACACCGCCAGCACCACCAGCGCCAGCGCCGTACCGCACAGCGGCACCAGGAAACCGGCGTGCGGACCGAAGTGGTCAGCCAGCAGACCGGCCGTCGTGGAAGCCGCCGCCTGGCCGAGACCGACCGCGCCGGTGAGCCAGGTGAAGGCTTCCGTACGGGCCGAGGCCGGAACCAGGGAGTCGACCAGCGTGTAGCCGGTGATCAGCGCCGGGGCGATGCACAGGCCGACCAGCAGCCCCACCGCGCCCATCAGCGGCGCCACGGACACCGCCCACAGCGGGGTGGTCATCAGCGCCAGCAGGGCGTACGCGACCAGCAGGCGGCGCCGGGGGCCCACCTTCCAGGAGAGCGCGCCGCACACGATGCCGGCCAGCATGTTGCCCGCCGCGAAAACGCCGTACAGCAGGCCGTTGATGCCGGGCTGCCCGATGTCCTCGGTGAACGCCGTGAGCGAGACCTGCATGCCGCCGAAGACCGTGCCGATGCCGAACAGGGCCGCGACGAGGACGCGCAGGCCCGGCACCGACAGCGCGGAGGCGTGCTTGGCCGAGCCGTCGGAGGCCCGGTGCACCGGCGGCTGGCTGCGGCGCTGGGCCGCGAAGAGCAGGCCGCCGCCCAGCGTCAGGGCCGCCTCCGCGACCAGGCCGGCCGCCGGGTGGACGCCGGTGCACAGCGCGGTCGCCAGCACCGAGCCGACGACGAAGGTGAACTCGTCGGTCACCGACTCGAAGGCGGTGGACGTCGGCATCAGGGGGGAACCGGTCAGCTTGGCGGCCCACCGGGAGCGCACCATGGGGCCGATCTGCGGCGTCGAGGCGCCGGTCGGTACGGCGATGACCAGCAGCGCCCACAGCGGGGCGTGCGCCAGCGCCAGCGTGATCATCGCGGCGACCGCCGCCGCGTGCACCAGTACGCCGGGCACGAGCACCGCGCGCTGCCCGAACCGGTCCGCCAGCTTGCCGCTCTGGGGCGCGAACAGCGCCATCGAGACGCCGGTCACCGCCGAGACGACACCGGCGGTGCCGTACGAGCCGGTGGTGTGCTGGACGAGCAGCAGGATGCTGAACGTCAGCATCGCGAAGGGCTGGCGGGCCAGGAAGCCCGGCAGCAGGAACGCCCATGCGCCGGGGGTACGCAGCAGCTGCCCGTACCCGGGGCGGACGTCCTTGACGTCCTTGGCGGGAGCCTGCTGCTGGGAGGTGTTCTGTGGGGCGGTCCCGCCCTGCGCGCCCTTGCCCGCGTTGTCCTTGACCGCGGATGCCACGGCCGAGCCTTTCTACCGCCTGGTAGCGCGCTGCCGCGAGATGGTCACGGGGTGCGCGCCGAGAGCTGTCCTCTCGCGCAGGACCGAGTGATACCGCGTGGTCCGCACCGGGGAGGTGGCTGCGTGTGGCAGGGGACCGCGGCCGCCGAGCGGTCGCGCCAGCTCTGCGTCAGGCAGAGTTGGTTCCTTTGATTGCTGCTTCATAGTACAGGCCGATACGCGTGAAGCCCCGGCGTCAACCAGGGCTTCACGGGAAATTTTCTTCGATCCGGGGAGCGGGTGGCTGCCGGGGCGGGCCGGGCCGCCGGAGCGGGCCCGGCTCCTCCCCCGGCGGGCGGGCGTAGACGCTTCAGCGGGCGGGCGTATGCGGCGGCTGCCCCCCGGCCCGCCCTTCCGCGTGGGAGCCGGGCCGCGCCCCCCGGCGCTTGCCCTGCGGCCGCCCGGGACCGGGGCCGGGAGCCAGCCAGCCGGCCAGCTTGCCGTGCTTCGAGACGGCCTGGAGCCGGTTCTCGACCGAGTCCCGTACCGGGTCCGTCGCCACGACCAGCAGGTCGTCCCCGCGCCGCAGCACGGTCGTCGGCGACGGTACGAAGCTGGTGCCGTCCCGTACGACGAGGGTGACCGCGGCCCCCGGCGGCAGCCGCAGCTCGCTGATCTCCACGCCGTGCATCCGCGACTTCGCGCTGATCGTGGTGGACAGCAGATGGCCGCGCAGCCGCTCCAGCGGCGCCGATTCGATCCCCAGGTCGGCGGCTTCCTTGTCGTCCCCCAGGCGCAGCTTCCTGGCCAGCCAGGGCAGGGTCGGGCCCTGGATGAGCGTGTAGACGACGACGAGGATGAAGACGATGTTGAAGACCCGGTCGCTGCCGGGCACGCCGCCCACCATCGGGATGGTGGCCAGCACGATCGGTACGGCGCCGCGCAGCCCGGCCCAGGACAGCAGTGCCTTCTCGCGCCAGGGCACCTTGAAGGGCAGCAGGCCCAGGAAGACGGAAGTCGGCCGGGCGACGATGGTCAGGATCAGGCCGATGACCAGCGCCGGCACCGCGTCGTCGAACAGCGCGTGCGGGGTGACCAGCAGGCCGAGCAGGACGAACATGCCGATCTGGCCGATCCAGCCCAGCCCTTCGGCGAAGCCGCGGGTGGCCGCGGAGTGCGGCAGTTTCGCGTTGCCCAGGACCAGCGCGGCCAGGTAGACGGCGAGGAAGCCGGAGCCGTGGGCGAGCGCGCCGGCCGCGTAGGCGGAGACGGCGATGGCCATCACCGCGATCGGGTACAGGCCGGAGGCGGGCAGCGCCACGTGCCGCATGCCGTACGCGCCGAGCCAGCCGACGGCCAGGCCGATGGCGGCGCCGATCGCCAGCTCCAGGGCGATCTCGCCGATGAGCGTGTACCAGTGCTCGACGGGGCCGGCCGTGGAGAACGCCACGACGAGGATCACCACGGGGGCGTCGTTGAAGCCGGACTCGGCCTCCAGGACGCCGGTCAGCCGGGCGGGCAGCGGCACGTTGCGCAGTACGGAGAAGACCGCCGCCGCGTCCGTGGAGGAGACCACGGCGCCGATGAGCAGCGCCTGGCGCCATTCCAGGCCGACGAGGTAGTGCGCTCCGGCCGCGGTGACCCCCACGCTCACCGCGACACCGAACGTCGACAGTACGGCGGCTCTGGGCAGCGCCGGTTTGATCTCTTTCCACTTCGTGCCGAGGCCGCCCTCGGCCAGGATCACGACGAGCGCGGTATAGCCCAGGATCTGGGTCAGTTCGGCGTTGTCGAAGACGACACCGCCGAATCCGTCCTGCCCTATGGCGATGCCTATGCCCAGATAGATGAGGAGGCTGGGCAGTCCGCTGCGGGAGGAGACGCGGACCGCGGCCACCGCGACGAGCAGGACGAGGGCGCAGATCAGCAGGAGTTCGTTGAGGCGGTCGACAGTCAGGAGCTGGTCCTTCCTCGTGTGCGGGCCGGGGCGGGCGCGGCTGCGGAGCGGACGGGTGTTCGGCGGTGCTTTCCTTACCGTATCTAGTTACTAAGGCTAACAATTTACCATTGCTTGAAGCTCTGGGGTGCCGGCGGCTACACCGCGTAGGGCTCGGCGGACCCGTGCGCCTATGGTTGCTCCAGCACTCCCACCCTGCCCCTCGAAGGACAGAGATGCCCGCCAACAAGTCCGCCCCCGCCCCTGACAAGGCTGCGAAGAAGCCGAAGAAGAAGGGGCGGCGCGGCCGCCTCGTCGCGATCACGGTCGTGCTTCTGCTCGTGGCGGGCATCGGCTACGGCGCGTTCTGGGGCGTCAGCACCGTCCGCGCCTCGTACCCCCAGACCACCGGCTCGCTGAAGCTGGCCGGCCTGACCGCCCCCGTCGACGTCTCGCGCGACGCCAACGGCATCCCCCAGATCTACGCCGACACCGACGAGGACCTCTTCCGCGCCCAGGGCTTCGTGCAGGCCCAGGACCGCTTCTGGGAGATGGACGTGCGCCGCCACATGACGGCCGGCCGCCTCTCGGAGATGTTCGGCCAGAGCCAGGTCGACGCCGACTCCTTCCTGCGTACGCTCGGCTGGCACGACGTCGCCAAGCAGGAGTTCGACACCAAGCTCTCCCCGCAGACGAAGAAGTACCTCCAGGCGTACTCCGACGGCGTCAACGCCTACCTCAAGGACCACGAGGGGTCGGCGCTCTCCCTGGAGTACGCGGCGCTCGGCTTCCAGAACGACTACAAGCCCCAGAAGTGGACCCCGGTCGACTCGGTGGCCTGGCTCAAGGCCATGGCCTGGGACCTGCGCGGCAACATGCAGGACGAGATCGACCGGGCCCTGATGAGCAGCCGTTTCAGCCCGACGCAGATCGACCAGCTGTACCCGAAGTACCCGGCCAAGCGGAACCGCCCGATCGTCGAGGGCGGCGCGGTCGACCCGGCCACCAAGGAGTTCGACCCGAAGGCCACCCCGAGCGGCGGCACCGCGACCAACTCCGGCAAGCCCGGCACGGGCACGGGTTCCGGATCCGGTACGGGCACCGGTACGGGTAACCGCAGCGCCTCCTCCGCCACCCAGGGCGTGAAGTCCCAGCTCTCCTCGGTCGCCAAGTCCCTGGAGAAGATCCCGGCGCTGCTCGGCCCCAACGGCAGCGGCATCGGCTCCAACTCCTGGGTCGTCTCCGGCGCCCACACCACCACCGGCAAGCCGCTGCTCGCCAACGACCCGCACCTGGCCCCCCAGATGCCGTCGCTCTGGTACCAGATGGGCCTGCACTGCCGCACCACCGGCGCCAAGTGCAACTACGACGTCTCCGGCTACACCTTCTCCGGCATGCCGGGCGTGGTCATCGGCCACAACCAGGACATCTCCTGGGGCATGACCAACCTGGGCGCCGACGTCAGCGACCTGTACCTGGAGAAGATCAACGCCAACGGGTACCTGTTCGACGACAAGCAGCAGCCGTTCAAGACCCGCAAGGAGACCATCAAGGTCGCCGGCGGCGCGAGCCGCGAGATCACGGTCCGCTCGACCAACAACGGCCCGCTGATCTCCGACCGCGACGACGAGCTCGCCAAGGTCGGCAAGCAGGCCCCGGTCGGCAACGCGGCACCGGACCGCGGCGACGGCTACGGCATCTCGCTGCGCTGGACCGCCCTGGACCCGGGCAAGTCGATGGACGCGGTCTTCGAACTGAACCGCGCCAAGAACTGGACGGACTTCCGCAAGGCCGCCGCCGACTTCGAGGTGCCCTCGCAGAACATGATCTATGCGGACACCAAGGGCAACATCGGCTACCAGGCGCCCGGCCGCATCCCGGTCCGCGGCAAGGGCTACGACGGCAGCCTGCCCGCCCCCGGCTGGGACCCGAAGGCGCGTTGGACCGACTGGGTGCCCCAGAAGGCGCTGCCCAACGAGTACAACCCGGCGCGCGGCTACATCGTCACCGCCAACCAGGCCGTCGTCGATCCGGACAAGTACCCGTACCTGCTCACCAAGGACTGGGGCTACGGCGCCCGCAGCCAGCGGATCAACGACCTCGTCCAGTCGAAGATCAAGGACGGCGGCAAGGTCTCCACCGACGACATGCAGACCATGCAGATGGACAACAGCAGCGAGATCGCCAAGCTGCTCACGCCCTACCTGTTGAAGATCGACCCCAAGGACGCGTACGTCCGCGAGGCGCAGAAGCTGCTGGAGGGCTGGGACTACACCCAGGAGCCCGACTCCGCCGCGGCCGCGTACTTCAACGCGGTCTGGCGCAACACCCTCAAGCTGGCCTTCGGCAACAAGATGCCCAAGGAGCTGCGGGTCGAAGGACAGTGCCTGTGGGTGCGCCCCGCGGACGACACCGGCCCGGTCGACGACCAGGACAAGCCGGTGCGCGAGTGCGGCGAACGCGCCCCCGACCAGGCGCAGCCCGACGGCGGCGACCGCTGGTACGAGGTCGTCAGGTCCATCATCGAGGACCCGAAGAACGACTGGTGGAAGACCGAGTCCCGGCCGGGGCACACCGTCGACAACAACCGCGACCAGCTCCTCGGGCACGCCATGAAGGACGCGCGCTACGAACTCACCAGCAAGCTGGGCAAGAACGTCGACAACTGGAGCTGGGGCCGCCTGCACCAGCTGTTCTTGAAGAACCAGACCCTGGGCACCAGCGGCCCCGGCTTCCTCCAGGACCTGTTCAACCGCGGCCCCTGGAACCTGGGCGGCGGCGAGGCGGCCGTGAACGCCACCGGCTGGAACGCGGCCGGCGGCTACGAGGTCACCTGGGTCCCGTCGATGCGGATGGTCGTCAACCTGGCCGACTTGGACAAGTCGCGCTGGATCAACCTGACGGGCGCCTCGGGGCACGCGTACAACGCGCACTACTACGACCAGACGGACAAGTGGGCCAAGGGCGAACTGCTGCCGTGGGCCTTCTCCCAGAAGGCCGTCAAGGCCGCGGCCGAGGACACTCTGACGCTGTCGCCGTGACGGGTCGCTGACCAGTAAGCCGGGCGGGCTCGAATCTCTTCGAGCCCGCCCGGCGCCGTTCACGGACGTGCGCGACCGGCGCGCCTATGAGGCGAACCGGTGCACGCCCCCCGGCGTCACGGCCACGTCCACCGGCCGGTCGTGCGCCTCCGCCGGCACCTCGGCCAGCACCTCGGTGTCGTACAGCAGCACCACCCTGGCCGGGCGCACGCCCGCCTTCTCCAGCCGCTCCAGGACCCGGTCGTACGAACCGCCGCCGCGCCCCAGCCGCATCCCGCGCCGGTCCACCGCCAGCCCCGGCAGCAGCACCGCGCCGGCCCCGGTGACGGCCTGCGGGCCGAGCCGGGGGCCGGCGGGCTCCAGCAGCCCCCGCCCGGCGCGTACGAGGCTCTCGGCGCCGCCGTACGCGGCCCAGTCCAGATCGTTGTCGGGCAGCAGCACGGGCAGCAGCACCCGCACACCGGCCGCGTGCAACTGGTCCAACAGCGCGTGCGTGGACGGCTCGCGCCCCACCGACACGTACGCGGCGACCGTGCCCGCTCCCACGAGCTCCGGCAGTGCCAGCGCGCGGCGCGCCAGCACCGCCCCCGCCGCCCGGATTTCACCGGGCGGCAACTCGCTCCTCGCGTCCAGGAGGCCGCGCCGCAAACCGCGCTTCCCCTCGTCGTAACCGCTCATGATGCGCTCCGGCTCCCGCTCCTGTGACCCGTTCCCAGGACCCCATCTTCCGCCGCAAAGCGCCGGTTATCGTGGCCCGCATGACTCCATCGCGTACTCGGATCACCAAGGCTGTCATTCCGGCAGCCGGTCTCGGGACCCGCTTCCTGCCGGCGACCAAGGCCACGCCCAAGGAGATGCTGCCGGTCGTCGACAAACCCGCCATCCAGTACGTCGTGGAGGAGGCCGCCACCGCCGGACTCTCCGACGTCCTGATGGTCACCGGCCGCAACAAGCGCCCCCTCGAAGACCATTTCGACCGCAATTACGAGCTGGAAGAGGCCCTGGACCGCAAGGGCGACGAGTCCCGGCTCGCCCGCGTCCAGGAGTCCAGCGACCTGGCGACCATGCACTACGTCCGCCAGGGTGACCCCAAGGGCCTGGGCCACGCCGTCCTGTGCGCCGCCCCGCACGTCGGCGACCAGCCCTTCGCGGTCCTGCTCGGCGACGACCTGATCGACCCGCGCGACCCGCTGCTCCAGCGCATGATCGAGGTACGGGAGCAGCACGGCGGCTCCGTCATCGCCCTCATGGAGGTCGACCCCGCGCAGATCGGCCTCTACGGATGCGCGGCCGCCGTCCCCGACGGCGAGGACGACGTCGTACTCGTCTCCGACCTGGTCGAGAAGCCGGATCCGGCCGAGGCGCCCAGCAACCTCGCCATCATCGGGCGGTACGTGCTCGACCCGGCGGTCTTCGAGGTGCTGCGCACGACCAAGCCGGGGCGCGGCGGCGAGATCCAGCTCACCGACGCCCTCCAGGCGCTCGCCGCCGATCCGGACCTCGGCGGCCCCGTGCACGGCGTCGTCTTCAAGGGGCGCCGCTATGACACCGGCGACCGTGGCGACTACCTGCGTGCCATTGTCAGACTGGCATGCGAACGTGAGGACCTGGGCCCGGAGTTCCGGGCCTGGCTGCGCAGCTTCGTCAGCGAGGAGATGTGACACCGTGAGCACCACCACCGACCGGACCACCCACCGAGAACGCGTCTGGTCGGTGGCCGATCACCTCGACGACGTACTGTCCAAGATCCACCCGCTGGAGCCCATCGACCTCCACCTGCTGGACGCGCAGGGCTGCGTCCTGGTCGAGGACGTCACCGTCCCCACCGCCCTGCCGCCCTTCGACAACAGCTCCATGGACGGGTACGCGGTCCGGGTCGCCGACGTCGCGGGCGCGACCGGCGACTTCCCCGCCGCGCTGACCGTCGTCGGCGACGTCGCGGCGGGCAGCGCCGAACCGGCCGCCGTCGGCCCCGGCGAGGCCGCCCGCATCATGACCGGCGCGCCGCTGCCCCCGGGCGCCGAGGCCGTCGTGCCCGTGGAGTGGACCGACGGCGGTACGGGCCGCGGCCCCGCCGAGACGATGCGCGCGCACAGCGCGGCACCCGAGGCCGCGGGCGGCGAGGTCCGGGTCTACCGCCCGGTCACCGAGCGGCAGCACGTCCGCGCCAAGGGCAGCGACGTCCCGGCCGGCGAACTGGCCCTGCCGGCCGGCGCCGTCCTCGGCCCCGCCCAGATCGGCCTGCTCGCCGCCATCGGCCGCGCCTCGGTCCGGGTGCGGCCGCGCCCCCGCGTCGTGGTCCTGTCCACCGGCAGCGAACTGGTCCAGCCCGGCGAGCAGTTGGGCCCCGGCGAGATCCACGACTCCAACAGCTTCCAGCTCACCGCCGCCGCGCGCGACGCCGGCGCCATCGCCTACCGGGTCGGCGCCGTGGCCGACGACGCCGAGACGCTGCGCGCCACCCTGGAGGACCAGCTCATCCGCGCCGACATCCTCGTCACCAGCGGCGGCGTCAGCGTCGGCGCGTACGACGTGGTCAAGGAGACCCTCGCCGACCTCTCGGCGGAGGAGGGCACGGTCGAGTTCCGCAAGCTGGCCATGCAGCCGGGCAAGCCGCAGGGCTTCGGCCTGATCGGCCCGGACCGCACCCCGCTGCTGGCCCTGCCGGGCAACCCGGTCAGCTCCTACGTCTCCTTCGAACTGTTCGTGCGCCCCGCCATCCGTACGCTCATGGGCCTGCCCGACGTGCACCGGCACACCACCCGCGCCACCTGCGGCGAGGCCATCGCCTCCTCGCCCGAGGGCAAGCGGCAGTTCCTGCGCGGCCGGTACGACGCCGGCACGGCCACCGTCACCCCGGTCGGCGGCGCCGGATCGCACCTGGTCAAGGCGCTCGCCCGCGCCGACGCGCTGATCGTGATCCCGGAGGACGTCACGGAGGTCGCCGAGGGGTCGGAGGTGGAGATCGTGCTGCTGAGGTGAGGGGGGCGTGTGAGACACAGGCGCGTGCGGACAGACGTGTGAGGGGCGGGCGTGTGAGGGGCGCGTGCCGGCTGGGCGCGGGCCGCGTACGCTCCGCGGGCGCCGGGCACGCGGGGCGGCCGGTGCCGACCTGGCCGGGTAGCCGGGTGGCCGCCGACGCCTGCGGGTACGGTGTCGTCGCACAGGCGGCACGGTCCGGACCGGGAGAACGATGAGCAGCGGCCAGCAAGATCTCACCCACCTCGACGCGACGGGCGCGGCCCGCATGGTCGACGTCACCGAGAAGGACGTCACCGCGCGCACCGCCCGCGCCAGCGGCCGCGTCCTGGTCACGCCGCGCGTCGTCGAGCTGCTGCGCGGCGAGGGCGTCCCGAAGGGCGACGCGCTCGCCACCGCCCGCATCGCGGGCATCATGGGCGCCAAGCGCACCCCCGACCTGATCCCGCTCTGCCACCCGCTCGCGATCTCCGGGGTCGAGATCGACCTCCGCGTGGCCGACGACGCCGTGGAGATCCTGGCCACGGTCCGCACCACCGACCGCACCGGCGTCGAGATGGAGGCCCTGACCGCCGTCTCGGTCGCCGCCCTCACCGTCGTGGACATGGTCAAGGCCGTCGACAAGGGCGCGGTCGTCACCGACGTACGGGTCGAGGAGAAGACGGGCGGCAAGTCGGGCCACTGGAGCCGGTCGTGACCGCGCGTCCGGGCCCGGAGGCCGCGCGCGCCACGGACGGCGGCGAGCGGGAACCCACCGCGAACCCGGGGCCGGGCACCGCCACCGACCGTACGGCCGGCACGACCGCGAACCCCGGCCCGGGCACCGCCCCGGCCGCGACGCCCGCCACCACCACCCCCGCCACTCCGGGCCCGGAAACCTCCACCGGCCACCCCGGCGCCGCCGCCCGGCCGCCCCGGGCCCTCGTCGTCACCGCGTCCAACCGCGCGGCAGCCGGCGTCTACCCGGACCGGGGCGGACCGCTGCTCGCCGAGGGCCTGGCCGCACTGGGCTTCGCGGTCGACGGACCGCAGGTCGTCCCGGACGGCGACCCCGTCGAGGCCGCCCTGCGCGCCGCCGTCTCGGCCGCGTACGACGTCGTCCTGACCACCGGCGGCACGGGCATCTCGCCCACCGACGGCACCCCCGAAGCCACCCGCCGCGTCATCGACCACGAGGTCCCCGGCATCCCCGAGGCGATCCGCGCGGCGGGCCGCGCGAAGGTGCCCACCGCCGCGCTCTCCCGCGGCCTGGCCGGAGTCGCCGGACGTACGCTGATCGTCAACCTGCCGGGCTCGACCGGCGGCGTACGCGACGGCCTCGCCGTCCTCGCCGACCTCCTCCCGCACGCGGTGGACCAGCTGCGCGGCGGCGACCACGGCACTTCCCCGGGTACGGGCGCGAGCGCTGCGCCGGCCCCCGGGGGCGCCACGGGGAGTGCGCACTGAACGCCCCCTGGCCGGTCGTACTGGCGGACGGTGACACCGCCCTCCGCCCCATAAAGGTGCGCGACCAACGGGCCTGGCGCGAGGTCAACCGCCGCAACCGGGACTGGCTGCGCCCCTGGGAGGCGACCATCCCGCCGCCCCCGCCCGGCATCCCCGCGCCGCACCGGCCCACATACCGCCAGATGGTCCGCCACCTGCGCGCCGAGGCGCACGCCGGCCGGATGCTGCCGTTCGTCGTCGAACACCGCGGCCGGCTGGCCGGGCAGCTCACGGTGGCCGGGATCACCTGGGGTTCGATGTGTTCGGGGCACGTCGGGTACTGGGTCGACGAGGCGGTGGCGGGCCGCGGGGTCATACCGACCGCGGTGGCGCTCGCCGTGGACCACTGCTTCCGCTCGGTGGGGCTGCACCGCGTCGAGGTGTGCATTCGCCCGGAGAACGTCCCCAGCCGCCGGGTCGTGGAGAAACTCGGCTTTCGCGAGGAGGGCCTGCGGCCGCGGTACCTGCACATCGACGGCGCCTGGCGCGACCACCTGGTATTCGCGCTGACCGCGGAAGAGGTGCCCGAGGGCCTGCTGACCCGCTGGCACCGGGAGAAGCCCAGCACATCGCACAAATGAAATGTGTGTTCGAATTCATCCATCAAATGGCCACATTCGCGTGCGGCTGATCTCAACAATCACAAAAAAAGTTCGAGATATCAGCCAGATCGTGCGACACACCGGCCCAATTGGCGGATGGCCCCACGCAAACCCCTCTACCGTGTGAGGCGTGAGCAGCAGCGGCCTCATCTACGCAGTCATCGTCGGGGCCTGGGCCGCCTACTTGGTGCCGATGTGGCTCCGCAGGCAGGACGAGCTCAATGAAGCCCGGCCGACGGAGCGCTTCAGTACCGCCATCCGGCTCCTTTCCGGGCGGGCGGCCATGGAGCGCCGTTACGCCAAGGGGCAGGAGGGGCAGGGCGGCCGCTCCACCGACGATGCGAGCGATGCGCGTGAGCCGGACGCCGCGGCCGGTGCGGCCGACGTCCGGTCCTTCGACGCGCCCGCGGACGAGGCGCCGCCCGCCGACCGGCGCCAGCCTGCCGCCGACCATGGGGCCGCACCCCGCCGTACGGCCAAGAAGCCCGGGTCCGCCCGGCCCTCCGCCGCCGACCGCATGAAGCGGGCCAAGGTGCTGGCGCGCCGCCGGCGCACCATCACGGTCCTCTTCCTCGCCTTCACCGTCGGCACGATCGTCGCCGCCGTCGGCGGCCTCGCCTTCCTCTGGGCGCCGGCCATCCCCGGCGTACTCCTCAGCGCGTACATCGTCTACCTCCGCGCCCAGGAACGCCGCCGCTTCACCTTCACCATGGACCAGCGCCAGGCCGAAGCGGCGGCCCAGCGGCTAAGGGAGGGCAGGCCACGCCCTCCGCAGGCGTCCCAGCAGCCCCCCGCCGACGAGCCCGCCGCTGAGGACGCCGCCGTACCGCCCCCAGCGCCCGCGCACCCCGCCCCGCGCCCCGAACCGGCCTCCACCGCCGGCCGCCGCGCCCTGGTGGAGGAGACCGACCACGCCGAGTGGGTCGACCAGCAGCGCGCCCGCGAACGCACCGAGCCCGGCGGCTGGGACCCGGTCCCCGTCCCGCTCCCGACGTACGTGACGGCCCCGGTCGCCCCCCGCGCCACCAGCCACGTCGACCTGGACGCCGACGACGCCTGGAGCTCCGCCCGCTCCGGCCCCGCAGGCGAGACCCCCCAGCCCACCCCGTCCGCCGACCCGACCCGCCGCCCCACGACGGGCCGCCGCGGCCGCGGCCGCACCCCCCTGTTCGACCAGTACGCGGACGACGACCGCCCCCGCGCGGCGAACGAGTGAAGCCCCTCGGCTGACCAGCACCGGAAGCGATTTCCGAGCACCCCGCCATGGATGCTAGAGTTTCACTCGTCGCAAGGGCCTGTGGCGCAGCTGGTAGCGCACCTCGTTCGCAACGAGGGGGTCAGGGGTTCGAATCCCCTCAGGTCCACCGACGTCAGAGCCCCTGCCGGAGAGATCCGGTGGGGGCTCTTTCGTGTCGTACAGCAGCGAAGTACAGCAACTACAGCGGCTTTACCTAACTGCCGAGATGCTTACCCAGCTTCCGCAGCGCCTTCCGCGTTGACTCCGACGGCACATGCGTGTAGATCTCCATCGTCACAGCGATCTTGCTATGCCGCAGAATCTGCATCGCGATACGCGGGTGCACGTCCAGCGCCGCAAGCAGCGACCCGCAAGTGTGGCGCGTGTCATGCAGCCGGATCTTCCGGACACCAGCTTTGGCCGACCGGGCGGCGAACTCCCGGTTGAAGTTCCGCGGCTCGATCGATGTGCCGTAGCGCGTGGTGAACACGAAGCCCGATTCGGACCACAGCTCACCAGCCGCCTGCTTCGCTGCCTCTTGCACCTTCCGGCGAAGCTGAAGGGCCGTCACGCAGATCTCCGGCAGTGGTAGGACCGCCGTCGAAGCCCTGGTCTTGGTCTCCTCATGAAGCAACTGACGGGCGACCCGCTGCAACTGCCGTTCCACCGTGATCTCCCCGGCGTCAAGATTCACGCTGTCCCAGGTAAGCCCCAGAACCTCACCACGGCGGAAGCCCAGCACCAGGACGAGCACGTAGGCCGGGTAGAGCGGATCACCGACCACGCGAGCAGCTTCGAGGAACGTGCGCGCTTCCTCCACCGTCCAAGGCTTCGGCTTTAGCGTCTGTACCGATCGCACCTTGACCAGACTGGCCACGTTCTTTGAGATCAGCTCTTCCCGCATGGCGTTGGTCAGGGCCGACCGGAGGACAGTTCGAGCGTCCTGGACAGTGCGCCGGGAAACAGTCTGCTTGCAACACTGACCGATCGCACAGCACCTCTGCCGACGGGCCGGGTTCTTGTCCTCCTTGGGACGCGCGGCGTCCTTGCCTTGCGCGCAGCACTGGCATTGAGTCTGAAGCTTGTTGATCCAGGCCCGCACGTCTTGCACAGAGAGCTTGTCGAGTCGCTTCGCCCCGATCCCCGGCACGATGTAGAGGCGGACATGCATCGCGTACGTCTCGGCCGCCTTGGGCTTGAGATCGGGTTGCACGACCTCCTTCATCCAGTACGCGAGGTACTGCGCCACCGTTGGGGAGGTGGTTGCCACTGGCCCCTTCTTTGCCTCAGCATGCAACTTGATCCACTTGTCGTGCACCTCTTCGCGGGTCTTGCCGTAGACGTACTTGCGCTTCTTCTTGCCATCCGGCGTGGTCACCCAGACGTATGCGGCGAAGCCGTTTTTGTACGGGTAGATGGACCCCTCACCGTTACCGCGCTTACCGCTCATGGGGACCACTCCTCGGCCGCCGTAGCGCAGCGGTTGACGTACTCGTCCACCCAGGCGGGGAGAATGCGCCGACTACGCCCGATCCTCACCGAACGGATCTCACCGGTGAGTACGAGCATCTTGGTCTTCGACAGTCCGAAACCGAGCATTTCGGCGACTTCAGCGGTGGTGTGCCACTTCCTCTCGATGACGGTAGTCACGTGCTGTCTCCTCCTAGTGCATGCAACTCCAGCATTGCTTCACGGGCGATTTCACGATTGATCCGTAAGTCTTCGGCGATCGTGGCGGCGAACACGAATTCGCCGAGGCTGTGACCGACGCCGGCGTACCGCCAGTGAGCGAAAACAAGGGTGGTATCCGAGTCGGGCTCAGGCAGACCGAGTGCGGCGCGTTGTTCAGCGGCCCGGTAGTCGGCACGGGTCTGACGGAGCGCACCGAGGGTGGTTGAGTAGTGACGGGACTTAGTGGAGAAGTGACCACGAAAGCCGAGCATGTGTGCCCAGGCGCGTAAACGCCGGTCGGGGTAGGCCGCGTCAAGGTCCCAGCATGTGCGGATGAGCCGGCGGGCGTGGTCGGTCAGTTCCGGATGCCGGTCTAGTTCCGCGAGTTCTTCCATGGTGCGATCCAGACCGCCGCCGGTCTCGGCCGCTTTGGTCGCGTACTTGGCGACGTAGGAAGCAACGGCCTGTTCGGTGACCGCGGTACCGTCGCCAAAGGCCCGGACAGGCCGGATATCAAGTTGGGTGCCCCAGCGCAGGGTTCGGCCGCGGGGGTATCCCGCTTCCTCATTCGGCGGAACCGTGATCGTGGTGTAGGAATGAGCCGCAGCAGCCCGAATAGCGTCGGTCAGCAGCGCGGTCGTAGCCCAAGCCGGGGGCGGGGTGTCGGGTCCGTCCGGTCCGTCGAGGCGGATGACCGCATGAAAGTGGACGGCACCGCGCTTCTGGAATTCGGCAACCTTGCCGTAGGAGAGGCGTAGTTCCTGGCTCAGTTCGCGCTGAGTCAGGCCGGCGCGGGCAGCGAGTTCGCGGCGAAGGCGGTTGGTGAAGCGCTGCCACAGTTCCCCGGCGTGATTGTTGAACAGGACGGCCGCGGCGTAGTCGTAGGTGCGTGGATCGAGCGGGGTACCGAGTATTGGATCGTTCTCGCTATGCCGGACGCCGCAACGGCATTGTCCGTTGTGTCCCCGCTTTAGCTGACCATCATTTTCAATACGGTTGTGGACCGGGCCGAAGCTGGGTGCGGTGAAGGTGGCGAAGACGCGGGGATGGTCGCGGACCTCGGTGGGGATGTTGCGGGTTTCGTCGCCGGCGAGTCCGGCGCGGATCAGGTGGTAGGTGTCGCCGGCGTAGATCCAGGCACAGGCGGGGCAACGGGAAGCACGGCGGTTGCCGCAGGCGATCCGCAACCGACCACCGGGTTCGTCGCGGGTGCTGTAGCGGTGCAGGGTCCTGCCCGTGGTCGTGTCCCGGGTAAAAGTCCAGCCGGTGAGATGGACCGGACGGGCGCAGCCACCGGTTTTGCGGATCTGTTCTTGCCAGCGGTCGAAATCCGGTGCGGTGGCGACTCTCAGCACGTCCAGCAGGGTGGCCGGGGGCAGATCCGCGGCAGGTGCGGTCGCGGTCATGCCTGGTCCCCCTCGCGGTTGCCGTTGCGCGGCCGGCCGGTGTCGGGCTGACAGGCGCCGGGGTGGGCGTCGATCCAGTCTTCGGCGCAGACCTTGTGGACGGGTTTGCCGCGGTCGGAGCGCAGCGGGGTGGGCTTACCGCAGCACACGCACGGCTGGTCGCCGGTGGGGTCGAAATGGTCCTTGTCCCGCCAGTTCAAGAGGGCCACAGCGATCACCGCCCGGTGCGTGCAAGGGACCGAGCAGGCCGTACTGCCCGACCGGTGCCCTTACAGGTAGGACAGGTGACGTACGCGGTTTTGCGGGTGCCATCGTGGTGCCGGTCGCCGGTATCGATGGCGACGACCGGAAAGCCGCCGCAGTACCAGCAACGGCGCGTCCGGACAGGGGTGGACTGGAGCATGATGGGGGTATCCCTTTCGGGTCCGTTGGGCCTGAGAGAGGGGAAGGCACCCGGAGCGGCGGATACTTGGCAGTGGAGGCCGCTCCGGGGGCCGTTCAGCGTCAGCGGTTGCGGCGCGTGGAATAGGCGGGCGGGATGTCGTCGTATGCTCGACGGCCCGCCTGGAAGGACGCCCGTTCATCGTCGGTCATGTCATCACCCAGTCCGACTTCACGGGCGATGCGGTTCATGGCGCGGCGATCATGGTGGCGGCGGGCGATGGCGTATTCGCGCCCGAGTTCGGCCAGCTTCGGGTCAATCTCCGGGGTGTCGTCATCCTCGTTCTTGCGGCTGAAGAAACCCATGGCGATCACCGGCCCGCGTCTCGTCGGGCCATGCGCACCAGAATCACGACGGCCGGAGCGCAGACGGCCGCGGCAAAGCCGACCAGGGCGACCGCGAGGAACATCGAGACCAGAACGCCGCCGACAACCAGCACCACGGCCGTGCCGCCCACGACCATGCCGGGTCGGGTGCGCAGGGTGCTGGCCAGGCTCGTACGGGGCGAGCGCTGGACGACCGGGGTGGGGTGGGCCGCGGTTTCCACGGCCGGGCGGTCCGGGGAGTGGGCGGTCAAGACGGTGGTATCGGAGGGTGGGTAAGTGGGTTTGAACATGGTGGTGGGCCTTTCGGTCAGGGTTTGCCGAGAACGGCAGAGATGGGGCCGCCGAGGAAGCTGCCGGCGAGCAGCACCCCGCCGGCGAGCAGGACGACGACCAGCCACATAGGCGGCCGGGCGTACTTGATGCCGAGAGCGCCGATGGCGGCGAGGAACAGCCACAGCGGAACGTCCATCACGGGCTCCTTCGGGATCAGCGGGGGTTGCAGCGGTGGGCGTCGGCGGCGAGTTCGGCCGCGGCGCGGGTGGTGTGATCACCACTGGACCAGTTGCAGCCGGGGGCCGTGCACACCGCCACGTGCGCTTCGGTGCCGTTGCGGGTGCGGTGAGTGGCGACCTCAACCTGTCCGGTGCGGGTGCGGTTCCAAAAGCGGTAGCGGGGCATGGTCGGGTCCTTTCGAATTGTTGGAGCGAAAACGAGAGTCATTTCACGGGTTTGTCGTCCCAAGTCATGCCGCCGATTTCACGAAGCCGATCGGACTCCGGACAGTCGCACGGCCCATAAACGCCCCCTTTCAGGGTGTCGTCACCGCAGCAATCACCTGCGAGAAGGGCTTGACGCGCTTCATCAGGAGTCGGCTGGGTCATCGTCGTGTCCTTTCAGGTCAGTTGTGCGGCGATGGCGTCCGCCATCGGGGCGGGGACACCCAGACGGGTGCGTAGGGTGTCGGCGTCGATGGGCTGGCCGGTCGTGGCCCGGTGGGTTTCAGCGAGCTTGCGAGCGTGCGCAACCAGCGGCGCCGGTACGGGGGTTGGGGATTGAGCACTCGGTTCGGAGGCCGGAAGGGCGGTCGGTGCCGGAGGCTCTTCAGCCGGCGGGAGCGGGGCCACGGGCATGTCGTCGGTGGACACCTGTGGTTCGGCCATCGGCTCGGGTGCGGTCGGTGCGAGCGGTTGTGGGGCGCGGGCGCGCAGTGCGGGGGCGTGAGCTAGGAGGGTGCCGCCGAGGAAGGCCAGGGCCGGCCAGCCGGCGACGAACATGCGTAGCCAGGCCGGAGGATGGTGCAGGTCCAGGAAGCCGGCGGTGGCGACGTTGGCCCCCAGGGAGACCACCAGGGCAATCAGGAACCAGGCCCAGGCCAGGCCGTTGCCCGTGCCGGCGCGCAGCCGACGCCAGGCCACCACCAGCAACAGGTCGACGCTGATGGGGTAGGCCCAGGCTTTCCAGCCGTTCTGGCCGGCCGCCGCGGCGATGTCGTGCAGATGGGCGAAGGACAAGGCGCCGGCGATAACGGCCTGAACAAGCACGGCATCACAATGCGGCAAGCTCTTGCGGGACATGGTGGCCTCCTTCCTGGATGGAAGGCAGTGCCGGGCGTATTCCGTCGTCCGGCACTGCGAACGTCAGGAATGATTGGGGTCTTTGCCGATGCCGAAGCACTTCAGGCAGATACCGGTCTGTTCGCCGACCGGGCGCCGTTTACGGCCGACTCGGACCGTGCGGGAGACTTCTTTCGTTCCTTTGCACACGGGGCACAGGGGACCGTCCGGAATGGCTGCCTTGAGAGTCGCCATCGGATTACCGCGTGTCACTGTGCGGGTAGCCGTGGCCGGCGGGCGGGTAGTCGCCCCTGATGTCAGCGAAGGCTTCGGCGTTAAAGGCCGTCCGTAACACCTCGGTGAATTCCCTGTCCGAGCCCGGTGCCCCGTCATACTGAATGGCGGACTCTATCAGGAAGTTGGTGCACTCCTGATCCTTGCAGCGGTCGCACATACCTTTCTCCTCTGTCTTGTCCTTACGGCTGGTTAGGTGTCGCGACGGGGATAGCTGTGGCCAGGAGGCGGGTAGGTTCCCTCTTCCTCCCGACGCCCTTGTTCCAGCAGGGAATTCACGACGAGACTCGCGAATTCCACGTCCGCCCCTTCCGACTCGCCGTAGTTCACCGCATCGTTGATGATGCGCGAACTCCGGTCGTAATCATCGTGCCGGTGAAACATACTTATCCCCTTTCGATATCCGTCGTGGGTCTGAAAGTTCCCCGTCACCGCCCGACCGGAGCCGGGCGGATCAGGCAGCCTTCAGAATTCCGGCTTTAGATGTCCCATCCTTCGGCGCGCAACTTCTCATCGTCCCGACGGCCCAGCTCTTTCAGTACTTCCTTCGTGGCTTCGCCGAAGCGGTCGGCCTGTTCATCCAATCCCCAAGCCCGCGCCCTACCTTCACACCGGATGTTGTCAACGCCGGTGTCCCACAACTGTTGGTCGGTGAGCTGGCTGTAATCGCGTTTGCGCGGCATGTGATCCTCCTTGTGTTGTCGTTTTCAGACGGGTCGGAGTTCAGCGGCCCGGAACGAGGGATAACCGGTGAGCGCGTCCATGAAGGAACTGTTGATTCCCTCAAGAGCAATCCACTCGACAGAGTTGGGATTCGGGTCCACAATGAGCCCGATCTTTCCGACCGCACCGGGGTAGTCGTCGCTGGAGATGACGGTGACAGCCTGTCCCTGTTCGAAGCGAGTCATTACGATGTCCTTTCTGCTGAGGTCCAGTTCTGCACTGGTTCTCGTCACCGCCGGTACGAGACCGGCGGATCAGGCAACCGGTCAGTTGACCTTTCGCAGTTCGGCCGTGCGGCACAGAACGGGGCCGACGAAGACATCAATGCCGCCGACCGTCCAACGGCCTTCCGTGAGCAGACCGGGCGGTACTTCGTCTTCAATCCGGCCGGTCAGGCCGACGGCACGGGGGTCATCGGAACACGAGACGATTTCTACTTTGTCGCCTGCTCGGAAACTCATTTCCGACTCCTTTCGGTTCGGGTATTATCGTTTTCGGCATGGGAGGGGTAGAGCGCGATACGGGGTCGAGGCGAGAGGGAATATCAGTTCATCGACGGAAGCGTACGTTCGCTCATGACCGTCGGGGCGATCTCGGGATGCGTGAACCGAATCGGCCGGCCCAATTCCTGGGCGTAGGCAATCTCCCGGCGAGTGCTATCACCGATGTAGTCGCCGACAACGAGCACTTCGGATGCCAACCGGATTTTGGCTCGGTGCAATTCGTCCAGGTCCGTTTTCACCGCAGCGGCATCCGCGTAGCCTTGGCCGGGCCGCTTCATATCCACATCCGGGCGGACCACAATTCGGCCGCGCAAAGTCTCGGCCCATGCCGCCGCGGCCATCTCTTCCCAGAAACGGGTACTACCGCAGATGACGACGATCGTCGGGATACCGAGTTGCCGCTTCACGTCAGCCAGACGTTGCAGGTAGCTCATGCCGCACCGTTCCCCTGCGAAGCGCCCGCAACGTCGGCGGGGGTGAACACCGGTACCTGCGCCAACTCCGGGCGGTAGAGCGCCAAGGCCGGAATATCCGGGGTCAGATGGGCGCACTCGATGCAGGTGGCGACAGTCTCTGAAAGAGCGGTGAGCGGAGCACGAACCGTGGCCCAACCCCCACTGAGATCGCCGACGATGGCGGTACCGCGAGCGTCCACGGCAATCCGGGTTGCCGCAATGACCGCACCCGGGCTGATGTCTTCCAACGCCATCTTCGCCGTCGAGGTGTCGTTGACCCGATGCACGATGCGGCCGGTCAACTGCGCCCGCAGGGCGGTTGCGCCCCTGCCCAGGTCCGAACCGAAACGCTGGCCACAGACCTCCAGGTAGATGCCGGCGGCGCGGCCCAACTGGCCCAGGCGGATCAGTTGGGTAACCATGTGGTCCCGACGCTTTTCGTCCGCCGCACTGGAGACGAGAAAGAGTTCAGCGACTTCATCCACGAGCAGCACGATCGGAACGGGGCGAATATCGTCGGGCAATCCCCAGATATCCGAGGCGATCTGTTCGGGTGCGGTGCCGGGCGGGAGGTGCTGGGAGGCACAGATCAGCTCGAAACGGTCGGTCATCACGTCCACGAGGGCATCGAGGACTTCGGCCGCTTCCTGCGGGGTACAGGCCAGGGCCGACAACCGGCGGGCGAAGGGGGACAGTTCCACGCCCCATTTGCAGTCGATGCCGACCAGGGCGACCCGTTGCGGCGCCAGACCTTTGATCAGGCCACGGAGGTAGACGGACTTACCGGAGTCAGTTGCGCCGATGACCAGTTCGTGGGGCACGGCGCGGAAGTCACGGAAGTGCGGCCGGCCATCCGAGCGCAGCACCACCGGTACGCACAGAAACATCGATGGCCCGGTGTCGGGCATGGTCACCCGACGCAACACGTCGTAGGCGATCAGGCGGATTTGCAGCCAGCCCGGTTTCAGCGCCGCCACATGCACGCCGTGCGCGCGCCAGGAGTGCCGCAACCGTTCGGAAACCACAAGGAAGTCATGGACTTCCTGGCCGGGTTGCATCTTCAACCGGAGCACCACCCCGGTGCGGGTGACCTTGACGCCACGCAGGCGGGGAACCATAGGGGAAGGCTGCCGGTCAGTGGCCCGCGCGATCATGATGCGGAACCGCGAGGGTCGTTCGACCAGACCACACGCCTCCATCACCGACCGGAACGTGATCCGGATGCGAATCAGGGAGATGGCCGCGCCGAGGGTGAACCAGTACCAGTCCGGGCGGTGCCGGCGCAGCAACCACACCCCAAGGGCCAGCAGCACGAGCCCGACCCATAAGAGGATCTGTGCGGCGGACACGGCAATCAGCCCTTGCCGCTGGAGGCCACGGTGTTCAGAGCGGTGATCGCGACAGCGCGGTAGCTGATGCCGTGCCGCTTCTGGCCGTTGAACTCGTTCTCCCACGGCCGCGCGACCAGACCCGTCACGCCCACCTGAGTGCCCATCACCAGATCACCGGTGAAGGCCGGCTCCGGAGCCGAGACCTGGACAACCTCGGCGTTGCCCTCCATGACGAACAGCAGATCAACGGACATCATCGTGGCACCGGTTTCCCGGTCCACCACCAGCTCACCGGTCTGCCGATTCGCGATCTTCTTCTGTGGAGGCTGGGCAACCATCACAGTCGCCGACTGTGTGTCTACGGGGATCTGACGCATGGTAGGGCTCGCTCTCAAGAGGGTAGGGAACGGCCGACCAAGCGGATGCGTCGGCCTGGACTTTGTGGGTTTGCCCACAAACCCACAACCCCAAGCTAGCGCGTCGTGAGTCACACCACAAGAGGTTTGCCCACAAACCTGCGAAGATGGAGCCATGGAACCTCAGCCGACCGCCGTACCAGCACCGATCCACCTCAAGATCGCCGACGACATTCGGATGAAGATCGAGAAAGGGGAGCTGTCCCCGGGCGACTCCCTACCGACGCTCGCCAAGATCTGTGAACAGTGGAAGTGCTCTACCAACTCTGCGCGTAGCGCGGTGACGTTGCTGAAGTCCCAAGGCTTGATCAGCGTAGGGCGGGGCAAAGCGCCCATTGTGCGCATCCCGCCAGGCAAGGTGGTGCGGTCTTCCGAAAGGCATCAGGCGGAAAAGTCACTTGCCCAGCGCCCACTAGAAGAGCGTGCAGCAGTCGGCGAAGCTGAAACTAACCTTGGAATCTCTATCCAAGACCAGCAATTCAGCTCCATGTACACAACAGTTGCAGCCGATTCCGAGCTGGCGGAACTATTCGGAATAAGTCAAGGTGAGCCGCTGTTGCGTCGCCAGTACAAAGCAACTGACGCCAGAACTGGAAATCTAACATCGTTCAGCGTATCCCACATTCCTGTGGCCTTGATCGAAGCGAACCCGGCACTTCTTGATGAGAATAATGAGCCTTGGCCAGGGGGTACGCAACATCAACTATCAACCGTAGGTATCGAAGTTATGTGCATGGTTGACAAGGTGACGGGTCGAATGCCCACTACCGTAGAAAGGCAACAGTGGGGCATCCCTGAAGGGGTACCTTTGTTGTTCTGTCGTCGCATCTCACTTGATGCCGAAAATCGAGCGGTTGAAGTTTCTGACGCTGATTACCCAGCGGACCGCACCGAACTGAGGTTTGTGACGCCCCTCAAGCGTTGGCGCAAGAAGCCCTCCGCCAAGTAGGCAATCGAAAGGGAGACGGATGACTACGCCGCTTAGCAAGACAGACCAACTCTTCCTGCAACGCTCCATTGAAGTCTCGCGCCGCGCGCTATGCGACGAAGGAAAAACCCCTTTCGGGGCAATCGTGGTGATTGATGGAGAAATAGTGGGGGAGGGGACTAGTAGTGTAGTGGGTTTGAATGACCCAACGGCACATGCTGAAGTGATGGCGCTACGCGACACCGGTGCAAAACTGGGACGCCATCTATTTGAAAATGGCGTCATGTATTCCAGTAGTGAACCCTGCCCGATGTGCCTAGTCGCTTGCTACTGGGCACGGCTACCCCGACTCGTTTATGGCGCAACAAGCCAGGACGTTGCGAATGCAGGATTTGAAGATCTGCAACTCTACCGAGAACTCAAACTCGAAAGAGGAGAACGAAACCTCCGCGAGGCGCCAGCAGATCAAACACTGCGAAAGCAAGCAGTAGACATTCTGCTGGAGTGGACTAAGGGCTTGCCGGAACCAGTCGTGCCCAAGCTGTAACGCCGAACGCGCATGCCACCCACGCCGCTCCATCCCCTGCGGTAGAACCTTCCCTACTCAATCAAGGCTCGCTTCGCTCGCAGGTCCTCACCGCCCCGAAGCACCGCCACCCCCACGCTGATCGAACTGCCGCCCCCGGAAGCGGGCCGGCCAACCGCGTACCGCCACCATGATCCGACCTAGAAGGGGAAGAACGGCAACTCCCCGCCCTTTCACCGTGCGGGCATCCACCCGGCTCCTTACCGATTGCCCCGTGGTCTGGTTCTCTTCCCTGGCTCTTGGCCCCACAGGGCCGCCGGCGGTCGGCCGGCGGCCCGCTCCCTCCTTGTCTTCGCCACCGGGCGCGCGCCGCCGGCCGACCGCCGCACTGTTTATGGCCCGGACACGACATCGGGTCTCGGACGGGCACAGGTGAAGCCCTACAGTGCAGGTCAGAGACGCTTTGTGCTTACAAGCAAGGCCGGATCATGGTGGCGGTACGCGGTTGGCCGGCCCGCTTCCGGGGTCGTTGCCCAGTGGCTGGGGCGGGCGGCGCTCCGAGACTTTAAGGAACCAGCCTTGGGGCGAGCCTCGAAGATCGGGGGGCCACATCGGGCTTTTGCGGGCAGGTGAGGAGCCTGCCCGATTCCGCGGAGCAGCGTACGGCCCCCCGATCACTCACCCCAAGGCCGCTTCCTCAAACTCTCTCCGCACCACCCGCGCGACCACCCGTCTGCCGCCTGCGGTACAGCACCGAAGTACAGCAACCGTAACGCCCCACGGTGACCCTCGTTGACCCACACAAGCGGGATGACCGGGCGGGATGACCTCAGCAACCTCTCTGCCGTTAGTTCGCAACGAGGGGGTCAGGGGTTCGAATCCCCTCAGGTCCACCGCAGCGACTGTTCCCGAGTCAGCTCGGGAGTAGTTCACGAGATCCCGTCCGATCCACCGATCGGGCGGGATCTCGTCGTTTCCGAGTCCGTTCGAGGGCGGGACCGGCCGTGAGCGTGTCGCCTTGGCCCGCGCCCGCCTGCTGGCGATCACTTGCGCACGCGGGAACGGTACTCGCCCGGGGGCATGCCTCGGGCACGTCGGAAGGCACGGCTGAAAGCGTGCGGCGAGGCGTAGCCGACCGCGCCGGAGATCGACTCGACCGGCTCGTCGGTGTCGCGGAGCCGGACGGACGCCAGGTCCATGCGCCACTGCGTCACGTACGCGCCCGGCGTCTGTCCGAGCGCGGACCGGAAGTGCCTGGACAGCGTCGTTCGGGAGACCGCCGTCGCGGCCGCCAGGGACTCGGTGGTCCAGGGGTGTTCCGGTCGGGCGTGGACACATGCCAGGGCGTCGCGCACGACAGGATCACGCATCGCGCCCAGCCATGAGCCGGACTGCTCCTCCGGGTGGCGGGCCAGCCAGACGCGGACGAACTGGATGAGCAGAAGGTCGACGATGCTGTTGACGGCGGCGGTGGTGCCGATCTGCGGCTGTGCGAGCTCCGCCGTGAGAAGCTCGACGGTGTTTCTGAGCTGTGCGTTCTCCCGGCTTGAGACGTGCATCGGCCGGACGAGGGAGGCGAACACCGGCGTGCTCACCTCCGGGTCCTGCTCATAGCGCAGGACGAGCACTTCCGTCTGCGTCGGCGTCGAGCCCAGGTGCAGGGGGCTGCCGTCGGCGAGGGCCTGGTCCGTCGCCTTCCGGTCGCAGGGACTCATCGTCGTACTGGACCCGCCGGCTATCCCGTGGGCGGTGCCAGGCGGCAGCAGGACGGCGTCTCCTGCCTGCGCCTCCAGGGGTTTCTCGCCCGGGACGTGAAGCCACACCGTGCCACGGGACACCACGTGCAGTGCCGCTCCCGGAGAGGACTCCAGCCACAGGCCCCAAGTTCCCCCGGCCTTCAGTACGACCCCGAGTGCCCCTCGCGCACCCGATACACGCAAGACCTCCGCAAGTACGTCCATGGGTTCCTTCTCGTCGGCGGGCGTCAGACCACGTCGAGAACGATCTTTCCGTGCACCTTCCGCGCGAACAGCGCCCGGACGGCGTCGCCCACGTCCTGCCAGTTGCCTCGCAGTCCGACCGGTGCCGAGAGCCTCCCGGCGGCCATGAGGCCCAGCAGGTCCGTCAGCTCCCCGCTGGTCGGCGTCATGTCCCCGTAGGTGGCGATGGTGCGGGGTTCGCCGAAGCCGAACAAGGTCCCTGACGGGAACGTGGTGTCCTGCCCCGAGGAGTATCCGACCAGGTGAATGGTGCCGCCCTCGGCGAGGGCGCGCCACGCCTGGACCGTCAGCGGCCCACCGACCGTGTCCAGGACGAGGTCGAACCGGGCATCGGTCTCGGCCAGGTCGGTCAGGGCCTGGTCGGCCCCGAGTTCCCGCAGTCCGGCGGCCCGGTCCGGCGAACCCACGAGTGCCGTCACCCGGGCGCCCGCCAGCGCCGCCAACTGGACGGCGAAATGCCCCACGCCCCCGCTGGCGCCGGTGATCAGGACGTCGCGCGCCAGCAGGGAACGCTTGCGCAGCACCCGCAGCGCGGTGACTCCGGCGATCCCCAGCGCGGCACCGTCGGCCAGCTCCACGCCCTCGGGGACGGTGCCGAGCGAGGCGGGGCTGACCGCCACCCGCTCCGCCCACGCGTGGGCGGACATCCCCAGCGCGACGCGCGTCCCTTCGGGCGGCCCCGAACCGTCGGACGCGGCGCGCACCACGACGCCGGCCGCGTCGTGACCGTGTACGGCGCCGGCCGGCCACTGGTCCACGTAATTCAGCTCTCCGAAGTTGAGACCGATGTGCCGTATCTCGACCAACGCCTCGTCGCTGGACGGCACGGGCTCATCGACATCGGCGAACCGTACGGGTCCGGCCTCGCCGTGATCGACCACAAGGGCGCGCATGAGGGTGCTTCCTTCTCTCGTGGATGCGCCTGAACACTCGGCGCGGCAACGGACGGAGTGCGCGAGTGCCGCACTACCGTCTCCTCGAAAAAACCCTACGCAGGGCCGGCACAGCGACCAGCCCCGTGAGAGCCGATCAGTTGACGATCTGTATCAGCGCGGCTCACGCACGGCGGTGAGCCCTGCACGCGTCCGGTGGATGACGTTGTGACGGGCGAAGACACCCCGGCGGCTTCCGCGAGGGGAACGGTCAAGGGGAACGGTCAATACGGGCGCGGGATCCCGTACGACCCATTGACCGGGCGGGATCTCTGCTTTCCCGGATGGCGTCCCCCGTAGGCTCGTCGCATGCCGACCGAGGACATACCGCAGACTGCCGCCAAGCACTGGCAGGACTGCACGGACGTGTACGACTTCCTGGAGCAGATCCGCCTCCGGCCGGGTATGTGGCTCCCCGGCGGGTCGCTTCACCATTTGCAGGCCATACTCGTCGGCTACCAGGTGGCCCTCAGTGTGCACTCCGTCCAGGAGCCGTGCGACTTCTGGGACGGAGGAGCGTTCAGCCAGTGGCTCGGCGAGCGCTTCGACGGCAACAGCCCGTGCGGCTGGGCGCACGACATCGAACGCAACACTCCGGAGGGCTCCACTCCGGTCGAGGAGTTCTTCCGGCTCCTGGACGCGTATCGCGGTGAGACGGCACCGAGTTCGGAGCCGGCCGTCCGGACGGGCCGGCCCGGCATCGAGTACATGATCAACGCGTTCGTCACCCTCTTCTGGCGCAAGCGCCTCTTCACGGAGGCGACGCTGCGTCTCGAAGAACGAGGCTTCCGTGTGATCCACCTGAAGGCCGGCGAGTGGAGCACGGACCGGGACATGCACCGGGCCGTCGCCGAGGCCCTGGACTTTCCCGGCTACTACGGGCACAACCTGGACGCCTTCAACGACTGCCTCGGCGACGTGGCCTGCTACGGCGGCTACGACGAGGATGACGACGCTCCCGAAGGCGCCGGACTGGTACTCGCCTTCACCGACTACGACCGGTTCGCCGCAAGCTGCCCCAGGGCGGCGCAGATTGTCCTGGACATCATCGCCGGCCAGGCACGCCGAGCCTCCGTACTCGGCCGCCGCCTGATCTGCCTGGTCCAGAGCAACGACCCGCAGATCCAGTTCGAGCCCGTCGGGGCCAAGTCCGTCCTCTGGAACACCGACGAAGCATTCGACGACCGCCGCGGATGAGCAGGCGACGCCCTACCGGCCGAAGATCGAATCAGAGTTATCCACAGGGGAGTTGCATGTCGGTCCCGGGCTCTAGAGTTGATCGGTATGAGGTCGGTGGGCTTCGTCTGGGGTACCTGACCGGGTATCCGATGGCGGTGGCAACGGGAGGGCACATGGCCAAGGAACGGGCGTTCGGGCCGCATCAGCTGGCCGAGTGGCTGGGGATCGAGCCGCGGCATGTACGGCGTGCCGAGACGCGGGGGCTGATTCCGCCCCCGGACGTGGGGGACGAGCGGTGGTCGGAGGGGGTGGCCAAGACGCTGCCCGACCGGGTCGAGGAGATCCTGTCGGTGGTGGGCGACGAGAACTATGTGCTGGGGCAGGACGTCGGGAAGGCGGGGCGTCGCAAGCCGCCGGTCAAGGGGGAGACGTTCGGGCCGCATCAGCTGGCGGGTGAGCTGGGACTCCAGCGGTGGCAGGTCGGCCGGGCCGGGCAGCAGGGGATGATCCCGCCGCCGGATGTGGACGACAAGCGCTGGTCCAGGGAGGTCGTGGAGGAGCTGCGCGGCCGGGTGGAGGGGATACGGGAAGCGCTCGGCGAGCATCCCGGGCTGGGGTCGATCGACGCGGCGAAGCATCTGGCCGGGCGTACGGGGCTCGAAGTCGAACGGGAGGACGTGCGGGTCCTGGCCGAGCAGGGGCTTCTCCGGCCGGTGGGCGAGTTCCGCGGATATCCGATGTTCGGGCTGGAGAGCCTGGACGCTCTCACCGAGGCGCAGGTCGCCGCCGTGGTGGGGGAGCGGCAGCGGTGGACCGAGCAGAGCGTGACGGCCAAGGAGGCCGCGGCGTTGCTGGGGTGGCCGGCCGGGAGGTTCGAGGTCACGGCCGAGCGGAACGGGCTGGTGCCGGGGCGCCTGGGGCGGTACGACCGGGCGGAGGTGGAGGAGCTTCCGGCGCGGGATGGCGGGGGGAGCTAGCAGGTCTACTACACCTGGTAGGCCCAGCAGGTCCAGTAACCCCCGTAGGTCCAGTAGGCCCAGTAGGTCTAGTCGCCTTGGTAGGTGGCGGCTCGGTGGGTGATGCGGATGCCACGGCGGGCGAGATAGGTGAGGGGGTTGATGTCGGAGCCGTACCGGCGGGACGTGCGGACCTCGAAGTGGAGGTGGGGGCCGGTGGTGCGGCCGGTGGCGCCGCTGTAGCCGACACGGGTGCCTGCCCGGACGCGCTGGCCGACGTAGGCGGTGATGCGGGAGAGGTGGCCGAAGAGGGTGTAGTAGCCGTCGGTCATGCGAATGGTGACGGCGAGCCCGTAGTCGCCCGAGCGCTTGGCCAGGACAACGGTGCCGACACCGACGGAGGAGACCGGGGTGCCGGTACGGACCGCGAAGTCCACGCCGGTGTGGTGGCCGGCGGCCCAGTGGCCCTTTACGCCGTAGGGCGAGCTGACGCGGGCATTGGCTGCGATCGGACGGGTCCAGGGGCCGGCTGCCGCGGCCGGGTTCGCCTCGGCCACGGTCAGACTGAGAACGGTGCCGATGGCTGCCGGAACCATGCCGTGCAGCAGGAGTCGTCTGCGAAGCCAGTTCATAGTTGTGAGGACACGCCCTGAGCCGGGCGGGCGCATCCGGGGAGGCGTGGTGGGCGCCCGAACGGCGGAGTAGTTCCCCGTACGGAGTGATCTTGGGCGCGGGCGGGATTGGGAGGAGGGGAGGGCGGGAGGGAGGGCGGGGGGCGGGGCGGGGCCCCCGGGGGAGGGTGAGGGACTGGGGCTGAGGTTTTGGGAGGGGTGCGGGGTGCGGCTGGGGCGGGGCAGGGGGCGAGGGTTTGGGAGGGGAGCGGGGCGGGCGGGGTCAGGGGGCGTGGGTGGTGCTGTCGCGGAGTTCCAGGTGGGGCAGCTCGGCCTGGAGGCGGCGGGTGGGCGCGCCGTCGAGTAGGGACAGCAGTTCCTGGGCGGCCAGGCGGCCGAAGCCGGCGGTGTCGCGTACGAGTGAGGTCAGCCGGGGGTGGGTGACGCGGCACAGCGGGGAGTCGTCCCAGGCCACGATGGACAGGGCGGCGGGTACGGGGACGCCGCGCCCGGCGGCCACGGCGACGCCTGCCACGGCCATCACGTCGTTGTCGTAGACGATCGCGGTGGGTGGGCGGGGGGCGGCGAGGAGGCGGCGGGTCACCTCGGCGCCCTGTTCGTCGGAGTAGTCCGTGGACACGGAGCGGACGTCGGCCGGGTCCAGGCCGAGGCGGGCGGCCTCGGCGCGCAGGGCCGCGACGCGGCGGTCGGTGTGGGCGAGGCCGGGCAGGCCGGCGATGTGCACGATGTGGCGGTGCCCCAGTTCGTACAGGTGGTCGATGATCGACCGCATCGCGGCGGCGTCGTCGGCCCAGATGGTGGAGAGGGGGGCGGGGGCCGACACGGACGCGGCCGTTGCCCCGGCGGTGGTCCGGCTTGGCTCGTCGGTTGTGCCCGTGGTCTTGGCGGGTTCCGGGCCCGGTGTGTCGGCCGTGCCCGTGGTCTTGGCGGGTTTTGGGTCCGGCTCGTTGGTTGTGGCTGTTGCCTCGGCGGGCTCCAGGTGCGTTTCGCCGGTTGTGGCCGTTGTCTCGGCGGGTTCCAGGTCCGTTTCGCTGGTCGTGCTCGTTCTTGTGTCGCCGATGATGACCGTGGGCAGGGCGAGGGAGGCCAGGAGGGCGGGGCGGGGGTCGTGGGTGCGGGGGTCCACTACCAGGACGCCGTCCACGCGGCGTTCGGCCCACCAGCGGCGGTAGGTGGCGCACTCGTCCGCCAGGTCCTCGACGACCTGGAAGAGGAGCGCGGTGCGGTGGGCGGAGAGGGTCTCCTGGATGCCGGAGACCAGTTGGAGGAAGAAGGACTCGACGCCGAGGGTGTGGGCGGGGCGGGCGAGGACGAGGCCGACGCAGCCGGAGCGTTCGCCGGACAGGGCGCGAGCGGCGCTGTTGGGCTGCCAGCCCAGTTCCTCGGCGACCTCGCGGATGCGGGCGCGGGTGGCGGGGGAGACGCCGTCGCGGTCGTTCAGGGCGAAGGATACGGCGGAGGGGGAGACGCCGGCGCGTTCGGCGATGTCCTTCATGGTGGGGCGGCGGCGCGGGGGAGCCGTGGGGAGGCGGGAGCCGTCGGCGTTCGCGGCCGGCGTGCCGGTGGTCATGTCGTCCGTCAGCTCCTCCGGTCGGCCCGGTTCCCGTGGCGGGGTGCCCGTGGTGGGGCGACCCTGCGGCTAAACCGCATTAGTCGGCCGGGCTAAAACGCATTAGGTGGTTCAGGATCACGGCGCGCGTGCGGGAAGTCAATCGCTGTGCGTTAGGTGGCGGGAGGGGGGAACTCCCGTCTCTCGTTACGGAATTGAGATGGCGAGTGCGGGGTGGGTTGGCTTTAGCGCATTAGTGCAGGCGGGGAGGGGGGTGGGGGGAGGGGGCCGGGAAGTGAAGTGAAGGGGGCGGCGGGAAAGTTGGGGCTGGTGGATTGACGGGAGTGGGGGCGGACGACAACGTTGGCACCGCTATCCGGCGGCGCGGCCGGACATGTGCCGGTCCGTGCGTGGCTTTTCGCTGCTTCCTTGCTGTTTCCTTGCTGTTTTCGCGGTTTCCCGACGCGGGAGCGCTTCCTTACGGGGGCGCGCCTCCCGGGCACAAGCGTTTCCCCGACGCAGGAGTGACCATGACGCGCAAGCACTTGGCTCCCGTACGCAACGTCCGTCGCGACCGTCCCCGTACCGCCCTCACCTCGGCCCTCGCCGCCGCTCTCGCGACCGCCCTGATGTCGACGACGGCCGCGTGCGGCGTCGGCGGTGTGGAGGGTTCCTCGGCCGCCGAAGGGCAGCCGAAGCGGACCGGGAAGGTCTCCGGCGAGATCACCTTCCGCACGCTCCAGCTCAAGCCGACCTTCACCACGTATGTGCAGGGCGTCATCGACGCGTTCGAGAAGAAGTACCCGGGCACGAAGGTGACCTGGGAGGACGTGCCGGGCGACGGCTACAACGAGAAGCTGGTCGCGGACGCGCAGGCCGGCGGGCTGCCGGACGTGGTCAACCTGAACACCGACTCGTTTCAACTGCTCGGCGACCGGGGCATGCTGGCGGACGTCGCCAAGCTGGACCCGAAGGTCGCGAAGGAATACGTACCGGGCGCCTGGGAGCAGTACAAGCTGCCGGGCGAGGGGGGCGGCGTCTACGCGTATCCCTGGTACGTGACGCCGGAGATCCTCACGTACAACAAGGAGCTCTTCGCCGCGTCCGGGCTCGACGTGGACAAGCCGCCGACGAGTGTCGAGCAGTTCTTCGACTACGCGGAGCGGATCGCGAAGGCGTCGGGCGGGCGGTTCAGCGCGTTCATGGCGGATCCGAAGGGGCGGTTGCCGGGCGACTGGCAGAAGATGGGCGTGCCGGTCCTCGATCGGGAGAAGAAACGATTCACCTTCGATACGCCCAAGGCCGTCGAGTGGGTACGGCGGATGAAGAAGCTGTACGCGATGGGCGCGATGCCGAAGGAGTCGCTCACCAAGGCCGACGACCTCGCGCAGCTCTACGGGGCGGGAAAGCTGGTGTTCGGGCCCGGGTCGCCCGGTGTCATCAAGGACGTCCGGCGCAACTCCCCTTCGGCGTACGCGAAGACGCAGGTGGCCAAGGCCGTCACGGGGACGCTGGGGCACATCGGCATCTACACGCAGTCGCTGGGCATACGCAAGAACACCAAGCACCCTGACGCGGCGGCGGAGTTCGCCAAGTGGGTGACCAACGGGCCGAACCAGGTCGCGTTCTCGAAGCAGGTGACGATCTACCCGTCCAGCGCCAAGGGGCTCGCCGACCCGTACTTCGCGGACCGGGGCGACGGCAAGGACCCCGAGACCCTGGCGCGGAACATCGGCGCCGAGGAGCTGAAATCGGCCCAGCTGGACGCGAACACCCCCGTGGAGTGGACCACTCAGGTCGGTGACGCGGTGGTGCGCGAGATGCAGAAGGGAATCAAGGGGGAAGAGGCTCCCGAGGCGGCGGTGAAGAACGCGCAGGACGCGGCCAACAAGATCCTCGCGCAGCAGCAGGCGCAACAGCAGTCCGAGCAGAAGCGACAGTGATCGGTGATGGCAGACACCGAGCGCGTGCGGGGTGCCGCGGCGGGCGGGTCGCGGGCGGAGCCCCAAGCCCCGGCAGACCCGACAGCTCCTGTGCCTCCTACGTCCCCTGCACCCCCGAAGCCTCCAGCGGCCCAGATGCCTCCAGCAGACCCGACGTCCCCAGCAGCCCAGGTGCCTCCAGCAGACCCGACGTCCCCGGCAGACCTGACGCCACCGGCCGCCCCGAAGCCCCCGGCAACCCAGACGTCCCCCACAACTCCGGTCTCCCCAGCAGACCCGGTAGCTCCTGCGCCCCCTGCATCCCCGACGCCCCCAGCGCCCCCGGGACCTCCGACACCCCCGGCACCCCCGCCAGCCAAGACGTCACCCGCCCCCAAGACGTCACCCGCCCCCAAGACGTCACCCGCCCCCAAGATGTCACCCGCCTCCAAGATGTCACCCGCCCCCAAGACATCGCCCGCCTCCAAGACGTCACCCGCCTCCAAGACGTCACCCGCCCCCAAGACATCGCCCGCCTCCAAGACGTCACCCGCCCCCAAAAAGTCACCCACCCCCGCCCCCAGCCGTCGCGCCGCCCGGCGTCGTCGCAAGGAACTCGGTGCGGAGACCGGGCTGGTGCATCGCCGTTGGTGGGCGCCGTACCTCTTTCTGTTGCCTGGGCTGGTCATGGTGGTGCTGTTCAGCCTGTGGCCGTTCGTCAACACCGTCATCCTGTCCCTCACCGACGCGCAGATCCTCAGGGGCGGCCGGTTCGTCGGCCTGGAGAACTACGGCCGGGCGCTGGACGACCCCGACTTCTGGACCGCGACGCTCAACAGCGTCCTGTACCTGGCCGTTGTCGTGCCCTGCCTGGTGCTGCTGCCGCTGGCCCTCGCGGTCCTCGTGCAGCGCAAGGTTCCCGGGATCGGCTTCTTCCGCTCGGCCTTCTACACCCCCGTCATCGCGTCGGCGGTCGTCGTAGGGCTGATCTGGCAGTGGGTGCTGCGGAGCGACGGGCTGGTCAACACCGTGTTCGAGAAGCTGCATCTGATTTCCGGACCGGTCCCGTTTCTGACCGACTCCACGATGCTGCTGGTGTCCGCCATGATCGTCACGATCTGGAAGGGCCTGGGCTACTACATGGTCTTCTATCTCGCGGCGCTGGGGAACGTACCCGGGTCGCTGTACGAGGCGGCCGCGCTGGACGGCGCGGGTGCCGTACGCCGTTTCCTCAGCATCACCATCCCCGGCGTGAAGCCGATGATGCTGCTGGTCGGAACGCTGTCGGCGATCTCGGCGCTGCGGGTCTTCACCGAGATCTACATTCTCGGCGGGGAGAGCGGCGGCCCCGGCGGCGGCGCCCGGACGCTGCCGTTCCTGATCCGCCAGGTCGGCCTGGGCTTCGCGGGGGAGACCGGTTACGCGGCCGCCGTATCGATCCTGCTGTTCCTGCTGACGCTGGTGTTCAGCTTGCTGGGACACCGGTTGTCGAAGGGGGACGAGAGGTGAGCGCGCTGACCTCGCCAGATGTACGGGGAGCCGGTGGCCGCAGCAGTGGTCGTGGCCGCAGCCGTGGTCGAGGCCACAGCCGTGGCCGCAGTCGCAAGGCGGCCATCGGGCTGGCCGGCCGCTACCTGACGTTGTGCCTGATGCTCGTGGTGATGCTGGGGCCCATTGTCTGGCAGTTCCTGACCTCGCTGAAAGGGCGCGGCGAGGACGTCTACGGGGGCGTGCTGCCCAGTCAGCCCACCCTGGACAACTACGTACGGGTCGCCGAGTCCTTCCCCCTGGTGCAGTACGTCGGCAACACGCTGATCGTCGCGGCGCTGGCCGTCACCTCCAACTGCGTGTTCGCCGCGATGGGCGGCTACGCGCTGTCGCGGGCCGGGTGGCCGGGGCGGCGGGTGGTCTTCACGGTGCTGGTCGCGACGCTGATGTTCCCCTTCGAGTCCGTGATGATCTCGATGTTCCTGACGGTCCGCTCGATGGGGCTGGTGGACACGCTCATCGGGGTCTGGCTGCCCGGCGCGGTCTCCGTGCTCAACCTGATGATCATGCGCGCCGCGTTCCTCGCCGTGCCGAAGGAGGTGGAGGAGGCCGCGGTCCTGGACGGGGCCGGCGAATGGCAGCGCTTCACGAAGGTGTTCGTGCCGGCCGCGAAGGGCGCGCTGGCGGTGGTCTGCCTGACCAGCTTCATGGGCGCCTGGGACGACTTCCTGTGGCCGCTGATCGTGCTGACCAACAGCGATCACTACACGCTGCAACTCGGTCTGAAATCGCTGGCCGGAGCCACCACCGTCAACGACCAGCGGCTCATCGCCGCGGGGGCGATGGCCGCGCTGCTCCCGATGATGGCGCTCTTCTTCGCCCTCCAGAGGTTCTTCTTCCGGGGCGTGGGCGAAGGGGCGTTGAAGACGTGAAGGGAAGCGATGTGACGATGCCTGCCGGAGGTCCGCCGGCCGACCCGTCCGGTGCGGTGCCGCGCCTCGGGGCCAACTACACGCCCAGCCGGGGCTGGTTCCACCACTGGCTCGACTTCGACCTCGACGACGTACGCCGCGACCTGGACTCGCTCGCGGCACTCGGCCTGGACCACCTGCGCGTCTTCGCCCTCTGGCCGGTCTTCCAGCCCAACCGGTCCCTCGTACGCCCCCGCGCCGTCGAACAGCTCGGTCAGCTCGTGGACGCCGCCGCGCAACGCGGCCTGGACGTCGCCGTGGACGCCCTCCAGGGCCACCTGTCCAGTTTCGACTTCGTACCGTCCTGGCTGCGCACCTGGCACCGGCGGAACCTGTTCACCGACCCGGAGGCGTTCGAGGGCGCGGCCCGCTATCTGGAGACCCTCGCGTCCGCCCTCGCCGGGCGTCCCAACTTCCTGGGTATGACGCTGGGAAACGAGGTCAACCAGTTCTCGGGGCCGCCGCACCCGGACCCCGACCCGTGCACGCACGAGGAGGCCGGGCAGTGGCTGGCGCGGCTGCTGGAGGTGTGCGAGCGGGCCGCGCCGGGGCGGCTGCACACCCATGCCGAGTACGACGCGGTGTGGTTCCAGGACGGCCACCCCTTCACGCCCGCGCAGGCCGCGCGGCTCGGCCGGGCCACCACCGTCCACTCCTGGGTCTTCAACGGCACGGCCCAGCGGCACGGCCACGACGGGACGGCGACGGTGCGGCTGGCCGAGTACCTGATCCAGGTGGCCGGGGCGTGGGCGGACGACCCGGCGCGCCCGGTGTGGCTCCAGGAGGTCGGCGCGCCCGCCCCGCTCGTACCGCCGGAGCACGCCGCCGGGTTCGCCACCGCCACCATCGAAAACGCCCTGACCTGCGAGGGGCTTTCCGGCATCACCTGGTGGTGTTCGCACGACGTGTCGCGGGAGCTGGCGGACTTCCCCGAGCTGGAGTACGGGCTCGGGCTGCTCACCTCGGACCGCGAGGTCAAGCCGGCCGGGCGGGTGGTGGCCGAGGCGGCGGCCCGGTTGCGCACCGAGCCGCCGCGGCCGGTGCGTCGGAGCACCGCGCTCGTCCTGGACGCGGGGGAGGAGAGTGCGGCGCCGCACCGTTCGGTGTGCGCGCCGGGCGGCTCCTTCTTCGAGGCGTGGGTACGGCTGGCCCGCCAGGGCGTACGTGCGGCCGCCGTGCTGGCGTCCCGGGCCCGGGACGCGGCCTATCTGGAGCGCCGGGGGATCACGGAGGTGGTGTGGCCTTCGGACGTGAAGTGAGGCGGGGACGGGAGTGGGGACGGAAGGGGGCAGCCAACGGAGCCAAGCAGCGGAGCCAGGTAGCGGGGGCAGGCAGCGGAGGGAGCCAAGCAGTGGAGTCAGGTAGCGGGGGCAGGCGGCGGGCGGACCGGGGAGGCCGGTCGTCCCGGACAGGAAGCGGCGCTTCCTCGGCGGGACCTGCGGAACCGCCTACTACCTGCCGGCCTTGCGCCGTACGTCCGGCGAGCCGGGCACCCGCCTGGAAGTGCGCGTGGTCGGCGAGCTGTACACCGTGTCGGCAGCCACCACGGCCGTATTCACCTGGTAGGTGACGCGCCCGAAGGGCAAGAGACCCGCAGGACCCGCACGTGCCCTGTACCCGCACTCACTCACCCCGTACCCGTACCAGCTCACCCCGTACCCGTACCCGTATCCGCGACGCACCCATCGGAGCGCCTTCATGCACGACGACCGCAGCATTGTCGAACACCGCCTACGCCGTGTCCTGAAAGACCGCATCGTGCCCGCCGTCCGCAACCGGTCCGTGCCGCTGACGGTCGAGCGGTGGGAGGCGCCGGGCGAGCCGGTGCCGCCGGCCGAGGGGCTGGCCGCACCCTACGAACCGGCGAAGACCGGGCAGGAGTGGGGGCCCGCCTGGGGCACCACCTGGTTCCGGGTGACCGGGCAGGTCCCGGCGGAGTGGGCGGGACGTACCGTCGAAGCCGTACTGGACCTCGGTTTCGAGGCGAACATGCCCGGCTTCCAGTGCGAGGGCCTGGTCTACCGCGCGGACGGCGAGGCGGTGAAGGGCCTCAACCCCCGCAACGACTGGGTGCGCGTCGCGTCGCCCGCCGTGGGCGGCGAGGCGGTCGAACTGTACGTCGAGGCGGCCTCCAACCCGGTGCTGGTGGACCAGCGCCCCAGCTACGAGGGCGACAGGCTCACCGCGGGCCACGCGCCGCTGTACCGGCTGCGGCGGATGGACCTGGCCGTCTTCGAGACCGAGGTGTGGGAGCTGGTGCAGGACCTGGAGGTCCTCAACGGGCTGATGCTGGAGCTGGACGCGGCCGACGCGCGGCGCCACGGCATCCTGCGCGCCGTCGAACGGGCCCTGGACGCCGTCGACCTCAAGGACATCCCCGGCACGGCCGCGCGGGCCCGCGCGCAGCTCGCGGACGTGCTGGCGTCCCCGGCGCACGCCTCCGCCCACCGCATCAGCGCGGTCGGCCACGCGCACATCGACTCCGCCTGGCTGTGGCCGCTGCGCGAGACGGTCCGCAAGGTGGCCCGCACGTCCTCCAACATGGTCAACCTGATGGACGAGCACCCCGGGTTCGTCTTCGCGATGTCGCAGGCGCAGCAGCTCGCGTGGATCAAGGAGCACCGGCCCGAGGTGTTCGCGAGGGTGCGGGCGAAGATCGAGGCGGGGCAGTTCGTGCCGGTCGGCGGCATGTGGGTGGAGTCGGACACCAACATGGTCGGCGGCGAGGCGATGGCCCGGCAGTTCCTGTACGGGAAGAAGTTCTTCCTCGACGAGTTCGGGATCGAGACCAAGGAGGTGTGGCTGCCGGACTCCTTCGGCTACACGGCGGCCATGCCGCAGCTCGTGAAGCTGTCGGGCTCGACCTGGTTCCTGACGCAGAAGATCTCCTGGAGCCAGGTCAACAAGTTCCCGCACCACACCTTCTGGTGGGAGGGCATCGACGGTACGCGCGTCTTCACCCACTTCCCGCCGGTCGACACGTACAACTCCGACCTTGGCGGCAAGGAGATGGCGCACGCCGCGCGCAACTACCGCGAGAAGGGGCGCGGTTCGCGGTCGCTGGCGCCTTTCGGGTGGGGCGACGGGGGCGGTGGCGCCACCCGCGAGATGCTGGCCCGCGCCGCCCGGCTGCGGGACCTGGAGGGTTCGCCGCGGGTCGAGATCGAGCGGCCCGACGCGTTCTTCGAGAAGGCGCACGCCGAGTACCCGGACGCGCCGGTGTGGGCGGGCGAGCTGTACCTGGAGCTGCACCGCGGCACGTACACCTCGCAGGCCAAGACCAAGCAGGGCAACCGGCACAGCGAGTCGCTGCTGCGCGAGGCCGAACTGTGGGCCGCCACCGCCGCCGTGCGGGTCCCCGGCTACGCCTATCCGTACGACGACCTGGAGCGGATCTGGAAGACGGTGCTGCTGCACCAGTTCCACGACATCCTGCCCGGCTCGTCGATCGCCTGGGTGCACCGGGAGGCCCGCGAGACGTACGCGCGGGTACGCGAGGAGCTGTCCGCGATCGTGGCCGCCGCGCAGACCGCGCTGGCCGGGCCGGGGGACCGCGAGATCGTCTTCAACGCGGCGCCGCACGCGCGCGGCGGCGTCCCGGCGGGCGGCGCGGAGCCGGCGCCCGGCCGGGGCGGCGCACCCGTCGCCGTACGCCCGGTGACCGTCGAGCCGCTGACCGTGGACGGCCGGGCCACCGGCGGCTACCGCCTCGCCAACGAACGGCTGCGCGTCGACGTGGACGCCCGCGGGCTGGTCGTGTCGGCATATGACATCGAGGCCGAACGGGAGGCCGTGGCGCCGGGCGCGGCCGCCAACCTGCTCCAGATCCACCCCGACTTCCCCAACATGTGGGACGCCTGGGACGTGGACGAGTTCTACCGCCACAACGTCACCGATCTGGTGGCCGTGGACGCGCTGACGGTCGTCGACCCGGGCCCGGAACGCGTGCGCATCAGGGTCGCCCGGTCCTTCGGGCAGGGCTCCACCGTCGAGCAGACGCTGACGCTGCGGGCCGGCGCCAAGGTCCTGGACGTCGAGACGGAGGTGGACTGGCGGGAGACCGAGACGTTCCTCAAGGCGGCCTTCCCGCTGGACGTGAAGGCCGACCGGTCCGCGTCCGAAACCCAGTTCGGGCACGTGTTCCGCGCCACCCACACCAACACGTCCTGGGAGGCCGCCAAGTTCGAGATCTGCGCGCACCGCTGGATCCACGTCGAGGAGCCGGGCTGGGGCGCGGCACTGGTCAACGACTCCACGTACGGGCACGACGTGACCCGCGACATCCGCCCGGACGGCGGCCAGACCACGACCGTACGGCTGTCCCTGCTGCGGGCGCCCCGCTACCCGGACCCGGAGACCGACCAGGGGCACCACCGGCTGCGGTACGCGCTGGCCCCCGGCGCCGGCATCGGGGACGCGGTGCGCGAAGGCCACCGCATCAACCTGCCGGAACGCGCGGTGCGCGGCGGCGGCCCGGTCGCTCCGCTGGTTGGTGTCGACAACGACGCGGTGGTGGTCGAGGCGGTCAAGCTGGCCGAGGACCGCGGCGGTGACGTCGTGGTCCGGCTGTACGAGTCGGGTGGCGGGCGCGCGTCGGCGACCCTGACGGCCGGGTTCCCGGTGGTGGGCGCGGTGGAGACGGACCTGCTGGAGCGGGAGAGGGAGGACGTGGCGGGGCCGGCGGTCGGCGCGGTGCGCGACGGGCGGGTCGAGCTGACGCTGCGGCCGTTCCAGATCGTGACGTTGCGGCTGTCGCGGGGGACGGAGAGCTGACGGGCCGGGCGGGGCCCCGACCGGCCCCGCCCGACCTCACCGTCCCCCCCGGGGGCAAGCGGGGCCCCGGTGGCGGGTGTGGCCCGGCGGGCGCGTGGCCGATGCCGTACCGGGCACCGTGGACAGGGGCCCGGGGACGGCCAACGATGGGTTGCTGTTACACGGCCGTGTGGCCGCCGTGAAACGGGCTGCTTAGCGTGGGGGCAATCTGGGCGGAGACGGATACTTGTCGTAAATGCCCATGCCAGTCGACTGAGGTACCCGTGCGCTCACTCCCCGCGATAGCCGGCGCCGCCGCGCTCTCCGCCGCGCTGCTGCTGTCCGGCTGCGCCGACCCGCACGGCCTGCGGGTGGCGGGCCCCGCCGTGTCCCCCTCGCCGCCGTCCGGCCCTGCCGAGGTCACCGACCCCGTGTACGTCTCCGACGCGGCGCGCCGCCCGCTGCAGCGCCCGGCCTCCTTCGTCCTCAACGACTCCGTGAGCCTGACCGGCCTGCGCTGGGTGTCCTGGGGGGACGCGACCGCCCAGGCCACCGGCGGGCTCAGCGGCGTCTGGTGCGAGCCCGAGTGCGAGGAGCAGCCGTACGCGGTCAAGGTCACGCTCAGCGGCCTGCTCAAGCCGGAGCGGCGGGACCAGCGGGAACAGGGCGCGTTCTACTCGCGGGCCACGCTCGTCTCCGACCGGCTGCCGCCGGACAAGGCCGCCGAGCTGGGCAGGGTCAGCCTGCACACCCCGGAGTTCTAGTACGCCATGGGACTGCGCGCGAAGATCGGCATAGCGATCGCCGCCACGGCCGCCGTGGTCGCGGTGCTCATCGGCGTGCTCGTGCACAACCGGACCGTGGACGCACAGTTCGACCTGGCGGCCGAGTCGATCGACGGGCGGCTGCAGAGCCTGGTGCAGGACCGGGCGGCGGGCGTGGACACCGGCCGGGCGATCGTCGACCCGCCGGACCTGCCGGGCCCGTTGAAGAAGGCCGTCGAGCACGGCGAACGCGGCGTCTACCTGGAGCCCGGCGGCCCCGCCCCGCACCTGTGGGCCGCGAGCAAGCTGAACGGCGAGATCATCGCGCTCAAGCGCCCGTACGTACGGGAACGGGAGGTCCTGCGCAGCCTGGACCGCGTCCTGTGGGTGTCCGGCGTCGCGGGCACCGGCCTCGGCTGCGTCGTCGGCCTGCTGGTCGCCCACCGGCTCGGCCGGCGGCTGACCACCTCGGCGGGCACCGCGCAGCGGATCGCCGAGGGCGACCTGACCGCCCGGCTGCCGCGCGGCGGCAAGGACGAGATCGCCCAGCTCGCCACCGCGGTGAACACCATGGCCGACGCGCTGGCCGCCCGCCTCCAGGCCGAGCGCGACGTGACCGCGAACATCGCCCACGAACTGCGCACCCCCGTCGCCGGGCTGGTCGCCGCCGCCGGGCTGCTGCCGCCCTCGCGCCCCACCGAGCTGGTGCAGGACCGGGCGCAGCGCGTACGGGGCCTGATGGAGGACGTCCTTGAGGTGGCGCGGCTGGACGCGCGTACCGAGGAGGCCGACACGGAGCTGCGGTCGCTGGGCGAGCTGGCACGGCGGACGGTGGCGGCGATGAGCGCGGGCGCGGCGCCGGGCGTGGGGCCGGGGGCGGTGCCGGACGCGGGGTCGGTCGAGGTGCGGGTCGTCTCGGACGGGCTGGTGGAGACCGACCCGCGGCGGGTCGAACGCGTCCTGGTCAACCTGGTCGGCAACGCGCTGCGGCACGGCGCCGCCCCGGTGGCCGTCGAGATCGAAGGCGGCGTGCTGCGTGTCCGCGACAGCGGCCCCGGCTTCCCCGACGCACTGCTGGCGCACGGCCCGCAGCGGTTCCGTACGGGCGGCGGCTCGGACGGCCACGGGCTCGGCCTCGGCCTGACCATCGCGTCCGGGCAGGCGCGGGTGCTGGGCGCCCGGCTGACGTTCGCCAACCCGGCGGGGGGCGGCGCGGAAGCGACGCTGGACCTGAGCGGGGCGCTGCGGTCGTCCACCGAGGACGCTGCCTCCGACCGGCCGCGTTCCGACAGTCCCTGACGTGCGTACGGCTCCGGTCGCGCCAAGAGTGGTGTGAGAACGCCCGCCCCGGAGCAGGCGTTCAGGTACCTGACCATGGACAGCCGACCACTGGAGCCACCGCGATGGACGAGAACGTGCTCTTTCTGGACCTCACCGCCGCCGGTGAGGGCGCGGCGCGACGCGCCTTGGACGCGTTGCGCCACGAGGACGCCGAGCACCGGATCGTGCTGCGCGAGGCCACGGTGATCGCCCGTGACGCCGACGGCGACGTCACCTTCCCCGACAGCGAGGACCACACGGGCACCGCGCGCGGCTTCGCCGTCGGCGGCCTGGTCGGCGGGCTCGTCGGCCTGCTGGGCGGGCCCCTGGGCGCGATGGTCGGGTTCGGCGCCGGCGGGCTGCTGGGCGGCGCGCACGACGCGCGCCGGGCCAGCGCGGACAACGCGGCCGTGGACATGCTGGCCGCCGAGGTGCCGCCGGGCAGCACCGTCCTGGTGGCGGAGGTCGCGGAACCGGCCAAGGGGCCTGCCGACGCGGCGCTGGCGGGCTTCGGCGAGGAGATCGTCCGCTACCCGGCCGCCGAGGTGCGCAAGCGCGTGGAGGAGCTGATCGCGGAGAGCGGCTGAGCGGCTGAGCGGCTGAGCGGTGCGGGCGCGCCCTCGGCCGCCCCTCCTCGTCACGCGGGGAACCGGTCCTCCAGCACCGCGTTCAGCAGCGCCTGCACGTCCTCCCGGGCCAGGCCCTGCGCCCGCGCCCGCTCCATCCAGGAGCGCAGCTCTTCGCGCAGCAGCGCGTCCGAGTCGGCCGCGGACTCCGGCCGGGCCAGCGAACGGCTCACGAAGGTGCCCAGGCCCGGACGCGGTTCCACCAGGCCCTCGCGCTCCAGCTCCCGGTACGCCTTCAAGGTCGTGTTCGGGTTGACCTTCGTCGTGGCCGCGACCTGCGCCGCCGTCGGCAGCCGGTCGCCCTCCACGAGGATGCCCAGCCGCAGGGCCTGCCGGACCTGCTGGACGATCTGCAGGTAGGTGGCGACGCCGCTGCGCCGGTCGATGCGGAACTCGACCACGTTCACCACCTCCCCGTCTTCCGTTTCGGCTTGATGATCGGCCCACTCGTACGGGGTGTCAAAGCAGCGCCTCTCAGAGCGGCCGGCGCCGCGCCCGCCAGACGATGAACACCGTCACCGCGGCGGCCAGCACCACCAGAATCCCCGCGTCGAGCCACTGGATGCCTGCCATCTGGTCGTAGCCGTAGTAGTCGATGGCGCGGTTGACGATGCCCAGCTTCGCCCGGCACGCCTCGGTGTCGCCGTCGGTGCAGGTGCCGATGCCGAAGAGCCTGCCGTCCGCGGTGGCCAGCCAGGTGTCCATGCTCACGGCGCCGTCGGGCAGCATGCCCTCCGCGTCGTACGGGAAAACGATCCGGCGCAGCGGGGCCAGCAGCGGCAGCACCTTCGCCTCCCAGACGATGTTGAACCCGTAGCAGAAGACGAAGGCGACCGCCATCGAGGCGATGACGCGGCGCAGCAGCATGCCGACGGCGATGCCGACGACCGTGAAGAGCAGGGCCCGCGCGACCGGGGCGGGACCCGTGGTCTCCAGGATGCCGCCGTGGAACCAGTCGCCGAACGCGGCCAGCTCGTGCGCCGGCTCCCACATCCAGGTGAACGCGGCCGACATCAGCGAGGTGCACACGAACACGACGGTCAGCGGCACCGCCAGCTTCGCCGCGATCCAGCGGCCGCGGGAGACCGACTGGGTGGCGGCCAGCCGCAGGGTGCCCTGCTCCTGTTCGGCGGCGATCAGCGGAGCGCCGAGGAAGACGCCGAAGGCGATGGGCACGGAGAGCAGCAGAGAGGTGTCCCAGCTGAATATGGAGCTGAAGGCGTTCTGGAACTTCATCAGCGGATCGCCGTCCCCGCGCGCCACGGAGGCCCTCCGCTCCGTGTACGAGGCGAGGAAGTCCATCACGGCGGGACGCTGGTAGGCGAAGAGGGCGCAGGCCAGGACGGTGACGGCGAAGCCGACGAGGAAGGTGCCGCGGTGGCGGCGCCAGACCAGCCAGGTCGTGCCGTGCAGCAGACCGGCGCGGGCGGTGGGGCGGTCGCCAGTACGGTTGCCGTTGCGGTCGCCGGTACGGGAGAGCGTGTTCACGCGGCGGCCCCCTGCTTCCCGCCCGTACCGGTGCCCGCGTCCACGCGCGCTTCCTCGGCGATCAGCGGCGGTGCTCCCGGGGAACGCAGATAGGCCAGCAAGACTTCCTCCATGCTCGGTTCGGCCGTCTCCCAGGAGTCGGGGAGCGGCCCGCCGGGTCGGATCAGGGCGGTGAACTGCCGCCCGGTGACGCGGGACTCGACGACGGTGTGGTGCTCGGCGAGCCCGGCGGGCACCACACCGGCGCCCCCGGCCTCCGTACCGGCGCCCCCGGCCCCCGCACCGGCCGCCGCACCGCCCTGCTCCGCCAGCCCCGACACCAGCAGATGGCCCGGCACCAGCTCCTCGGTCTGCCCGGCCATCCGCAGCCGCCCTGCCGTGAGCACCAGCAGGTAGTCGCACATGTCCGCCATCTCGGAGAGCAGGTGCGAGGACATCAGTACGGTCGTGCCGTGCTCGGCGGCCTCCGCCAGCAGCAGCCCCGACAGCTCGTGCCGGGCGAGCGGGTCCAGGTCGGACATCGGCTCGTCCAGCAGGAGCAGCCGCGGCCGCTTGCCGAACGCGAGGGCGAGGGCGATCCGGGTGCGCTGGCCGCCGGAGAGGCTGCCGATCCGGGCGTCGAAGGGGACGTGCCCGGCGCGGACGATCCGCTCGGCCGCCTCCTGGTCCCAGCGCGGGTTCAGCTCCCGCCCCATGCGCAGGGTCTCGGCGACCGTGAAGCGCGTGTAGAGCGGCTTGTCCTGGGCGAGGAAGGCAACGCTTTCCAGTACGGCCGGATCGCTCACGGGCACGCCGAACAGCCGCAGCGTCCCTGCCGTGGGCTGTACGAGCCGGCTGGCGACGCCCAGGAGTGTGCTCTTGCCCGCGCCGTTCGGACCGACCAGCGCGCAGACGTGACCGGCCGGGAGACGGAAGGAACAGTCCCGTAGAGCCCAGCCGCGGCGGTACTTCTTCCCCAGGCCGTGTGCCTCGACCGCCCAGGGTGTCGGGTCGCCCACCCGAATCCCCCCTTTCACTAGTTCATTAGTGGAATGAGTATGGAGAGCGGCGGTGATCCGTGTCAACGCGCTCTTGAAGGCAGCCGACTCGGCGGTCGGCTCGGCGGTCGGCTCAGCCGCGCGCCCCCGCACGCTCGCCGCGCGGCAGCTCCTCGCCCCCCACCAGCGACTTCGCCATGCAGCGGCTCTCCTCGTACGTCCGGTACAGCCCGAACTTCGGCGCCGGCCGGTAGCCGCAGGACGCGTACAGCGCCAGCGCCTCCGGCTGCTTGATGCCCGTCTCCAGCACCATCCGGGTACGCCCGGCGGCGCGCGCGTCCGCCTCCAGCGCCGCGAGAATCCGCCGCGCCAGCCCCCGCCCGCGGGCCTCCGCGACCACGAACATCCGCTTGATCTCGGCGTCCCCGTCCGCGTACCCCTCGGGGTTCGCGTCCTGCGACCGCCAGCCGCCGGTCGCCAGCGGGCGCCCGTCCTCGTAGGCGAGCAGGTACACGCCGTGCGGCGGCCGGAACATCGCCGGGTCGAGGGGCGTGACGTCACCGTCGCCGTACCGCTGCGCGTACTCGAGCTGCACCAGCCGGTCGAGGGCGACGGCGTCGGCGTGATCGTAGGGAACGGCACGGATCTCCATCCGCCGAATCGTACGGACGTCCGGGCGCAGGGGCGAGAGTGCCAGGTGAGAGACGAAAGCGGTACCGGCAGCGACCGACTGGCGGAGCCAAAGCACCCGATGGGGGTGTGTCGGAGCCGGAACGGGCAGCGTGCCCCCGGGAGCGGGGAACGGCTGCTGCGCCACTGACGCCGAACCGAAGGAGCAAGACATGCGTCTGCGTCCCGTGCTGGCCACCGCCGCCGCCGTACTCTCCCTGTCCGCAACCGGTATGACCGGGGCCGCCGCGGCGGCGGCCCCCGCGGACCCGCCGCCGGTCAGCTTCGGCAGCCAGCCGAACGACGGCGTCAACGGCGACGCCCGCGGTGAGCAGGACTACCCCGGCACCATCGGGTGGGGCCACAAGCCGTACCAGCTGCTCGGCGACCGCGACGGCAGGTACGTGATCACCGCCGTGAACAAGGTCGGCACCGACCGGCTGCCGACCTGCTACCGCGACCTGTACGCGACCCCGGCCTCCTCGATCTGCCACTGACCGGACCGGACCACCGAGGTGCCCGGCGCCCACCGCGCCGGGCACCTCCGCGCGTGATCCCGCGTGATCCCGGAACCGTCCGTACCCACCCACCTCCGTGCTTGGGTGCCGCCCGGGCGGCCATAAGGCCGAATCGTCCCCGCCCGCCGTCATCGCGTAGGCTGCGCTGCCGCCAGCGCGATGAGGGAGCAAGTAGTGCTAACTGTGACAACCGTCAACGTCAACGGCCTGCGCGCCGCGGCCAAGAAGGGCTTCCTGCCGTGGCTGGCGGAGACGGACGCCGACGTCCTCTGCCTCCAGGAAGTACGCGCCGAGCCCGGCCAGCTCCCCGCCGAGGCCCGCGAGCCCGAGGGCTGGCACACGGTGCACGCCCCCGCCGCCGCCAAGGGCCGGGCCGGCGTCTCCCTCTACACGCGCCGCGAGCCCGAGCGCGTACAGGTGGGCTTCGGCTCCGCCGAATTCGACACCAGCGGCCGGTACGCCGAGATCGACCTGCCCGGCGTGACGGTGGCCAGCCTCTACCTGCCCTCCGGCGAAGTGGGCACCGACCGGCAGGACGAGAAGGAACGCTTCATGGCCGAGTTCCTCCCGTACCTCGCCGCCCTGCGCGAGCGCGCCGCCGCCTCCGGCCGCGAGGTCCTGGTGTGCGGCGACTGGAACATCGCCCACCAGGAAGCCGACCTCAAGAACTGGAAGGCCAACGGGAAGAAGGCCGGCTTCCTGCCCGAGGAGCGCGCCTGGCTGACCCGCGTCTTCGACGAGGCGGGCTACGCCGACGTCGTCCGCGGCCTGCACCCGGACACCGAGGGCCCGTACTCCTGGTGGTCCTACCGCGGCCGCGCCTTCGACAACGACGCGGGCTGGCGCATCGACTACCACGTCTCCACCCCCGGCCTCGCCGCTCGCGCCGTCAAGGGCTTCGTCGAACGCGCCGCCACCCACGACGCCCGCTGGTCCGACCACGCGCCGGTCACGGTTGTCTACGATCAAGGCTGACGCCCGCGCCACCGGGGCCGGGCGCCCACCGCAGGAGCAACACCCCTGAAGCACCACTGGCCGCCCGGCCTCCACCGCACCGACGTACCGGCATACGCGCTGGTCAACACCGACGACGACAGCACGTGGGGAGTCTGCGCCGACGTCGCCGGCCTGTACGCCGACCCACCCCGCCGGTCGTACGAACTCCTCGGCTGCGCCCCGACCGGCCCCCTCCTGGAAGCCGTACAAGCCTTCACGGCCACGAACACGGGCGCCGACCCCGGCACCGCCACCGACCCCCTCCGGCTCGGCGACCTCTGGTTCCGCCCAGAGGCCGACGACCAGTGCCCCGAAGGCTCCGAACGGCTGGACGCGTGGAGCCTCCTCGACGTACGCGTCACCGGCTGCCGACCCCACCCCGCCGACACCGTGCTCCTGGACATCACCCTCGACGGCGCCGAGGACTTCTACGGCGAACCCGAGGACCCCTACCTCGCAGCCGGCGTGTCCCTGCACGACGAACGCACCTGGCTCGGCCACTGCCGGAACCTGTCGATCGTCCTGCCGCCCGACGAGGACACGGAAGTCCCGCCCATCCGGCTCCTCGGCTGCGCCCCCGGCGCCGCACTCGGCACGGCCCTGGCCACCGGCACCAGCCACACCAGCCACCCTCTGCGCCTCGACGAGGCCGAACTCCAAGTCCTCGACTCCACCGGCGAGGGCACGAGCGAACGCCACATCTCCGTCGCCCTCATCACCGCCTGGCAGCCCTCCGCCCTCGGCGACGGCCTGCTCGACATCGACCTCTCCTACGGCCTCTGGCCCCAGGTCCCCACCTGGGCCCGCCCCATGTGGACCCGCTGGATCACCGACCCGCCCACCACCCGCAACCTCTGGGCCGCCTACCCCACCCGGGAACGCCAGATGTGGCTGGACATCGTCCGGCAGCGCGGCTGCCGCCTCCTGGCCCGCACCCCGGACCGCCCGCCCGGCGGCGTCTACGACCTCGACGGCCGCCACATCACCGACTTCCCCGGCCTCTACTGCGCCCTCGGCGAAGCGATGAACGGCCCCGGCGGCTACTTCGGCGGCGACCTCAACGCCCTGCACGACTGCCTCAACGGCAACTTCGGCGCCACCGCCCCCTTCACCCTCAACTGGCACCACTCATCAGTAGCCCACCACCACCTGAGCCACTGCCTCTCCCCAGACGGAAAGCCCTACGACTTCGTCGAGGAGGTGCTGTCCGTCCTGGAAGGGGGGCGGGTGGAGGTCGTACTGAAGTGAGGGGACGACTCAGCGGGAGAACGCTCCGGCCTTGACGCCGTCCACGAAGTCCGCGAACGCGTCGGCGGGGAAGGCGAGGACGGGTCCCTGCGGGTGCTTGCTGTCGCGGACGGGGACGGTACCTGTCGCCTCGGCGGTCGAGGGCGACCACTCCAGGCAGTTGCCGCCCTCCGCGCTGGTGTAGCTGGACTTGACCCACCGAGTCGGACCGATCTTCACGTCAGCTTCTCCATCTGCTCAGCGATCAGACGCGCGCTCTCCCGTGCGGACAAGGCGTCGCCGGTCAGTTCATCGTAGGTCCGCAATGCTGTTCGAACGTAGTCCGGTTCAACCACGATGCCAGCGGTTCGATAGTTCTCCACGCAAACGGAAACGGTGTGATTGGGGGCGGTGATGAGTGTCACCGGCCAGTCGCTGAACAAGTGGCCGGGTGCGTCCAAGGGGAGGATCTGTACCCGAACAGTGGGCCGTGAACCGGCATCGAGCAGGGCTTTCAACTGCCGCCCCATGACGTCGGGAGGACAGAACCGGCGGAGCAGGACGGACTCGCACAGCACTAGGCAGACGTCGGGCGGCATGTTCCCGTCGAGTGCGGCCTTTCTCGCCAGTCGGTCGCTCACGAATGCCGAGGTTTCCTTCGCGCCGGCTCGCGGGAAGCCGCCCTCGTACAGGCAACGCGCATAGTCGGCAGTCTGGAACAGTCCCGGGACGAGGGTCGGGGACCATTCCCGGATTGCTACGGCGGCGCGTTCCAGGGCCATGCGCTGCCGGTACAGCGAGGGGAACGACGACGCCACCACCTCCTCGTAGAGCCGCTTGAACAGGCCGTCCGTTGTGAAGATCTCGTCCAGTAGGGGTGGGAGGTCCGGTGGGATGGGGCCTTGGCAGGTTTCTACGCGCGAGATCGTGCTTTTGGATACGCGCACCATCCTGGCCAGCTGGGTTTGGGTCAGCTGGGACGGGTCGTGCAACTCGCGTGCACTTCGGCACTCTTCGGCGAAGGCCCTGCGCGGGTTATGTGCGCCCGGCGCGCCCCCTGTGCTGTCAGTCTCTTCGTTCACGATTCCCCCGACAGAAACTCTGGTCGTGGCTCTCCGGGGGGTCATTTCCCGTGGCCAACGGCGTGCGCATATGCCGCGATGACCAATACGGAGGTTGGGCGCCGCAACGCTCCCCAGCGTACCGAGGGGTGAGTCATTCTGTAACCGAAAGGACGCGCAGAGTGATGTAACGGGGGGCTTTCGCGGCGCGCTCCTGGCGGGAAAGTAGCTCAAGAGGGCAGGCAGAGGAGATGGTCACTATGGAAGCATCACCCCCCACCACCGCGGGCGCGGGAGCCGACGGGGAGCTGGACCCGGTACCCGTGCCGGGGTGTGACGTGTGCGCGTCCGCCCATGGGGACCGGGAGCCCGCCCGGACCGACGGTCGCACGCTCACCGTACGGAGCTGTAGCGGCGTCATCGAAGGTCACCCGCACGGGCAGGAGGGCCGGACGTGAACGCCATGCCCCGCCCTCCGGGCGCCGCCGGGGAGTGCGTGGGGTGCGTCGAGTTGGCGCGTGCCCTGGCGGTCGCCCTGGAGGCCGGGGACCGTTCCAGGGCCTCGGACTGCCGGGTCCTGATCCGTCGGCACCCTGAGCACGGATGCGTACCGGACGACGACAGCCAGGGGGTGCCCGAACGGTGACGACGATTCCCGGCGGCGACGAGGGCGATGAGGGCGACAAGCTCCCTGGTGAGCCCTACCCCGGCCCCCGCTGGCCGCCTGCCCTCTCCTCCGACTGGGCGTCCGCGTTCGCGGCCGTGCCCCGTGCCGCGTTTCTGCCGGATGTCATGTGGCCGTGGGACGTGGAGGCCGGGTGCGCTGTGACTGTCGACCGGGCGGTTGAGCCGGAGCGGTGGCTGGCGTATGCCGGGTCCGACTGTCCGGTCGTGACGCAATGGGTCGACGGTGAGCACGGTGACCGCGGCGGTACCGAGCCGGGGGAAAGTGCCACCAGTTCCGCGTCGATGCCGTCGGTGGTTTTTCGGATGCTGCGGGACCTGGACGTGCGGGTGGGGCACCGGGTGTTGGAGGTCGGTACCGCCACCGGGTGGAACGCCGCTCTGCTGGCCTGGCGGGCCGGGCGGGACCGCGTGGTCAGCGTGGAAGTGGACGAGGCGCTGGCGGACCGGGCCCGTATGGCGCTGGAGCGGTTCGGGAGTTCCGTCGGTGTGGTGAGCGGCGACGGGTTCCAGGGGTATCCGGAAGGCGCACCGTACGACCGGATCGTCTGTACGTGCGGTCTTCGGCGCTTTCCGTGGGCTTGGGTCGAACAGTGCCGCCCTGGTGGAATTCTCGTCGCGCCTTGGGGCACGCACTTCAGCAATGCCGACGGTGTGGCCCGGTTGGTCGTGGCGGATGACGGGCGCAGCGCTTCGGGGAAGTTCACCGGGCCGGTGGAATTCATGAAGTTGCGGGCGCAGCGGTTGCCACGAGTGGTGCATGGTGCGTATGTGCGGGGGAGTGTGGCCGACGGGGAGGAGTCGGCGACGGGGGTCGGGGAGGGGGAGTTCACCGGGGGGACGTTCGGGGCGCAGCGGTTTGTGCTGGGGCTGCGTGTGCCTGACTGTGTGCGGGTCGAGGCGGAGAAACGCGACGGCGCGCGGCCGGTGTGGCTCTACAGCCTGCGCGACCTGTCGTGGGCGTGTGTGTACTTCCGTGACGGCGGGGAAGCCCGCGTCTGGCAAAGCGGCCCCCGGCGGCTCTGGGACGAGGCCGAGGGCGCGTACCGGTGGTGGGTCGCCAACGGCCGGCCGGGGCATGACCGGTTCGGGCTGACCGTCACCGAGGAAGGCGAGCGGGTGTGGCTGGACGAGCCGGGCCGTTCGTGGGCGTTGTGAATTCGGCTGATGGCCCAGGGCGTCGTACGCGGGGTGGGTGTTATTTCTCCGGCGGCGTGTCGTCGCACCCGCCGCCCGATACTTTCTCGTCTCGTTCCCGGTGCCAGGTTTCCAGTTCCGCGCGGACGCGGCGGTCCATGGCCATGGAGAGTTCGGCGTCGACGATGCCTTTGGAGATGGGGCGGAGTTTTTCGATGGTCTGGGTGATGCGGGCGGCCTCGGTGGGGTCGAGGGGTTCGCCGGCCGCGGCGCGGTCGAGGACGTCGGCCAGTACGTGGGTGCGGATGACCGAGATGAACAGGTCGGCCAGGGCGTCGGCGTGGGTGCGGACCTCGCGGCCCGCTGCGAGGACGGCGGCCAGTGGGACGCCGTTGGCGACGAGTTCGGTGGAGGCGTCCAGCAGGCGGCGGCTGATGTGGACGAATGCGTCGCCGTCCACGGCCAGGTAGCCGATGTCGAGGGTGGTGGAGAGGTTTTCGGGGGTGACGTCGTCCTTGAAGTGGTCGGCGAGTTCCTCGGGGGTGAGGCGTACGGGGGTTTCCTCGGACCAGGGGGCGACGAGGGTGTTTTCCAGGCCGAGGAGTTCGCCGACGTCGCGGCCGTTGTCGAAGGCGGAGAGGAGTTCGGCGATGCCGCCGAGGGTGTGGCCGCGTTCGAGCAGGCCGGCGATGGTGCGCAGGCGGGCGAGGTGGTGTTCGTTGTACCAGGCGATGCGGCCTTCGCGGCGCGGTGGCGGGATGAGTTTGCGCTCGCGGTAGAAGCGCAGGGTGCGGACGGTGATGCCGGCTTCCTTGGCCAGGTCGGCCATGCGGAGTTCGCGGGGTCCGCTGCCGGGGGTGTCCGGTTCGGCGGGGGGTCCGGGGTCGCCGTGCGTGTTCTCTGCCACGGACTCACCCTATGTCGGCCGACCGGGCCCAAGCCGAGGTGCAACCAGCGGTAACTTCCCGCCGCGCACCCCCTACCGCTCGGTACGTACGTGTCCTACTCTCAATCGTGCCAGTGATTGCTGGCGCGATTGAGCCGAAGGATTGTCGGTCGAACTCGGGAGGCGGCGGCATGGCCGAGCGCGAACACGAGCACGTACGGGTGGCGGTGATCGGATCGGGGTTCGGTGGTCTGGGGGCGGCCGTACGGCTGCGACGCCAGGGCATCACCGACTTCGTGGTCCTGGAGCGGGCCGGCTCGGTGGGCGGCACCTGGCGTGACAACAGCTATCCGGGATGCGCGTGCGACGTGCCCTCGCACCTGTACTCGTTCTCCTTCGCGCCGAACCCCGAGTGGCCGCGCAACTTCTCCGGGCAGCCGCACATCCGCGCGTACCTGGAGCGGGTCACCGACACCTTCGGGCTGCGCCCGCACCTCCGCTTCGACTCGGAAGTGCGCAGCCTGCGGTGGAACGGGGACGGGCTGTACTGGGAGATCGAGACGGCGAGCGGGGCGCTCACGGCGGATGTGGTGGTGTCGGCGACCGGGCCGCTGTCGGACCCGAAGGTGCCGGACATACCGGGGCTCGACGCGTTCCCGGGGAAGGTGTTCCACAGCGCGCGCTGGGACCACGACTACGACCTGCGCGGCAAGCGGGTCGCCATGATCGGCACGGGTGCCTCGGCGATCCAGATCGTGCCGTCCATCCAGCCGACGGTCGACCGGCTCACGCTGTTCCAGCGCACCCCGGCCTGGGTGCTGCCGCGCGCCGACCGGAAGATCAGCGGCCTGGAGCGCTGGCTGCACGCCAAGGTCCCGGCGACCCGGGCCGCGCGCCGCGGCCTGCTGTGGGGAATCAGGGAGTTGCAGGTCAGCGCGTTCACCAAGCGGCCGAACGAGCTGGGCATGATCGAGGGGCTGGCCAAGGGGCACATGAAGCGGGCCGTGAAGGACCCGGCGCTGCGGGCCAAGCTGACGCCCGACTACCGCATCGGCTGCAAGCGCATCCTGCTGTCGAACACGTACTACCCGGCGCTGACCCGGCCGAATGTGGACGTGGTGGCGGGCGGCCTGCGGGAAGTCCGGGGGAACGTACTGGTCGCCTCGGACGGTACGGAGACGGAGGCCGACGCGATCGTCTTCGGCACCGGGTTCCACGTGACCGACATGCCGATCGCACACCGGGTCACCGGCGCCAACGGCACCACGCTGGCCGAGGAGTGGAAGGACGGCATGGAGGCGCTGCGCGGTACGACGGCGGCCGGCTTCCCCAACTTCCTGACGATCATCGGGCCCAACACGGGCCTGGGGAACAGCTCGATGATCCTGATGATCGAGTCGCAGCTGAACTATCTCGTGGACTTCATGCGGCAGTTGGACGTGCTGGGCGGGAAGATCGCGCTCAACGCACGCCCCTCCGCGGTGCACGCCTGGACGCGCGGCATCCAGAAGCGGATGGAGCGCACGGTGTGGACCACCGGCGGCTGCGACAGCTGGTACCTGGACTCCAACGGCCGCAACACCACCGCCTGGCCCGGCACGACGGCCGAGTTCCGCAAGGTCACGCGGCAGGTGGACCTCGCCGAGTACGAGGTGCTGCGCGTCCCGGCAGCGCGCGCGGGCGCACGGCCGGAGCAGGCCGCGAAGGCGGTGGCGTGATGCCGGTGACGCCCATGACCCGCGGCCGGTACGCGCCGCCCGCGCCGCGCAGGGAACTGAGCGCCACCTCGGCCGACGGCTCCCGGCTGCATGTGGAGATCCACGGGCCCGGGGAGCCGGGCGCTCCGGCCGTCGTGCTGTCGCACGGCTGGACCTGCTCGACCGCCTTCTGGGCCCCGGTCGTACGGGCCCTGGCCGCCGACCACAAGGTGGTGCTCTACGACCAGCGGGGGCACGGCCGCACTCCGGCGGTGGGCCCGCGCGGCTACACCACCACCGCGCTCGCCGACGACCTGGTGGCCGTGCTGGGCGCGGCCCTGGAGCCGGGGGAGCGGGCGGTGCTGGCCGGGCACTCCATGGGCGGTATGACGATGATGGCCGCGTCGGAGCGCCCCGAATTCCGGGCGCGGGCCGCCGCCGTACTGCTGTGCAGCACCGGCAGCGCGAACCTGACGGCGGAGTCCATGGTGATACCGATGCGCTCGCCGGGCGGGCGGCGCATCGCGCATCAGGTCGTCCTCGGTTCACGGGCGCCGCTCGGGCCGGTCACCGCGGTCGCCAAACGGATATTGAAGTACGCCACGATGGGGCCCGCGGCGACCCCCGAGCAGGTGGAGGCGTGCGCGCGCATCGTGCACGCCTGCCCGGTGGGCGTGCGGTCGAGGTGGGGCAAGGTACTGGCCGGACTGGACCTGACCGGGGGCGCGGCGCGGCTGGAGGTGCCCACCGCCGTCATCGCGGGCACCGCCGACCGGCTGACCCCGGTCGTGCAGTCCCGGCGGCTGGCCTCCGTACTGCCCCGGTTCGAGGGGCTGACCGAACTGGCCGGAGCCGGGCACATGACGCCCATCGAGGAGCCCGAGGTGGTCGTGGACCGCATACGCGAGCTGGTCGGGGGCCATTTGCGTACCGCGGCGGGGGAGAAGAAGGAGAAGACCGCATGAGTGTGCGCAGAAGCCTGGAAGGGCAGGTCGCCGTCGTCACCGGCGCGGCGCGCGGCGTCGGCGAACTCCTCGCCCGCAAGCTGTCCGCGCGCGGCGCCACGCTCGCGCTGGTCGGCCTGGAACCCGAGGAACTGGCCAGGGTGGCCGCCTCGTTGCACGGCGAGGCGGCCCACTGGCACGCCGACGTCACCGACCACGAGGCGATGGCCGAGGTGGCCCGCGAAGTGAAGGCGCGCTTCGGCAAGGTCGACATCGTGGTTGCCAACGCCGGGGTGGCCACCGGCGGCCCGTTCGTCGACTCCGACCCGGTGTCCTGGCGGCGGGTCATCGAGGTCAACCTCATCGGCGGCGCGGTCACCGGGCGGGCGTTCCTGCCCGTCCTGATGGAGTCCCGCGGCTACTTCCTCCAGATAGCCTCGCTCGCCGCCATCACACCGGCACCGATGATGACCGCGTACTGCGCCTCCAAGTCCGGCGTCGAGGCGTTCGCGCACAGCCTGCGCGCCGAGGTCGGCTACAAGGGCGTACGGGTGGGTGTCGGCTACCTGAGCTGGACCGATACGGACATGGTGCGCGGCGCCGACGCGGACGACGTGATGCGCGAGCTGCGCCAGCGGCTGCCCTGGCCGTCGAACAAGACATACCCACTGGGCCCGGCCGTGGACCGGATCGTGGCAGGCATCGAGCGCCGGTCCTCGCACGTGTACGGGCAGTGGTGGCTGCGCGGGATGCAGTCGGTGCGCGGCTATCTGCCGTCCGTCATCGGGACGGTGGGGCAGCGCGAGATGCGCCGCTTCGGCGACCGGCTGGAGGGGATGCGCGTGGGGCTGGTCGGTGCGGGCGGGGAGGCGGACGAGAAGGCGCGGACGGACCACTGAGGCCGGGCCGGGGCGCACCCGAACCGCCGGGTGCGCCCCTCAACCCGTGCGGTGCACGCGCTATTTGACGACCTTGAGCGTCGTCGGCCACCCTTGCCGCTCCGCCTCCGCGAACAGGTCCTTGATGTCGGCGGGGGCGAGCTTGACGCAGCCCAGCGACCGGTAGTCGGAGTCGCCGTCCCAGCGGTACGGGGCGTCCCGCCCGGGGCGCGCCGGGCCCTGGGTGCCGTCGGGCCGCATCTCGCTGTGCAGGAACAGCGCGGTGCGCCGGGTACGGCCGTCCCGGCACGTCTTGTCCGCGAGCCGGATCGCGTACCCGTTGATGCCGTCGCGCCCGCCCTGCTTGCGCGTGGTGTGCCCGAGCACCCGGTACGTGCCGTCCGGCAGCCAGCCCTTGCTTCTCGCGCACTCGTCGCGGCCCGCCGTACCGCCCTGGCCGGAACCGGCGCGGTAGTCGGCCAGCACCTTGCCCGTGCCGGACTGTACGAGGCGGACCCTGGAGGCGGCCGGGTCGCGCTGGTTCTTGTCGAAGAGGAGGTACGTCCCGGGTGGTTCAGCGGCGTGGGCGGGTGTCGCGGTGGTGGCGAGCCCGGCCGTCAACGCTGCGGTGACGGCCAGTGACGCGGTGCATATGCGTGATGCCATGCGGCTGCTCCTGTCGGGTGGTGCGGTCGGTGTTCAGCCGTTGCGCGGCGGCAGTGCGGGGCGCTGCCGGTCGGGGACGTCCGACAGATCGGGCGGGGTCGCGGCGGGGTGGCGTTCCAGCAGGTCCAGGGCGGTGCGTACGGCGACGCCGAGCTGCGGGTGGCGGCCCTCGGCCCAGTCCAGCGGCGAACGCGGCGCCTCGATGTCCGGCTCGACGCCGTGGTTCTCCACGCCCCAGCCGTACGCGTCGAACCACGCCGCGTTCATCGGCACCGTGATGTACGTACCGTCGCTGAGCCGGTGCCGCCCCGTCATGCCGACCACGCCGCCCCAGGTGCGCAGGCCCACCACCGGGCCGATGCCCTGGAGCTTGAACGCAGCGGTGATCATGTCGCCGTCGGAGGAGGTCATCTCGTCGGCGACGGCCACGACCGGGCCGCGCGGCGCGTTGCTGGCGTACGAGACGGGCCGGGCGTCGCGCGTCAGGTCCCAGCCGACGATGGTGCGGGTCAGCTTCTCGACGACCAGTTCGGAGATGTTGCCGCCCGCGTTGCCCCGCACGTCCACGATCAGCGCCGGGCGCGACACCTCCATGCGCAGGTCGCGGTTGAACTGCGCCCAGCCGGAGCCCCCCATGTCGGGGATGTGCAGGTAGCCGCACCTGCCGTCGCTCAGCTCGCGCACCACCTCGCGGCGCTTGGCGACCCAGTCCTGGTAGCGCAGCGGCCGTTCGTCGACCAGCGGCACCACCGCCACCCGCCGGGAGGGCCCGCCGCCCTCCGGCGCGAACGTCAGCTCCACGGTGGTGCCGCCGGCCGCGGCCAGCAGCGGGTAGGGGCCCGCCACCGGGTCGACCCGCCGGCCGTCCACGTGCGTCAGCGCGGCGCCCTCGCGGATGCCCGTACCGGCCAGCGGCGAGCGGGCCCGGGAGTCCGAGGAGTCGCCGGGCAGGATGCGCTGCACCACCCAGTAGCCGTCGCGCAGCACGAAGTTGGCGCCGAGCAGACCCATGGCGCGCTGGTAGTGCGGCGGGCCCTCGTTGCGCTTGCCGGGGGTGACGTACGCGTGCGAGGTGCCCAGCTCGCCCAGTACCTCGCGCAGCAGGTCGGCGAACTCGTCGGGGGAGGCGACGCGTTCGACCAGCGGCCGGTACTGGTCCAGTACGGCGTCCCAGTCGAGGCCGCACAGTCCCGGGTCCCAGAAGTACGCGCGGGTGATCCGGCCCGCCTCGTCGTACGCCTGGCGCCACTCGGCGGGCGGGTCCACGTCGTGCAGGATGCGCCGCGGGTCCAGGAAGACCGTCGAGTCGGCGTCCGGCGGCTCCGTGGCGGGCACCGCCCGCAGGTCGCCCTCGTCGTTGACGACGAGCCGGGACCCGTCGCCGCTGAGCGCGAAGGAGTCGATGGCGCCGGTCAGTTCGGTGCGTTTGGCCTTGACCAGGTCGAAGTGTTCCAGCGTGGGCTGGCCCGAGGTGTTGTCGGGGTTGGCGAAGGTCTCGCCGAGCGCGCCGGAGATCGGCCAGCGCAGCCAGACCAGCCCGCCGCCGCTGACCGGACGCAGCGCCGAGTACTTCGACGCCGAGACCGGGAACGGCGTCACCCGGCTGGCCAGGCCCTCCACCTCCACCAGCGCCGTGCCCTCGGCCGTGCCGGGGGCCTCCGCCGGGTCCAGGCCGCCGGCGGCGGGCCGCCCGTCGGCGGAGAGCTGGAAGGGGGAGGGCGTCGCGGAGGACAGCGGTACGAGGTAGGGGCGGCAGCCGAGGGGGAAGGACAGGTCGCCGGTGTGCACGTCGTAGACCGGGTCGAAGCCGCGCCAGGACAGGAAGGCGAGGTAGCGGCCGTCGCGGGTGAAGACGGGCTGCTCGTCCTCGAAGCGGCCGTTGGTGACGTCCACGACGGTGCTGGCGGCCTCCGTACCGTCTCCGGAGCCGTTGCCGGTCAGCCGGGCGATCTTGATGCTGCGCAGCGTCCGGCCGATGCCGGGGTGTGACCAGGTCAGCCAGCCCGAGTCGGGGGAGAAGGCCAGGTCGCGCACGGGCCCGTTGTCGGACCTGATCAGCTCGGTGACCCCGCCGTCGCCGTCCGCCGAGGCGTCGACCAGCAGCAACCGCCCGTCGTGCGCGGCCACCGCGAGCCGTTCGCCGTCGGGCGCGGAGACCAGTTCGTGGACGCGGCCCAGCCGGCCGGCCGCGATACGGCGCGGCTCGCGCGGGATGCCGGCCTTGGGCAGGTCGGCGATCTCGACGGCGTCCTCGCCCTCGGCGTCGGTGACGTAGGCGATGCGGCCGGTGGAGCCGAGCATCTCGGGCAGCCTGACCCGTACGCCCGGCTCGTCGTGGATGGTGCGCGCCGGGCCGTCGCGGTGGGTGAGCCAGTACAGGCTGCCGCGGACGCCGACGGCGCTGGCCCGCCCGGTGGTGTCCACCGCGAGGGAGGTGATGTGCGAACCGGCCGGTACCTGGTAGGTGCGGCGGCCGGCCCGCGGACCGCCCAGGCGCACCTGGAGGCGGCTCGGTTTGCCGGTCGGGCTCAGGTCGTCCACCAGCCACAGGTCGCCGCCGCACTGGTAGACGATGCGCTGCCCGTCGGTGGACGCGTGCCGGGCGTAGAAGTCGGCGTGGTCGGTGTGCCGCCGCAGGTCCGTGCTGTCCGGCTTGCAGGAGTAGACGTTGGCGACGCCTTCGTGGTCGGAGAGGAACGCGATCCGGTCGCCGACGAACATCACCGCGTCCAGGTGGCCGCGCAGGTCCGGCAGCAGCCGGGTGCCGTGCAGCCACATCCGGCCCATCGCGCCGCCGCGGTAGCGCTTCCAGGAGGCGGGCTCGTGCGGCGGCTTGCCGGTCAGCAGCAGCGTCCGGCGTTCCACCGTGTCGTCGTGGTTGCCGTCGGGGCCGCCGTCGGCGACGTTCCCGTACGGGTGGCCGTCGCCCTCCAGCCGGTGCCCGTCCGCGGTGAAGTCGGCGACCGCGAGGTCGGAGACCGGCCCCCAGGGGAGCCGGCCGCCGGGGCTGCCGTCGGTGGGGACGCTGTAGGCCCAGGAGTAGTACGAGAAGGGCTGGCCGTGCGAGGAGACGGCGAGGATGTGGCCGTCCGGGGTCCAGCCGCAGACGCGTGCGTCGGTGCTCCCCCAATAGGTCAGCCGGCGGGCCGGGCCGCCGGCCACGGGGGCGAGGTGGATCTCGGGGTCGAGGCTGCGCCAGGTGGTGAAGGCGATGTGTCTGCCGTCGGGGGAGAACCGCGGGTGGCTCACCCGGGTGCGGTCGACCGTGAGCCGCCAGGCCCGGGGCGCCGCGCCGCCGTCGGTCGTCAGCGGGGCCACCCACAGGTCGTCCTCGGCGGCGAAGCACAGCATCTCGCCGTGGAGATGCGGGAACCGGAGATACGCGCCGTCACTCACGCACCCATGTTTTCGGCGTGCGCGTACGGCGGCAACTCGGCCGGTGGTGGTGATGCGTGACGCACACCACCATCGAAACGTTTCCGTTTCGCTTGTGACCGGATGTACCGTCGAGCCGTACCGAAGCTGTACGAAACCGTTTCGTTCATGTCGATGCGTTCACCGAGGAGGTGTGCCGCGATGGGCCGCAGCCGGCTGACCCCCGAGCGCGAGGCCGAGCTCTACGCGGCCGTGCTCGACCTGCTGCGCGAGGTCGGCTACGACGCCCTGACCATGGACGCCGTCGCCGCCCGCACCCACGCCAGCAAGGCCACCCTCTACCGCCAGTGGCAGGGCAAGCCCGAACTGGTCGCCAAGGCGCTCCACCACCACAAGCCCGTCCGGGTCGCCGACATCGACACCGGCAGCCTCCGCGGCGACCTGCACGCCATGGTCTCCCGCGCGGACGACTGCGAGATGGAACGCGACTGCGCGCTGCTGCGGGGCCTCGCCCGGGCCGCGTACGACAACCCCGACCTCCACCAGGCGCTGCGCGACCTGATCGTCAACCCGGACATCTCCGGGATGGACGCGATGCTCGCCCGCGCCGTCGAACGCGGCGAAATCCCCGCCGACCGCCCCGCGCTCGCCTACGTACCCCACATGCTGATCGGCGCCTTCGTCGCCCAGCAGCTCATCGAGGACCGGCCGCCGGACCGCGCCTTCCTCGCCGACTACGTGGACGCCGTGGTCCTCCCCGCCCTAGGCGTCTGACCGGCTCCGGCCCCCGGCGGGCCGGACCGGACGTCCCCAACACTCCCCATAACGGCAGCTCTCGACGCGCCGCTCTCGTCGTCGGGCCGGCTCCGCACGCCCTTGTACGTCCCTGACCCGACGGGAGCACCCCTTCTCGTGGCCACATTCCTCTACAAGCTCGGACGGTTCGCCTTCAGGCGACGCCGGTTCGTCGCCCTCATATGGGTGGCGCTGCTGGCCGTCGCCGGCGTCGGCGCCGCCACCGCCTCCTCACCCGCCGCCGACTCCTTCTCCGTACCGGGCACGGAGTCGCAGAAGACCTTCGACCTGCTGGGCGAGCGCTTCCCCGGCACCAAGGCGGACGGCGCGACAGCGCGCGTGGTCTTCAAGGCGCCCGACCGGCAGAAGGTGACCGCGCCGGAGCACAAGAAGGCCGTCGAGAAGGTCGTCGGCGAGCTGAAATCCTCCTCGCCGCAGGTCGCCTCGGTCTCCGACCCGTACCTGGCCAAGGGCGTGTCCCAGGACGGCACCACCGCCTACGCGCAGGTCACCTACAAGGTCTCCGGCTTCGAGCTGAAGGACGACGCGCGCGACGCGCTCAAGGACGCGGCGCAGGACGGCAGGGACGCCGGGCTGACCGTCGAGATCGGCGGCAACGCGCTCCAGGCGATGCCGGAGACCGGCGCCACCGAGGTCATCGGCATCGTCATCTCCGCCGTCGTCCTCGTCATCACCTTCGGCGCCCTGATAGCCGCCGGACTGCCGCTGCTGACCGCGCTGATCGGCGTGGGCATCGGCGTCTCGTCCATCACCGCGCTCGGCAGCGTCCTGGACCTGTCCAGCACGACGTCCACCCTCGCCATGATGATCGGCCTCGCCGTCGGCATCGACTACGCGCTGTTCATCGTCTCCCGCTACCGGGCCGAACTGGCCGAGGGCCGGGAGCGCGAGGAGGCGGCCGGCCGCGCGGTCGGCACCGCCGGTTCCGCCGTGGTCTTCGCCGGGCTGACCGTCGTCATCGCCCTGGTGGGCCTGTCGGTGGTCAACATCCCGATGCTCACCAAGATGGGCATCGCGGCGGCCGGCACGGTCGTCATCGCCGTCCTCGTCGCCCTCACCCTCATCCCCGCGCTGCTGGGCTTCGCGGGCAAGCGGGTCCTGAGCCGCAAGGCCCGCAAGGGTGCCACCACCCCCGGGGAGGCCGAGGGCGGCAAGCCCAACATGGGCACCCGCTGGGCGCGCTTCGTCCTGCGCCGCCCGGTCGCCGTGCTGCTGGCCGGGGTCGTCGGCCTGGGCGTCATCGCCGTACCCGCCGGCTCGCTGGAGATGGGCCTGCCGGACGACGGCGCACAGCCCACCAGCACCACCCAGCGCAAGGCGTACGACCTGCTCTCCGACGGCTTCGGGCCCGGCTTCAACGGGCCGCTGATGCTGGTCGTCGACGGGCAGGGCAGCAAGGACCCGAAGGCCGCCGCGGCCGGGGTCGCCGCCACCGTCTCCAAGCTGGACGGCGTCGCGGCCGTCACCCCGCCCACCTTCAACCAGGCGGGCGACACGGCGCTGCTGAACGTCGTACCGAAGTCCAAGCCGAGCAGCACCGAGACCGAGGACCTGGTCCACGAGATCCGCGGCAAGGCGGGTGACGCGGCGCGGGACGCCGACGCGCAGGCGCTGGTCACCGGCACCACCGCGATGAACATCGACGTCTCCGAGAAGCTCAACGACGCGCTGCTGCCCTACCTGGCGCTCGTCGTCGGCCTGGCCTTCCTGCTCCTGATGGTCGTCTTCCGCTCGGTGCTGGTGCCCCTGAAGGCCGCCCTCGGCTTCCTCCTCTCCGTCGTCGCGGCGCTCGGCGCGGTGGTCGCGGTCTTCCAGTGGGGCTGGCTGGCCGGCCTGTTCGGCGTCGAGCAGACCGGTCCGGTCATGAGCATGATGCCGATCTTCATGGTGGGCGTGGTCTTCGGCCTCGCCATGGACTACGAGGTCTTCCTCGTGACGCGGATGCGCGAGGCGTTCGTCCACGGGGAGCGCCCCGGACAGGCGGTCGTCACCGGCTTCCGGCACGGCGCGCGGGTGGTCACGGCCGCCGCGGTCATCATGATCTCGGTCTTCGCGGGCTTCATCGGCTCCTCCGAATCCATGATCAAGATGATCGGTTTCGGGCTCGCCGTCGCCGTCTTCTTCGACGCGTTCGTGGTCCGCATGGCCATCGTCCCCGCCGTCCTCGCACTCCTCGGCCGCGCCGCGTGGTGGCTGCCCAAGTGGCTCCAGCGCGCCCTGCCCAACGTGGACGTCGAGGGCGAACAGCTCCAGAAGCACCTCGCACCCGAGCCGGCCGCGCAGCCGGAACTCACCAAGGTGTGACACGCCCCGGGGCGGCCGCGTGAGCGGCGCCGCCGCCCCGGCACGCGCCGCCCCGTGGGGACGGGGCGCGGCGCGGACAGAGGCCCGGCGGCGGGCGCCCGTACGAAACGGGCCCTGCCGCCGGGCCTCTGCCGTAAGTCCGGGACCGGGGTCTGGATCGGGGTCGGGCCGGGTCAGCCGGTGCGCCCGGCGAGCGGCGGCGCCGCGTACACCGCGTCGACCAGCGCGAGGTTGCGCAGGTCGCCGCCCGACGTGCCGCCCCCGAACTTGTTCATCGTGTACGCGTACGACAGCCGGTTCTCCGGGTCGGCGAAGGCCAGGGAGCCGCCCGCGCCGCCGTGGCCGAACGCGGCCGGGTTGGTACCGAAGTACCCGGCCGAGTTGACCATGTACCCGGTGGCCCAGGCGAACGGCAGGTCCTTCGACACGATGCCGCCGAGCACCAGGTCGGTCTCGCCGGGGCGGCTCTGCGGCTCCCGCATCGCGGCGAGCGTGCCGGGGTCGACCAGCCCGCCGCCGGCCAGGGCCCGGTAGACGGCCGCCAAGCCGCGGGCGGTGGCGTTGGCGTTGCCGGCGGGGATCTCGGCGGAGCGGCAGGCCGCGCTGTTCACGTCGCCCAGCGGCAGATGGTTCATGGCGAGGGCGAACGCGGCCATCGGGTGGGCGTCCAGGGACCGCACCGGCCCCTCGGGCAGCCCGGCGATGGCGCCGTTGAGAGTGCCGCCGCCGTCCGGGCCGATCAACTGGGCACAGCGGGCGTGCTCTTCGGCGGGCGTGCCGATGTACAGGTCGGCGCCGAGCGGCCCGGTGATCTCCGTACGCAGGAAGGTGCCGAGCGAGACGCCGGTGATCCGCCGCACCACCTCGCCGACCAGGAACCCGAAGCTGACGGCGTGGTACCCCTGCGCGCTGCCCGGCTCCCACCACGGCTCGGTGGCCGCCAGCGCCGCGCAGGTCCTCTCCCAGTCGTACACGTCCTCGGGCGTCAGGCGCTCACGCGGCCCGACCAGGCCCGCGCGGTGCGACAGCAGCCACCGCACCGGCACGTCCGCCTTGCCGGCCTGCGCGAACTCGGGCCAGTACCGGGCGACCGGCGCGTCGAGGTCCAACTCGCCCCGGTCGACGAGCAGGTGGGCGCACAGGGCGGTCATGCCCTTGCTGGTGGAGTACACGTTGACCAGGGTGTCGCGCTGCCACGGCCGGGCGCCGCCGGCGTCGGCGTACCCACCCCACAGGTCGACGACGAACTCACCGTCGAGCGTCACCGCGACCGCCGCGCCGACCTCCCCCCGCTCGGCAAAATTACGCTCGAACTCGCCCCGCACACCCTCGAACCCGGGCGCACAGATGCCCTGCACGGTTGCTGTCACGGTCGCCGTTCCTCCCGAGAGGGTGGATGGTTGCCCCAGCAACCTAACTCCGCCCCTCGACCCCGGTCCAGAGCCCGTCGGGGCGGCCCTGGCGCCCTGGGCGCCCGAAAGGGCAGCGACGCCTGTGACGCCCTCGTCCACGAGTCACGATGCGGGCCCGATCGGCCAGGGCGAGGGGCTGACCTCGGCCCTGTACATCGAGGAACCTGACAAGGTGGCGGCTCACCGGGACGCTTGGCAGCGGCTTACCTCCGCCGCGCTCCCGGTCGGGGCGTCGGCGGACCTGATCACAGAGATAAGGAAGAACACATGAGCCACGTTGACGACGCTTCCGCCCTTTCCGTGACGTGGTGGAAGTCCACGTACAGCGACAGCGGAGCCCAGTGCGTCGAATGCGCCATCGTCGATGCCGGCACCGTTGCCATACGGGACAGCAAGAACCCGACCGGGCCCGCGTTGCGGTTCGAGCGTGGGCGGCTGGTTGCGTTTGTTTCTGCTGTGGCCGCGGGGCGGTTTGGTGGGCTTGGGTAGGGGGCCGCGCGGCACGTTCACACCGCTGTGCGCTCCCGCCGGGAGGAGTCCTCGTCCAGCAGGCGTGCCGCCACGTTGTCCAGTGCGCGGGCCAGCCGGGCGCGGTCTTCCGGGTCGTCGGCGGTCCAGCCCTCCAGCCGTTCGTCCAGCCAGCCGCGCCAGGCCACGATCAGGCGGTCGATTTCGGCGCGTCCCGCCTCGGTCAGGACCAGCCGCCCGGCGTCGTGCCGCGCGTACCCGGCCGACACGGCGCGGGTGAAGACCGGCTCCAAGACCTCGTCCGGCATCCGGTGGGCCTGCGCGATGGCGGCGAGCGACGTCTCGCCGTGGATGCGCGTACGCCAGTGGATCTGGCCCAGCGCCCACGCCTGGCCGGGCGTGAGCGGGCTGCCGGACGCGGCCAGCACTTCCAGGCTCACCGGGCCTTCCGCCTTGCGCATCGTCCGGGCCACCGCCCGCTCCAGCTGCTGGTCGGAGTCGGTCGAGTCGGGCGCGGCGAAGCCCTCGCCCAGGTCGCCCGCGGCGGCCCGCGCGCTGTCGCGCAGCGGCACCTCCTTGAGGAACCACGCCATCAGGAACCCGGCCACCGCGACCGGCACGACCCACTGGAAGACGTAGTTGACGGTGTCGGCGTACGCGTCGATGACCGGCCTGGCCTGCGCGGCGGGCAGTTGGTGCAGGGCCTGCGGGCTCGCGGCGGCCTGCGGTGGTACGCCCGGTGCCTCGGCCAGCGCCGACTTGAGGTTGGGGTCGAGCCGGTTGCTGTAGAGGGTGCCGAAGACGGCGGTGCCGAAGGACGAGCCGAGGGTGCGGAAGAACGTCACGCCGGAGGTCGCGGAGCCCAGCTCGTGGTAGTTGACCGTGTTCTGTACGGCGATGGTCAGCACCTGCATGGCCAGGCCGATGCCGAGGCCGAGGACGAACATGTACAGCGATTCGAGCCAGACGCCGGTGTCCGCGCCCATGGTGGACATCAGGTACAGGCCGAGCGTCATCACGCCGGTGCCGACGATGGGGAAGACCCGGTAGCGGCCGGTGCGGCTGACGACGACGCCGGAGAGCATGGAGGTGCCGAGCAGTCCGGCGACCATCGGGAGTGTCCGGACGCCCGACATCGTCGCCGAGACGCCGTCGACGAACTGGAGGTACGTCGGCAGGTACGTCATCGCGCCGAGCATGGCGAAGCCGACGATGAAGCTCAGGGCCGAGCAGACGGTGAAGACCGGGTTGCGGAAGAGGTGCATGGGGAGCATGGGCTCCTTGGCCCGTAGCTCCACGAACACGAACGCGGCCAGCAGCACCACCGACCCCGCGAACAGGCCGATGATGACGGCCGAGCCCCAGGCGTACTCGTTGCCGCCCCACTCCAGGCCCAGGACCAGCCCCGAGGCGCCCAGCGCGACGAGGACGATGCCGGTGTAGTCGATGAGCGGGCGCACCGCCGAGCGGACGACCGGGATGGTGCGGGCCGCCATGACGACCATGACGATCGCGATGGGGATGTTGACGTAGAAGCACCAGCGCCAGGACGCGTGGTCGGTGAACAGGCCGCCCAGTGTGGGTCCGACGACCGTCGTTACGCCGAAGACGGCGCCCAGCGCCCCCTGGTACTTGCCGCGTTCGCGCAGCGGGATGACGTCCGCGATCAGCGCCATGGCCGTCACCATCAGCCCGCCGCCGCCGATGCCCTGCACCGCGCGGGCGGCCACCAGCATCAGCATGGAGGTGGAGGCGCCGGCCAGGATCGAGCCGGCGACGAAGACCACCGCGCTCACCTGGAAGATGATCTTCCGGCCGAAGAGGTCGCCGAACTTGCCGACCAGGACCGTGGCGACCGTCTCGGCCAGCAGGTACGCGGTCACCACCCACGCCATGTGCCCGCCGCCGCCCAGGTCCGCCACGATCGTGGGCAGCGCGGTGGACACGATCGTCTGGTCCAGGGCGGCCAGCAGCATGCCGAGCACGATCGTGGTGAAGACGAGATTGGTGCGGCGGCGGCTGAGCGCGGGCGGAGCGCTGCGCGCTTCGGGTGCGGAGGCTTGCGCGGCGGCCGTGGTCATGGACCAAGCCTTTGCGCCAATGCCCCGCTTCGCCACCTTTTGCTGCTGTGGGGGTGACGTCCCGTCGCCGTTTCGCGCCCCGAGCGCTCTTGCGACCCATTTGCAGTACGGCCACGATGAAGGAGTTGCGCGGCTGAGCGGAGACCCTCATGCACGTACCCGACGGATTCATCGACGCCCCCGTATCGGCCGCCACCGGCGTCTTCGCCGCGGTAGCCGTCGCCGTCAGCCTGCGCGGCGCCCGCCGCGAACTGGGCGCGTCCGGCCCGTACGCCGGACCCGGCGGCCCCGGCGAGCGCACCGCGCCGCTCGCTGGCCTGGTCGCCGCCTTCATCTTCGCCGTCCAGATGCTGAACTTCCCCGTCGCCGCCGGAACCAGCGGCCACCTGCTGGGCGGCGCGCTGGCCGCCATCCTCGTCGGCCCGTACACCGGCGTGCTCTGCGTGTCCGTCGTGCTGCTCATGCAGGCCGTGCTCTTCGCGGACGGCGGGCTGACGGCGCTGGGCGTCAACATCACCGACATGGCCGTGGTGACCACCGTCGTCGCGTACGGAATCTTCCGCGGCCTGGTCAAGGCGCTGCCGCGCGGCCGCCGCTCGGTCACCGCCGCCGCCTTCGCGGCCGCCGCCGTCTCCGTACCGGCAGCTGCCGCCGCCTTCACCGGCCTGTACGCGCTGGGCGGCACCACCGACGTGCCCATCGGCACGGTCTTCGCGGCCATGACCGGCGTGCACGTCCTCATCGGACTCGGCGAGGCCGTCATCACCGCACTGACCGTCGGTGCGGTCCTCGCCGTGCGCCCCGACCTCGTGTACGGGGCGCGGGGCCTGGCCAGGCCGCTCGCTCTGCGGACTTCCCCCTTGGCCGGGCCCGCGGAAGGAGCGCGGGCGCGGGAGCCCGCCGGGGGGCCGGAACCGGAGCCGGAGACGGCGCCGGCGGGGACACCGCGGCCCGGCGCCCGGCGCTCCACCCGGCGGATCTGGCTGGCCGGCGTCGCCGCCGCCCTCGTCTGCGCGGGCGGCGTCAGCTACTACGCCTCCGCCAGCCCGGACGGCCTGGAGAAGGTCGCCCGGGACCAGGGCCTGGACGCCAAGGCCGAGGAGCACGCCGCCAAGGACTCGCCGCTGGCCGGCTACGGCGTCCGGGACGTCGCCGACCCGCGGATCTCCGGCGGGCTCGCCGGGGTGATCGGCGTGGGCGCGACGCTCGCCGCCGGCACCGGCGTCTTCCTGGTCGTACGGCGCCGCCGCCATGCGGCAGCGGACGCCGCGGCGGCACCCCGGCACACGCCGGAATCGGCCTGACATGGGCGCCGGACACGCCCACCGGCTCTACCGGCACGGGCACTCGCCGGTGCACGCGCTGCCGCCGCACTGCAAGATCGCGGCGGTCCTCGGCTTCGTCCTGACCGTGGTCGTCACGCCGCGCACGGCCGTGTGGGCCTTCGCCCTGTACGCGCTGCTGCTCGCCGCGGTGGCAGCGGCGGCCCGCGTGCCCGCCGGTTTCCTGCTCAAGCGGATGCTCGTCGAGGCGCCGTTCGTGGCGTTCGCCGTCCTGCTGCCGTTCGCCGCCACCGGGCCGCGGGTGCACGTCCTGGGGCTGGCGCTGAGCGAGTCCGGGCTCTGGGGCGCCTGGAACATCCTCGCCAAGGGCACGCTGGGCGTCGCCGCGTCCGTCCTGCTCGCCGCCACCACCGAACTGCGCGGCCTGCTGCTCGGCCTCCAGCGGCTGCGGATGCCGCCGCTGCTCGTCCAGATCGCCTCCTTCATGATCCGGTACGCCGACGTGATCACCGACGAGCTGCGGCGGATGCGCGTCGCCCGCCTCTCCCGCGGCTTCGAAGCACGTGGCGTACGCCACTGGGGCGTGCTCGCGAAATCCGCCGGCGCCCTGTTCATCCGCTCCTACGAACGCGGCGAACGCGTCCACCTCGCCATGGTCAGCCGCGGCTACACCGGCACCCTGCCGGCCCCCGACGCCACCGCCGCGACCGGCGCCCAGTGGACCCGCGCCGCCGCCCTGCCCGCCGCCGCCCTCGCCGTATGCCTGCTGGGATGGACGCTGTGAACAACCCCCTGACCACGCTCGCCGACGGGCCCGTACCGGCCCACGGGCCCGCCCTGGAGATCGCCGGGCTCGCCTACGCCTACCCCGACGGCCACCAGGCCCTCTTCGGCGTCGACCTGACCGTGGCCCGCGGCGAGCGGGTCGCGCTGCTCGGGCCCAACGGCGCCGGCAAGACCACCCTCGTCCTGCACCTGAACGGCATCCTCGCGCCGGGCGCCGGCACGGTCACCGTCGCCGGGCTGCCCGTCGGCAGACGGCACCTCGCCGAGATCCGCCGCCGCGTCGGCATCGTCTTCCAGGACCCCGACGACCAGCTGTTCATGCCCACCGTCCGCGAGGACGTCGCGTTCGGGCCCGCAGCGGCCGGGCTGCGCGGCGCCGAGCTGGCGGCACGCGTCACCGAGGCGCTCGCCCGGGTCGGCATGGCGGACTTCGCCGACCGCCCGCCGCACCACCTCTCCTTCGGGCAGCGGCGCCGCGTCGCGGTCGCGACGGTCCTCGCGATGCGCCCGGACATCCTCGTCCTGGACGAGCCGTCCTCCAACCTCGACCCCGCCTCCCGCCGCGAACTCGCCGACATCCTGCGGGCCTTGGACGTGACGGTACTGATGGTCACGCACGACCTGCCGTACGCGCTCGAACTGTGCCCGCGCGCCGTCGTGCTGTCCGGAGGCGTCATCGCCGCCGACGGGCCCACCCAGGAACTGCTGGGCGACGCGGAACTGATGGCCACGCACCGACTCGAACTGCCCTTCGGATTCGATCCGCGCTCTGTGACGATCCCCACGCCCTGACGGCACCCCCGTACCCCGCGTTCGCCGGCGGCCCTGGTCACCAGCACTGATCCGCGCGTTGCACCATTGATAGGTCACAAACGCGACGGATGAGTGGGAAGCGGGAAACAGTGGTGGACGTCCAGGGCACGGTCGCGGACGGCTTCGAGCCGGTCCGGGACGCCTTCGCGGCCAACTTCGCGCAGCGCGGCGAGCGCGGCGCGGCTGTCGCCGTCTACCGGCACGGGCGCAAGATCGTCGACCTGTGGGGCGGCGACCGGGACGCGGACGGCACCGAGGCGGGCGCGCCGGGCGCCGGCACGCCCTGGGAAGCGGACACCGCCCAGGTCATCCGCTCCGCCACCAAGGGCATCGCCGCCGTCGTGCCCCTCCTGCTGCACCAGCGCGGACTGCTCGACCTGGACGCCCCCGTCGGCACGTACTGGCCCGAGTTCAAGGCCGCGGGCAAGGACCGCGTCCTCGTCCGCCACCTCCTGTCGCACCGCGCCGGACTGCCCGTACTGGACACCCCGCTCACCCCCGAACAGGCCGTCGACGGCGTCAGCGGCCCCGCCGCCCTCGCCGCCCAGGCCCCCGCCTGGACGCCCGGCGCCGAACACGGCTACCACGCCCAGACCTACAGCTGGCTCCTGGCCGAACTCGTGCACCGCATCACCGGCCGCACCATCGGCGGCTGGATCGCCGACGAGATATCCGGGCCGCTCGGCCTGGAACTGTGGGTCGGCGCACCCGCCGACGCGCGCGCCCGCACCGGCCGCCTCGCCGACGTCGAGGCACCGGCCCCGCCCGCCGCCGCCGGACTGCGCGTCCGCCCCAAGCGCAACGTCTCCGACGCCTACAGCGACCCCGCCTCCCTCACCCGGCGCGCCTTCGGCGCCATCACCCCGGCCCCCGACGAGAACGCCGACGCCTACCGCGCCGCCGAACTCCCCGCCTCCAACGGCATCGCCACCGCCCGCGCCCTGGCCCGCTGCTACGCCGCGCTCATCGGCCCCGTCGACGGCCACCCCCGTCTCTTCGCGCCCGCCACGCTCACCCTGGCCCGTACGGAGGAGTCGGCAGGCCCCGACCGCACCCTCGTGGTCAACACCCGCTTCGGCCTCGGCTACATGCTGCACGGCCCCGCCTCGCCCCTCCTGGCCCCCGGCTCCTTCGGCCACCCCGGGCGCGGCGGCTGCCTGGCCTTCGCGGACCCCGAGTCCGACACGGCCTTCGGGTACGTCACCAACGGCATGCAGCAGAACGTCACGGCGGACCCGCGCGCCCAGGCCCTGGTACGCGCCCTGCGAGCCTCCCTGGCGGCCTGACGACCGCGCGCCGCCGCGCGCCGGAAGTGTCACGAGGGACGCGAGGGGCACCCGTACGCCCTGACCATCCGCCGACCGGCACGAAGGAGTCGACATGGGCGACGAGCGCAGGACGAAGGACCCCCGGGAGGCCGCTTCCGGACGGGACGAGAAGCCGCGGGACCGGCGCGGCGAGCGGGACCGCAGCGCCGAGGAGGTCAACGCGGACCAGCCGCCCGTACGCGGCGAGAAGCCGAAGCCGGCGCCGAAGCGGTACTGAGTACGGGCCGGTCCGGACCCACGGCCCGTACCGCGGTCTGTTGCTTCCGGGGCCCGTGCGCCAAGCTGGGCGCATGAGGCGATTCGACGGCTACCGCGTCATGATCACCGGCGCGGGACGGGGCATCGGCGAGGCCACCGCCCGGCGGCTCGCCGCCGAAGGGGCACGGGTCCTGGTCACCGACCTCGACGGGGACCGGGCCGAGAAGGCGGCCGCGGGCATCCGCGAGGACGCCGGCGTACGCGGCAGCGGCGGCACCGCCGATGCCCTCGCCTGTGACGTCGCCGACCGCACCGCCGTAGAAGCGGCCGTGGCCCACGCCGTCCACCGCTTCGGCGGCCTCGACGTCCTGGTCAACAACGCGTGCCGGTGCTCGCCCGACCCCCCGCTCTTCGAGGACCAGACGGACGAGAACTGGCACGGCGACCTCGACGTCACCCTCGGCGGCGCGTTCCGCTGCGCCCGCGCGGCCCTGCCCCACCTGGCCGCCGCCGGCGGCCGCGGCGCGATCGTCGGCGTCGGTTCCGTCAACGGCGTACAGGACTTCGGCAACCACGCCTACAGCGCGGCGAAGGCCGGGCTGGCGAGCCTGACCCGCACGCTCGCCGGCGAGGCGGCGACGCGCGGCGTACGGGTCAACCTCGTCGCCCCCGGCACGGTCGACACCCCCAACTGGGCCGGCCGCCCCGACGCGCTGGAGCGGGCCGCGGCCGCCTACCCCCTCGGCCGCGTCGGCCGCCCCGAGGACATCGCCGCCGCCGTCGCCTTCCTCGCCTCCCGGGACGCCGCCTGGATCACCGGCGTCACGCTCCCGGTGGACGGCGGCATCCTGATCGCCAACACGTCCCTGCGCGCGGCACTGCGCGGCGACCCGGCCTAGGGTCCGTTGCGAAAGTGGATCTTGTTCGTTGATCATCAAGTCCCGTGGGGCGTGGGGATCTGACGAACGGCCAGTGGGCCCGGCTTGAGCCCCTGCTGCCGACGGGCATCAAGTCGGGTCGGCCGCAGGTATGGACGCGGCGACAGCTGATAGACGGCATACGGTGGCGGGCCCGAACCGGTGCGCCCTGGCGGGACGTGCCCGAACGTTATGGGCCGTGGGAGCGGGTCTACGACCTGTTCCGGCGCTGGCAGCGGGACGGTACCTGGGCAAGGATCCTCACCCAGTTGCAGGCCGAGGCGGACGCGAAGGGCCTGATCACCTGGGACGTCAGCGTCGACTCCACCGTCTGCCGGGCCCACCAGCACGCCGCCGGGGCAGCGAAAAAGGGGATCGTCAGAGGGAGCCGCCCGGCGGCATCTTCGTCGAGCCGGCAGGCCACGGTCTCGGACGCTCCCGCGGCGGACTGACCAGCAAAATCCACCTTGCGGTCGAACAGGGGCAGAAACCCTTGTCCGTCATGATCACGGCCGGGCAGCGGGGCGACTCCCCGCAGTTCGAAGCAGTCCGGGAGGCCATCCGGGTACCTCGCCTGGGGCTCGGCAGGCCGCGCAAGCCCCCGGGCCGGGTCCGGGCCGACAAGGCGTACGACTCGCGCGGGCAATCGCTCCTACCTGCGCAGACGCGGGATCAAGGCCACCATCCCGGTGCCGGCGGACCGGGTCCGCAACCGCCTCAAGCGCGAATCGCGTGGCGGGCGGCCACCGAAGTTCGACAAAGACGACTACAAGCAGCGGCACTCGGTCGAGTGCGGGATCAACCGGCTCAAGCGCCACCGGGCCGTCGCCACTCGGTACGACAAGCTCGCCGTCCGCTACGAAGCGACCGTGCTGGTCGCAGTCCTCGACGAGTGGCTGTGAGCAGCCCCGCCGCGGTGGTCGGCGGCGGTGATGAGCTGGTCGAGTCGGCGCAGTGTCTGGGTCATTTCCTCGACCCTGGCCGCGAGGCGGTCGCGTTCGGCGTGCAGCGTTCGGCGCTGGGCGGCGGTGACGTGCCCGTTGTTCACGCAGGGCAGCAATGTCGCGATGGAACGGCTGCTGAGGCCGGCCGCGTAGAACTGCTGGAACAGGCGCACCACCTCGACGGTGCCCTCGGTGTAGCGGCGCTGTCCCGACGGTGTGCGCTCCGGGCTGAGCAGACCTTGTTCCTCGTAGTAGCGCAACGCGCGCACGCTCACACCGGCCCGCTGCGCGAGCTCTCCGATCTTCATCGCCCCGTCCTTCCTCCCGACGCTTGCCTCTCACGTCAGCGTGAGGTTTTAGCGTAGCGGGCATGGACATTCGAAACGAGATCGCACTGGTCACAGGCGCGAACCGTGGTATCGGGCACAGCTTCGTCACCGAGTTGCGACGCAGAGGCGGCAAAAAGGTCTATGCGGCCGCCCGCCGGCCGGAGACCGTCCCCCGGATGCCCGGTGTCGTCCCGTTGATGCTGGACGTCACCGATGACGCGTCGGTGACCCGGGCCGCGGCCTTGGCCGACGACACGACACTGCTCGTCAACAACGCCGGCGTCTCGACCTTCGCTCGGCTCACCGACGGCGCGGAGGAGGACATCCGGCTGGAGATGGAGACCAACTTCTTCGGCACCCTGCGCATGGTGCGTGCCTTCGCGCCGGTCCTGAGTGCCAATGGCGGCGGTGCCGTGTTGAACGTGCTGTCAGTCATGGCGTGGATGGCGTACGAGCACTCCAACAGCTATGGGGCGTCCAAGGCCGCGGCCTGGGCGCTGACCAACGGCATCCGGTACGAACTCGCCGGTCAGGGGACCCAGGTCACGGCGCTGGCCATGGCCAGCGTCGACACCGACATGATGGCCGGCGTTGAGGACGAGAAGTCGGACCCCGATGTGATCTCCAGGGCGGCGCTGGACGGTCTTGAGGCCGGTTCCCTCGAAGTACTGGCCGACGGGCGGACGGCCCAGTGGAAGTCCCGGCTCGGCGAGGACCCGGCCCTTCTGTATCCGCAGCTGTCCGCGCACGACGCCGCCAAGCCGTAAGCCGATGCCGGCCCGGGACGGAGGTGGATGCCCTCACCCACGTCCCGGGCTCGGCACCACTCCCCAACCGCATTTTCGCAACACGCTTTAGCGCAGCATCAAGGCGATCCCCGCCACCATCAGCCCCGCCGCCGCCAGGCGTGGGGCGCCGAAGCGCTCCTTGAAGAAGAGGGCTCCGATGGCCGCGCCGACGATGATCGAGGACTCGCGGAGGGCGGCGATGGGAGCCAGGGCGGCCTGCGTCTGGGCCCACAGGACCAGGCCGTAGGCGAAGACGGAGAGGGCGCCGCCGGCCAGGCCGCGCAGGGCTATCGGCTTGAGCTGGGTGAGCAGCGCGCGGCGCCGGGTGGCCAGCGCGTAGGCGGGGATGGCCAGACCTTCGAGGATCATCAGCCACGCGATGTAGCCGAGCGGCGTGCCGGAGGCGCGTACGCCGACGCCGTCGACCGTCGTGTACGAGGCGATGGCCAGACCGGTGGCGAGGGCGGCGGCGAGGGCCGGCCAGTGGGGCTTCGCGCCGGAGCCGCGGATGCCCCAGAGGGCGATGCCGACCAGGCCCGCCGAGGCGAGGGCGACACCGGCCAGGGCCCAGGCGCCCGGCACCTCGCCTACGAAGACGGCGGCCAGGACCGTGACGACGAGCGGCGCGGTGCCGCGCGCGATCGGGTACACCTGCCCGAATTCGCCCAGCCTGAACGACTGCATCAGCAGGGCCTGGTAGACGACGTGGAGGACCGCCGAGCCGATGAGGGGCACCCAGGCGCCGGGCGCCGGGAGCGGCGCGAAACAGGCCAGGAGCGCCCCGCAGACCGCTCCGCCGCCGCCCACCAGCGTGAAGGCGAGCAGCTGGTCCTTGATGTGGTGGGCGATCGCGTTCCAGCCGGCGTGGGTGACGGCCGCGACGAGGACGGCGGCGACGACCAGCGGGCTCATACGGCCCGCTCGCCGGGCAGGAGCGGGCGGGCGGCTTCGTGACCGTACGGTGAAGTGCGCATGGCCCGCACGCTAGCTGTAGCTGTACGGGCCACGCGATGGTGCCGAGGAGGGAGAGGTCCAGATCACCCGGTGCGGGGGCGGCTCACCCGGCGCCGAGGATGGAGCGGACGACCGGGCCGGCGTTCGAGCCGCCGTGGCCGCTGGCCGGGACGACGGCCGCAGCGGCCATGTCCCCGCGGTAGGCGGTGAACCAGGCGTTCGGCTTCTCCTGCCCGTCGACCTCGGCCGAGCCGGTCTTCGCGCCGATGTCGCCGCTGAGCCCGGACATCGCCTCCGCCGCCGTACCGGACGTCGCGGTCAGCTTCATCAGGGACTTGAGCGCGGACGCGGTGCCCGGCTTCATCGCGCCGGGGGCCTTGGCCAGGGCCCGGTCGTCGAGCGAGGGGGCGACGATGTACGGCTGGCGGAAGCCGCCGTTCTGGACGGTCGCCGCGACCGAGGCGACGGTCAGCGGGTTCATCCGGACGCCGCCCTGCCCGATCAGCGAGGCGGCCATCTGCGCGTCGCTCTGCACCGGGACCGCGCCGTCGAAGGTCGGGATGCCGGTCTGCCAGTTCAGGCCGATGCCGAAGACGTCGCGGGCCTCCTTCGTCAGGTCGTCGTTCTGCAGCTTCTCGGCCATGGAGATGAACGCGTTGTTGCAGGAAGCGGCGAAGCTCTGCGCGAAGGTGCCGTTCTTGATCTCGGTCTTGTTCAGGTTCTGGAACTTCCAGCCGCCGACCGTCACGAACTTCTCGCACGGGTGCGGCTTGTCCGGCGCCGTCAGCCCCTTGTCGATCAGCAGCGCCGCCGTGACGATCTTCATCGTCGAGCCGGGCGCCAGCGACCCCTGGGCGGCCGTGTTGAAGCCCTTCTCCGGCGAGTTGGCGATGGCCAGGATCTCGCCGGTGCTCGGCTTGAGGGCCACGGCGGACGCCTTCGGCTTGCCCTTGACCGCCTTCTCGGCGGCCTCCTGCACCTTGGCGTCCAGCGTGGTTTTCAGCGTGCCCGGCTTGCCCTTGGAGAGCACCTTCAACGTCTCGTCGGGCCGCTGGGTCGCCTTGTCGCCGGCGGCCCGGTGGATCGACAGCTCCACACCGGGCTTCCCGTCGGTCTTCTTGCCGAACTTGTCGCGCAGGCTGTCCAGCACCCCGGCCAGCGCCGGGTGCGCCTCCTTGGTCAGCTCGGCGCCGTTGCGGTCCACGGCCCTGATGGGCGGCGCCTCGGACTCGCCGGTGCGCAGCACGTCCCCCTTGCCCAGCTCGGGGTGCAGGATGCTCGGCGCCCAGGCGACGCGCGGCTCACCGGTTTCGGGGTCCCGCTTGACGGTCAGTGAAGTGCCGTAGGAGACCGGTGCCTTCATGCCCTTGTAGGAGATCTCCGCGGCGACCGTGTAGGCGACCTTGTCGCCCGCGGCCTTGCCCTGGGTCAGCTTCAAGCCGGTGAAGTGGGTCTGCTTGGGGTACGCGGTCAGGCCGGCGGTGGCGGCCTTGACGTCGTCGGTGAGCGCGGCGGCCTTGTCGGCGGCCCCCGACTTCCAGGCGGCGAGGAACTCCCCGGCGGTGCCGGTCACTTCCCCCGCGGACAGCGGGCCGGACTTGACCTCGGGCTTGCCGGCGCCGCCCTTGCCGTCCCCGGCCGCGCGGACCTCCTGCGGCTTGTCGTCGCCGGATCCGCCCAGCAGCGCGTAGCCGCCGACGCCGACGCCGCCCACGGCCAGGGCCACCGCCCCGCCGATCAGCCCGTTCCTCACCTCACGGCGCATGTCGCCGATCCCCTCCCGAATCCTCGTTCTTCAGCACGCACACAAGAACGTGCAGCGCACTCTATGGGACACGGGGTGCCGGAGTGAGTATCGGTCGTGTGACGTACGCGTCCCTGGTGGCGGCTCAGGGCCGCCGCGGGCGTCCGGTGCCCTGCGGCGACCCGTGGCGCGGGGCGACCACCTGCACGGCCGAGACCCGGAAGACCGTGGTCTTCTGGCCGTCGACCTCGGTGGTGGCCGTCAGCCCGACCGCGTCACCGAGCAGGGGGTTGTTGCTCTCCTGCCAGGTCAGGCCCGGGTAGTGCTGCCGCTCCGCCCAGATCTCGGCTTCCTCCCTGGCCTGTTCGATGTCGAGGAACGCGGCGAGGGCCAGCTCCTTGCAGGCGGGCGCGACGGTGCGCAGCGATCCGTGGTCCTCGACCTGTTCGGGCTTGTTGTGCTCGATGACGTATACGAAATTCGGCGTACTCAATTGCGGTCCCTCCCTGGCCGCCCGGGGCCGTAGGACGGCGATTGGCATTGGCCGGCATTGCTCGATGACGACCAAGTATGACCACCACCCCTCCGGGGGACGGCGCTTTCGGCGTACGAGTCCGGACCGTGTCGTTCCCCGGTGCCGGCCCCGGCCCGGGCCGTCGCGCCACGCCCGGCAGAGCGGGTGGCGCGGTCGGCGATTCGCTCCATGGAGAAACGAGTGCCCAGGGCGGAGCGTTGGACGCCCACGGGCCAGTACGATCACCTGCCCCGACCTGAGGAGCGCACCGCCGTGGCCTCCGGAGCGCCCTAGACCCAGGTGTCGAACCACATCCGGTTGTGCCACGCGCTCTTGGGGATCGGCTGGCCCGTGTAGAGCGGGTAGAAGTAGATGAAGTTCCAGACGATGAGCAGGACGAGGACGCCCGCGCCGACGGCACCGATCGCGCGCCGCCGCTCGGTCGAGCCCGGCGGCCCGGCGATCGCGCCGATCATCATCGCCAGCGCCAGGCAGACGAACGGCACGAACACCACCGCGTAGAACAGGAAAATCGTCCGGTCCTGGTACAGGAACCACGGCAGATAGCCGGCGGCGATGCCGCAGGCGACGGCGCCCGCCCGCCAGTCCCGCTTGAACACCCAGCGGTAGAGCACGTACAGGATCGCGAAGCAGCCGGCCCACCACAGCAGGGGAGTGCCCAGCGCCAGCACTTCCCGCGCACAGCCCTCGGCGGCGGTGCAGCCGTCGTGCCCCACCTTGGGGTCCTCGTAGAAGTACGAGACGGGACGGCCCTGCACCAGCCAGCTCCAGGGGTTGGACTGGTAGGTGTGCGGCGTGGACAGGCCCTTGTGGAAGTCGTAGACCTCGGTCTCGTAGTGCCACAGGCTGCGCAGCCAGTCCGGCAGCCACTGCCCGCCGCCGGCCCGCCCCTCCGGCGTGGCGGTGGCCCAGTCGCGGTAGTAGCCGCCCTTGGTGACCAGCCAGCCCGTCCACGTCAGCAGGTACGCGGCCAGCGCCACCACGACCGTCGAGAAAACGGCGGGCACCAGGTCGCGGCGGAGCACCGCGCGTACGGGATGCCGGGCGCCCGCGGTACGCCGCCCGGCCACGTCCCACAGCACCAGCAGCACGGCGAACGCCGCGAGGAAATACAGGCCGTTCCACTTGCTTGCCGCCGACAGGCCCAGGCACACCCCGGCCGCCAGCCGCCACGGCCGCCACCCCAGCCGCAGCCGGTCGCCCACCTCCGCGTCTGGCCGCGCCAGCCCGTCCTCGCCGACCGGCAGCGCCGCCGCCAGCCGGGCCCGGGTACGGTCCCGGTCCAGCAGCAGGCAGCCGAACGCCGCCACCACCCAGAACATGACGATGAGGTCCAGCAGCGCGGTACGGCTCATCACGAAGTGCAGCCCGTCCACCGCCAGCAGGACACCCGCCAGGCAGCCCAGCGCCGTGGAACGCAGCAGCCGCCGGCCGATGCGGCAGACCATCAGCACCGACAGCGTGCCCAGCAGCGCCACCACGAACCGCCAGCCGAACGGATTCATCCCGAACGCCCACTCGCCCAGGGCGATCATCCACTTGCCGAGCGGCGGATGGACGACGTACGAGTGCTCCGGCGACAGCAGGATCTCCGGGGGATGCGCCACCAGCGCGTCGTTGGCGTTCTTCGCCCAGGTGCCCTCGTAGCCGTACTGGAGCAGCGACCAGGCGTCCTTGGGGTAGTACGTCTCGTCGAATATCACCTTCGCCGGGCTGCCCAGGTTCCAGAACCGCAGCAGACCGGCGAAGAGCGCCACCAGCAGCGGCCCGCCCCAGCCCGACCAGCGCGCGAGCCGGTCCGCCGCGCCGGGACCCACGCCCAGCACCGACCACACCCGCGTCCCCGGAGCGGGGAACGCGGGCACCAGCCGCTCCCTGACGTCGGCCTGCGGGCGCCCGGCGTAGCCGAACCGGCGCAGCCGGCGCTGCCACCGGCGGGCCCCGCCCGCGGGCTCCTCGGCGCTGTGGGCGTCTGTCGCGGTGTCACTCGTCACCGGCCCATCGTAGGGAAGCGGTCTGTGCCTGACGCGGGGGCCGCGCGGCCCGATCCGGGTACGCCCCGCCGCCACCGGGCGCACCGCGGTCCGCGCGGCTGGGAGGATGGGGACGTGACTGGAACGCTGGTACTTGCAGGGACGCCCATCGGCGACGTCGCGGACGCCCCGCCGCGGCTCGCCGCCGAACTGGCGGCCGCCGAGGTGATCGCCGCCGAGGACACCCGGCGGCTGCGCCGCCTGACCCAGGCGCTCGGCGTGCACACGACCGGCCGCGTCGTGTCGTACTTCGAGGGCAACGAGGCGGCCCGCACGCCCGAACTCGCCGACGCCCTCGAAGCGGGCGCCCGCGTCCTGCTCGTCACCGACGCCGGCATGCCCTCGGTCTCCGACCCCGGCTACCGGCTGGTCGCCGCCGCCGTCGAGCGGGGCGTCAAGGTCACGGCGGTGCCGGGACCCAGCGCGGTGCTCACCGCGCTCGCCGTCTCCGGGCTGCCCGTGGACCGGTTCTGCTTCGAGGGCTTCCTGCCCCGCAAGGGCGGCGAACGCCGCTCCCGGCTGCGCGAGGTTGCCGAAGAGCGCCGCACCCTCGTCTACTTCGAGGCTCCGCACCGCCTCGACGACACCCTCGCCGCCATGACCGAGATCTTCGGCGCCGACCGCCGCGCCGCGGTCTGCCGCGAGCTGACCAAGACGTACGAGGAAGTGCGCCGCGGCCCCCTCAAGGACCTGGCCGAGTGGGCCGCCGAGGGGGTGCGCGGCGAGATCACCATCGTCGTCGAGGGCGCCCCCGAAACCGGCCCGCAGGACCTCGGCCCCGCCGAGCTCGTGCGCCGCGTCCAGGTCAGGGAGGAGGCCGGGGAGCGCCGCAAGGAAGCCATCGCGGCCGTCGCGGCCGAGACCGGCCTACCCAAGCGCGAGGTGTTCGATGCGGTCGTGGCGGCAAAGAATGCGGCGCGAACGGGACCAGCGGAAGGTAAATGACTAGCCTGGAAGGTAAAACGTGGGCCGCGCAGCGGGGCACATCCTCTACCCCCCGCCAAATCTGCGCCAACAGCTAGATGGCCCTGCTGCGCCACCGCCGGGAAAGGCGTCCACTGGGAGGTGGGACGTTCGTCCCCGGAGACCTTGTCTTTAGCGGACAAGAGGAGCGGCTATGAGTGACATCGCGCGTACGCCGGGTACCACCACCGGCGCCCACCCCACGACCCAGGCAGACCCCCCGGCACACGAGGCGTACGCCTTCGCATGCATGCGGTGCGGGCACGGCTGGGAGCAGTCGTACGAGATAAGGCACCACGTCGACGCGGACGGGCGCACGAGCTGTGTGTACTACGCCGACGGCGAGCGCGTACCGTCACCTCTGACCCGGCCCACCTGCCTGAACTGCGGCGCCAACGTCGTCCGCATCATGCGGGCCGGACAGGTCTCGATGGTCTCCAAGGCGATAGCCAGCCTGCACCAGCAGCCCTCGGCGGGCGCCGCCGAAGCCATCGCGGGCGCGGGCGCGGGAACCGTGCCGCAGCAGGCCCAGGAGCCCGTCGGCCGCGACGGCGACGGCGCGGGCCGCGAGCGCCACCACTGGCACCTCTCGGACCTGCTGCACCCCTTCCAGCACCGCAGGTGAGACCGCGGGCCGCGTTCCCGCCCGGTGGCTGTCACCGGCCCCTCGTAGGATCGCGGCCATGAGCAGCAGCACCAAGGACGCACCGCCGCCGCTGCCCGAACCGCTTCGGGTACCGGTCGCCGACTCGCACACCCACCTCGACATGCAGGACGGCACGGTCGAAGAAGCCCTCGCCAAGGCGGCTTCCGTCGGCGTGACCACCGTCGTCCAGGTGGGCTGCGACGTAAAGGGCTCCCGCTGGGCCGCCGAGACGGCCGCCGCCCACGAGGCGGTGCACGCGACCGTCGCCCTGCACCCCAACGAAGCCCCGCGCATCGTCCTGGGCGACCCTGGGGGAGGGGGGTCGCGGCAAGGCGCCCGCGAGCCCGGCGGCGACGCCGCCCTCGACGCGGCACTCGCCGAGATCGACGCGCTGGCCGCGCTGCCCCACGTACGCGGCGTCGGCGAGACCGGCCTGGACCACTTCCGCACCGGGCCCGACGGCATCGCCGCCCAGCAGCGCTCCTTCCGCGCCCACATCGAGATCGCCAAACGGCACGGCAAGGCCCTGGTCATCCACGACCGCGAGGCCCACGACGACGTGTTGCGGATCCTGCGCGAAGAGGGCGCGCCGGACACCGTCGTCTTCCACTGCTACTCGGGCGACGCGGAGATGGCCAAGACCTGCGCCGAGGCCGGCTACTACATGTCCTTCGCGGGCAACGTCACCTTCAAGAACGCCCAGCCGCTGCGCGACGCGCTCGCCGTCGCCCCGCCCGAACTGGTCCTCGTCGAGACCGACGCGCCCTTCCTGACCCCCGCCCCGTACCGCGGACGGCCTAACGCCCCGTATCTCATTCCGGTCACGCTGCGGGCCATGGCCGAGGTCAAGGGGATGCCGGAGGACGCGCTGGCCACCGCCGTGGCCGCCAACACGGCGCGCGCTTTCGGCTACTGAGCGGCCCCGCCGCGGCGGCCCGGTACCCTAGCGCGACGACACAGCGTGGCGGGCCCGCTTTGGAGAGTCACCGACGCTCCGCTACATTCCGGGCCGACAACCCGTACCTGTGGCATGTGGAGCGTCGTGACTCAATCGCAGGGCAGCCACCGCGTCGCGCACGGCGGATACGGCCCGGCCGCCGAGCCGCCGCGGGCCGGCGCCGTCGAGGCCCCCGACCCGTACGGCAGGTACGCCTCGTACGGCGCGTACGGGGAGTACGGGCCGTACGACATCTACGAGACGTACAACGGGTACGAACGCCACGACCTGCACCCGGCGTACGACACCGCCCCCGCCCCCCAAGAAGCCCCCGACGCATACGAGGCATGGCAGCCGCAGGCCCCCGCGGCACAGGCGCGCGTACCCCACCAAACGCCGCTGGTGCCCCTGCGCGACGACCTGGCCGACATCCCCCCGCCCCCGGGCGGCCGGGCCGCCGCCCGGCGCGCCGCACGCGGCACCGCCCACCGCCGCGGCGTGGTCGACCGCCGCGGACCCGCGGCCCGCGGGGGCACCGCCGACGGCCCCGAAGCCCGCCGCCGCCTGCTGCCGCAAGCCCTCGTCGTGGCCTTCCTCGCCGGCGGCACCGCCGCCTTCATCGCCCACGACAAGGCCGTCCGCATCGACGTCGACGGCGAACCCCGCACCCTGCACACCTTCGCGGGCGACGTCGGCGGCCTGCTCGCCGACGAAGACGTGGAAATCGGCGAACACGACCTCGTCCAGCCCGCCGCCGACGCCGAACTCGCCAGCGGCGACGAGATCGTCATCCGCTACGGCCGCCCCGTCCGCCTCACCCTCGACGGCGAACACCGGCAGGTCTGGACCACCGCCGACACCGTCGCCGGCGCACTGCGCCAGTTCGGCGTCCGCGCCGAAGGCGCCCACCTCTCCGCCGCCCGCTCCCAGCGCATCGGCCGCAACGGCATCGACCTCGACGTCCGCACCGAACGCAGCGTCGTCTTCGTCGCCGACGGCCGCGAACACACCGTCCGCACCAACGCCGCCACCGTCCGCGAAGCACTCGACCAGGCCGGCATCGCGCTGCACGGCGAGGACACCACCTCCGTGGCGCCGGAATCCTTCCCCCGCGACGGACAGACCGTCTCCGTCCTGCGGATCACCGGCGCCGAAAAGGTCCGCGAGGTGACCGTCCCCTTCGACACGGTCAAAAAAGCCGACCCGACGGTCTTCAAGGGCACCGAAACGGTCGTCCAGCAAGGCCACCCCGGCGTACGGCGCCTCACCTACGAGGTACGCACCGTCAACGGCGTCCAGCAAAAACCCAAACTGCTCGGCTCCGAAATCGTCCGCGAACCACAGGACCGCGTCGTCCACGTCGGCACCAAGCCCATGCCGACCGGCGTCGACGGCGCCGACCACCTGAACTGGGACGCCCTCGCCCAATGCGAGGCAGGCGGCCGCGCCGACGCGGTCGACGCATCCGGCACCTACGGCGGCCTCTACCAGTTCGACACCGGCACCTGGCAAGGTCTCGGCGGCAGCGGACGCCCCCAGGACGCCCCCGCCAGAGAACAGACCTACCGCGCCAAAAAGCTCTACATCAGCCGCGGCGCCAGCCCCTGGCCGGTCTGCGGACGGCGGCTGCACGGATGAGCGGCACGGCGGGCCGTAAGCTGCACGGGTGAGCAACAGCAGCACCACCGATGAGCCCGGCCCCCTCCTGGGCGCCGCCGATATCCGCGAACTCGCCGCCGCGCTGGGCGTACGCCCCACCAAGCAGCGCGGCCAGAACTTCGTCATCGACGCCAACACCGTCCGGCGCATCGTGCGCACCGCCGGCGTACGGCCGGACGACGTCGTCGTCGAGGTCGGCCCCGGGCTCGGCTCGCTGACCCTCGCCCTGCTGGAGGCCGCCGACCGGGTCACCGCCGTCGAGATCGACGAGGTCCTGGCCGCCGCCCTGCCCGCCACCGTCGAAACCCGGCTGCCCGCCCGCGCCGACCGCTTCGCCCTCGTACACAACGACGCGATGCAGGTCACAGACCTGCCCGGCCCCGCGCCCACCGCCCTCGTCGCCAACCTCCCCTACAACGTCGCCGTGCCGGTGCTGCTCCACATGCTCGCGACGTTCCCCACCATCGACCGCACCCTGGTCATGGTCCAGTCCGAGGTCGCCGACCGGCTCGCCGCCCGGCCCGGCAACAAGGTCTACGGCGTCCCCTCCGTCAAGGCCAACTGGTACGCCGAGGTCAAGCGCGCCGGAGCGATCGGCCGCAACGTCTTCTGGCCCGCCCCCAACGTCGACTCCGGCCTGGTCTCCCTCGTCCGCCGCGAAAAGCCCGTCGAGACCACCGCCACCCGCGACCAGGTCTTCGCCGTCGTCGACGCGGCATTCGCCCAGCGCCGCAAGACGCTGCGCGCCGCGCTCGCCGGGTGGGCCGGGTCCGCCGCCGCCGCGGAGGCGGCGCTGGTCGCCGCCGGAATCTCGCCACAAGCGCGCGGCGAGGCGCTCACGGTCGAGGAGTTCGCGCGCATCGCCGAGGCCAAAACCGGTCTTGCGACCGGCGGAGAAACCGAGGAGACCACCGCGTGACCGCGTCCGTCACCGTCCGCGTCCCCGCCAAGGTCAACGTGCAGCTCGCCGTCGGCGGGGCGCGCCCGGACGGCTTCCACGACCTGGCCAACGTCTTCCTCGCCGTCAGCCTGTACGACGAGGTCACCGCCACCCCCGCCGCCTCCCTCCGCATCACCGCGACCGGCCCCGACACCGACCGCGTCCCCCTCGACCGCACCAACCTCGCCGCCCGCGCCGCGGAACTCCTCGCCGCGCGGCACGGCATCGCGCCCGACGTCCACCTCCACATCGCCAAGGACATCCCCGTCGCCGGCGGCATGGCCGGCGGCAGCGCGGACGCGGCGGGCGCGCTCGTGGCATGCGACGCGCTGTGGGGAACCGGAGCCACCCGCGAAGAACTGCTCGCCCTCTGCGCCGAGCTGGGCAGCGACGTACCGTTCAGCCTGGTCGGCGGGGCCGCGCTGGGGCGCGGACGCGGTGAACTACTGACGCCGCTGCACGTGGGCGGGACGTTCCACTGGGTCTTCGCGGTGGCCGACGGCGGGCTGTCCACGCCGGCCGTCTACCAGGAGTTCGACCGCCTCCACGAAGGCCGGCCCGTGCCGGCCCCCGAGGCGTCACCGCTCCTCCTCGACGCCCTCCGCACCGGCGACGCGACCGCGCTCGCGCCCGCCCTGTCCAACGACCTCCAGGCCGCGGCCCTGTCCCTGCGGCCGTCCCTGACCGCAACCCTCGACGCGGGCACGGCAGCCGGAGCCCTGGCCGCACTGGTCTCGGGCTCGGGCCCGACGACGGCCTTCCTCACGAAGTCCGCGGAGTCCGCGAAGGCGGTGTCGGAGGCGGTGCTGGCATCTGGGACGTGCCGTGCGGTGCGGGTTGCGTGTGGGCCGGTGGCGGGGGCTGTGGTCGTTTAGGGGTGCGCGCGGTGCGCGCTGGCGCGCGGTTGTGCGCTTGCCTGGTTCGCGCTTCGCGCGATTGCGCCCACGGTCCGGTGGGTGGGGGGCCGGGGCCCCGCAGGGGGCACTCCTCACCGCAGTCGCGGAAGCCTTGTCTTGAACGCTGAACCTGGTGTTGCGACGTG
>NZ_JBIRPD010000016.1:0-213703 GCF_044332485.1 Streptomyces sp. NPDC017056 | reverse complement strand
CCGAAACCCGCCAGGTCCTCATCCGCTCCCTGGACATGCTCCGCAACAAGCACGCCGACCTGCCCGCCCGCAAACACGGCAACCCACCCCAGTAACCGGCGCGCAGTACCGACCACCCACCGACCGGACCTTACGCAGACCGGAGAAACGACGTGACCACTCCCGTTCAGACCAGCCCCATCCGCGTGGAGAAGGGCGACGCCAGCGAGGAAGAGCTGGCGGCGCTGACCGCCGTCCTGCTCGCCCGCGCCGCCCACCGGCCGGCCGCCGCCGTCCCGGGCCGCCGGAGCGCCACCACCGCCCGCTGGCGCCGTCTGGAGCGCCAGCACGGCTTCCAGAGCGCGGGCAGCTGGCAGCGCTGAGCCGCACCGTCGGCGCGGGGGCCCGGTACTCGTACGAGTACCGGGCCCCCGCGCTTTCTTCGTGTACCGCACACAGTTCCTGCGGCGGCCGAAACAAGGCGTAGGTTCGCACCGACTCTCGGGGCGACAGGTGTGCATTCCGTGATCCACGTGCTGGCATGCGCTCGTCATTCCACTTCCGGCGTCCCCGCACCGCCGAGGCCGGGAGCGGACCCCAGCACGACCGGAAGGAATGCCCATGTTCCGCACACTGGGTGCCGGTGCCGCCGCGGCATCGCTCGCGCTCCTCGCCGGGTCGGCGTCCCCCGCCTCCGCACAGACAGCCCCCCGGTACGGCGAAGAGGCGCCGCCGACCGGCCAGATCACCATCACGATCGCCACCGTCAACGGGTCGGGCTGCCGCCCCGGCAGCGCCGCGGTCGCCGTCGCACCCGACAACACCGCGTTCACCGTGACGTACAGCGAGTACCTCGCCCAGGCCGGCAAGGACTCCAGACCCACGGACTCCCGCAAGAACTGCCAGATCGCGCTGCGCGTGCACGTCCCCCAGGGCTTCACCTACGCCATCGCCAAGGCCGACTACCGCGGCTACGCCCAGCTCGCGCCCGGCGCCGTGGGCCTGGAACAGGCGGGCTACTACTTCCAGGGCAGCTCGCAGACCAACCGCGCGAGCCACCGCTTCACCGGCCCGTACGACACCAACTGGCAGACCTCGGACGAGACGGCCATCGACGCGCTGGTCTACGCCCCCTGCGGCGAGCAGCGCTACTTCAACATCAACACCGAGCTGCGGGTGGACGCCAAGAGCTCCGACCCGAAGCTCACCAGCTTCATGGCGATGGACTCCACCGACGGCAGCATCAACACCAAGTACCACTTCGCGTGGAAGCAGTGCCCCAAGCCGGGGGCGTGACGGTACGGCTGAGGGCCCCGCGCACCTCGTGTGCGCGGGGCCCGTGCGTGCCGTGCCGGCTCAGCGGAGGCGGGCCATCAGAGCGTGCTCGACCAGGGTGATCAGGGCGCTCTTGGCCTCGCTGCGGTGGCGGGCGTCGGTGGTGATGATGGGGGCGTCGGGGCCGATCTGGAGGGCCTCGCGTACCTCGTCGGGCGTGTACGGCTGGTGGCCGTCGAAGCCGTTGAGGGCGATCACGAAGGGCAGGCCGCTGTTCTCGAAGTAGTCGACCGCGGGGAAGCAGTCGGCGAGCCGGCGGGTGTCCACGAGCACGACGGCGCCGATGGCGCCGCGTACCAGGTCGTCCCACATGAACCAGAACCGGTCCTGACCCGGCGTACCGAAGAGGTACAGGATCAGGTCCTGGTCCAGGGTGATGCGGCCGAAGTCCATGGCCACCGTGGTGGTGGTCTTGTCCGGCGCGTGCGTGAGGTCGTCGATGCCGGCCGACGCCGAGGTCATCACGGCTTCGGTGCGCAGCGGGTTGATCTCTGAGACGGCCCCGACGAACGTGGTCTTGCCCACGCCGAAGCCGCCCGCCACCACGATCTTCGCGGAGGTGGTGGAGCGGGCTGCACCGCTAGAGCTTGCGAAGTCCACTGAGCACCCTTTCGAGCAGTGTCACATCTGGCTGTCCGCCGGCGGTCTCGTCCCCGCCGGGCTGATGGATGGCGACGAGCCCGGCCTCCGCCAGGTCGGCGACGAGGATTCGGGCGACGCCGAGGGGGATGGAGAGGAGGGCCGAGATCTCGGCCACTGACTTGATCTCGCGGCAGAGGTGGCAGATGCGCTGGTGCTCCGGCAGTTGGCCCTGCAGCCTGGCGGGGTCGGCGGTCGTGCTGACCAGCGCCTCGATGGCGAGCTGGTAGCGCGGCCTGGTCCGGCCTCCGGTCATGGCGTACGGGCGCACGAGCGGGTTGCTCGTGCCCCCGGCGGGGCCCGACGGCGCGCGCCGCTGGGGCTGCACCGGCTGGATGCGGGGCGCCCGCGGCTGCTCGTACCCCGACGGCTCGTACGGCTGCCGGGAGTCGTACGGCTGCCGCTGCTGGTACGGCTGCTGGGGCTGCGGCGGCTGTGGTGGCCGCTGCTGCCGACGGCTGGGCGCGGAGGGAAAGTTGAAGCGGTTGTGATGGGTGTCGCCCTGGGGCCCGGACTGCTGTCCGGGTCCGTACGGGTATCCGCTCGGGGGCGTTGCCACGTTTCCTCCTCCAACTTGCCATTCTGACGCCGGTCGCGCCACCGCACCCTATGGCGCGGTGGCGAGAAACGCACTGCCTGTCTGTTAGTTGAGAAGGCTGCCCTGCAGTTCCGCGCGCAGGTCGGGCGTCAGCACGGTGCCCGCGCGGTCGACCAGCAGGGCCATCTCGTAACCGACGAGGCCGATGTCGCACTCGGGGTGCGCCAGTACGGCCAGCGACGATCCGTCCGAGACGGACATGATGAAGAGGAAGCCGCGCTCCATCTCCACCACGGTCTGGTTGACGCTCCCGCCTTCGAAGATGCGGGAGGCGCCGGAGGTCAGCGAGGTGAGGCCGGAGGCCACCGCCGCCAACTGATCGGCTCTGTCCCGAGGGAAGCCCTCGGACATGGCGAGGAGGAGACCGTCCGCGGAGACCACGACCGTGTGGGACACACCGGGGGTGTTGTCCACGAAGTTGGTGATCAACCAGTTCAGGTTCTGCGCCGCCTGGCTCATCGGGCTCACACTAACGCTCCTGATCGTAGGTGCTGCCGGGGCCGAAGCCCTGTTGGTCATTCTGGGGGACCTCCGAGTGGTCCGTGCCCACGTTGCGTCCCTGTTGTACCCCGCGCCGCAGGTTGCTGAGCCGGCCGCGGACGTCCTCAGGTGCACGGGAGACCTGCGGGCCGCCCTGCGGGCTCTGCTCCGCCGTGCCCTCGACCAGGTTGGCCTTGGGCACCCGCCGGGGCAGACCGGAGGAAGTGACTCCGCCCGCCTTCGGCTCGCGCAGCCGCTCCGCCCGCTGCCAGCGCTCGTCGTTGGCCGAGCGCCACTCGGAGTCGTCCGTGCCGGACTCCGGCGCGTTCCCCTGCGGGGCGCCCGCCGGGTCCTCCTGGGCACGGGGCCTGGAGGACGCCTCCTCGAACGGCTGCCACTGCTGCTGGACATGCGGCTTGCCGGCGGCTCCGCGGCGCGGAAGGCCGGCGTCGGTCAGCGACGGCGGGTCGTTCGGGGTGGGGTCCGGACGGTCGAATGCTACGCGCTCCGGGGCATCCAGGGGAGCGGCCTGCTGATTCCGGTCGGATTCCGTTTCCTGACCGAAATAGCCGGTGGCCGCATTCTGTTCGGGCCAGTCGTCCTGCTGCCGGGGCTCGTAAGGAGCGTACGGCTGCTGGCCGGGGGCCTCGCCGTAACCGTGACCGGGGTACTCCTGGCCCAGTGGCGAACGGCTGTCGTAAGAACCTTGTTCCGGTTCCGCATATGCCTGCCCGGGATACCCCTGGTAGGCCGCGCCACCGGTCTGCGCCTCGTCCTGGAACAGCGGCCGTGCCGGGTCCTGGTACGGCGCGGGCGCGGGGTCGTGCGACCGGCCCTGGAGACCCGCGCCGCCGGTCTGCGCCTCCAGCGCCGCACGGCGCTCCTCGCGCATCAGCGAGCGGTTGACGGGGTCGAGCGTGGCGCCGTGCGCCCCGTAGCCGGCCTCGTCGAAGCCCAGCTCGGCGGCGGAGCGGCCGTCGCTCTCGTACGCCCCCTGCTGGTGCTCGGGGACGATCCGGGAGACGGTGAAGTCGTCGTCGTGGCCCTCCGCCTCGCCGCCACCGCCGTGGGTGATCGCCTCGGGGAGCATGACGAGGGAGGTGGTGCCGGCCTGCTCGCCGGAGGGGCGCAGCTGGACGCGGATGCCGTGCCGGTCGGCCAGCCGGCCGACCACGAACAGGCCCATGCGCTGGGAGACCGAGGCGTCCACGGTCGGCGGGTTGGCCAGCTTGTGGTTGATGTCCGCGAAGTCCTCGGGGGTCAGCCCGATGCCCTTGTCGTGGATCTCGATCATGACCCGGCCGTCCGGCAGCCGGGTGGCGGCGACCCGCACCTTGGTCTGCGGGGAGGAGAACGTGGTGGCGTTCTCCAGCAGCTCGGAGAGCAGGTGCACGAGGTCGGTCACGGCGGTGCCGTGGATGTCGCCGTCCGGCACGCCGGACAGCTCTATTCGCTCGTACGACTCGACCTCGGAGGTGGCCGCGCGCAGTACGTCGATCAGCGGCACCGGCTGGTTCCAGCGCTGGCCCGGCTCCTCGCCCGCGAGGATGAGGAGGTTCTCGCCGTTGCGCCGCATGCGGGTGGCCAGGTGGTCCATCCGGAAGAGGCTCTCCAGCTGGTCCGGGTCTGCCTCGTTGTTCTCCAGCTCGGTGATCAGGGTGAGCTGACGTTCGATCAGGCCCTGGTTGCGCTGCGAGAGGTTGGTGAAGATCGCGTTGACGTTGCCGCGCAGCAGCGCCTGCTCGGCGGCGAGCCGGACGGCCTCGCGGTGCACCTGGTCGAAGGCGCGGGCGACCTCGCCGATCTCGTCGGTGGTGTGGATCGGGATGGGCTGCACACGGGTGTCGACGCGGCCCGGGTCCGTACGGGAGAGCTGGTCGACCAGGGTCGGCAGCCGCTGCTCGGCGATGCCGAAGGCCGCGGTCCGCAGCTGGCGCATGTTGCGGCTCATCCGGCGCGCCATCATCCCGGCCACCAGGAAGGCGGCGACCAGCGCGGCGATCACGATCGCGGAGTCGATGAAGGTGGACTGCCGGGCGTCGGAGGAGATCTGGGCGGCCTCGTCGACGGCCTTGTCCGCGAGGTCCTTCTCGATGGCGCGGTACATGTCGAACGTGCCGGTCGCCGCGGCGAACCAGGTCTCCGGGGTGATGCCCTGCGCGGCGAGCTGCTGCGGGGACGCGCCGGAAGCGATGGCGGCGACCATCGCGTCGAAGGCCGGCGGGGCCTTGAACTGCTGGCCGGCGTTCTCCGCGCGCTGCTTCGCCTTGGCGACGGCGTCCGCGCTCTGCTTCTTCAGCTTGTCGCCGTCGTTCTTCAGCCGCTGGACGTCCTCGGGAGTGCCACCGGAGGTGTACTCGCCGATCGCGATGTTCTCCAGGTACTTGTACGAGGCGAACGAGGTCAGCTGCTTCTTGTGCTCCTTGCCGCCCTGCGGCGACGCCGGGTCGACCAGCAGGTGCGTACCGATGGAGCGGGTCAGCGACTCGGCGGCCTTGGCCAGCGAGACGGCGTATACCGTGCGGCCGTAGGAGGTGATGTTGCCGGTGCCCAGCCCCAGTTCGTTGGCGAACTCCATCAGGGGGTGCTGGATGGCGACGTAGCCCTCTTCGGTGCGCACGCCGGGCAGCTGCGGGGTGTAGGCGGCCTCGCGCAGCTTCTTGAGGCCGGGCTCGACCTTTTCGAAGGCGGCGAGGCGGCGCTTGAGGCCGTCCTTGTCGGGCATGGCCTTGACCGCGGTGTGGAACTCGGCCGCGGCGGCGTCGGTGGCGGCGCGGGCCTCGCGCACCACCGGCTCGTCGCGCTTGCCGCCGAGCAGCGGCTCGGCGGTGCGGTCGCGCTCGTCGATGATGGCGTGGCTGTAGGCGGCGGCGGCCCGGACCAGCTTGGCGGTGTTCTCGGCGTCCTGGGCTTCCTGCCAGGTCTCGACCGAGTTGTTCACGCGCAGGCCGCCGAAGACCAGGGCGACGAGCACGGGAATGAGCAGGATCGCGTTCAGCCGGGTAGCCACCCGCCAGTTGCGCGGGGAGAACCGTCCGCCGCTCACGGGGACGGTGGCGACCGGGCTTTCGGACGCGCCGGCAGCCGGAGCCGCGCTGTGCGACGGCGGCGTGAAGTTGCCCCGCCGCGCTTCCTGCGGCTCGGGGCCCGACTTGCTTCGCCTCACTCGACCAACAACCTCTCGGCGCCGGCACCGCACCCTTTGCGCTGTGCCGTTTTCTTCAGGGCGTTACTACTCCGGAGTTCAGCGAATTTCAGCACGTCAGGACCGTGCGTTCCAAACACTGGGGAAAGGGGGAGCAGCTCGCCGAGCGCGTCAGATAAAAGGGGCGTTAAGGGCGAGGGACGGCAAAAGGCGAGAGGATTGTGAGCACAGCGGAGCCGCGTGTGCGCGCCGGGTGTCGGCGGCGGATGAATTCTCTGTCGAAACGTTATGAACGGCACCGGCGGCGTGTCCAAGGACACAGATCCAATGCCGCCGTACGGGAACCGGGGCCCGCCCGGGACCTTTCCGGCGCCGGGCGGCGCCGGTCAGGACTCTCATTGCCCGAGGCAACTTACTTTCGGGCGAAGCGACTTGGGGAAGTCACTTGAGGCGGGCCATCAGGGCGTGCTCGACGAGAGTGATGAGAGCGCTCTTGGCCTCGCTGCGGTGGCGGGCGTCGGTGGTGATGATGGGGGCGTCGGGGCCGATCTGGAGGGCCTCGCGTACCTCGTCGGGCGTGTACGGCTGGTGGCCGTCGAAGCCGTTGAGGGCGATCACGAAGGGCAGGCCGCTGTTCTCGAAGTAGTCGACGGCCGCGAAGCAGTCGGCGAGCCGGCGGGTGTCCACGAGCACGACGGCGCCGATGGCGCCGCGTACCAGGTCGTCCCACATGAACCAGAACCGGTCCTGACCCGGCGTACCGAAGAGGTACAGGATCAGGTCCTGGTCCAGGGTGATACGGCCGAAGTCCATCGCCACGGTCGTCGTGGTCTTGTCCTGCACGTGGCTCAGGTCGTCGATCCCCGCCGAGGCGGAGGTCATCACGGCCTCCGTACGCAGCGGGTTGATCTCCGACACGGCCCCGACGAAGGTCGTCTTGCCCACGCCGAAGCCGCCCGCGACCACGATCTTCGCGGAGGTGGTGGACCCGCCGCCGCCCCGGGCGGCGGCGGGACCGGCGCCGTCAGAGCTTGCGAAGTCCACTGAGCACCCTTTCCAGCAGCGTCACGTCGGGCGTGCCGCCGGCCTCGGTGCCGCCACCCGGCTGGTGGATCGCCACCATGCCGGCCTCCGCCAGGTCCGCGACCAGGATGCGGGCCACACCCAGCGGGATGTGCAGCAGGGCCGAGACCTCGGCGACCGACTTCACCTCGCGGGTCAGGTGGCAGATGCGCTGGTGCTCGGGCAGCAGGCCGGGCAGCTGGGACGGGTCGGCGGTCGTGCTGACCAGCGCCTCGATGGCGAGCTGGTAGCGCGGCCGGGTCCGTCCCCCGGTCATGGCGTACGGGCGGACCAGCGGCTGGTCACCTTCGCCCCCGTACGGCGCTTGGCTGTAGGCGCCGTACGGGCCGGGCGAGGCAGGTGGCGGGGTCATGGGGTCCTCCGGACGGGACAACTGACTGTCGTCGGGTTGGGCCGGTGGGGGGTGCGGCACGGTGGTCGGTCGGTCGGGTCGTGACGTTCGGCGGGACTCAGTGCAGCAGGCTGCCCTGGAGTTCGGCGCGCAGGTCGGGCGTCAGCACGGTGCCCGCGCGGTCGACCAGCAGGGCCATCTCGTAACCGACGAGGCCGATGTCGCACTCGGGGTGCGCCAGTACGGCCAGCGACGATCCGTCCGAGACGGACATGATGAAGAGGAAGCCGCGCTCCATCTCCACCACGGTCTGGTTGACCACGCCGCCCTCGAAGATGCGGGACGCACCGGAGGTCAGCGAGGTCAGCCCGGAGGCCACCGCGGCCAGCTGGTCGGCCCGGTCGCGGGGGAAGCCGTCGGACATGGCGAGGAGCAGTCCGTCCGCGGAGACCACCACCGTGTGGGACACACCGGGGGTGTTGTCCACGAAGTTGGTGATCAACCAGTTCAGATTCTGCGCCGCCTGGCTCATCGGACTCAACTAACGCTCCTGCTGGTGAGTGGGGTCGACAATGCCGTGATTGCCGGTGGAGTGATTCTCCTCGGCCCGGTAACGGCCTTGCTGGATACCCCGTCGAAGATTGGTCAGCCGGCCGCGTACGTCGTCGGGCGCACGCGAGACCTGCGGACCGGTCTGGTGGGACTGCTGCTGCGCGGTGCCGGCGACCAGGTTGGCCTTGGGCACCCGGCGGGGCAGTCCGGAGGTGGTGACGCCGCCGGCGGCGGGCTGGCGGATCTGCTCCGCCTGCCGCCAGCGCTCGTCGTTGGGCGAGGCGCGCCACTGTCCCTGCGCACGGTCGCCGTCCTGGCCGGCACCCCCGAGCCCGGCACCGGGCGTGGCGGAGGGCTCCCGGCGCGGCAGCGGCGGCACCTCGGAACGGTCGGCCGGCGGGCTCGCCGGCTCCTCTGCGGCCTGCTGCGGCACACCGGCCGCGGCGGACGCCGGAGTGTTGAACCAGTTCGACTCGATCGTGTCGAAGATCGGCGTGCGGCCGTCGCCCGGGCCCGTGGGCGAGCTGCCGCCGAGCGGGTCGCCGTCGGCCGGACGCTGCCGGTCCTGCGGCTGCGCGGGGAACTCCCCGGTGTCCTGCCGCGGCGCTTCCTGCGGGTCGGCGGGCAGCGTGAACTCGCCGGTGCCCTGGCCGCCCTGCTGCTGCGGCGCGCCGCCGCCGAAGGCGTTGCCGCCCTCGAAAGCGCTGCCGCGGCCGTCGGTGTCGTAGCCGCCGTTCTGGAACGCGTTGCCGCCGTACGAACCCTCGCCGAAGCCGCCGGCCTCGGGGCGGGCGAACTGCCCGGTGTCGCCGGGGCCCTGCTGCGCGCCGTTCGGGTCGGCGGGCAGCGTGAACTCGCCGGTGTTCTGGTCGCCGCGCTGCGGCGCGCCGCCGAAGGCGTCCGCGCCGGGCGCCGGGGCGTCGAAGTCGGGACGGGCGAACTCCGCCGTGTCACCGGGGCCGCCGGCCGCCGGAGCGGCGAAGGTGCCGGTGGTCTCCGGCTCCTCGTGGCCGCGCGGCCGGTCCTGCGCCTCGCGGGGCGTCATCGGCCAGTCGTCCGAGGCACCGCGCTCGCGGCGGGCACCCCAGCTCGTGGTGCCCGGCTGCTGCGCACCGCCGGCGGCGTCCGCGCCGCCGGTCAGCTCGGCCGGCGCGCCGCGCTGCGGCAGCTGGGGCCGCTCGTCGCGGTGGGGCGCGCCCGTGGGCGGCGCCACCGTCGGCAGCTGCGAGGTGTCACCGGCACCGGTGCCCGCGCCCGTACCCGCGTTCGCACCGGTCGGCGCGCCACGGGTCGGCAGGGCCGGACGTCCGCCGCTCTGCTGCCCCGCGGCGGGCGCGCTCTTCGCGGGCCCCGCGCCGGGCGCGTTGTTCTGACGGCCGCCCGGGGCACCGAACGCGCCGGGGCCGCCCTGGCCGCCGGGACCGCCGCGGCCCGGCAGCGCCGGACGCGCGCCGCCCGCGCCGACCTGGCCACGCGGCTGGAGACCGGCGAGCCGGTTGGCGGAGGCGTTCGGGGTGTTGGGCACGCCCTCGCCGTGACCGGCGCCGGGGCCGCCCTTGCCGCCCGGCTGCGGCTTCTTGCCGCCCTGGGCGACATCGACCGGCAGCATGACCAGCGCCGTCGTACCGCCCGAGTCGGACGGCCGCAGCTGGATACGGATGCCGTGCCGCAGCGACAGGCGGCCGACCACGAACAGGCCCATGCGGCGGGAGACGGAGACGTCCACCGTCGGCGGGCTGGCCAGCCGCTCGTTGATCGCGGACAGGTCCTCGGGCGACAGGCCGATGCCGGTGTCGTGGATCTCGACCAGCACCCGGCCGTCGGGCAGCGCGTGACCGGTGACCTTGACCTTGGTCTGGGGGGAGGAGAACGAGGTGGCGTTCTCCAGCAGCTCGGCGAGCAGGTGCACGAGGTCGTTGACGACGCGGCCCGCGACCTCGGTCTGCGGCACGGCGCTCAGCTCGATGCGCTCGTACTGCTCCACCTCGGACGCGGCGGCACGCAGGACGTCGACCAGCGGCACCGGGCGCGTCCAGCGGCGGCCCGGCTCCTCGCCCGCGAGGACGAGGAGGTTCTCACCGTTACGGCGCATACGCGTCGCGAGGTGGTCCAGCTTGAACAGGGAGGACAGCTGGTCCGGGTCGGCCTCGCGGGACTCCAGCTCGGAGATCAGCGACAGCTGGCGCTGGATCAGGCCCTGGCTGCGGCGCGAGAGGTTGGTGAACATCGCGTTGACGTTGCCCCGCAGCAGCGCCTGCTCGGACGCCAGGCGGACGGCTTCGCGGTGCACGTCGTCGAAGGCCGCGGCCACCTTGCCGATCTCGTCCCGGCTGTGCACGCCGACCGACTCGACGGAGGTGTCCACGTCCTGCGGGTCCGCCTCGGACAGCTGCTTGACCAGCTCGGGCAGGCGCTCCTGGGAGACCTTCTGCGCGGTGTCCTGGAGGCGGCGCAGCGAGCGCACCATGGACCGGGAGACGACGAACGCGCCGACGAGCGAGATGCCCAGGACGAGCAGGATCATCGCACCGTTGAGGATGGCTTCCTGCGTCGCCTCGTTGCGCAGCTCGCGCGACTTCTGCTCCATCTGCGAGAGCAGCGAGCTCTCGATCTTCTTCATCTCGTCGAGCTTGACGGTGTCGGTGTCGTACCAGTCGAGGTACTTGTAGTCCTCGCTGCGGATACCGCCGTCGCTGGCGAACGTCCGGTGCGCGAAGGCGACGGCCGCCTTGATGTCGTCGTTGTTGCCGTCCAGGCCCTTGGTGAGGTCGGTGGCGCCGACGGAGATCTGGGAGAAGCGGTCGCGGGCCGCCTTCTCGTTGTCCTCGGCGGTACGGCCGGCCAGCCGGTCGTTGGCGGACAGCTGCGGGCCGCCCTTGTGCGCGAGGCCGGCGCTGACCAGCGCGCGCTGCATCGACGCGTACTCCTTGGCGGAGGAGAACGCCGCCAGCGCGCGGGTGCTGCGGATCATCTCCGGGTTGCTGGTCGCCTGCGCCATGTCCTGGGACAGCGCGAGCAGCGAGTTGATCAGCTGGTTGTAGCTGCTGACCGTACGCGCGGAGTTGTCGGCGTCCTTGTACGCGTTGTTGCGGATCTCGCTGAGGGTGTTCAGCTGGCGCCCGATGTCCAGCAGGGTCGCCTGCACGCCGGCCATCGTCGGGTCGTCGCGCTGGACGTCACCGGTGGCCTTGTTGAACGCCTGCTTGGCGCGGTCGGTCGCCTCACGGGGGGCGACGACGTTCGCGTCGTCCTTGACGTTGCCGCTGCCGGCGATCGGACCCGCCGACTTGTCCCGCTCGATCTGCAGCGCGTCGGCCAGCTCGGTCGCCTGCCGCGTCATCTCGGTGAGCAGCTGCATCTTGTCGAGCTGGTCCATGTTCTCCAGGGAGTTGGAGATACGCATGCCACCCAGCGTCGTCGCGGCGATGACGGGGAGGGCCAGCAGGGAGACCAGACGGGTGCTGATGCGCCAGTTGCGCATGGCTATTCGGGCGCCGGGGCCGCTCGGCTCCTTGGCGCCCTTCGACGGCTTGGCCGAGCCGTCGCCGTCGGCGGAGTCACCGCCCGGCGTCCGGCCGCCGGCCGGCAGACCGCCCGCCGGGCCGTTGCCCTGGGCATGCTGGGGCGAGGAGGCGCGGTCGCTTCCGCCGCGCAGCTCCGGGTCCGCCGCAGCTTCCCCTTGGCCCTGGCGGGCCTGGGGAGACCCCATGCCATCCCTCTTGAAACGTCCCTGCACTAGCGTCGCAACCTCTGGACCAGGCGTCCCTCCGCGTGAACGGCGGGACGGTTGTCGAGTCGTAGGGGGCCGGGCCCCCGTTTGGCGGTCGTGAGTGACCGGCGGGCTACCCCCTCTGGCCGAGAGAGCGGCACCACCGCGCGGCGCTTCGCTGCGCCTCCTGCGCGCCGTCCGGCTGAAACCTGCGGCGGTCCGTGGAATTCCAGCACAGTGCAGGATCTCCAACAAGGGCGGCGCCGCCCGCTGTGACATGCGTGACGCAATGTACGGAACGCGTCACAACACGTAGAGAGTGACACAGTCGATAACGGACTTATGTCCGCGAGTCGCTCGCCCGCAACCCCTGTCCCAGGTGCGGTGATCGGGAGCGGAACATGCGCTTCAATCCAGCAATGTCCGTTTCGCCCCTGGATATTGATCATGAGAATTGCGGCATTTGTCACACACTTCGTGAGGAAACTCACAGGTTCCATGCCGACTTTCCCGGGGCGGCGCGGGGAATAGCGCGCTTAGCCTGACGCTTTACACAGTTGCCCGAAATGACAAGGCCCCAATCCTGAGGCGGCCCTGTTTCCCGACGTCCTTACGCGAGGCATGAGCAGTGAAGACCACGATGATGTTCCGCAACATAGCCAACCCGCGGCGCACCACCCTCGCGCATCTGAAGGATGCCGACGAGCTCCGCGGCGCCGCGGCCGAAGCACCGGAGCACCCCGTAGAGCTGCCCAACCAGACCGCCAACCCGCGCCGCACCGTCCTGATGGAAGCCCCCGCACCGCAGACCGTCCCCGCGCAGGCCGGCGCCCAGGACACGGCCGTCTGACGAAGGGGAAGCGGGCCGGCCGCGCCCCCGCGATAGCCTGGAGTGTCAACTCCGGCCAGTGATCTATGAGGGGCAGCGGCAACCCGTGCGCATCGCCAGATTCTCCATCGACGGCAACGTCGGCTTCGGCGTCCTCGACGGCGACGACATCGACGTCATCAAGGGACACCCCTTCGCGGAATTCGAGCGCTCGGGTCACAAGGTCCCCCTCGAAAAGGTCCGCCTGCTGCCGCCGGTCCTGCCCAACAAGGTCGTCGCGGTCGGCCGCAACTACGCCGAACACGCCCGCGAGCTGGACAACGCGGTCCCGGACGTGCCGGTCACCTTCTTCAAGCCCTCCACCTCGGTGGTCGGCCCCGGTGACCCCGTCGTGTACCCCTCCTTCTCCCAGGAGGTGCACCACGAGGCGGAGCTCGCCGTCGTCATCGGCCGCATGTGCCGCGAGGTCCCGCGCGAACGCGTCAAGGACGTCGTCCTCGGCTACACCTGCGCCAACGACATCACCGCCCGCGACGTGCAAAAGCGCGAAGGGCAGTGGGCGCGGGCCAAGGGCTTCGACACCTCCTGCCCGCTCGGCCCCTGGGTCGAGACCGAGCTGGACCCGAGCGACCTGACGATCATGTGCACCGTCAACGGCGAGCAACGCCAGCTCGGCCGCACGAGCGAGATGATCCGCTCCGTCGAGGACCTGATCGTGCACATCACCGAGGCGATGACGCTGCTCCCCGGCGACGTCGTCCTCACGGGCACCCCGGCCGGGGTCGGCCCCCTCCAGGACGGCGACGAGGTCGCCGTCCACATCGAAGGCATCGGCACTCTCACCAACAAGGTGATCAAGCGTGGCTAACGCGACCCCCGTCCGCGTCCGTTTCTGTCCCTCCCCGACCGGCAACCCCCACGTGGGCCTGGTCCGCACCGCCCTGTTCAACTGGGCCTTCGCCCGGCACACCCAGGGCACCATGGTCTTCCGCATCGAGGACACCGACGCGGCCCGCGACTCCGAGGAGTCCTACAACCAGCTGCTCGACTCGATGCGCTGGCTGGGCCTGGACTGGGACGAGGGCCCCGAGATCGGCGGCCCCCACGCGCCGTACCGCCAGTCCCAGCGCATGGACCTCTACAAGGACGTCGCGCAGAAGCTGCTGGACGCCGGCCACGCCTACAAGTGCTACTGCTCCACCGCCGAACTGGACGCCCGCCGCGAGGCCGCCCGCGCCGCCGGCAAGCCCTCCGGCTACGACGGCAAGTGCCGGGTGCTGACGGCCGACGAGATCACCGCGTACGAGGCCGAGGGCCGCGAGCCGATCGTCCGCTTCCGCATGCCGGACGAGCCGATCACCTTCACCGACCTGGTACGCGGCGAACTGACCTTCACCCCGGAGAACGTCCCGGACTACGGCATCCTCCGCGCCAACGGCGCCCCCCTCTACACGCTCGTCAACCCGGTCGACGACGCCCTGATGGAGATCACCCACGTCCTGCGCGGCGAGGACCTGCTCTCCTCCACCCCCCGCCAGGTGGCCCTGTACAAGGCCCTGATCGAACTGGGCATCGCCAAGTCCGTCCCCCTCTTCGGCCACCTCCCCTACGTCATGGGCGAGGGCAACAAGAAGCTCTCGAAGCGCGACCCGCAGGCGTCCCTGAACCTCTACCGCGAGCGCGGCTTCCTCCCCGAGGGCCTCCTCAACTACCTCTCCCTCCTCGGCTGGTCCTTCTCCGCCGACCAGGACGTCTTCTCCATCGACGAAATGGTCGCGGCCTTCGACATCGCCGACGTCAACGCCAACCCGGCCCGCTTCGACCTCAAGAAGGCCGAAGCGATCAACGCCGACCACATCCGCCGCCTGGACGTGAAGGCGTTCATCGAAGCCTGCCGCCCCTGGCTCCAGGCCCCCCACGCCAACTGGGACCCGGCCGACTTCGACGAGGCGGCCTGGCAGGCCATCGCCCCGCACGCCCAGACCCGCCTGACGGTCCTCTCCGACATCACCGCCAACGTCGACTTCCTCTTCCGCAAGGAGCCGGTCGAGGACGAGGCGTCCTGGGCCAAGGCGATGAAGGGCGACCCGGTGGCCCTCCTCACCACCGCCCGCGAGAAGCTGGCCGGCGCCGACTGGTCCAGCGCCGACTCCCTCAAGGAAGCCGTCCTCGCCGCCGGCGAGGCCCATGGCCTCAAGCTCGGCAAGGCCCAGGCCCCGGTCCGCGTGGCCGTCACGGGCCGCACGGTCGGCCTCCCGCTCTTCGAGTCCCTTGAGGTTCTCGGCAAGGAGCGGACCCTGGCCCGCATCGACGCGGCACTGGCGAAGCTGGGCGCGTAACGCGCGGCGGATCTCATGCCGTACGCCGAAGGGGCGGCCACCGAGTGTCGGTGGCCGCCCCTTCGTATGGCGTGGGGCCGGGTCACACAGTCACCGGACCGACGTCGATCGGACGGTTCTCGGCGTCGTACGCGTTGCCCTCGGCGTCCCGGAAGACCATGCCTGCCGTGTCCCCTTCCGCCAGGCGCTTGGCCATCTGCTCCACCTGATCCAGGTAGCCGGGCGTCGCACACGCGCAAGCGAAAGGGAACCACTTGTCGACAACCCGGTCCAGCCCCGCACGATCGAACTCCGCCGCCGCGCTGAGCCAGTCCTGCTCGAAGTACCGCAGCCAGTCCGGCCGCCGCTGCAACGCCGTGCGGATGGCGTCCGGAGTCCGCTCGCAGGCGGTCCGATCCACTTCGATCTCTCTGCCCATGGCCGGCGACCTCACGCCCCCGGCCAGACGACGCTCCCGAGACTCCCCGGCCGCATCGACACGAACCGGGCCGCCCGCTCCGGCGCCGCCACCGACATCCGGAAGCCACCCTCCACGGCGGCGACATCCGCCCGCCCGTCCTCGTAGGCGAGCCCCCAGGCGGCGATCCGAGCATCCCGAAAACCGCCGACGCCGTACTCCTCGACGACGGCGAAGAGGCGAGGCGCGGTGGCGTCGACCAGTTCTTGGATCTCCCGCCCGAACCCGTCAGGTGGGTCGGGGAGGGGCGGGGGTGGGGATACGGTGGTCATGTGAAGTCTCCTGTCATCGCGAGGAGTTGATGACTCAACGTTAGCCACTTCGTGATAGCTCTATCCCGAAGAAGCTGATAGTTCTTGGAATTTCACTGGTGTGGGGTACGTCTTGCACATGCGTGCACTGAGAGGGGGACCCTTGGCGACAGCCATGCCGCCGACCTTGCGGCAGCGCCGCCTGGGCGCCGAGCTACGCAAACTGCGGGAACAGGCCGGGCTGACATCTACGGAGGCGGCGGCCAGGGTCGGCATCCAGCAGGCCCGCATGAGCATGATCGAGGCCGGGCGGTACGGGGTGAGTGCGGACCGTGTACGGGCCATGGCTCACACGTACGCCTGCGATGACGCTGGGCTGACCGAAGCGCTTGGCGACATGACGGGGCGCCGCAGTCGCGGCTGGTGGGACGAATACCGCGAGCTCCTTCCCGTGGCCTTGGTGGAGGTCGCAGAGCTCGAACACGAGGCCACGGCGCTGCGGGTCGCTGTACTCGTGACCATGCCCGGTCTCTTGCAGACCGCCGAGCATGTCCGTGCCTCGTACGAGCAGAACGTGCCTACGCTTCGCCCGTTCGAGGTCGAGCATCGCACTGCGTTTCGCATCAGGCGGCAAGGTGTCCTGCACGGAGAAGCGCCGGTGCCCTACACGGCGATCATTCACGAAGCCGCTCTGCGGATGGGCATCGGCGGTGTGGACGTCGTGCGCGCACAGCTTCGGCATCTGATCGACATGGGCGAGCACGAGCACGTGACGATTCAGGTCATCCCGTTCGGGCGGGCGGACTTCCCCGCGGCGGGGCAACCGATCACCTACGCGTATGGTCCCGTGCCGCAATTGGACACTGCCCTGCTGGATTACGACCACGGCTGTGAGTTTCTCTTTGCGGAGGCCCAGTTGGCCCGCTACCGGGCGGTACTGGACCGTATGCAGCGGTGCGCACTCGATCCCACCCGGAGTCGCGACCTCGTTCACAGGATCGCGAAGAGTATGTGAGGCCCTGACGATGCACGTGCACCACTGGCAGAAGTCCTCGTACAGCAACGAGGGCGCAAACTGCATATACATCGCCGCCGCGCCCGACGGCACCGTGCGTCTGCGGGAGAGCGACGATCCGAAGGTGACCCTTCTGACCTCCCGCCGGGGGCTGGCCGGGCTCGTAGCGGCCCTCAAGGGAAGGCTGGGTACAGCATGATTCGTCTGAACTGGCAGAAGTCCTCGTACAGCAACGAGGGCGTGAACTGCGTGAACATCGCCGTCGCCCCTGACGGCACCGTGCGCCTCCGGGAGAGCGACGACCCACAAGTGATCCTGTCGGCCACCCGCGACGGGCTGGCCGCCTTGCTGGCGGTGCTTAAGGGGAGCGGTGCGGACGGAATGTCGTAGCCAGGGTTGTCACTGACCGATCGAGACCGGTCCACTCCTGGCATCTGCCTCGGCTGATGTGAGGTGTGGCCCGGTCTCGATCGGGTCAGCGTGTGGATCGCCGCTTGGCCACGTATCGGGCGACCCGGGTGGCGCCCATGAGTACCGGCGCCGCGATGATCCCTCCGGCCAGCCCCCACAGGATGCTGGCCCCGAAGGACAGGTCGCCCGCACGCAGGCCAAGGATTGCCCCCAGCCCGCTCAACACCCCGAGCTCGACGGTCCGCTCAAGGCCGGTGGAACGGCTCTCCAAGTCGTCTGCCATTGCGCTACTCCTCACAGGTCGTGTCGTCCGGGGACGAGGGAAGCCGGCGTCGGCTGTCAGCTGAAGAGGCCGCCGATCGCCCCGCCGATGCCACCGATCACGCCTGATGCGACAGCTCCGGGAATGCATCCGGCTCCCCCGGCGAGGGCGCCGGCCGCACATCCGCCGATCATTCCGGTGGTGACTCCCTTGGCTGCATCGTCCAGCCACTTGGGGTCGGCGACGACGGGGAATGCCGTGGAGTCCGCTATCTGTACGGTTTGGACGAGGGTGTTGCCGTCGATGCGGTAGCTGGTGGGTACGGGCTTGCCGGTGGCGTCCTTGGCCCAGGGGGTGGTGAAACCGCCGAGGAAGGTGCCGTTCTTGGCGATGGCGGCGACCGCGCCGTTGTCGAGCTTGACGAGGCGGGCACCGTTGGGCAGGCCGATGTTGTAGCGCTGCTCGCGCGGGGCGGTGGCGTCCTTGAGGACGGCCAGGGCGCGGATGCCGCCGTCGGCGGTGGGCTGGACGGCGAGGTCGGTGGCCTTGGCCGCACCGGGGTAGACGGTGGTGTTCTTGCCAGCCTTGGTGCCGGTGACGTTGTTGGTGCCGGGAAGGGCGATGGAGACGGCGTCACCCGTCGTGGTGGTGGCCTTGGCGTCCCCGGTGGACCGCTGGGGGATCGTGGTGCCCGGGGCCGGGGCCGGGGCGATGTCGGTGGTGCCGGTGGCCTTCTCGATCACGGCCGCGGTCCGCTCGGCCGGGGAGGGGGTGTCGCTGGCGAAGGCGGTGGAGGCGGCTCCGAGTGTGAGTGCGGCCGCGCTGATGGTCGCGGCGATGGTGCTGGCCATGCGCTGGCGGTGGTTCATGGAGACCCTTCGTAGGCAGATTCGCCAGCCTCTGACGCCAAAGTGGTGGGCATATGCCAGAGGCAAGCAGCCTTGAGCTTGGCATGTGCGACCGGACGGCAAAAGGTTGAACGGGCAATTACCTCGGGAATCGGGTCTTTGGTCCCGGGCTTTGCGAGCCGTACGGCTAGGCCGACTGTCGATGAAGCCCAAGCGATCGGCGTGACAGCCGGGACCTTGGTCCCGGACTGGCGAACGGGTCTGACCGGGCCCGCGGTTGACGACGTCGCAGGGATGCGGCTCGAATTTCTTCGCCGGGCCCGCACATGCGCCATGCGCCCGTACCCAACCGCTGAGCACGCGCGAGGGCCCGGCGGCCGAACTCCGGCCCCTGGACCCCCACGCCACCCCCGGCGCGCCCGCGCGCCTCAGCAGACCTCGACGCGCTTGTACTTGCCCCAGTCGCTGTGGTGCCGGTAGCTGGTGCCGTTTTTTAGGGTGTGGCAGTCGAAGGGGCCGAGCGAGCCGACCACGCGGACGCGCATCGTGCGGCCGCAGGTGTTCTCTACGCGCGCCTCCCAGTAGCGGACCACCACGGTGAAGACGTTGCGCTTCACGCACTCGGGGGCCGTTCCGTTCGCGGAGGCCGGGGCGGCGGTCACCAGGCTTCCGAGGCCCAGGCCGGCGACGGCCAGGCCCACCACGGCAGCACGTTTCATGTCGATCACTGGTCGATCACTCCCCGCTGAATCGCGGCGGGGCGCGGACGGCGTTCCCGGCAGGGCGACAGGATGCCATGGACTTGACGTGCGCAGGGCAAAAACGAAGATCCCGTGCGGCCCATGCCGGTACCGTCGGTCTCATGACCATCGAGGCCGTTCTCTGGGACGTGGACGACACCCTCTTCGACTACACCGGGTCCGACCGGGCGGGGGCGCTGCGCCACATCGAGGCGGAGGGGCTGCTCGCGCGGTTCGCGGACGCCGATTGTGCGCTCGGGCGGTGGCGGGAGTGCATGGAGGTTGCCTTCGCCCGCTTCCTCGCGGGGGAGGTGGGGTTTCTGGAGCATCGACGGGAGCGGGCGCGGTCGTTTCTGGGGGAGTCGCTGAGTGATGACGAGGCGGACGCCTGGTTCGGGCGGTATGTCGCGCTCTATGAGGCCGCCTGGACGCTCTTTCCGGACTCCGTGCAGGCGCTCACGGACCTGGCGCCGCTGGCCCGGCAGGGGGTGCTGTCTAACTCGTCCGTCCGTAACCAGGACCGCAAGCTGCGGGCGCTCGGCATACGCGATCGCTTCGAAGTGGTGCTGTGCGCCGACGAGGTGGGGTTCGCGAAGCCGGCGGCCGGGGCGTTCCGGGCGGCTTGTGATGCGCTGGGGCTGGCGCCCGAGCGGGTCGTCTACGTGGGGGACAAGCTGGACGTGGACGCCATCGGCGCGCGGGACGCCGGGCTGGGCGCGGTGTGGGTGGACCGGGCCGGGGGGCGGGGCGAGGTGCCGGACGGTGTGACGCGGATCGGCGGGCTGGCCGAGCTGCCCTCGCTGGTGCGCGGCCTTATCGGTTTTGGAGCGTCGTCCACCTTCGGGTAATGTTCTTTCTGCGCCGCCCGGGCGGGCCGAAAGGCCGGGACGGGAAGCGCAAGCCGAACAAGACTCCGGCAAGGAGTTGCGTTTTGGTGGGCTATGGTGTAATTGGCAGCACGACTGATTCTGGTTCAGTTAGTCTAGGTTCGAGTCCTGGTAGCCCAGCAAGAGATCTTCTGAAGGTCTCTTGATCATGCAGTACCAGGCCCCCGTTGTGTAGCGGCCTAGCACGCCGCCCTCTCAAGGCGGTAGCGCCGGTTCGAATCCGGTCGGGGGTACAGATCCTTTCTCTCCGTCACCTTCGGGTCGCTCCCGGATGTGACGACGCAAGGATCGCTAGGGCCCCCGTTGTGTAGCGGCCTAGCACGCCGCCCTCTCAAGGCGGTAGCGCCGGTTCGAATCCGGTCGGGGGTACTGGTCTATACCACCATGGGCTATGGTGTAATTGGCAGCACGAGTGATTCTGGTTCATTTAGTCTAGGTTCGAGTCCTGGTAGCCCAGCGCGAAATCGCAGGTCAACTGCGGTTCTGCAGAGCGAGCCCCCGTTGTGTAGCGGCCTAGCACGCCGCCCTCTCAAGGCGGTAGCGCCGGTTCGAATCCGGTCGGGGGTACGCATAAGGAAGGCCCTTCCCGGTAGGGAGGGGCCTTTCTGTATGGGGCCGCGGGGCCGGTGGGCCCGGCTCACGCGCCGCTCCGGAACCGGCGGTGCGACTCTTCCGCCTCCGCCAGCCGCCGCAGGCTCAGCAGTACCGGTTCGAGCAGTACGGTCAGCGCCACCGCGGCCTCCACCTGCTCGGCGGGCGTCTCGAACTGCTCCACCAAATCCAGGTCGGCGACGGCCAGTTCGCCCGCGATCCGGGCGTACGGCAGTACGTTCGCGACGCCGTGCGGGTAGCCGAGCCGGGCGAGCGCGGCCAGGGCGTTCACCAGCATTTCGTACGCGGGGGAGGCCGCCCCCGTCTCCAGCCCGTGCTGCCAGCCCAGGCGGTGCAGCAGCTCGTCCGCCGTCCCGCGTGCCGCCGCGGTCTCCGGGGTCTCCTCCGCGGGCCCTGGGGCGTGCGGCAAGGCCCACACGGCCGCGCCGAGGCGCATGTGGTGGTCCAGCGTCTCGTCCTCGACCGCGGCCAGCACCTCGCGGGCGGTGGCCACCGGCATCTTGCCGACCTGGACCAGCGCCCGCACCAGACGTAGCCGGCGCAGGTGGGCGTCGCCGTACTCGGCGGTGGTGGCGGTGACGCGCTCGCCCGGCGGGAGCAGCCGCTCCCGCAGGTAGTACTTGATCGTGGCGGCGGGTACCCCGCTGCGTTCGCTCAGTTCCGCCAGTCGCATGCCTCTTGCGCCCTTCTTTGGAGAGTGTCACTATCCAAGCATGGATAGCGCCGCTATCCAAAGGCCGGAGAGGCAGGGGGACAGTCGTGAGTGACAAGGTCGTGCCGGGGCGCGTGGTGGTGGACACCGACGAGGAGGTGGTCGTCTTCCTGATCGGGATGCACGTCAACAAGTTCCGGGACGTGCGCAGTTGGGTGCCCGTGTGGCTCGGGATGCCGCGGATGCTCAAGGAGCTGTCGCGTGAGCGGGGCGCGGGGCTGCTCGGCTACCGGCTGCTGAACGGCGGGCCGCGCTCCTTCACCGTCATCCAGTACTGGGAGTCGCGCGAGAAGCTGTACGCGTACGCCTCGGAGCAGAACATGCAGCACCGCCCCGCGTGGACGGCGTTCAACCGCCGCGCGCGGAGCGGCAAGGGGGGAGTCGGTATCTGGCACGAGACGTACGTCGTGCCTGCGGGGGCGTACAGCACGATCTACAACACGATGCCGCCGACCGGACTCGGGGCCGCGTACGGCGTTGCCCCGGTCGGCCGGCGCGCTCACGGGGCAGCCGCCCCCGTGAGCGCGCCGCAGCGCGGCTGACGCTCGCGGGGGCGCCCTGCGCCGCCCAGGCCGGCCGGTGTTCTCGCTGGTCAGCCGGTGCGGCGCAGCGCCTCGCTGAGGCGCGCCGCCGCGTCGATGACCGCTTGGGCGTGCATCCGGCCCGGGTGGCGGGTCAGCCGCTCGATCGGTCCGGAGACCGAGACGGCGGCGACCACGCGGTTCGAGGGGCCGCGTACGGGGGCGGAGACCGAGGCCACGCCCGGCTCGCGCTCGCCGATCGACTGGGCCCAGCCGCGGCGCCGTACGCCGGACAGGGCGGTGGCCGTGAAGCGCGCGCCCTGGAGGCCGCGGTGCAGGCGCTCCGGCTCTTCCCAGGCCATCAGGATCTGGGCCGCCGAGCCGGCCTTCATGGGGAGCGTGGAGCCGACCGGGACGGTGTCCCGCAGTCCGGACAGCCGTTCCGCCGCCGCCACGCAGATGCGCATGTCGCCCTGGCGCCGGTAGAGCTGGGCGCTCTCGCCCGTCACGTCGCGCAGGTGGGTGAGCACCGGTCCGGCCGTGGCCAGCAGGCGGTCCTCGCCGGCCGCCGCGGCCAGTTCCGACAGCCGCGGGCCGAGGATGAACCGGCCCTGCATGTCCCTCGCCACCATCCGGTGGTGTTCCAGTGCCACGGCCAGCCGGTGGGCCGTGGGTCGTGCGAGCCCGGTCGCCGCGACCAGCCCGGCGAGGGTGGCCGGACCGGACTCCAGAGCGCTCAGTACGAGAGCTGCCTTGTCGAGAACGCCGACGCCGCTAGAGTTGTCCATGCAACGATACTCACGTCTCACAGTGTGAAACGCAAGTTCAATTTTCCCAGGAAGCCGCCAATCTGTAGTCACGGCCCCGACCAGGGCCCGGCACGACGTCCGGTTTCGGGGGCGGACGCTCTGCGCACACAGTCGAGTTGGGCCGGCAATGCGGCCGGCCGGAGGGAAAGCGATGGGACGGACACTCGCGGAGAAGGTCTGGGACGACCACGTCGTCCGGCGCGCGGAAGGCGAGCCCGACCTCCTCTTCATCGATCTGCACCTGCTGCACGAGGTGACCAGCCCGCAGGCGTTCGACGGCCTCCGCAAGGCCGGCCGCCGGGTGCGGCGCACCGACCTGACCATCGCCACCGAGGACCACAACACCCCGACCCTCGACATCGACAAGCCCATCGCCGACCCCGTCTCCCGCACCCAGCTGGAGACGCTGCGCAAGAACTGCGCGGAGTTCGGTGTGCGGCTGCACCCGCTGGGCGACGTCGAGCAGGGGGTCGTCCACGTAGTGGGACCGCAGTTGGGACTGACCCAGCCCGGCACCACCGTGGTCTGCGGCGACAGCCACACCTCCACCCACGGCGCGTTCGGCGCGCTGGCCTTCGGCATCGGCACCAGCCAGGTCGAACACGTGCTGGCCACCCAGACGCTGCCGATGGCGCCCTTCAAGACCATGGCCGTCACCGTCGAGGGCGAACTGCCCGACGGAGTCACCGCCAAGGACCTGATCCTCGCGATCATCGCCAGGATCGGCACCGGCGGTGGGCAGGGCTACGTCATCGAGTACCGCGGCGAGGCCATCGAGAAGCTCTCGATGGAGGCCCGGATGACCATCTGCAACATGTCCATCGAGGCGGGCGCGCGGGCCGGCATGATCGCCCCCGACGAGACGACCTTCGCCTACCTCAAGGGCCGCGACCACGCGCCCGAGGGCGCCGACTGGGACGCCGCGGTGGAGTACTGGAAGACGCTGCGCACCGACGAGGGCGCGGCCTTCGACCACGAGGTCGTCGTCGACGCCTCCGAGCTGGCCCCGTTCGTCACCTGGGGCACCAACCCGGGCCAGGGCGCGCCGCTTTCCGCGGCCGTCCCCGACCCCGCTTCGTACGAAGACGCTTCGGAGCGCTACGCCGCCGAAAAGGCCCTGGAATACATGGGGTTGACGGCGGGTCAGCCGCTGCGCGAGATCGGCGTGGACACCGTCTTCGTAGGTTCGTGCACCAACGGGCGCATCGAGGACCTGCGCTCGGCGGCCGAGGTCGTGCGGGGCCGCCGGGTCGCCGACGGCGTACGGATGCTGGTCGTCCCCGGCTCGGTCCGGGTCGCCCTCCAGGCGGTCGAGGAAGGGCTCGACAAGGTCTTCACCGAGGCCGGTGCCGAGTGGCGGCACGCCGGCTGCTCGATGTGCCTGGGCATGAACCCCGACCAGCTGGCGCCCGGCGAGCGCTCCGCCTCGACCTCCAACCGCAACTTCGAGGGGCGGCAGGGCAAGGGCGGCCGCACCCACCTGGTCTCGCCTCAGGTCGCGGCCGCAACGGCGGTTCTCGGCCATCTGGCATCACCGGCCGACCTGTCCGACGCCGACGTACGCACGCCCGCGGGAGTCTGAGAACGATGGAAGCATTCACCACGCACACCGGCCGGGCGGTGCCGCTGCGCCGCAGCAACGTCGACACCGACCAGATCATCCCGGCCCACTGGCTCAAGAAGGTCACCCGGGACGGCTTCGAGGACGGGCTCTTCGAGGCCTGGCGCAAGGATCCGGGGTTCGTGCTGAACCAGGAGGCGTACCGGGGGGCGACCGTCCTGGTGGCCGGGCCCGACTTCGGCACCGGCTCCTCGCGTGAGCACGCGGTGTGGGCCTTGCAGAACTACGGCTTCAAGGCCGTCGTCTCCTCGCGTTTCGCGGACATCTTCCGGGGCAACTCGCTGAAGAACGGACTGCTGACCGTCGTGCTCCCGCAGGAGACCGTCGAGGCGCTGCAGAAGCTCGCCGAGACGGACCCCACCGCGGAGGTCACCGTCGACCTCGTCGGCCGGCAGGTCCGGGCGCCGGGCATCACCGCTGGGTTCGAGCTGGACGAGAACGCGCGTTGGAGGCTGCTGGAGGGCCTGGACGACATCAGCCTCACCCTTCGGGAGGAGGGGGCCATCGCCGCGTACGAGGCGAACAGGCCGTCGTTCAAGCCGCAAACGGTAGTAGTCTGACCTCGGGTTTTTTGGCTCAAAGCCTTATTGCGTACGATGCGCCCCTTGCTAGTTGGCAGGGGGCGCATCGGCGTGTGAAGGCTGCTGTTGAGGCCCCGTGAAGCGACAACTCGCCGCAGATGGCACAATTAGCGCATGGAACGCGACGACCAACTCAAGCTCTACGGTCTCGTCGCCGACCGACTCAAGGACGCACACACACGAGTGCGGACACTGCAAGTCCCGGAGGGCGTACGCATGGCGCTGACCCGGAAGCTGCTCGTCATCACGGCGGCGGCGAAACACGATCTGGCGGACGCGGCAAGGCGTCTGGAGTGGTTCATGAACGACCTCGACGAGGGTCGCTTTCCCGAAGACGTGCACGCCGACGGAACTCCGTGAAGGTCGAGTTCGTTGCGGCACAAGGGTGATTAGCCCGTTTCGTGTTTGATTTGCGGTATATATCTGCCTAACGTGCGAAAAGGCTTGAACACTTTCGTTCCAGCAATGTCTCCGAAGGGGAAGACGTGAACAAGGCGCAGCTCGTAGAAGCCATTGCCGACAAGCTCGGCGGCCGTCAGAACGCCGCGGACGCGGTGGACGCGGTACTGGACGCAATCGTCCGTGCAGTTGTCTCCGGCGACCGCGTATCGGTCACCGGATTCGGCTCGTTCGAGAAGGTGGACCGCCCGGCCCGCTACGCCCGCAACCCGCAGACGGGTGAGCGGGTGCGGGTCAAGAAGACCTCGGTGCCCCGTTTCCGCGCGGGTCAGGGCTTCAAGGACCTGGTCAGCGGCTCGAAGAAGCTCCCGAAGAACGACGTGGCCGTCAAGAAGGCCCCCAAGGGCAGCCTCTCCGGTGGCACTTCCACCCGTACGACCGTGAAGAAGGCCGCGGCCAAGAAGGCCACCGCCAAGAAGACCGCGGCGAAGACCACGGCCACCGCCAAGAAGGCGACGCCGGCGAAGAAGACCACCGCCACGGCGAAGAAGACGACGGCGACGCCGGCGAAGAAGACCACCGCCACGGCGAAGAAGGCGGCCGCCAAGAAGACCACGGCCACCGCCAAGAAGGCCACCCCGGCCAAGAAGGCCACCGCCACCACCGCCAAGAAGGCGACGGCCAAGAAGACCGCGCCCGCGAAGAAGGCGGCGGCGAAGAAGGCCCCGGCCAAGAAGGCCACGGCCCGCAAGACCACCGCCAAGAAGACCACCGCCCGCAAGCGGTAATCAGCAGCGGCGACGCCACGCGTCGGGCCGGACTCCCCCCGGGGAGCCCGGCCCGCGGTGCGTGGCGATCCTACGGCCCCGGCGTACGGCCGAGGCGTATCCACGCCGTCTAGGCTGTCCGCATGCAGGCCACCGCGTACACCTACGACGACCAGACCCGTTCCGGCAGCGTGCTGCTCGACGACGGGACGCCGCTGCCCTTCGACGCGGCGGCGTTCGACGCGGGCGGCCTGCGGCTGCTGCGGCCCGGCCAGCGGGTACGCATCGACGTCGAGGGCGAGGCGGGCGGCGGGGACAAGGACGGGCGCCGGATCGTGCTCGTCACGCTCCAGACGTTCTGACGTCCCGCGCACACCCCGCGAAAGCCGGTGCCAGCGGCAGGCAGCGCGCCGTGTGCGGCCCCACACCCAGTGCCAGCGCGGCCCGCAGATCCTCGCCGGTGTCCACGTCCCGGCGTACGGAAGCCGCGCCCGCAGGCGCGATCTCGCAAGCTCCCGAATCCAGGTGACGCGCCCGGGACGGCCCCCCGAAAGCGGGCGCCAATTCCACCCCGGAAGCCGCGGTGAGCAGTGTCGTACCGATTTCCGCCGCATCCGCGAGAAATGCCCGGGGAAATGCGGCGGCGGCCGACAGTACCCGGTGCAGTTCCGCCGGGCGCAACGCCGGGAGATCGGCGTTCAGTGCCGCCACGGGAGCCGCGGCGCGCCGGGCGCGTACCGCGTCGGCGCCGTGGGCCAGCGCCGCGTTCAAGCCCCGGGCCGGAATGTCGGCCACGATGCGCGCCCCGAGGGCCGCCAGGCGTTCCCCGGCCAGCGGATCGTCCGTGACAACCGCCACATCCGCGACGTCTTCGCAGGCCAGCGCGGCGGCCACGGTATCCAGCGCGAACGCCAGTGCCAACCGGGGCCGCAGCTCCTCGCCCACCGCAGTGGACAGCCTGCTCTTCGCCCGTACCAGGGGTTTCAGGGGTACGACCAGGCTCCAGCCCGCGTCCCCTCCGTCACTTCGCATCGCCCTCATTCTCACCTGCCGTCACCGACATCCGTCAGCGGCGGGGTTACGGTGTTCTCGACATAGCGGGTACCTGGGGCGACACTTGTGCGGCTGCCGGGTCGCAGCAGCTCAGCAGATCCCACAAGGAGGGTGTCCCAGTGTCCCGCCGCAGAATCGGCTTCTGGTACCGCTTGGCCGCGGTCATCTGCAAACCGCCGCTCCTGGTTCTGTTCAAGCGGGACTGGCAGGGAATGGAGCACATTCCCGCCGACGGCGGATTTATCACCGTGGTCAACCACAACTCGTATCTGGATCCGCTCTCGTACGCGCACTACCAGTACAACACCGGCCGGGTCCCGCGATTCCTCGCCAAGTCGGGCCTCTTCAAGGGCGGCTTTGTCGGCCTGATGATGCGCGGCACCGGCCAGATCCCCGTCTACCGGGAATCCACCGACGCCGCCGTGGCCTTCCGCGCCGCGGTGGCCGCCATCAACAAGGGCGAATGTGTCGCCTTCTACCCCGAGGGCACCCTCACCAGGGACCCCGACCTGTGGCCCATGCAGGGCAAGACCGGGGCCGCCCGGGTGGCGTTGCTCACCAAGGCGCCGGTGATCCCGGTGGCACAGTGGGGCGCCAACGAGGTGATGCCGCCCTACGCCAAGGAGAAGAAGCTGCGCCTCTTCCCGCGCAAGACGCTGCGGGTCAAGGCGGGGCCGCCGGTCGACCTGAGCGAGTTCTACGGCAAGGAGCCGACCGCCGACGTGCTGCGCGCGGTGACCGAGAAGGTCATGGCCGCCGTCACCGGGCAGCTGGCCGAGCTGCGCGGCGAGCCGGCGCCCGCCGAGCCGTTCGACCACCGCAAGGACGCCGTCCGGCGCAGCCGGGCCCGCCGGGAGCGGCAGGCCGCCGAACGGGCGCGGGAACTGGACGAGCAGGGCGTGAAACTGGACGACCAGGCACCGAAGACACAGGAGGATGAAGGCAAGTGACGCGCTGCGCCGTCTACGGCACGGGGTCCTGGGGAACCGCATTCGCGATGGTGCTCGGTGACGCGGGCTGCGAGGTGACGATGTGGGGCCGCAGAGCGGGCCTGGTCGACGCCATCAACACCGGCCGCACCAACCCCGACTACCTGCCGGACGCGGAACTGCCCGCGTCCGTACGGGCCACCACCGACCCCGCCGAGGCCGCGCACGGCGCCGATTTCACCGTTCTGGCCATCCCCTCGCAGACGCTGCGCGAGAACCTCGCCGCCTGGGCGCCCCTGCTGCCCGCCGACACCGTCCTGGTCTCCCTGATGAAGGGCGTCGAACTGGGCACTGCCAAGCGGATGAGCGAGGTCGTCGAGGAGGTCGCCAAGGCCCCGGCCGAGCGCGTCGCGGTGCTGACCGGACCCAACCTGGCCAAGGAGATCGCCGCCCGGCAGCCCGCCGCCGCGGTCGTGGCCTGCGCCGACGAGGCGGTGGCCCGGCGCCTCCAGGCCGCCTGCCACACCCCGTACTTCCGCCCGTACACCAACACCGACGTGGTCGGCGCCGAGCTGGGCGGCGCGGTCAAGAACGTCATCGCGCTGGCGGTCGGCATGGCCGGCGGCATGGGCCTGGGCGACAACGCCAAGGCCAGCCTGATCACCCGCGGCCTCGCCGAAACCACCCGCCTGGGCCTGGCGATGGGCGCCGACGCGCACACCTTCGCCGGGCTCGCCGGAATGGGCGACCTGGTCGCCACCTGCTCCTCGCCGCTCTCGCGCAACAACACCTTCGGGGCCAACCTCGGCCGCGGCATGACGCTGGAGGAGACCATCGCGGTCACCAAGCAGACCGCGGAGGGCGTCAAGTCCTGCGAGTCGGTGCTGGACCTGGCCCGCCGGCACGGCGTCGACATGCCGATCACCGAGACGGTCGTGGACATCGTCCACGAGGGCAAGCCGCCGCTGGTGGCCCTCAAGGAACTGATGTCACGCAGCGCCAAGCCGGAGCGGCACTGACTCCGCCTGGGGCAGCAGGTACGCTCAACGCGATATGAGCAGCGAGACCACCTCCCACAAGCCCCGCGTCGCCGTCGTGTTCGGCGGACGCAGCTCCGAGCACGCCGTCTCCGTGGTCACCGCGGGCGCCGTGCTGGCCGCCATCGACCGCGAGAAGTACGAAGTGCTGCCCATCGGCGTCACCTCGGAGGGCCGTTGGGTCCTGAGCGCCGACGACCCCGAGCGGATGGTCTTCGCCGACCGGCGGCTGCCGAGCGTGGCGGACCTGGCCGAGTCCGCCGAGGGCGCCGTCCAGCTCCCCACGGACCCGACCAGCCGCGAGGTCGTCTACGGCGAGCCCGGCTCGGTGCCCAAGGCGCTGGGCGAGGTCGACGTCGTCTTCCCCGTCCTGCACGGCCCGTACGGCGAGGACGGCACGATCCAGGGCCTCCTGGAGCTCTCCGGCGTACCCTACGTCGGCTCGGGCGTGCTCGCCTCGGCCGTCGGCATGGACAAGGAGTACATGAAGCGGGTGTTCGTCTCCTACGGGCTGCCGGTCGGCCCGTACGAGGTCGTCCGCCCGCACGAGTGGGAGCAGGGCCCCGAGGGGCAGAAGGGCGCCGCGGCCCGCAAGAAGATCGTGGACTTCGCCGGGGAACACGGCTGGCCGCTCTTCGTCAAGCCCGCCCGCGCCGGGTCCTCCATGGGCATCACCAAGGTCGACGACCTCTCCGGCCTGGACGAGGCCATCGAGGAAGCACGCCGCCACGACCCGAAGATCCTGGTGGAGTCGCTGCTGACCGGCCGCGAGATCGAGTGCGGCGTGCTGGAGTTCCCGGACGGGCCGCGCGGCAGCCTGCCGGCCGAGATCCCGCCCGTCTCCGACCACGCCTTCTACGACTTCGAGGCCAAGTACATCGACTCGGCCAGCGGCATCGTGCCCGCCCCGCTGACCGCGGAGCAGACCGCCGAGGTCCAGGAGCTGGCCGTACGGGCCTTCGAGGCGCTGTCCTGCGAGGGCCTGGCGCGCGTCGACTTCTTCCTCCAGGACGACGGCCGGTTCGTGATCAACGAGATCAACACGATGCCCGGCTTCACGCCCATCTCGATGTACCCGCGGATGTGGCAGGAGACCGGCGTGAGCTACCCGGAGCTGATCGACCTGCTGGTCCAGGCGGCGCTGCGGCGCTCCACGGGCCTGCGCTGACGCGGCCGGCCGGACATCTCAGACCCCGGCCGGCACCGTCTTCTTGACGGCGCCCGCGAGGTCGGTGAGCACATCGACCTCGGGGGCGTACTTCTTCGGCACGCTCACCTCGACGTACGTCTTGCGCAGTACGGTCGTGAAGCGGTATCCGTCGTCCTGCTTCTCGAAGAGCCACTCGACGCCGTTGACTTCCGCCGCGTCCGCACCGGGGTTGTAATGTTCACTTCCAGGCGTCAGCACGGCGGGCTTCGGCACGCCGCAGCGCAGCCGGACGGCCGGATCGCCCCAGACGGCGGTGAAGTCCGACACCGGCTCGGCGGTGCCCCGCTCCAGCCCGTCCACGGTCCGCGGCAACTCCTCCCGGAGCGCCCGGCACTGCCGGGCGGCCTCGCCCTGCGGCGCCGGGGCCGCGGTGGGGACCGAGGACGAGCAGCTCACCGCGGCGAATGCCACGGTGAGCAGGGCCGGTGCCAGCAGCCGGCGCGACGAGGAGATCACCCGGCCGAGCATACGGGGAGCTAGAGATGGACCACCGGGCAGGTCAGGGTGCGGGTGATGCCGTCCACTTGCTGGACCTTGGCGACCACCATGCGGCCGAGTTCGTCGACCGTGTCGGACTGGGCCCGCACGATCACGTCGTACGGGCCCGTGACGTCCTCGGCCTGGATCACGCCGGGAATCTTGGCGATCACTTCCGCTACGGCCGATGCCTTTCCCACCTCGGTCTGGATCAGGATGTACGCCTGTACCACGGGACCTCCAGGGCGGGTTCGAGGATCATGTGGGAAGAAGGGACGCCACGGTACCGCGTCGGTGCGCGCGCCGGGGAGACCCGCGCGGGGTACGCGGCGCGCGGCGCGACCGGCGGCGGAAAGGGGACCGCCGGCACAGGGGGAGCGGGGGCCGTTCCCGCGGCAGTGGAGTACGGATCGGCAGCGCAGTACGGATCGTCCGTACGCATCGGAAGGGCAGCAGCATGAAGGGCACCGTGGGCGAGCTGGGAGAGTTCGGCCTGATCAGGGAGCTCACCTCCCGGCTCACCGCCACGCCGGCCGTACGGATCGGCCCCGGCGACGACGCCGCGGTGGTCACCGCGCCGGACCGCAGGGTCGTGGCCAGCACCGACGTACTTCTCGAAGGGCGGCACTTCCGCCGCGACTGGTCCACCGCCTACGACGTGGGCCGCAAGGCCGCCGCGCAGAACCTGGCCGACATCGCCGCCATGGGCGCGGTGCCCACCGCCATCCTGCTCGGCCTCGTCGTGCCCGCCGAACTGCCCGCGACCTGGGCGACCGAGCTGATGGACGGGCTGCGCGACGAGTGCCAGGTGGCGGGGGCCGCCGTGGTGGGCGGCGACGTCGTACGCGGCGACACCATCACCGTCGCGATCACCGCGTTGGGGGACCTGCGCAACCAGGAGCCCGTCACCCGATCCGGTGCCCAGCCGGGCGACGTGGTCGCCGTCACGGGCTGGCTCGGCTGGTCGGCGGCCGGGCACGCGGTCCTCTCCCGGGGCTTCCGCTCCCCGCGCGCCTTCGTGGAGGCGCACCGCCGCCCCGAACCGCCGTACCACGCGGGCCCGGCGGCGGCCGGCCTCGGCGCCACCGCCATGACCGACGTCAGCGACGGCCTGGTCGCCGACCTCGGCCACATCGCCGACGCCAGCAAGGTCCGCATCGACCTGCGCTCCGGCCAGATCGACATCCCCACGCAGATGTCCGACATCGGTACCGCGGTCGGCGTGGACCCGATGCAGTGGGTGCTCAACGGCGGCGAGGACCACGCGATCGTGGCGACCTTCCCGCCGGACGTGAAGCTGCCCGCCCGCTGGAAGGTGATCGGCGAGGTGCTGAACCCGTCGGCGCTGCCGCAGGTCACGGTGGACGGCGCGCCGTGGGCCAAGGCGGGCTGGGACCACTTCGGCGACAACGAGGACGCCGAGTAGACCGGGGGCCCGGGTAGATTCCCGGGTATGCGCATACCTCCACGCGTCCTGACCGTCGCCGGATCCGACTCCGGCGGCGGCGCGGGCATCCAGGCCGACCTGAAGACGATGCTGGCGCTCGGCACGCACGGCATGAGCGTGCTGACCGCCGTCACCGCGCAGAACTCACTGGGTGTCCAGGGCGCGTGGGAGCTGCCCGCCGAGGCCGTACGGGCCCAGTTCCGCAGCGTCGTGGACGACATCGGCGTGCAGGCCGTGAAGACCGGCATGCTCTCCTCGCCGGAGCTGGTGGAGACCGTCGCCGGCCTGCTCGCCGGCGTGCGGGCGCCGGTCGTCGTCGACCCGGTCGGCGTCTCCAAGCACGGCGACGCGCTGCTGGCCGCCTCCGCTCTGGACGCGGTCCGTACGAAACTGCTGCCGACGGCCACCCTCGCCACCCCCAACCTCGACGAGGTCGCCCAGCTCACGGGCGTACGGGTCCGGGAGGAGGCCGACATGCCGCGGGCCGCCGCCGCGATCCTCGGGTTCGGGCCGCGATGGGCGCTGATCAAGGGCGGCCACCTGGCGGGCGACGCCGCCGACCTGCTCACGGACGGCGCCGAGGAGCACTGGCTGCGCGCCCCCCGGCACGACAACCGGCACACCCACGGCACCGGCTGCACGCTCGCCAGCGCGATCGCCGCGCAGCTCGCGAAGGGCGACACCGTCCCGGAGGCCGTCGCGGCGGCCAAGGAGTACGTCACCGGCGCCATCGCGGGCGGCTTCCGCCTGGGCGCGGGGATCGGGCCGGTCGACCACGGATGGCGGATGCGGGGCCTCTAGCCCGGCGCGGGCGCCCTCCGCGGGGGCGGGCGCCCGGATTCCTCGAAGGCGGGCGCCCGGACACGGCAAAAAGCCGGCCCACCGAGGTGGACCGGCTTTAAGGCAACCGGCTGGGCTGCGCTACGACTATGACGTCAGCGCGAGACCTTGCCGGCCTTGATGCACGAGGTGCAGACGTTGAGCCGCTTCGGCGTGCGCCCGATGACCGCGCGCACCGTCTGGATGTTGGGGTTCCAACGACGGTTGGTACGGCGGTGCGAGTGGGAAACGCTCTTGCCGAAGCCCGGCCCCTTGCCGCAGACGTCGCAGTTGGCAGCCACGGGTCACTCCAAAGACTTCAGATGCACTTACGGTGAATCCCGACGAGCGGAGTGCATTGAACCGACCCGATTCGCCAGGAGAGGAATGGCCCGATTCGCATCGGGCAACCGGAGCAGCATACAACGACCGCTCCCGTAGAACGAAACTACCATGACCGCTCCGGCCCCCGCCCCGGCCACCGGGCCCGTGCGCGGCTACTGTGCGGTGGATCGCATGACCGAGCCGAGCCCGCGACGGGCCGCTGGCCGAGGAGGACGACGGTGCCGTACCCGCTCGACGCCGCTGCGGTACGCACCTGGTGCGCCCTGGCGCTCCAAGCACTGGGGCGCGAGCGCGAGCGGATCGACGCGATCAACGTCTACCCCGTGGCCGACGGGGACACCGGCACCAACCTGTACCTGACCGTGGAGTCGGCGGCCCGCGCGGTCGAGGCCGCCTTCGACGGGCACGGCGCCTCCGGAACCGCGCCGGGCCTGTCCGACGCCGTCGGCGCCATGGCACACGGAGCCCTGATCGGCGCGCGCGGCAACTCCGGGACGATCCTCGCGCAGCTGCTGCGCGGCATGGCCGAAGTCCTCGGGGACGGCGCGGCGGACCGGGCGGACGGCGGCGGCGCGGCGGCGCTGAAGCGGGCGCTGCGGCGGGCGGCCGAGTCGACGTACGAAGCGGTGGCACACCCCGTGGAGGGCACGGTGCTCACGGTCGCCACCGTGGCCGCACAGGCCGCTGAGCGGGCCGACGGGAGCCCGGCGGCGGTGGCGCGGGCCGCCTACGAAGGGGCGCGTACCGCCCTGGAGGCGACGCCGGGACAGCTGGCGGTGCTGGGCCGGGCGGGCGTCGTGGACGCGGGAGGCTGCGGCCTGGTCGCGCTGCTGGGCGCGCTGGCCGGGGCGCTGTCGGGGGAGAACCCGACGGCGGCGATCGCCGTACGCCCGGACACCCCGGTCCCGGCGCCCGAAGGCTGCCCGGCGGCGGACGGGAACGGGCACGCCCCCGAGGAGCGGCACGGCGACGCGGACCCGGACGGCCCGGCCTTCGAAGTTATCTACCTCCTGGAGGCCGACGACGCCGCCGTGGCCCGGCTGCGCACCCGGCTGGACGGGCTCGGCGACTCCCTCGTGGTGGTCGGCGGGGACGGGCTGTGGAACGTCCACGTCCACGTGGACGACGCGGGCGCCGCCGTCGAGGCGGGCATCGAGGCGGGCCGCCCCCACCGGATCCGCATCACCCACTTCGGGGCGCCCGAAGGGGCCGGGTCCTCCCGCCGCCGCGAGCCGGAGCCCGTGGCGCGCGCGGTGGTGACCGTGGTGCCGGGGGACGGGCTCGCCGGGCTGTGCGCCGAGGCCGGCGCGACCACGGTGACCGTGCGCCCCGGGGAGCCGCCCGCCAGCGGCGAGCTGGTCCAGGCGATCCGGCAGGCGCACGCGCGCGAGGTCGTGCTGCTGCCCAACGACCCCGAACTGCGGCACACCGCGGCAGCGGCGGCCGAGCAGGCCCGTACCGAGGGCGTACGGGTCGCCCTGATCCCGACCCGCTCCGCCGTCCAGGGCATCGCCGCGCTCGCCGTGCACGAGCCGGCCCGCAGCTTCGACGAGGACGTGGTGGCGATGACCTCGGCCGCCGGCGCCACCCGGTACGCGGAGCTGGCCGTCGCCGAACGGCAGTCCTGGACGATGGCCGGCGTCTGCCAGGCAGGGGACGTCCTCGGGCTGATCGACGGGGACGTGGTGGTGATCGGCACCGACCTGGCCGTGACCGCGGCGGCCGTCCTGGACCGGATGCTCTCCGCGGGCGGGGAAATGGTCACGTTCGTCCTGGGCGCCGGCCTCCCCGATTCCCTCGCGGCCCGACTGGAAAGGCACGTAAGGGAACGCCACCTGGCCGTGGACACCGTCGTCTACGAGGGCGGGCAGCGCGGCGCGCCCCTCATCATCGGCGTCGAATAACGCCGGGAAAGGCCGTACGGAAAGCCGTACAGGGCCGGTGCCAGCCTCCGGAATCCCGGTATATCCCGGCGGAATCCCGGGGCCTGCCGCCGGTTGTCAGTGGCGTGGTGTGCAATGGTCTGCGTGTCCGCGCTCGACGAACCCCTGAAGAAGATTCTCGGTGGCACCACCGCGAAGGTGATGGCCGAGCATCTCGGTCTGCACACGGTCGGCGACCTGCTGCACCACTACCCCCGCAAATACGCGGAGCGTGGCGAGCTGACCCGGCTTTCCGACCTGCCGCTGGACGAACACGTCACCGTCGTCGCGCGGGTCGCGGACGCCCGGGTGCTGAAATTCAACAACGGCCGCGGCCAGCGCCTGGAGGTGACCCTCACCGACGGCAGCGGCCGGCTCCAGCTCGTCTTCTTCGGCAAGGGCATCCACAAACCGCACAAGGACCTGCTGCCCGGCCGCCGCGCGATGTTCGCGGGCAAGGTCTCGGTCTTCAACCGCAAGCTGCAACTGGCCCACCCCGAGTACGCGCTGCTGGAAGGCGAGGGCGCCGAGTCCGGCGAGGAGGCCGTGGACGCCTTCGCGGGCCGCCTCATGCCGATCTACCCCGCCTGCCAGCAGATGGCCTCCTGGAAGATCAGCAAGGCCGTCGACGCGGTGCTGCCCAGCGCCGTGGAGGCACTCGACCCGCTGCCGGAGGCGCTGCGCGAGGGACGGGCCCTGCTGCCGCTCCCGGACGCGCTGGGGAAGATCCACCGGCCGCGCACGAAGGCCGACATCGAGGACGCGCGCTCCCGGCTGAAATGGGACGAGGCGTTCGTCCTCCAGGTGGCGCTGGCCCGCCGCCGCATGGCCGAGACCCAACTCCCCGCCACCCCCCGCCCGTTGACCCCGGGCGGCCTGCTCGACGCCTTCGACGCGAAACTCCCCTTCACCCTCACCGACGGCCAGCAGAAGGTCAGCCGCGAGATCTTCGACGACCTGGCGACGGACCACCCGATGCACCGGCTCCTGCAAGGGGAGGTGGGTTCCGGGAAAACCATGGTCGCCCTGCGCGCCATGCTCGCCGTCGTGGACACCGGCGGGCAGGCGGCGATGCTCGCGCCCACCGAGGTGCTGGCCCAGCAGCACCACCGTTCCATCACGGAAATGATGGGGGAGCTGGCCGAGGGAGGAATGCTCGGCGGGGCCGAGCACGGCACGAAGGTGGTGCTGCTGACGGGGTCGATGGGCGCCGCCGCCCGCCGGCAGGCCCTGCTGGACCTCGTCACGGGCGAGGCCGGCATCGTGATCGGCACCCATGCGCTGATCGAGGACAAGGTCCAATTCCACGACCTGGGTCTGGTCGTGGTCGACGAGCAGCACCGCTTCGGCGTGGAGCAGCGGGACGCGCTGCGCGGCAAGGGCAAGCAGCCGCCGCACCTGCTCGTCATGACGGCGACCCCCATTCCCCGTACGGTCGCGATGACCGTCTTCGGCGACCTGGAGACCTCCGTACTGGACCAACTCCCCGCCGGGCGCTCGCCGATCGCCAGCCATGTCGTGCCCGCCAAGGACAAGCCGCACTTCCTGGCGCGGGCCTGGGAGCGGGTGCGCGAGGAGGTCGGGAACGGCCATCAGGCGTACGTGGTGTGCCCCCGCATCGGTGACGAGGAGGAGGCGCCGAAGGGTAAGGGCGCGAAGAAGAAGGACGCCGAGGAGGCAGCGGCGGGGGAGGACAAGCGGCCCCCGCTCGCCGTCCTGGACGTTGCGGAGCAGCTGGCGAAGGGCCCGCTCGCCGGGCTGCGCGTCGAGGTGCTGCACGGCCGGATGCACCCGGACGACAAGGACGCGGTGATGCGCCGGTTCGCGGCCGGCGAGGTGGACGTGCTGGTGGCGACCACCGTCATCGAGGTCGGCGTGAACGTGCCCAACGCCACCGCCATGGTGATCATGGATGCGGACCGCTTCGGCGTCTCGCAGCTGCACCAGCTGCGCGGCCGCGTGGGCCGCGGCTCGGCGCCCGGCCTGTGCCTGCTGGTCAGCGAGATGCCGGAGGCGAGCCCCGCGCGCGCCCGGCTCGCCGCGGTCGCCGGCACCCTGGACGGCTTCGAGCTGTCCCGCATCGACCTGGAGCAGCGCCGCGAGGGCGACGTCCTCGGCCAGGCCCAGTCCGGCGCCCGTACGTCCCTGCGGATGCTCGCCGTCATCGAGGACGAGCAGGTCATCGAGGCCGCCCGCGAGGAGGCCACCGCGGTGGTCGCGGCCGACCCCGAGCTGGCCGGCCACCCGGAGCTGCGCATCGCCCTCCAGGCCCTCCTGGACGCCGAGCGCGAGCAGTACCTCGACAAGGGCTGAGCGTCCCGGGCCGGCGCCCCGGGCCGGGCGCCACGGCCCCGCGCCACCCGACGCCATAGGGTGGGGGAGCGGCCCGCGCAGGCGGGCCGCTCCCCTCCGCAGCGTGAAGGACCGAGGACCCATGACCCGCGTGATCGCCGGCGCGGCCGGCGGCCGGCGCCTGGCCGTGCCCCCCGGCAACGGCACCCGCCCGACCTCCGACCGGGCGCGCGAGGGCCTGTTCTCCACCTGGGAGTCGCTGGACGGCACGCTGTCCGGCGCCCGGGTGCTGGACCTGTACGGCGGCTCCGGCGCCGTGGGCCTGGAGGCGCTCTCCCGCGGCGCCGCGCACGTCCTGCTGGTCGAGGCCGACGCCCGCGCCGTCCGCACCATCCGCGACAACGTCCGTACCGTCGGCCTGCCGGGCGCCGAGGTGCGCCCCGGCAAGGCCGAGCAGGTGGTCGCGGGGCCGGCCCCGGACGAGCCGTACGACGTGCTCTTCCTCGATCCTCCGTACGCCGTCACCGACAGCGATCTTGGGGAGATCCTGCTCACACTCCGCCGACGGGGCTGGTGCGCCGAGGAGGCACTCGTCACCGTGGAGCGGAGCACCAGAGGCGGTCCGTTCCCCTGGCCGGACGGGTTCGAGCCCATCCGGTCCCGGCGCTACGGCGAGGGGACGCTTTGGTACGGTCGCGCCGCTTCGACGTGCGAAAACGCGTCATGACCGGACCGGAGAGCGAGGAACCTCAGTTGCGCCGCGCAGTCTGTCCGGGGTCGTTCGACCCCATCACCAACGGGCATCTGGACATCATTGCCCGTGCCTCCAGGCTCTACGACGTCGTGCACGTCACCGTGATGATCAACCAGGCCAAGAAGGGCCTGTTCTCGGTCGACGAGCGGATCGACCTGATCCGCCAGGCCACCGCCGAGTACGGCAACGTCGAGGTCGAGTCCTTCCACGGCCTGCTCGTCGACTTCTGCAAGCAGCGCGACATCCCCGCCATCGTCAAGGGGCTGCGGGCGGTCAGCGACTTCGACTACGAGCTCCAGATGGCACAGATGAACAACGGGCTCTCCGGCGTCGAGACCCTCTTCATCCCCACCAGCCCCACCTACAGCTTCCTCTCCTCCAGCCTGGTCAAGGAGGTGGCGGCCTGGGGCGGCGACGTCTCCCACCTCGTGCCGCCCTTCGTCCTGGAAGAGCTGACCAAGCGGCTCGGTGCCAAGTGACGGGCTGACCACCCGTCAGCAGGTGTCGGTACGCCGGGCTGTGGACGTACAGTCGTCCTCGTTCCGTCGTACCGACCCCAGAGAGTGGCGAGTCCAAGGTGGACGTGCAGAAGAAGCTCGACGAGATCGTCCAGACCGTCGGCAGCGCCCGGTCCATGCCCATGTCGGCCTCGTGCGTGGTCAACCGCGCCGAGCTGCTCGCCATGCTGGAGGAGGTGCGCGCCGCGCTGCCCGGGTCGCTCGCGCAGGCGCAGGAGCTGCTCGGCGGCCGGGAGCAGATGGTCGAGGAGGCCCGCGCCGAGGCGGAGCGGATCATCGAGTCCGCCAACGCGCACCGCGGCTCGCTGATCTCCGACACCGAGGTCGCCCGGCAGTCCCAGGCCGAGGCCGACCGGATCCTGGCCGAGGCCCGCAGGGAGGCCGAGGAGATCCGTGCCGAGGCCGACGACTACGTCGACAGCAAGCTGGCCAACTTCGAGGTCGTCCTCACCAAGACCATCGGCTCGGTCGACCGCGGCCGCGAGAAGCTGCTCGGCCGGGCGCCGGGCGAGGAGGGCTACGCGGACGAGGACGGCGTCCAGGCCCCCGAGCGCAGCGCCGACCCGCAGACGCTCAAGGAGCGTGCCGACCGCTACGTGGACGCCAAGTTCGGCGCCTTCGAGGCCGTGCTGAGCAAGACCCTGGAAGCGGTCGGCCGCGGCCGGCAGAAGCTCCAGGGCGCCCGGCCGACGGACGAGCTGGGCGGCCTCGCCACGCAGCCCGACGGCCGCCACCCGGGCCACACCGGCGACGCCGAGTACCTCGCCGGCCTCGCCGAGCTGGCCGACCCCGTGCCGCCGCAGCCGCAGGCCCCGCCGCAGCCCTCCGTACCGCCCCAGGCGCAGCCCGAGCTCCAGCAGGGCTACTACACCGACCCGGCGTACCAGCAGCAGGACGTCTACGGCTATCAGCAGACCTCGTACGCGCAGCAGGACCCGTACGGCTACGGCTGGCAGGACCCGCAGGCACAGCAGCTCCAGCACCAGGCCCAGCAGCAGCCCTACGATCCGGACGCGGCCTACCTCCAGCACCACGGGCAGGCCCCGGCCGGCCGGGCGGCGCAGCCCGCCGCGCTCGACGAGACCAGCCTCTTCGACACGAGCATGATCGACCTGGACCGGCTGCGGCAGTACGAGGAGGGGCGCCAGTAGCGGATTGGGCCTATCGGGACCGTTCCAGTATCCTGGCTCTTCGGTCGCGTGTACGTCCGCGATCTGCGCTGCCCGGTTGCCCTCTCGGCGACGGGGTGGCTCGTACGTCAGCGTAGAAAGCAGGAAGCCATCAACGCCCGCCTCGACCACCGTTCCCCGCTCGTGTTCGACACGCGCGATCTGGGACGTCGTCCCGGTGCGCTGCAGCGGCTCTCCCGTACCGTCGAGGCCCCCCGGGACCTCGGCAACGAGGTCATCGGAGTGCCCGAGGGCGCGCCGGTGGAACTCGACTTCCGCCTGGAGTCCGTCATGGACGGGGTGCTTGTCACAGGTACCGGCCGTGCATCGGTCCAGGGGGAGTGCGTAAGGTGTCTGGAGCCGCTGGAGCGTGAGCTCACGGCGGACTTCCAGGAGATGTTCTCCTACCCCGACGCCGACGCCAGGACCCGCACTGCGGAGCCCGGCGACGACGCCGAGGAAGAGGAGGACACTCTCTTGCTCGAGGACGACCTGTTCGACCTCGAACCCGTGCTGCGTGATGCGGTGGTGCTCGCACTGCCGATGCAGCCGGTGTGCCAGGACGACTGCCCGGGCCTGTGCTCCCAGTGCGGAGAGCGGCTCGCGGACGACCCGGACCACCACCACGACGCCGTCGACATCCGTTGGGCGGCACTGCAGGGACTCGCCACCGACCAGGACGGCGAGAAGGACAACATGGGCGGCGCCGAAGCGGGCGTCGACGAGAAGCAGGAGAAGTAGCCGTGGCTGTTCCGAAGCGGAAGATGTCGCGCAGCAACACGCGCCACCGCCGGTCGCAGTGGAAGGCTGCGGTCCCCACCCTGGTGGCGTGCGAGCGCTGCCACGAGCCGAAGCAGCAGCACATCGCGTGCCCGAGCTGCGGCACCTACAACAAGCGACAGGTCCTCGAGGTCTGATCGGCTGGTGACAGGCTCTATGTCAGACGCCCATACGTCTCCCCGCAAGCGCGGGGCTGAAACGGCACCGGCGGACACGGCCTCGTCCCACACGCTTCTGGAAGGGCGGCTCGGGTATCACCTTGAGTCCGCCCTTCTGGTGCGTGCGCTGACGCACCGCTCGTACGCGTACGAGAACGGCGGCCTGCCCACCAACGAGCGGCTGGAGTTCCTCGGGGACTCGGTGCTCGGCCTGGTGGTCACGGACACGCTGTACCGCACCCACCCCGATCTGCCCGAAGGCCAGCTGGCCAAGCTGCGGGCCGCGGTGGTCAACTCGCGCGCGCTCGCCGAGGTGGGCCGCGGCCTCGACCTCGGCGCCTTCATCCGCCTCGGCAGGGGCGAAGAGGGTACCGGCGGCCGGAACAAGGCATCCATCCTCGCCGACACCCTCGAAGCGGTGATCGGCGCGGTCTATCTCGACCAGGGCCTCGAAGCGGCCGGCGAGCTGGTGCACCGGCTCTTCGACCCGCTCATCGAGAAGTCCGCCGGTCTCGGCGCCGGCCTGGACTGGAAGACCAGCCTCCAGGAACTGACCGCGACCGAAGGTCTCGGCGTCCCGGAGTACCTGGTCAGCGAGACCGGTCCGGACCACGAGAAGACCTTCACTGCTGCTGCCCGCGTCGGTGGTGTCTCGTACGGCACCGGCACCGGCCGCAGCAAGAAGGAAGCCGAACAGCAGGCGGCGGAGTCCGCCTGGCGGGCGATCCGCGCGGCGGCGGACGAAGCGGCGAAGCAGGCCGCTGCGGCGCCGTCCCCGGTGGCCGAAGCCGCTCCGGCGGCCGAGGAGCCGCCGGCGCCCACCGCCGGCTGAGCGGCCGCAGTACACCGGCGTTCCCGGCCGTCCGCCCCCGCACGGGGGAGGGCGGCCGGGAACTGCTTTACGGGGCCGCACCGCCGGTCCGTACATCCGTACACGTGTATCGAGACCGCCGCCCCGCCGCGGCGGCCGTTGCGAGGACGAGGAGAGCCGTGCCCGAGCTGCCCGAGGTCGAGGTCGTACGCCGCGGACTGGAGCGCTGGGTACGCGGGCGGACCGTCGACGCCGTCGAGGTCCTGCACCCGCGGGCCGTCCGCCGGCACACCGCGGGCGCCGTCGACTTCGCCACGCGCCTGAAAGGGCAGCGCATCGGAGAGGCCCGGCGCCGCGGCAAGTACCTGTGGCTGCCGGTCACCGACGGCCTCTCCGTCCTCGCCCACCTCGGCATGAGCGGGCAGCTCCTGGTCCAGCCGCAGGACGCCCCCGACGAGAAGCACCTGCGCGTCCGCTTCACCTTCGACGACGACGCCGGCACCGAACTGCGCTTCGTCGACCAGCGCACCTTCGGCGGCCTGTCGCTGCACGACGCCGTGCCGGGCGACCCCGACGGGCTCCCCGACGTCATCGCGCACATCGCCCGCGACCCGCTCGACCCGGCCTTCGACGACGCCGCCTTCCACGAGGCGCTGCGCCGCCGCCGGACCACCGTCAAGCGCGCGCTACTGGACCAGTCGCTGATCAGCGGCGTCGGCAACATCTACGCCGACGAGGCGCTGTGGCGCTCCCGGCTGCACTACGAGCGCCCCACCGCGACCTTCACCCGCCCCCGTACCGCCGAACTCCTCGGTCACATCCGGGACGTGATGACCGCGGCCCTCGCCGTCGGCGGCACCAGCTTCGACAGCCTCTACGTCAACGTCAACGGCGAGTCGGGTTACTTCGAACGGTCGCTGGACGCGTACGGGCGCGAGGACGAGCCGTGCCGCCGCTGCGGCACGGCCGTGCGCCGCCGCCCCTGGATGAACCGTTCCAGCTACTTCTGCCCGCGCTGCCAGCGCCCGCCGCGCCCGTAGGCGGAAAGCTGTACACGCCGACCCACCCGCATACGCGTGCTTTCGTACGGATGGAGATGCGACCCTGTAGCCAGGGGGCCATACCTTCGGAGGTTGGGATCCGATGGCGACGAGCATGCATCTGGTCTGGAGCTCGGCGGCGCCCGGCAGCGTCGTGTACGAGACACACGCGATCGAGGTGGTCGAAGAAGGCGGCGTACACGGAGAGGTCGTCAGCGAACGGCACGAGGTGACGGTGCGCAGCCGTGCCCACGCCGAGGAGATCGCCGCCGAGCACGACTACGAGCTCTACCGCGACAGCGCGGAGTGGGAGAGCCTGCCCGAGGAGGGCTGAGCCCGCCCCCGGTTCAGAAGCCGAAGTCCTGCGTCCACCACGGGCCGCCCTTGCCGAAGTGGGCGCCGACCCCCAGGGTCTTGTACTCGCAGTTGAGGATGTTGGCACGGTGGCCGGGGCTGTGCAGCCACGTGTCCATCACGGCGCGGGCGTCGGCCTGGCCGCGGGCTATGTTCTCGCCGCCCAGGCCCTCTATGCCCGCCGCCTTGGCGCGGTCCCAGGGGCTGCGCCCGTCCGGGTCGGTGTGGTCGAAGAAGCCGCGGCGGGCCATGTCGTCGCTGAAGTCCCTCGCCAGGCGGCCCAGTTGGCGGTCGGCGGCCACCGGTGAACAGCCGGCCTTCGCGCGTTCGGCGTTGACCAGGTCCAGCACCTGCGCCTCGGCGGCCGAGGGGGAGGTGGCCGGCGCGGCGGAGGCGGTCGGCGTGCTGCTCTTCGACGGCGTGGGGGAGGGGGGCCGATCCGTGTCCGTACGCCCCGGGCGGTCCGTCCGGCCGCCGCCGGAGCCGGTGTCCGCGGGAGTGGCGGGCTGCCGGGGAGACGGGGTGGCCGAGGGGGTGACGGCAGGCGTGGGGCGCTGCGCCCGGTCCGGGATGCCGGGGCGCGGTTCGCCGCGGCTGGCCTGGCCGGTGCCGCGGTCCGCCGGTGTCACGGGCGTCGCGGGGCGTGCGGCTGTGCCCGGCAGCGCGTCGGCGCGCGCTCGCGCCCCCGTACCGCCGCCGCCGTCCCAGTCGTACCGGCCGCCGCCGGGCAGCAGCCCCGAGGCGACCGCCACGGCGCCCATCGCCACGGCGGCCGAGGCGCCCAGCAGCCCGGTGCGCACCGGAGCGGACCGGCGGTCGCGCGCGGGGCGGCGGCCACGGTGGCGGCCGCCGTGCGCGGCGGTCCCGGCGGCCGGCTCGCCTGCCGGGCCGGTGGTCCCGGCGGCTTCGGGCGAAGCGGGAACGGAGCGTCGATGGCGGCCCATCCACGGCCCCCCTTCTGTCACACGAGCGTCAACTTGCCTCACTCGTAAGGGTGAGTCTCGTTGCCGGGCGACTGTACGCCATGACGTATGGGGCCGAAGTGCTCGCCGAGCAATTGGCCGGTTAACGTGCAGACATGAACGAAGATGTCCGTCTGACCGCCTGGGTGCGCGGCCGGGTCCAGGGTGTCGGCTTCCGGTGGTTCACCCGGGCCAACGCCCTGCGCATCGGCGGCCTCGCCGGTTTCGCCCTCAACCTCGGTGACGGCCGGGTCCAGGTCGTCGCCGAAGGCCCCCGTGACCGCTGCGAGGAACTCCTGGAATGGCTGCGCACCGGTGACACGCCCGGGCGCGTCGAAGGGGTCACTGAGATCTGGGACACTCCGCGCGGCGGTTACGACGGATTCGCCATCCGCTGACCCCGTGCGGCGCACCGGACACGGGCACCGGCCCACGGGCCGGTTTCCCGTGTCCCCGTCACATGCACAGTGCAGTCATGACCTGGTGGTTGCCAACCGGGCCGACCCGTGGAAGGCTGCCGCTGTAAGGATGATCTCCACGCCCCCGGGGTGCTTTTCTGGGGAGCCGGTGCGGCGTTGCCGTGACCGTACGCTCCCGGGCGCCCAAGGATACGGGGCGTGATCGTGTTGACCCTCAAACCTTTTGGTGAGACTCTGGAAGCCCCGCGCACCTTAGCTGTTTGGCATTGAGTTCGCAGCGAAATGACAAGCACCGCGGGTGCGAATCCCTCACGACCCACACCGCTTCGGTCGGTCACTCAGTGTGGAGGACCATCCATCATGGCAAAGGCGCTTCTCGGTTACGTCGGCGGCTCCGACCCCCGAGTCCTCTCCGAGATGCGACGGCTTCAGCAGCGCGTCCAGGACCTCGAATCCGAACTCATCCGGATGCAGGCCGAAAACGACATGCTGTCCGCTGCCGCACGTCACGACGACTCGATGCTCGACGGCATCGACGTACCCCAGGCGGAGCCCGCGCTCACCTGACCCCATCCCCCGGGGCCGGCGGGCATTCACGCCAGCCGCTTGAGGCACCGCTAGCAAGATCTCAAGGGACGCTTCGGCGTCCCTTCGTCGTTTCCCGTGGTTTTCGCTTCCGTCCCCCGGGGTCCCTCAACGTCTGATGTGCCCTGCGCCTACAGCGGTGAAACCGAAATCGAATAGGTGTGAGGCGAGCGGGTGTCCCGGGCGCCGTCCGGGCGGGACCGTTACCGCCCCGGTCACGGCGGGCGGCGCGCGGCCCCGCCGGGGGCGGCCGGGCGGTAGAGTCCAACGGCGTGCATCTCAAGAGCCTGACACTGCGGGGATTCAAATCCTTCGCCTCCGCCACGACACTGCGTTTCGAACCCGGCATCACCTGTGTCGTGGGCCCCAACGGCTCGGGCAAGTCCAACGTCGTCGACGCCCTCTCCTGGGTCATGGGCGAGCAGGGCGCCAAATCGCTGCGCGGCGGCAAGATGGAAGACGTCATCTTCGCCGGCACCACGGGCCGGCCGCCGCTGGGCCGCGCCGAGGTCTCGCTGACCATCGACAACTCCGACGGCGCGCTGCCCATCGACTACGCCGAGGTCACCATCACGCGGACGATGTTCCGCAACGGCGGCAGCGAGTACCAGCTCAACGGCGACACCTGCCGCCTCCTGGACATCCAGGAGCTGCTCTCGGACTCCGGCATCGGCCGGGAGATGCACGTCATCGTCGGGCAGGGGCAGCTCGACTCCGTCCTGCACGCCGACCCGATGGGGCGCCGCGCCTTCATCGAGGAGGCGGCCGGCGTCCTCAAGCACCGCAAGCGCAAGGAGAAGGCGCTGCGCAAGCTGGAGGCGATGAAGGCGAACCTCGCGCGGGTGCAGGACCTCGCCGACGAGCTGCGGCGCCAGCTCAAGCCGCTGGGCCGGCAGGCCGCCGTGGCCCGCCGCGCCGCCGTCATCCAGGCCGACCTGCGCGACGCCCGGCTGCGGCTGCTCGCCGACGACCTCGTGGCGCTGCGCGAGGCGCTACGCGCGGAGATCGCCGACGAGGCGGCACTCAAACAGCGCAGGGAGGCCGCGGAGGAACGGCTCAAGGAGGCGACGCGCCGCGAAGCCGCCCTGGAGGAAGAGGTGCGGATGCTGACGCCGCGGCTCCAGCGGGCCCAGCAGACGTACTACGAGCTGTCGCAGCTCGCCGAGCGGGTCCGCGGCACGATCTCGCTGGCGGACGCGCGGGTCAAGAGCGCGACGGCCGCCCCGCCCGAGGAGCGGCGCGGCCGGGACCCGGAGGACCTGGAACGGGAGGCGGCCCGGGTCCGCGAACAGGAAGCCGAGCTGGAAGCCGCGCTGGAGGCGGCCAGCCGGGCGCTGGAGGACACCGCCGAGCACCGGGCCGAGCTGGAGCGGCAGCTCCAGGACGAGGAGCGGCGGCTGCGGGACGCGGCGCGCGCGTTGGCGGACCGGCGGGAGGGGCTGGCGCGGCTGCACGGCCAGGTCACCGCCGCGCACGGCCGGGCGGCGTCGGCGCGGGCCGAGATCGGGCGGCTGGCCGCGGCCAGGGACGAGGCGCGCCGGCGCGCGGCCGATGCCCAGGAGCAGTACGAGGCGCTCAAGGCCGAGGTGGACGGGCTGGACGCGGACGACGCCGGCCTGGCGCGGCAGCACGAGGACGCGAAGCAGGACCTGGCCGACGCGGAGGCCGCGCTGAACGCCGCGCGCGACGCGCTGACGGCCGCCGAGCGGCAGCGCGCGGCGGTCTCCGCCCGGCACGAGGCGCTCGCCCTCGGCCTGCGCCGCAAGGACGGTACGGGTGCGCTGCTCGGCGCGGCCGACCGCCTGTCCGGCCTCCTCGGACCGGCCGCCGAGCTGCTGACCGTCTCTTCCGGCTATGAGGTCGCGGTGGCGGCGGCCCTCGGGGCGGCGGCGGACGCGGTGGCGGTGTCCGGTCCCGCCACGGCTGCCGAAGCGATTCGCCTCCTGCGCAAGGAGGACGCGGGCCGCGCCGCGATGGTGCTGGGAGCGGGGCCGGCCGCCGAGCCGGACAGGGTGGACTCCGGCGGCTTGCCGCTCGCGGCCGAACTGGTCGGCGGCCCCGAGGAGTTGCTGCGCTCCGTACGGTGGCTGCTGCGCGGCGTCGTGGTCGCCGGGTCGCTGGAGGACGCCGAGGAACTGGTGGCGGCGCGGCCGGAACTGACGGCGGTGACGGTCGAAGGCGACGTCCTCGGTGCGCACTTCGCGCAGGGCGGGTCGGCCGGGGCGCCGAGCCTTCTGGAGGTGCAGGCGTCCGTCGACGAGGCGGCGGCCGAGGCCGCGGAACTGGGCCGCCGGTGTGCGCAGTTGACCGCAGGTCAGGAGGCCGCGCGGCAGCGCCGGGACGAGTGCGCGGCGCTGGCGGAGGAGCTGGGGCAGCGGCGGCAGGCCGCCGACCGGGAGAAGTCCCGGGTCGCGGGCGACCTGGGCCGTCTGGGGGGCCAGGCGCGCGGCGCCGCCGACGAGGCCGACCGCTCGGCGGCCGCTGCCGCGAAGGCCGAGGAAGCACTCGAACGGGCGATCGAGGAGGCCGAGGAACTGGCCGAGCGGCTGGCGGTCGCCGAGGAGGAGCCGGGCGACGAGGAGCCGGACACCTCCGTACGGGACCGGCTGGCCGCGGACGGTGCCAACGCGCGGCAGACCGAGATGGAGGCCCGCCTCCAGGTCCGTACGCACGAGGAGCGCGTGAAGGGCCTGGCCGGCCGGGCCGACGGGCTGGACCGCGCGGCGCGGGCGGAGCGCGAGGCGCGGGCGCGGGCCGAACAGCGCCGCGCGCGGGCCCGTCACGAGGCCGCCGTGGCGTCCGCGGTCGCCTCGGGGGCGCGGCAGTTGCTGGCACACGTCGAGGTCTCGGTCGTACGGGCCGAGGAGGAGCGGCTCGCCGCCGAGCTGGCCAAGCGGGAGCGGGAGCAGGCGCTGGTCGCCGAGCGCAACCAGGGCAGGGAATTGAAGTCCGAGCTGGACAAGCTGACGGACTCGGTGCACCGGGGCGAGGTGCTGGGCGCGGAGAAGCGCCTGCGCATCGAGCAGCTGGAGGCCAAGGCGCTGGAGGAGCTGGGTGTGGAGCCCGCGGCGCTGGTGGCCGAGTACGGTCCCGGCCAGCCCGTACCGCCGTCCCCCGCCGCGCAGGGCGAGGAGTTGCCGGAGGACCCGGAGCACCCGCGTAACCGTCCCGCGCCGTACGTACGGGCCGAGCAGGAGAAGCGGCTCAAGGCCGCCGAGCGGGCGTATCAGCAGCTCGGGAAGGTGAACCCGCTGGCGCTGGAGGAGTTCGCGGCCCTGGAGGAGCGGCACAAGTTCCTCAGCGAACAGCTTGAAGACTTGAAGAAGACCCGCTCCGACCTGCTCCAGGTGGTCAAGGAGGTCGACGAGCGGGTGGAGCAGGTCTTCACGGAGGCGTTCCGGGACACCGCACGGGAGTTCGAGGGCGTCTTCGCGCGGCTCTTCCCCGGCGGCGAGGGGCGGCTCGTGCTGACCGACCCGGACAACATGCTCACCACGGGCCTGGACGTGGAGGCCCGCCCGCCGGGCAAGAAGGTCAAGCGACTGTCGCTGCTGTCGGGCGGCGAGCGGTCGCTGACCGCGGTGGCGCTGCTGGTCTCGATCTTCAAGGCGCGCCCCAGCCCGTTCTACGTGATGGACGAGGTCGAGGCGGCGCTCGACGACACCAACCTGCAGCGGCTGATCGGGATCATGGAGGAGCTCCAGGAGAGCTCCCAGCTCATCGTGATCACGCACCAGAAGCGGACGATGGAGGTCGCCGACGCGCTGTACGGGGTGTCGATGCAGGGCGACGGGGTCTCGAAGGTCATCAGCCAGCGGTTGCGCTGAACGCGGGCGGGTACCGGTGCGGTGTTCACGGTTCGCACCCACCCGAGCACAGTTCATAACTTGAACGCATTGCCCCCGACGCCCGGCCGAAACAAATTCATCACGACCTATTGACTTCGAAACTTGAAGGCATAGGGTCTGCAACGTTGCTTTTACCTTCAAGTGGTGGGTACCCCGAACCTATGCGCCACTGGAAGGGCCAGCCCCCTACGCCCGGCAGCGCAGCCGGGCACTGGAGTACACGTTGACCAGCACCGCGCCGCCGACGACTCCGGAAGGCCGCAAGGCCCAGCCGGATCACCTCGGCCACGTCATCTTCATCACCGCGGCTGCCGCGATGGGCGGCTTCCTCTTCGGCTACGACAGTTCCGTGATCAACGGCGCCGTCGAGGCCATCCGCGGCCGCTACGAGGTGGGCTCGGCGGGCCTCGCCCAGGTGATCGCCATCGCGCTGATCGGCTGCGCCATCGGCGCCGCCACGGCCGGCCGGATCGCCGACCGCATCGGCCGCATCCGCGTCATGCAGATCGCCGCGGCGCTCTTCACGGTCAGCGCGGTCGGCTCGGCACTGCCGTTCGCCCTGTGGGACCTGGCCATGTGGCGCGTCCTGGGCGGCATCGCGATCGGTATGGCCTCGGTCATCGGCCCGGCCTACATCGCCGAGGTCGCGCCGCCCGCGTACCGGGGGCGCCTGGGCTCCTTCCAGCAGGCCGCCATCGTCATCGGCATCGCGATCTCGCAGCTGGTGAACTGGGGCATCCTCAACCTCGCCGGCGGCGACCAGCGCGGCAAGCTGGCGGGCCTGGAAGCCTGGCAGTGGATGCTCGGCGTGATGGTCGTACCGGCCGTGCTCTACGGCCTGCTCTCCTTCGCGATCCCCGAGTCGCCCCGCTTCCTGATCTCCGTCGGCAAGACGGAGAAGGCCAAGGAGGTGCTGGCCGAGGTCGAGGGCCAGAGCGTCGACCTGGACACGCGCGTCTCGGAGATCAAGGAGGCGATGCGCCGGGAGCACAAGTCCAGCTTCAAGGACCTGCTGGGCGGCCGGTTCGGCTTCCTGCCGATCGTGTGGGTCGGCATCGGCCTGTCGGTCTTCCAGCAGCTCGTCGGCATCAACGTGGCGTTCTACTACTCCTCGACGCTGTGGCAGTCCGTCGGCATCGACCCGAGCAGCTCGTTCTTCTACAGCTTCACCACGTCGATCATCAACATCATCGGCACCGTGATCGCGATGGTCTTCGTGGACCGGATCGGCCGCCGGCCGCTGGCGCTGATCGGCTCCGCCGGTATGGCCGTCGCCCTCGCGCTGGAGGCCTGGGCCTTCGCCTCGAAAACCGCGGACGGCACGCTGCCGACTGCCCAGGGCACGGTCGCCCTGGTCGCCGCCCATGCCTTCGTGCTCTTCTTCGCCCTGTCCTGGGGCGTCGTGGTCTGGGTCTTCCTCGGTGAGATGTTCCCGAACAAGATCCGTGCCGCCGCGCTCGGTGTCGCGGCCTGTGCGCAGTGGATCGCCAACTGGGCCATCACCGCCAGCTTCCCGAGCCTTTCGGACTGGAATCTTTCCGGTACGTACGTGATCTACACGATCTTCGCCCTGCTCTCGATCCCCTTCGTGCTGAAATTCGTGAAGGAGACCAAGGGCAAGGCGTTGGAGGAGATGGGCTAACAACCCCCCCCGCCAGCCCTTCTCCTCAGTTGTGGGCAGCTGCCCCGGTCCGCCCGACGGACCGGGGCAGCTCCTTTTCCCGCATCCGATTTCCGGGAGAGCGTTCTTTTTTCCGCGAATGGTTTTCCGTTGAAGTAGCGGACGGGGGCTCGCCTCACCCGTTCTTGAGCCGCGGAACGACCCGCTCCGCGAACAGGTGTACGGAACGCCAGCCTTCGTCCACCGGCATACCGCCGCACAGCGGATGCAGGATCAGCGCCCCCGAAGGCCCGGCCTCCTCGCCGAGCCGCACGCACTCCTCGGGCGTCACGATCCGGTAGATCCCCTCGCGGCGCAGCGCCTCCACGTCCTCGGCGGCCGACCCCACGGCCGACCGGGCGTCGGCGGCCTGCCAGGAGGCGTACGTCCGCGCCTCGTGGAGCAGATGCCCGCCGTACTCGGCCCAGGCCCGGTCCGGGTCCTCCGACACGTGGAGCAGACAGGTACGGGCATCGGGCTGCAGCACCCAGCCCTCGGTCCCGTACTCGGCGCGCCGCGCGTGGTAGTACGCCTCCAGCTCGGGCAGATGCGCGCTGGGGAACAGGGGCAGCCCGAGCCGCGCCGCCCGGCGGGCGGCGGCCTTGGAACTGCCGCCGACCAGGAGGAGCGGATGGGGCTGCGTATACGGGCGCGGCGTGACGCGCACCGTACGGCCCCGGTAGCGGAACGGCTCACCCGTCCAGGCGGCGAGCAGCGTCTCCAGTACCTCGTCCTGGAGCTTGCCGCGCCAGTGCCAGTCCCGGCCGTGCGCCGCGTACTCCTCGGGCCGGTAGCCGATACCCGCGACGGTGACCAGCCGGCCGCTGCTCAGCAGGTCCAGTACGGCGATCTCCTCGGCCAGCCGCAACGGATCGTGCAACGGCGTGACCAGCGCGGAGACCGTGACGGTGAGCCGGCGGGTGGCGCCGAGCACCGCGCCGGCGAGGACCAGCGGCGCGGGCATCCAGCCGTTGCCGGTGGCGTGGTGTTCCTCGGTCTGGACGGTGGCCAGACCCCGGTCGTCGGCGAAGACGGCCATCTCGACGGCGGCCCGGTAGCGCGCGGCGAGCGACGCGGGGGTGGGGGAGGGATCGGCGAGGTTGAGGCGCAGGACCGTTACGGGCATGGCGAACGTCCCCTTCACCGAGGCGGTGGGCCCGGATGGCGAAGGGGACGTTAGCTGAGGTCACATCGGGTGAACAGGGTGCGGGACCCGAATCAGCCGACCGGCGCCGGCTCCTCGGCGGGAGCGGCGGCGCCCGCGGGCACCGTCTCCTTGGGCTTCGGCAGCACCGCGAAGACCACCGCGGCGATCACGATCGTGGCTGCCCAGCCCAGGCCGTGCTTGCCCGGCCAGGTCTCGGCCAGCGGACCGGTGAACCAGGTGACCTTCGTCAGGCACAGGCCCACCACCAGCGCCGCGGCCCAGGCCGTCAGCGCCTGCCAGCAGAAGCCGCCCGCGTACCAGTAGCGGCTGGTGCGGCTGACGTTCATCAGGCTGTCGCCGTCGTAGCGCACGGCCAGCTTCCGGCGGCGCGCCATGTCGACGGCGTACACGCCGATCCACGCGGAGAAGGAGACCGCGAGCAGGGTCAGGAAGGTGATGAACTGACCGATGAAGTCCTTGGCCACCAGCATCATGAACGCGCCGCCGACCAGGCTGATGACCGCGTTGATGCTCACGGCCATGGCGCGCGGCAGCTTGACGCCCATGGTCTGCGCGGTGAAACCGGCCGAGTACATCGACAGGCTGTTGATCAGCAGCATCCCGACCAGCGCGGTGATCAGGTACGGCACCGCCAGCCAGCCCGGCAGCACCTCGCCGAGGAACGACATCGGGTCGGTGTTCTGGTTGGCCAGCTCGGGCTTGGAGACGGCCATGATGCCGCCCATCAGCACCATCGGCACCAGCACCAGGGCCGCGCCGGAGATGGTCGTACCGACGATCTTCTTGCCGGAGGCGGAGTGCGGCAGGTAGCGCGCGAAGTCCGGCCCGGTGGGCACCCAGCTGATGCCGCCCGCGGCGATGGTGCCGATACCGGCGATCATCAGGGCGGTGCTGCCCGCCGACTGGGAGAAGATCTTCGACCAGGGCATCTTGGCGATCAGGTACACCAGCACCATGACGCTGAAGATGCTGAACAGGTACGTCGAGTACTTGTTGCAGACGTTGAGCGCCTTGCGGCCCATGCCGCTGACCAGGAACGTCGTCGCGACGAAGAGCAGCAGCGTGATGACGGTGAGGACGTTGTTGGCCTCGATGCCGAACAGCAGCTTCAGCACGGTCAGCACGGCGTACGCGCCGCTGACCGCGTTGATCGTCTCCCAGCCGAACCGGGCCACCCACAGGATCGCGCCGGGGAAGTAGTTGCCCCGCACGCCGAAGGCCGCGCGCGAGAGCATCGCGCCGGGCGCGCCGCCCCACTTGCCGGAGACCGACAGCACGCCGACCATGCCGAAGGAGACGACGGAGGCGATGGCGGCCACGACCAGGACCTGCCAGAAGTTCAGGCCGTTGGTGATCACCAGGGAGGCGCCCATGGTGAGCAGCAACACGCTGATGTTGGCGGCGACCCAGGTCGGGAAGAGCTCGCGGACGCGGCCGTGGCGTTCGTGGTCGGGGACGGGCTCGATGCCTCGTTGCTCGACGGCGCCTTCGGTTTCAGGAGCGGACATGGTGTCCGTGGACGTGGTGCCCATGGTGCAGGTGTCTCCGTGCGGGTTCAGGCAGCGGCTGTGATGCCTGGCGAAGGGGAGGGGGTTGCCAGGACTCTACGCGCGTTGCGCAGCCGAGAGCTATCGTACTTTGATCCAACTTCGGCCGGTGCGTCTTGTTGTGTCCACTGACGACCACGGTACGGCCCCGAACTCGTCCGACAAACCGGGGTCATGGGTCACGGGCAGGTCAGGCAGGGTGCGCAGTCCGGTCCTGATACGTCGCGCCGAGGCGGCAGGACGGTGCCCACGGATCGACGCCGGCCACTCGTACACGCCCACCGTGCTGCCGCCACCGGCCACGCCGGGACCTGGACGCCGAACATCCAGAATCGGCGTGTGCGGGCCCGTACGGCGAGGCGTGACCGATACTGGGTGGGTTATGGAATTCGTCATCCTTGCTGTAGTCATCGCTGTGGTCGCGCTCGGCGCGATCAGCGGGCTCGTCGTCAGCAGCCGCAGGAAGAAGCAGCAGCTGCCGCCGGCCCCGCCGACCACCCCGTCCGTCACCGCGCCCCCTGCGGAACCGCAGGTCGGTGAGGACGCCGAGACCCCCCGCGACGAAACCCGTCGCACCATAGAAGAAGTCGACCTGCCGCCCGCCGAGGCCCCGCCGGCCGAGGCACCCGCGGAGGAACCGGCGGCCGAGGCGCCGCCCGCTCCCGCCGCCCCCGAGATCGAGGTCCCCGAACCGACCGCCGGCCGGCTCGTACGGCTGCGCGCCCGGCTCTCCCGCTCCCAGAACTCGCTGGGCAAGGGCCTGCTCACGCTGCTCTCCCGCGAGCACCTCGACGAGGACACCTGGGAGGAGATCGAGGACACGCTGCTGACCGCCGACGTCGGCGTCGCGCCCACCCAGGAGCTGGTCGAGCGGCTGCGCGAGCGCGTGAAGGTGCTCGGCACCCGCACCCCCGAGGAGCTGCGCGGCCTGCTCCGCGAGGAACTGCTCACGCTCATCGGCACGGAAGCCGACCGCACCGTCGCCACTGGCAGCGCCGTCGGCAAGGACGGCCAGGAGATCCCCGGCGTCGTCATGGTCGTCGGCGTCAACGGCACCGGCAAGACCACCACCACCGGCAAGCTCGCCCGCGTCCTGGTCGCCGACGGCAAGTCCGTCGTCCTGGGCGCGGCCGACACCTTCCGCGCCGCCGCCGCCGACCAGCTCCAGACCTGGGGCGAGCGGGTCGGTGCCCGCACGGTCCGCGGCCCCGAGGGCGGCGACCCGGCGTCGATCGCCTTCGACGCGGTGAAGGAAGGTATCTCCGAGGGCGCCGACGTGGTCCTCGTCGACACCGCGGGCCGGCTGCACACCAAGACCGGCCTGATGGACGAGCTGGGCAAGGTCAAGCGGGTCGTCGAGAAGCACGGCCCGGTCGGCGAGGTGCTGCTCGTCCTGGACGCCACCACCGGCCAGAACGGCCTGGTCCAGGCCCGCGTGTTCGCGGAGGTCGTGGACATCACCGGCGTCGTGCTGACCAAGCTGGACGGCACGGCCAAGGGCGGCATCATCGTCGCGGTCCAGCGCGAGCTGGGCGTGCCGGTCAAGCTGGTCGGCCTCGGCGAGGGCGCGGACGACCTGGCGCCGTTCGAGCCCGAAGCGTTCGTGGACGCCCTGATCGGCGACTAAGGCGCAACCATGGCCTTATGTAGTACGAGGACCGCGGACCACGGGTCCCGCACGAAAGCCCCGCAGCGCGCAGACGGCGTTGCGGGGCTTTCGTTTTGGCCGGGGCTCTCGTGCTGAACGGGTCCTTCGTGCTGACCGGGTCCTTCGGGTTGACCAGGGATCTGTGCTGACCGGGGCCTGGTACCGGCCGGGGCTTTCATGCCGGCCGGGGCGTAGCGGGGGCGCGGCGGTCCGGCGTACGCGGCCCGTCCCTGCGCGGGCCCGGTCCGGCTACGCGGCCGACCGGTGGCACACGTACGCGAGCGTGCCCAGCAGCAGCCGCGCCTGCGGCGGCCGCCCGGCCGTGTCCAGCGTCGGCGGCCGCAGCCACCGCGCCGGACCGAGCCCCCCGAGGTCGGAAGGCGGCGCCGTGACATGGTCGCCGGGGCCCAGCGGACACAGGTCGAGGGCGGCGTCGTCCCAGCCCATCCGGTACAGCAGGCCCGGCAGGTCGGCCGCGGCGCCGGGCGCCACGAAGAACAGGGCGCGGCCGGCCGGCGTGGCGGCCACCGGCCCCAGCGGCAGGCCCATCCGCTCCAGCCGTACGAGCGCGCTGCGCCCCGCCGCCTCCGGCACTTCGAGGACGTCGAAGGAGCGGCCCACGGGGAGCAGGATGGCGGCACCGGGCGTCCTGGCCCACGCGTCGGCGGCTTCTTCGAGCGTCGCGCCGGCCGCCAGCCCGCGCGCGAAGGGCAGCGGGTGGGCGCCGGGGGAGGCGCAGTCGTCCGCGCCGCACGAGCAGACCGTACGCCCGTTCCCGCCACGGGCCGCGCGGGCGCCGGGCACCACGTCCCAGCCCCACAGTCCCGTGTACTCCGCCACCGCCGTGCTCTCGGTCGAGCGGGCGCGACGCCGTGAACCGGACCGAATGTCGCGGATGCCGCCGATCGTGAAGCCCATGCCTCCTCCAACGGGTGGTGTGTGCCAGTGGTTACGTGCCGGAGCGCGTGCGTGACGCTCCGTCAGGAGAGGGTGGTGCCGATGGTGCAGTGGGGTGCGGCGGGTGGTGCGGAGCGTCCCGCGCGCCTTCGCGCGCTCCTTTCCGTCCGCCTCCTCCCGACCTGTGTCAAGTCAATCGCGAGGACCGGCCGGGGAGTTCATTCGAAGGGGTGGCGAATGGTGGCGTTTAGCGGATCGCCCTCGCCGGGGGCGTGATCGTAGGATTACTTTCAGTGCACGACCTGGGGCGACGCCCCGTGGACGCGGGTATGCCGGAGGCAACGCACCGGCGGGTGAACCCTCCCGAATCGGGTTGGCCGGATTCCGTGCTCGGGTAGGTGCACCCCGTACCGGTCGCCGCAACGGACGGCATCCTGTGGGATGTTCACGGGCACGGCCGCGACGTACGGCGGCGAAACGTGAGTGACAAGAGCAGCGACGGAGAACGGCGCGAGAATTCGGCGCGGAAGCGGCGAGCGAAGCAGCGGCAGAAGGCAGATGAGGCGGCGGCCGGGGAGCGGCCGCGGGGCAGGCGGCCCGGGAGACGGCAGCGAAGCCCGGGCGACGAGGGCACAGACGACGGCACAGGAGACCGGAGCGGCCACGGCGAGACCGGACGCCACCGGCGCGGCACGCCCGTACCGCACCGGTACGGACGGCGGCCGCGGCAGCGACACCGTCCCGGAGCAGTGCGACACCGTCCCGGAGCAGTGCGGCACCGGAACGGCAGCAGGACCGGCTGCCGGCACGACCCCCGGCAGCACACCACCCGTCAGAAGCAACCAGGCAAGCGACGAAGAGCGGCGATGCGAAGCGATGGCGCGGCGCAGTGAAGCAAGGCAGCAATCGGAATGGGGGCGTTCCAGTGGGCGGCAGTGGCGGCACCGGCGCTGACAAGCGCCCCAACGAACCGTTGGGCTCATGGTTCGTGCGCAGCGGCTGGTCGAAAGGCGAGCTGGCACGACAGGTCAACCGGCGCGCACGCCAGATGGGCGCGCATCACATCAGTACCGACACCTCGCGCGTACGGCGCTGGCTCGACGGCGAGCAGCCGCGCGAGCCCATCCCGCGCATCCTCTCCGAACTGTTCTCGGAACGGTTCGGCTGCGTGGTCGGCATCGAGGACCTGGGGCTGCGCTCGGCGCACCAGTCCCCGTCCGTCTCCGGCGTGGACCTGCCCTGGGCCGGCCCCCAGACGGTCTCCCTGATCAGCGAGTTCTCGCGCAGCGACCTGATGCTGGCGCGCCGCGGCTTCCTGGGCACCTCGCTGGCGCTGGCCGCCGGGCCCGCCCTCATCGAGCCGATGCAGCGCTGGCTGGTGCCGGTCTCCCCGGGCCAGGCGTCCGCGGCACAACAGGCCGCGCAGGAGCGGTCCCGGCGCTCCAACCGGCTGTCCAAGCCGGAGCTGGACCTGCTGGAGTCGACCACCGTCATGTTCCGGCAGTGGGACGCCCAGTGCGGCGGCGGGCTGCGCCGCAAGGCGGTGGTCGGCCAGCTCCACGAGGTCACCGACCTCCTCCAGGAACCGCAGGGCGAAGAAGCCTCCAAGCGGCTGTTCAAGGTCGCCGCCGAACTGGCCGAACTGGCCGGGTGGATGAGCTACGACATCGGCCTGCAACCGACCGCCCAGAAGTACTTCGTGCTCGCGCTGCACGCCTCCAAGGAGGCCGGCGACCGCCCGCTCGGCTCGTACATCCTCTCCAGCATGAGCCGCCAGATGATCCACCTGAACCGCCCGGACGACGCGCTGGAGCTCATCCACCTCGCGCAGTACGGCAGCCGCGAGTCGGCGACGCCCCGCACGCAGGCGATGTTGTATGCGATGGAGGCGCGGGCGTACGCGAGCATGGGCCAGCCGAGCAAGGTCAAGCGGGCCGTGCGGATGGCCGAGGACACCTACTCCGACGTGGCGCCCGGCGAGCCCGAGCCGGACTGGATCCGCTTCTTCTCGGAGGCCGAGCTGAACGCGGAGAACGCCCACTCCTACCGTGACCTCGCCTACGTGGCGGGACGCAGCCCGACGTACGCCTCGCTCGCCAATCCCGTGATGGAGCGGGCGGTACGGCTCTTCGCGCAGGACGACGAGCACCAGCGCTCGTACGCGCTCAACCTGATCGGGATGGCGACCGTGCACCTGCTCCAGAAGGAGCCGGAGCAGTGTGCGGCCCTGGCCCAGCAGGCCATACCGCTGGCGAAGAGGGTCCGCTCGGAGCGGGTCAACACCCGGCTGCGCAAGACCGTGGACACGGCGGCGCGGGACTTCGAAGGTGTGGCCGAGGTGGTCCAGCTCAGCGACGAGCTGGCCAGGCAACTGCCGGAAACCGGCGCGGAGGCCGTCTGACCGCACTCCCACCCCAGACCCCGGCCGCGGCCCGTCACCCCGTACAGCTCGACTCGGCTCCCCCACGCCAGGTCATACGGGTGACAGCCGCGGTCGGCTGGGTTCGGGGCGAGGGGCGGGAGCCTCGGAGCCCGGCTTCGTGGGTTTACAGGGGTGCGTGGTTTTACAGGGGTTCGTGGGTTAACAGAGGCCGGGCTTCGGGTCTCCGGTTTTCCGGCCGGTTTGGCGTGGTCGTTTCGGCTGGTTGCGGGGGCGTGACGGGCGTGGCGGGCCGATCCCGCAGTTCACCGAGGCGTAACACTGGCGAAGGCTTCGTCACCCGGGGGTAACACCGACGGGGCATGGCCGAAACGGTGCTGCGACAGCCTCGTGGCGAAAGACGGCCCACCCGGAACCACGCCCGCACGGGCCGCATCGACGACAGGAGACGCCGATGCCCCCAGGCATCATGACGCTCGCGGCAGACCAGGCCACCCTGAGCCCGGCCAACACCGGCTTCATGCTGATCTGCACCGCTCTGGTGATGCTCATGACCCCCGGACTCGCCTTCTTCTACGGCGGCATGGTCCGGGTCAAGAGCGTGCTCAACATGCTGATGATGAGCTTCGTCAGCCTGGGCATCGTCACCGTCCTGTGGGTCCTGTACGGCTTCGGGCTCGCCTTCGGCGAGGACAGCGGCGGCTTCCTCGGCCGGCCCGGCGACTTCGCCGGCCTCAGCGGCATCGGCCTGACCGAACTGTGGGGCACCACCTCCATCCCGGTCTACGTCTTCGCGGTCTTCCAGCTGATGTTCGCGGTGATCACCCCCGCACTGATCAGCGGCGCCCTCGCGGACCGGGTGAAATTCACCGCCTGGGCGCTGTTCGTCGCACTGTGGGCCACCGTCGTCTACTTCCCCGTCGCGCACTGGGTGTGGGCGGAGGGCGGCTGGCTGTTCGACCTGGGGGTCATCGACTTCGCCGGCGGTACGGCCGTGCACATCAACGCGGGCGCCGCGGCCCTCGGCGTGATCCTCGTCGTCGGCAAACGCATCGGCTTCAAGAAGGACCCGATGCGGCCGCACAGCCTGCCGCTGGTGATGCTCGGCGCCGGACTGCTGTGGTTCGGCTGGTTCGGCTTCAACGCGGGCTCCTGGCTGAACAACGACGACGGCGTGGGCGCCGTCGCCTTCGTCAACACCCAGGTCGCCACCGCCGCCGCGATGCTCGGCTGGCTCGCCTACGAGAAGATCCGGCACGGCTCCTTCACCACCCTGGGCGCGGCGTCCGGCGCGGTGGCCGGACTCGTCGCGATCACCCCGGCGTGCGGCGCGGTCAGCCCGCTGGGAGCGATCGCGGTGGGCGGCATCGCCGGTGTGCTGTGCGCGATGGCGGTCGGCCTCAAATACCGCTTCGGGTACGACGACTCGCTCGACGTGGTCGGCGTCCACCTCGTCGGCGGCATCACCGGCTCCCTGCTCGTCGGCCTGTTCGCGACCGGCGGCGTGCAGAGCGACGCCAAGGGCCTGTTCTACGGCGGCGGCCTGGAGCAGTTGGGCAAGCAGGCGGTGGGTGTCGTCTGCGTCCTGCTGTACTCCCTGGTCGTCTCCTTCGTACTTGCCAAGGTCATCGACCTGCTGATGGGCTTCCGGGTCTCCGAGGACGAGGAGGTCGCGGGCGTCGACCAGGCGGCGCACGCGGAGACGGCGTACGACTTCGGAGGCACGGGCGGCGGCGTGGTGACGCGCACGGGCACGGGGGCGGGCTCCGCCGCCGCGCCGGTCCGCGGCGACGGCCCCGCACAGGAGAAGGGCCGCGACAAGGGCCAGGGGAAGGGCCAGGGCGCGGCCCCGGCTGCCGGCAAGGAAAAGAAGGTGGACGCGTGAAGCTCATCACGGCAGTGATCAAGCCGTACCGGCTCGACGAGGTGAAGGAGGCCCTGCAGTCGTTCGGCGTGCACGGCCTGACCGTCACCGAGGCCAGCGGATACGGCAGGCAGCGCGGGCACACGGAGGTGTACCGGGGCGCGGAGTACACCGTCGACCTGGTGCCGAAGGTCCGTATCGAGGTCCTGGTGGACGACGCGGACGCCCCGGAACTGATCGACATCGTGGTGAAGGCCGCCCGCACCGGCAAGATCGGCGACGGGAAGGTCTGGAGCGTTCCGGTCGAGGAGGCGGTCCGCGTGCGCACGGGCGAACGAGGGCCGGACGCGTTGTAGGGGCGGCCGGTGCCGGCGGTGGCGGTCGCACCGGGGGCCGGGGCTCGCGGGCTGGGGCGCGCGGACCGGTGGCCCGGTGACCGGGGCGGGCTGCCGGCGGCGCGGGGCTCGGGCCGGGTGTGCGGTTCCGTACGCGTGGGGGCCTGAGGGGGCCGGGATCTGGGGGCCGACGTGACCAAGGAGCGCCTGAGGTGACCGAGAGCGTGAAGAATACGGAAGAGGACGACGCCTCGGCGGCGGCCGGGACAGGCGCGGCCGCGATCCGGGCGGCGGCGGACGCGGCCGGCACCCGTTTCGCAGCCGGTGCCCGTACGGGAGCGCCGGAAACCCCGAAGGAACCGCCCCACCCTCCCGAGGAACCGTCCCACCCCTCCGAGGAACCGCCACACCCTTCCGCTGCCGCACGCGACTTCGCCGCCGACCGGCTGCGGCTCCTGCACTCCGCCGGTCAGGACGGGACCACACGCCGGGCCGCCCTCGCCGGGCTCACCGACGACTGGCTGGCCGGCCTCTTCGGGCGCGCGACCGGCGGCACCGGCTCCGGCACCGCGCTCGTCGCCGTCGGCGGCTACGGCCGCGGGGAACTCTCCCCCCGCAGCGACCTGGACCTGCTCCTGCTCCACGACGGCAAGGCCGGCGCCCGCACGGTGGCCGCGCTCGCCGACCGGCTCTGGTACCCGGTCTGGGACCTCGGCCTCGCCCTGGACCACTCGGTGCGCACGCCCGCCGAGGCCCGCAAGGCGTCCCGGGAGGACCTCAAGGTCCAACTGGGCCTGCTGGACGCCCGCCACCTGGCCGGTGATCCGGAACTCACGGCCGCCCTGCGCGGTACCGCGCTCGCCGACTGGCGCGAACAGGCGCCGAAGCGCCTGCCCGAGCTGCGCGAGATCGGCCGCGAACGGGGCGCGCGCCAGGGGGAGTTGCAATACCTGCTGGAGCCCGACCTGAAAGAGGCGCGCGGCGGACTGCGGGACGCCACCGCGCTGCGGGCCGTGGCCGCGTCCTGGCTGGCCGACGCGCCTCGCGAGGGTTTGGAGGCGGCCCGCACCCACCTGCTGGACGTACGGGACGCCCTGCACCTGACCACCGGCCGCACCACCGACCGGCTCGCCCTCCAGGAGCAGGACCAGGTGGCCGAGGCGCTCGGCGTACTGGACGCGGACGTTTTGCTGCGCCAGGTCTACGAATCCGCGCGCACCATCTCGTATGCGAGCGACGTCACCTGGCGCGAGGTGGGGCGGGTGCTGCGCTCCCGGTCCGTACGGCCGGTGCTCCGGGGAATGCTGAAAGGGCGCTCGGCCGGCGGCGGCCCCGGCCGGGGGGAACGGTCGCCGCTCGCCGAAGGAGTGGTCGAGCTGGACGGCGAAGTCGTACTGGCCAGGACGGCACGCCCGGAACACGACCCGGTGCTCCCCCTGCGCGCTGCTGCTGCCGCCGCGCAGGCCGGGCTGCCGCTGTCCCTGCACGCCGTGCGCAGGCTGCGGGCGGCCGCGACCGCCCGGCCGCTGCCCGTCCCGTGGCCGGCCGAGGCGCGCGAACAGCTGGTCACGCTGCTGGGGGCGGGCGCGCAGACCGTACCGGTGTGGGAGGCGTTGGAGGCGGAGGGGATCGTCACCTGGCTGCTGCCCGACTGGGAACGGGTGCGCTGCCGTCCGCAGCGCAACGCCGTGCACCGCTGGACCGTGGACCGGCACCTGGTCGAGACGGCCGTCCGCGCCGCGGCGCTCACCCGCCGCGTACACCGCCCCGACCTGCTGCTGGTCGCGGCCCTGCTGCACGACATCGGCAAGGGCTGGCCCGGCGACCACTCGGTCTCCGGCGAGACCATCGCCCGGGACATGGCGTCCCGGATCGGCTTCGACGCCCGGGACGTGGCGGTGGTCGCCACGCTCGTACGGCACCATCTGCTGCTCATCGAGACGGCCACCCGCCGGGACCTCGGCGACCCGGCGACGGTCGACGCGGTCGCGGACGTGGTGGGCAGCGTCGGCACGCTGGAACTGCTGCACGCCCTCACCGAGGCCGACGCGCTGGCGACCGGGCCCGCCGCGTGGAGCGCGTGGCGTGGCTCGCTCGTCGCCGACCTGGTGAAACGCGTCACCGCACGGTTGGCGGGCGAGGCCGTGCCCGAGGGGCGCCCGGCGGACGAGCCGACCGCCGAGCAAGAACGCCTGGCCGTCGAGGCGGCCCGGACCGGTGGCCCGGTGCTGGCCCTGCACGCGCGGTCGGAGGGCCACGGCGAAGCGGAGCCCGCCGCCGGGGAAGCCGGTACGGGAACGGATGCCTGGACCGGAGCGGGGTCGGGCCCGGAGGCCGAGCCGGAGCAGGAACCGGTGGGCGTCGAACTGCTGATGGCCGTACCGGAGCAGCCCGGAGTGCTGCCCGCCGCGGCGGGCGTCCTCGCCATGCACCGCCTCACCGTCCGCGCCGCCGACCTGCGCAGCCTGGACCCCGTCGGCGAGGGCCCCGTGCTGCTGCTGAGCTGGCGGGTGGCCGCCGAATACGGCTCGCTCCCGCAGGCCGTACGGCTCCGGGCCGATCTCGTACGGGCGCTGGACGGCTCGCTGGACGTGCCGGCCCGGCTGGCGGAGCGCGAGCAGGCGTACGCACGCCGCTCGCGCGGAGTGCAGGCACCGCCGCCCCGGGTGACCGTCGCTCCCGGAAGTTCGCAGGTGGCGACCGTGATCGAGGTGCGCGCGCAGGACGCGCAAGGGCTGCTGCACCGGATCGGCCGCGCGCTGGAGGCGGCCCGGGTCACCGTCCGCAGCGCGCACGTGAGCACGCTGGGAGCGAATGCGGTGGATGCGTTCTACGTCACGGACGAGAAGGGAGAGCCGCTGCCGGAGGCGGTGGCCGTGGACGTGGCGCGCGCGGTGGAAAGCGCTTTGAAGTAGCCGCGGCCATCCGGTCCGCGACGGCGGCGTGCTTCGCGATGGCGGGTTGCTTCGCGATGGCGGTGTGCTCCGCGATGCCGGTTTGCTTCGCGACGGCGGTTTGCTTCGCGACGGCGGCCCCACCCGCAATGGCGTTGCGGGTGGCGGTGGCGTCACAGGTCGCGATGGTGTTACGGGGCGCGATGGTGTTACGGGGAGCCTGGCCGGCTCCTCGCCATGAGACGGTGGGGGAGACGTACGGAGAGGACGTCCGAGCCGGTGCCACAGTGCGCCCGCAGCCGCGCGGAGCCCCGTCCTGGAGCCCTTCCCCGGCAGGCAGGGGCACGTTGCTTGCACGGGCGGATACCCTAGAACCCGACGCAACCCTGCCCCCGACCCCGAGGATCGACGACCGCCGTGTTCGATACGCTTTCCGACCGCTTGGCGAGTACTTTCAAAAACCTCCGGGGCAAAGGCCGCTTGAGCGAGGCGGACATCGACGCCACGGCGCGCGAGATCCGGATCGCCCTGCTGGAGGCCGACGTCGCGCTGCCCGTCGTCCGGGCCTTCATCAAGCAGGTCAAGGAGCGGGCGACCGGTGCCGAGGTCTCCCAGGCGCTCAACCCCGCCCAGCAGGTCATCAAGATCGTCAACGAGGAGCTCGTCGGCATCCTCGGTGGCGAGACCCGCCGCCTGCGCTTCGCCAAGAACCCGCCGACCGTCATCATGCTGGCCGGTCTGCAGGGTGCCGGTAAGACGACCCTCGCGGGAAAGCTCGGCAACTGGCTCAAGCAGCAGGGCCACGCCCCGCTGCTGGTCGCCTGTGACCTCCAGCGCCCCAACGCCGTCAACCAGCTCTCGGTCGTCGCCGAGCGCGCCGACGTCGCCATCTTCGCGCCGGAGCCGGGCAACGGTGTCGGCGACCCGGTCAAGGTCGCTCAGGACTCGATCGAGTTCGCCCGCGCGAAGCAGCACGACGTGGTCATCGTCGACACCGCGGGCCGCCTCGGCATCGACCAGGAACTGATGCAGCAGGCCGCGGACATCCGCGACGCGGTCAAGCCGGACGAGGTCCTCTTCGTCGTCGACGCGATGATCGGCCAGGACGCGGTCAACACCGCCGAGGCGTTCCGCGACGGCGTCGGCTTCGACGGCGTGGTGCTCTCCAAGCTGGACGGCGACGCCCGCGGCGGTGCCGCGCTCTCCATCGCGCACGTCACCGGCAAGCAGATCATGTTCGCCTCCAACGGCGAGAAGCTGGACGACTTCGACGCGTTCCACCCGGACCGCATGGCGTCCCGCATCCTCGGCATGGGCGACATGCTCACGCTGATCGAGAAGGCCGAGCAGACCTTCAGCCAGCAAGAGGCCGAGAAGATGGCCTCCAAGCTGGCGAGCAGCAAGGGCAAGGACTTCACGCTCGACGACTTCCTGGCCCAGATGGAGCAGGTCCGCAAGATGGGCTCCATCTCCAAGCTGCTCGGCATGCTGCCCGGCATGGGGCAGATGAAGGAGCAGATCAACAACCTGGACGAGCGCGAGGTCGACCGCACGGCCGCGATCATCAAGTCGATGACGCCGGCCGAGCGCCAGGAGCCGACGATCATCAACGGCTCGCGCCGTGCCCGTATCGCCAAGGGCTCCGGCGTCGACGTCAGCGCGGTCAAGAACCTGGTCGAGCGCTTCTTCGACGCCCGCAAGATGATGTCGAAGATGGCCCAGGGCGGCGGCATGCCGGGGATGCCCGGCATGCCTGGAATGCCGGGCATGGGTGGCGCCGGCGCCAAGAAGAAGAAGCAGCAGAAGCAGGCCAAGGGCAAGCGCAAGAGCGGCAACCCCATGAAGCGGAAGGCCGAGGAAGAGGCCGCAGCCGCCCGCCGCGAGGCCGCACAGTCCGGCAACCCGCTGGGCCTGCCGCAGGGCGACGACGCGAAGAATTTTGAACTCCCCGACGAGTTCAAGAAGTTCATGGGCTAGTCCCACCCCTGGCTGCCGGTCGGCCCGCGCCGTACCGGAAGCCGCACACGGTGCGCACACGTGCCGTCGAGCCCCTGGCCGGACCCCCGGTCGGGGGCTCGTCCATGTGGTCATCCCGCATGTGGTCATCCCGCCACCTCCGTCGACCGGGCCACCGGCCGCAACAGCGGAGTGCCGTTCGCGAGCGCGGCGGCGCGCAGCCCGAGCGCGACCGCCGCCGTGGCTCCGACGTCCGCCAGGGTCCGGGCCGGCGGCAGGAGGGCCAGGCCGGCGGCCTCCGGCCGGTGGATCAGTACGGGTACGTACTCGCGGGTGTGCCGGGCGTGGCCGACGGCCGGATCGTTGCCGTGGTCGCCGGTGACGATCAGGCGGTCGCCGGGGGAGGAGAGGCACGGCAGCAGCGCGCCCAGGCCCGAGTCGGTCTGCCGGAGCACCGCGGCGTACCGCGCGGAGTCCTGCTGGTGCCCCGCAAGGTCGGTCTCCTGGACGTTGCCGACGATCAGCGCGGTCGCCGGGGCCCGCCGGACGGCTTCGCGGGTGAGCGCGAGAACCTCGGCGGTGTCGACGGCGGGACGGCACAGCGCCGCGTCGCAGGCCAGCACGTCGGCGGCCTTGCCCACGAGGGTGACGGGGACGCCCGCGCCGGCCGCCAGCTCCGGCAGCCGGCGGGTCCGGTCCAGCGGCGCGCCGAGGTGCTGCACCTCCAGGCCGCCGTTCCGGTAGAAGCCGCTCGCGGGGGTGTCCAGGCCGACCGTCCCGAGGTCGCCGTCCCTGACGAAGGCGTCCAGCGGAGCGTCGGCGTGACCCCCGACGGCGATCACCCGGGCGACCGGGGCGACCGACCGCACCGCATGGGCGATGGCAAGGATCTCCGCGAACGGGACGTCCTCCAAGCGGGCGGAGACATTCCAGTTGACCCCCGGGTCCGCTTCCAGGTTGTCGTGGACGAGGACCCGCCCGTCCACCACCAGCACAGGACGCCCGTCGAGGAGAGCGGTACGGTGCCCGTCCGCCCGGAGGGCCTCGGCGACCTCGTCGAGGTGCCCCGCGATCCCGGCCACGGTCACCCGGCTGCAATCGGCGCCCATCATGGTCTGATGCCCGGCGTACGTGTCGGCGCCCGGATAGCCGGGAGCGGCGCGGCCGACGGCCGCCGGGAGGGACGCGGTCCGTGCGAGGTCCCGGTGCGGGTGGACGAGACCCAGGCCGAGGGCCTCCAGGGTGGGCAACGGGAGGCGGTGGCCGGTGTTCGCGCGGTGCGCGTCGAGGAGATGGCCGAGGGTGTCGGCGGTGGCGTCTGCGGAGCGCGGCGCACCCGCGTCGGGCATCGCACCGACGCCGAAGCCGTCGATGACGAGGATGACGACCCTGCTCATGGTGCACCTGCGCCTTTCCTGCCCGGGGCCCGGGGAAGCGGGCGGCCGAGCGCGTCGTACTGGCCGATCAGCGCCGGGGACCCGGAGGAGAGTCCGGAGACGATGGCGACCCGGCTGCGGGTGACGAAGATCTGCGTACGGAACGCGAGGAGGGCGGTGTCGCCCGGCCTGGCATCGCCGGGAGCCAGCAGACGGTAGTAGTCGATGTACTCGGCCGGCGCCTCTTGGACGGGGAGCCGAGCGCCGGTACGGGGAATCAGCGCCGACGCGGCCCGGGCCCGGGGGTAGAAGCCGCCGCCGTGAAGAGCGGGACGGCCGTCGGCGAGGAGGTGCGCGACCTCGGTGACGTAGACGTAAGCGGGCCGCTCCGGCTGCTCCGGTCCGGTCGCGTGCAGGGGAGTGGTGCCGGTGAGGGCGTGGCCGGGCTCGCCGTGTGTGGCGCCCAACTCGGCGAGCAGCGGAAGGGTGGCCGCGCACGTGACGCCCGGCGCGCTCAGCTTCAGGTCCCGGTGCCCGCGGGAGGCCAGCAACGCACGGGCCTCGCGGACCAGTTCGAAAGTGGCCGTGGGATACGGCCGCCCGGACCCGGGATCGCACCGGACACAAGGGAACGCGGTGACCCCGGCAATACGGATACCGGACAGCCGCGCCGCCTCGCTCGCGAACCCCGCCAGGCCGCCGATCGGCACGCCGCCCTCCTGCCCCGGATGGACCGTGCCGGGCGCGCCCTCGATCCGTACCAACACGTCCTGCGCGCGTCCCAGTCGGCGTGCGGCATCCGAGACGGCGCGGGCGTTGGCCAGGTCGAAGAGCGTGACCGCCTCGGGGCCCCAGGTGAGAACCTCGGGCAGCGCGCGATGCGGAACCTGCACCAAATGGCCCACATTGCCGATCCGCACACCGGCCTCGTGCAGGGCGCGGGCCTCGGGCGCGTCTATGGCGGCGAACCAGGGGAGGTGCCGCGCGACGGCCCTGATCAGCTCCGGATTGCGGCCGACCTGCTTGACCACGCACCAGAGCCCGAGGCCCGACCGGCCCGCCTCGCCCGCCAGCAACGCGGCATTGGCCTCGACGGCATCGAGGTCCAGCACATACGTGTCCGGCGGCACGGCACCCGTACGGTGCAGCTCGGCGGCACAGTCGGCCAGCCGCGGGTTACGGGCGAGCACGGAGTCGAGGAACATGACGCTCAGCCCCCTGCCGCGCGGTCGTAGAGGCCGGGCGACGGGCGCGGGGCGCGTGCGGGGCCCGAGCCGGAGGGGACGCGGGCTCCGCAGCCGCCGACGGCAGGCGCATCGCGCAGGTCGTGCAGCGCGCGGCCGAGAATGTCGAGCACCAGGTCCGCTCCCGCCCGCATCGGATTGACCCGCACGGTCCAGTCGGCCAGCTCCGGCGCGTCCTCCAGCACGGAACCCGACATCCGGTAGACGAGCGGGGCGATCTCATAGCGGGAGTTGGAGCCGACGGGGTACGGGGCGGCGCCGTACTTGGCCGCGGCAGCCGGCAGCGCGCGGGCCACGGGCCGGTCCAGCCGCAGCAGCAAGCACCGGTCCTGGGCATTGGCGATGCGCACCTCGGCGATGCCGGGCACTTCTCCGGCCGCCAGCCGCTCGGCGGCCTCGGTACCGACCCTGGACTGCACCGCCCACATCACCGGTACGTGACTGAGCGCCCGCAGCGCGTCCAGCGCCTGGTGCCCCTGCACTTGGCCACCGCCGGAATAGTTGTCTTCGTGTACGCGATCCACCAGGTCCCGCGCACCGACGACAGCACCCACGCCCTCCGGCCCGTGCAGTTTGAACAGGGAGAAGCAGGAGGCGTCGGCGCCCAGTTCCACACCGCACGCCGGGACGCGCAGCACGGCGTAGTTGTCGTCGACGACGGTGCGCACGCGCGCGGCCCGGCAGGCAGCGAGCACTTCGCCCGGGACGTAGGAGTCCGCGGCCCGCTGCCTGGTGTGCTGGACATACGCCCACCGGAACCGGCCGGAGGACAGTGCGCGGTCCAGCGCGGCGCGGTCGTTGAAGTCCGCCTCGACGACCTCTACGCCCAGCCCGCGCAAGGTGACACCGGTGGTGCGGTAGACCGGCGCGCGGTGTACGAGGAGCGGGTCACCCGCCCCGAGCACGGCACCGAGCGCGGCCCGGATGGCGCCGGTGCCGGCGCCCTGCACGAGCGCCGCGGCCTGGGTCCCGAAGAAGTCCGCCAAGACGGCCTCGACCCGCGCGGTGGTGCGAGGGCGGCCCAAGTCCGGCGACACCCCGGCATCGGCCTCGAAGAGCTGCTGGCCCTCGAAATGCCGGGCAGCGCACTCCACCAGCCGGAACTGGTTCGCCACCGCGTCCTCCAGCGCGACGGTCGGCAACGGATACGTCCTGGGCAACCGTGTGCTCATGCCGGCACCCGCCGTCCCTCGCGGCCACCTGCTGCGAGCCGGGCCGTGCCGTCCCCGCCGGTGAGGAACCGCAGCGGATTGCGGCGGGTCAGCAGATCGATCAGGTCCTCGTCGGCGCCGGCGGCCCGCAGCTTCGGCACAAACGCCCGGAACAGGTGCCCGTACCCCTGGCCGCCCTCGTCGGTCAGGTAGCCGTGCCGAGAGATGTCACAGCTGAGCAGCACGCGGTCGGCATGCCCCGCGTCCAGCAGCGCGAGCAGCAACCGAAGCCGGACCGCGTCGCTCTGATAGCTCTCCTTGCCGACGGTGTCGAAGGCGACATACGCACCCGCCGCCGCCAGCTTCCGGTGTACGGCGGGATCGTCGAGGAGATCCTGATGCCCGATGCTGATCCGGTGCGGCTCCGCGCCGGCAGCCGTGAGCAGGTCCAGCTGGGCGAGACCGCCGCGCCCCAGTTGCGCGTGGGTGGCCAACGACAGCCCGGTGGCGACGGCGGCATACGCGGCCGCCGTGAGCGTACGGGCCTCCGCCTCACTCGGCGCGGCACCGTGACTGCCGACTTCTCCGATGACACCGGGGCGGACGCCGTCGGCGCCCGGCCCACCCTCGATCTCTTCGACCAGGGCCGCCGCCAGGTCGTCGACGCAGGCGTCGGCCACCTCCGGCGGATGGAACGCTTCGTGGTACCAACCGGTGCCCGCGACGACCGCGACCCCCGACTCCCGGGAGACACGGGCCAGGGCGGCCGGATCCCGGCCCATGCCCCGGCAGGTCAGCTCGACAACCAGCGACAGCCCGAACCGCTGCCGGAGCAGCGCTAATTCCCTGGTCACCGACGGGGCGTGCCGGGCCTCCAGCGAGGCGCCGCGGTCGGTGGGACGGGTGAGGTCGAGGGCAAGGTGCTCATGGGCGAGCACGGGTCCCCGGACGGAGGACACGGGCAGCGGCCCGGTGACGGTCTGCAGCGGACGGTTCATGACGTGCTGCCTTCCCGGCGCGCTGACACGCCTGGTCAGGAGGTGATCGGGGTGAAGAGGCCCAGCCAGTACAAGAGGTTGAGGACGATGCCGCAGACGACGACCGCGGCCGGAGCGGCGGCCATCCGGACCACGACCCGCCCCGTTGCCTCGTTGAGCAGGTAGAGGCCGCCGGCTATGAGAATCCCGAGCCCGCCGCCCATGGCGTTGGCAGCCATCAACGAGCCGAAGAGAATGGCCAGTTGCAGCGTGTCGCCGATGGCGCCGCGCACGTGCTCCGAGGAGTCGCGCACCGAAGGCAACCTCCCCAGCACCCTGCCGATCCAACTCAGCGCCAGCACCTCTGCGGCGAAGACCAGCGCGCCGCAGACCACCGCCAGCCAGGGGCTCGGCAGCAGATAGCCGACGGGGTAGACGAGCGTGAAGCCGACGATGCCGTACGCGCCGGAAGCCAGCGCGGTGGTGGCGATCAACGGAATGAAGCCGAAGGCCCGATAGAAGTCGACCTGCGCCGCTTCCGTGTACTGCCCCTTGGCGATCAGGAAGCTGGTCGCCTCACCGCCGCCGAACACATGCAGCTGGGACAAGAGGCAGACACCCGCGCCCAGCACCATGAAGAGGGGCAGATGCCGGCGCAGCCGGGCCGCGCTGGCACCGAACAGTGATGCCATCGGATCTTCTTCCCCCAGACCACCCGGGATGTTCGCGGCCTCGCCTTCCGCCTCCGCGGCGGCCTGCTCCGCCCTGCGTCGCCGTACGTCCTTGGCCACCGCGAAGCCGATGAGCAGCAACACGCCGACCGCCATGGCCGGCGCCCCCGCGAACACACCGGGCCACACCTTCATCGTCAGCACGACGAGCACCAGCTCCACCGCGCCCGCCAGAGCACCGAGCAGCTTCCCGAACTGCCTGGTGACCGCCAGCACCGGGAACAGTGTGAAGAGGAAGAGAATCGGCGTCGCCATGTGCTGCATGGCCGTCAGGAAGTCGACCGGAAGATCGTGCGCCAGGTCGTTGGCGCCGTTCAGACCGAACACGATCACCGCGCCCCACGCGCCGCCGAGCAGCGGCGCGAGCCATTTCCTCGGCGCGAGCAGACCCAGGACGTCGGTGGGCAGGAACACCAGCCACGGGTTGAGCACTCCGGAAGAGAGCGCCATCGGCGCGCCCAGCCCGAAGACGAACCCGGCGGAGAGCCCGAAGGACACCGCCGTGATGGCGCTCCGCGTCGTACGCCCCTGGACGAAATCGAGCATGAAGGGCCGTACGCCGTCGTTGAAGACGGCCAGTGCCAGGTGTGAGAGGAAGGCGGTCAGCGCGCACAGGGCTACGACGGTCAGTTTCTGCGCGAGCGAGAAGTCGAGACCGGTGCTCGCGGCGAGGACGGTGCTGCTCACGGGGTCACTCCTTTGTGCCCTGGCACGTCAGCTGGTCGTACGGCCCGCCGGGGCCGAGGCTGTCCCGGCCCGGGGAAGGCCCGGACTGTTCAGGTGCGGGCGGCGATGGCTCCCGCGAGCGCGGGCGTTATCGCCCCGATCTGGTCGACGGCGAAACCGAACACCTTCTTGCCCTGGTCCAGCAGGGCGTCGATCTCGCCCTCCGACGGGATCGAGCGGCCGAAGGTGTGGCAGGCGGCGGCGCCCACGAGCCCCACCAGGACGCCCAGCGACGCCCCGGCCCCGGTCTGGCAGGTGCCCAGGAAGTAGTCGGCGCGGCCGGCCCGCAACTGCACCGCCGCGTCCATGTCGTTGGTGACCACGACCTCGACGCCGTCCAGCGCCAGTCGCTCCACGATGCCCGCGACCTCCGTCTTGCCGAGGCCGCCGGTGAGGATCCTCGTCATGGTGTGTCCCTTCGCAGTACGGCGAAATGCATCGCCAGGAAGCCGATCTCGGACTCGGGAAGCGGGGAGCCGAGGGCACGCTCGGCCCGCAGGGAGACGGTGCGGGCCCGCCGGACGGCCTCCGGGTGATCCGCCAACTCCGCGGCCACCTCGGCGTCGGTGCGGAACTGCTCCACCGGCTCGCCGTCCTGCAGGCGGGTCAGTGCCATCAGCAGGTGGCTGGTGAGCATGCCCGCCGAGTCTTCGGTGACGGCACAGCCTTCGGCGGCCAGTGCGTCCAGCTCGGCCCGGACGAAAGCGGCGGTCTCGGGCCGTACCCGGCCGCTCTCGACGAAGAGCCGGATGCGCTGTGCCAGCAGGGCTTCCATCGGCCCCCCTCCCATAAGGCAATAAGCAGGATTTTGGATTTTGGATGTGCCGGGTCAAACCCCACGGCGATTGGCGTGAACTGGGGTGGCGCTGTCGGCGGAACGGCTCGCGCCCCCGGGGGCGGCGCTCGTCCTCCTCAGTACGAAGGCATGCGCTCCCCTCGCAGCACCTCGTCCTGCAGGCTGGTGACGGCCTTCAGGTCGAGCGACCCGCTCACCGCTGCCAGCGCCTCGCTGCCCTCGCTGCGCGCTATCAGCGCCGCACTGGAATTGCGCAACGACAGGTCGCGGGTGATTTCGTCGCCGAGCGGCAGTACGTCCACCTCTCCGCCGAGCTGCCCCTGCACCTCGTCGAGGTTCCAGACGGTGGCGTCGGCACGGTCGTGCGTGAACAGGTCGTAGAGCTGCATGTACGAGCTCTCCAGCCACGTCACGTCCCGGCGGTCGCCGAAAGCCCGCTCGGCAAGAGCACGTTGGTCTTCCGATGTGTGGTCCACGGCGACCCGCAAGCCCTCCGTGTCGAGCCGCACGCCATGCCGCAGCAACAGCCCGTGGGCCCCCACATAGGTGGCCGGACCCAGATCCGCGATCAGATCGACCGGGTGCTGCTCCATCAACCGGTCAGCGGCGAAGCGGGACAGCACCGCCAGGTCGACCTTCCCGTCCAGCAGCGCGGCGACGCGGGCGGCCGCGCCGCGCATGAAAGTGATCGCGAAAGGCGCGCCGGCTTCCTCGAAAGCGGCCCGCAGGCCGGTGGCCAGGCCCTCGTACCTGCGCGAGTAGGGCAGTGGCATCGCGGCGAGGACGGTGCCCAGGCCGGCCAGGCGCCACAGGACGGCGCGGTCGGCGCGTACGAGGAAGGTGCCGAGGTGGCCGCGGGCCACGGTCTCTATCGCGCCCGATTCCTCCAGGAGCTGGAGCGCCGCCTGCACCGTCCCGTTGCCGACCCCGAGCTCGGCGGCGAGGTCGCGCACCCGGGGGAGTCGTGCGGCCTCGCCTTCGGTGGGCCGGTTGATCAGCAGGGCCGAGAGTCGTCGGGCGGCGTGCCCGTTGCGGGTCAGGAACCGTTCGTCGATACCGTTCATGAAATTGACAGTAAACAGAATTCTGGATATTGGCTATACCTCGTACGGGTGAACGGACGAGACGCGGACGATGGCGCTTCCGGCCCCCGGCGAAGGGGCGCAGGGGACCGGCACCGACGCCCGGGCGGCCGTGGTGACCACCCGCGCCGCGCGCCGTCTAACGGCGTAAGGATGGATGCGGAGCGCGGCGCGGGCAGTGTTCGGCGGGCGGGCGGAGAACGACGGGTCCGCTGAGGTCAGCACATCGGGGTCTGCGCAAGAATCACGTGCGGGCGATCAGATAACGGAACATGTTCGCCATCCACACCGTGCCGTCCGGGCGCTGGTGCGGATGGAGCGCCTCGCCCAGTTCCTTCTCCACCTGCGCCTGGTCGGTGACCTCCAGCGCCGCGTCGAACAGCCCCGTGGACAGCAGCCCGCGCACCGCGCTCGGCAAGTCCCCGTAGCCGAACGGGCACGCCACCCGCCCCGACCCGTCGGGCCGCAGACCCGCGCGGTCGGCCAGGTCCTCAAGGTCGTCACGACCGCTGGGCCGCCAGCCGCCCGCCGTGCGCAGCGGGTCCGCCAGCCGCTGGGCCACCCGCAGGACACCGGCCGTGGCGCACCGCTCCACCGGGCCCCAGCCGCCCAGCACCACCGGGCTGCCGCGCTCCGCGAGCCCGGCGGCCGTCACCAGCGAAGCCGTCAGCCCCTCGACGCTGCTGACACAGCCCACCGGGTGAAAGGCCGTCACCAGATTGAACGCGGGGCCACCCGGGTCGGCCGCCCGCTCGGGGCCGCCGCACGCCAGCAAGGTGGCACGGTCCGCGTCGCCCCGGCTCTCCCGCGACCCGTCGGGCGTCAGCCGCTCACGCGCCAGATTCAGCCGTTCCTCGTCCGCGTCCACACCGCAGACCTGCGCGCCGCGGGCAGCGGCGATCAGCAGCGCGAGCCCGGAACCGCAGCCCAGCCCCAGCAGCCTGGTGTGCGGGCCGACGTCCAAACGGTCGTAGACGGCCTCGTACAGCGGCACCAGCATCCGCTCCTGGATCTCGGCCCAGTCACGGGCGCGCTCGCAGAAGTCGGCCGGTGCGGACGAGCCGTACGATCCGGGTGAGCCGGACTGCCGGTGGTGATGCCGTACGAGCGTGGGTGTCATCGAAAGCGCCCCTATCCGCCGAGAACCCGAAGCTGTTCCGTCTCGTTCGCCCCCGTGTCCCGCCCCTGTGTTCGCGTCGTGCGCCCCCGCATTCCAGACAACTCCCCATCCGGGTCGGAGTCCAGGGGTGCGCCGGGGTTGTCTCCCGCGCGCCCCTCGGTGCGCCGGGGTGCATTTCCGTTTGCCGACGCCGGGGGTCGCGCCCGTACCATGCGCGCCATGGCAAAGGCTCCCGTTCTCACACCCCAGGCGGACGACTTTCCCCGCTGGTACCAGGACCTGGTCGGCAAGGCAGAGCTGGCCGACAACGGGCCGGTGCGCGGCACCATGGTCATCCGACCGTACGGGTACGGGCTCTGGGAGCGGATGCAGCAGGAACTGGACGCGCGCATCAAGGAAGCCGGCGCCCGGAACGCCTACTTCCCGCTCCTGATCCCGCAGTCGTACCTGACCAGGGAGGCCGAGCACGTCGAGGGCTTCGCACCCGAACTGGCGGTGGTCACCCACGGCGGCGGCAAGGAGCTGGAGGAGCCGGCCGTCGTCAGGCCCACCTCCGAGACCATCGTCAACGAGTACTTCTCCAAATGGGTGCAGAGCTACCGCGACCTCCCCCTGCTCGTCAACCAGTGGGCCAACGTCGTCCGTTGGGAGATGCGGCCGCGGGTCTTCCTCCGCACGACGGAGTTCCTCTGGCAGGAGGGCCACACCGCGCACGCCACCTATGAGGAGGCGCGCGACTACGCCGCCCGTATCCACCGCGACGTCTACGCCGACTTCATGGTCAACGTCCTCGCCATCGACGTCGTGGCCGGCCGCAAGACCCCGGCGGAACGGTTCGCCGGCGCCGTCAACACCCTCACCCTCGAAGCGATGATGGGCGACGGCAAGGCTCTCCAGATGGGCACCAGCCACGAACTCGGCCAGAACTTCGCGCGCGCCTTCCACACGCAGTACCTCTCCAAGGAAGGCAAGCAGGAACACGTCTGGCAGACCTCCTGGGGCAGCTCCACCCGCATGGTCGGCGCGCTGGTCATGTCGCACGGCGACGACCACGGCCTGCGCGTCCCGCCGCGGCTGGCCCCGGTCCAGGCCGTGGTCCTGGCGGTCAAGGGGGACGACGCCGTACCGGCCGAGGCCCGGCGGATCGGCGACACCCTCAAGGCGGCGGGTGTACGGGTCCAGGTAGACGACCGTACGGACGTCCCCTTCGGGCGCCGCGCGGTGGACTGGGAACTGAAGGGCGTGCCGCTCCGCATCGAGGTCGGCCCGCGCGACCTGGAGAACGGCACCGCGATGCTGGTCCGCCGCATCCCCGGAGGCAAGGAGCCGGTCCGGCTCGACGCGCTCGCCGCCCTTCTCCCCGCGGTCCTGGAGGAGGACCAGGCGCTGCTCCTGCGGCAGTCCCGCGAACGCCGGCAGTCGCGCACCACCGACGTGACGACCGTCGAGGAGGCCGCCGAGGCGGCGGCCGCGGGCGGCTGGGCCCGCATTCCGTGGGCGGCGCTCGGCGCGGAGGGAGAGGCCCGGCTCGCCGAGCAGGCCGTGACCGTACGGTGTCTGGTGGGCGAGGACGGGTCGGTACCCGACGCCGACGACGCCCCCGGTAGCATCGCCGTCGTCGCGCGCGCCTACTGAGTCCCACCGGGCTCCACAGGTGTCACGCCGCGGCCCACGGGCATCGGATGCCCCGGCGCGTACACATCTCTTACGCGCCGGGGCGTACGCGCGGGTACGCCCCGGCTTGCCGCCTGTCGCGTGCCTTCTCCGCAGTTCTGCGCACACGCCGTCCTCGGAACCGATGACCAGAAACTGACCGGTACGTGCAAATTATTTGAGATGCCCCGTAATCGGAACACTGGATGGGCCCGGCTCGTTGTCACGACGTGAGCACGACACCGCCTGTTCTCGCCGCCGAACTGGCGCTCGCGTGGGCCGACATTCAACGGCACCACCCCGAGCTGCCGGACCTGGCCGCGCCCGAGTCCCTGATCGGAGAGTCCTCGTCCGCCTGTGGCGCCGAGCTCTCCTTCGAACGGCTGCTGCACGAGGCAGTCCACGGCATCGCCGCCGCCCGCGGCGTCCGTGACACCTCACGCGCCGGCCGCTACCACAACCGTCGATTCCTCGCGATCGCCGAGGAGTTGGGCCTCGACCACGTCGACGAGCCGCACCCGAGCAGCGGCTTCTCGCTGGTGACGCTCAACCCCGAGGCCCGAAGGCGATACCGCCCCACCATCGAGCGGCTCGCCAGAGCCCTCAAGGCGCACTCCGCCGCGACCACGGCCGACAGCGCCCGCAGCTTCCGCGGCCCGGCCGCGCGGCACGGCTCCTCCGGTGGCGGTGTGCGCGTCAAGGCCGTATGTGATTGCGGCAGAAATGTTCGAGTTGTTCCGTCCGTGCTGGCCCAGGCGCCCATCGTCTGCGGCGGCTGCGGCAAACCGTTCCGTATTCCCGAGGTGGCCGCGGTCGGCTGACCTGGAGGGGTGTGGCACAATGGCTAGCTGTACTCGACAGCCGCACAGGACCCCTCTCTCCTCCGGCTGACGCGTCCATCGGGCACCCGAGTACCGCAACCCCACGTGGCATCCCGTTGTGCCCAACCACGTCAAGACCAGGAGACACCACTCCCGTGGCAGTCAAGATCAAGCTGAAGCGTCTGGGCAAGATCCGCGCGCCTCACTACCGCATCATCGTCGCCGACTCCCGCACCCGCCGTGACGGCCGGGCCATCGAGGAGATCGGTCTGTACCACCCGGTGCAGAACCCCTCGCGCATCGAGGTCGACTCCGAGCGTGTCCAGTACTGGCTGGGTGTCGGCGCGCAGCCGACCGAGCCCGTCATGGCCATCCTCAAGGTCACCGGCGACTGGCAGAAGTTCAAGGGCCTGCCCGCCCCGGCGCCGATGAAGGTCGCCGAGCCGAAGGCCGACAAGCGCGCCCTGTTCGAGGCCCTGGCCAAGGACGCCGGCGACGAGCCGAAGGGTGAGGCGATCACCCCGAAGGCGAAGAAGGCTGACAAGAAGGCGGACGAGGCCGAGGCCGAGTCCACCTCCGAGTCGACCGAGTCCTGATCATGCTCGAGGAGGCCCTCGAGCACCTCGTAAAGGGCATCGTCGACAACCCCGACGACGTGCAGGTCGCCTCGCGCACCCTGCGCCGCGGGCGCGTTCTGGAGGTCCGGGTGCACCCCGACGACCTCGGAAAGGTGATCGGCCGCAACGGCCGCACCGCGCGTGCGCTGCGGACGGTCGTAGGCGCCATCGGCGGCCGTGGCATCCGGGTCGACCTCGTCGACGTGGACCAGGTCCGCTGAGCAGAAACGGGGCACCGGGGTACTCCCGGACCAGGTAGTACCGGCACGGGCCGGGGAGGGCTACGGCTCACCCCGGCCCGTTGTCGTAGGCATCTGCGACGATGCACGCATGACCGTAATCACCGATTGACGAATCACGAGGCGAGGACCGCCACCGCGCGAGCGGCGGGCGGCCGGCCGCGAAGAGGGGCCACTGTGCAGCTGGTAGTCGCGCGGATCGGCCGCGCCCACGGCATCAAGGGCGAGGTCACCGTCGAGGTGCGTACCGACGAGCCGGAGCTGCGGCTCGCGCCCGGCGCCGTACTCGCCACGGACCCGCCCGCCACCGGCCCGCTGACCATCGAGACCGGCCGGGTGCACAGCGGGCGCCTGCTGCTGCGTTTCGAGGGCGTGCGGGACCGTACGGGCGCCGAGGCCCTGCGCAACACGCTGCTGATCGCGGAGGTCGACCCCGAAGAGGTCCCCGAGGACCCCGAGGAGTTCTACGACCACCAGCTCGTCGACCTCGACGTGGTGACCACCGACGGCACCGAGGTCGGGCGCATCGCCGAGATCTCCCACCTGCCCTACCAGGACCTGCTGATCGTCCGGCGCCCGGACGGCGGCGAGATCATGATCCCCTTCGTCTCCGAGATCGTGCCGGAGATCGACCTGGCGGAGCAGAAGGCGGTCATCGACCCCCCGCCCGGCCTGCTCGACGACAGCCAGGCCGAGGTGGCCTCGGCCCGCGACGCCGGCGAGGACGCGTAATGCGCCTCGACGTCGTCACGATCTTCCCCGAGTACCTGGAACCGCTGAACGTCTCCCTGGTGGGCAAGGCGCGCGCCCGCGGCCAGCTGGACGTCCGCATCCACGACCTGCGGGAATGGACCCACGACAAGCACAACACCGTCGACGACACCCCGTACGGCGGCGGCCCCGGCATGGTCATGAAGCCCGAGCCGTGGGGCGAGGCACTGGACTCGGTCATCGACTCCCAGGAGGGCGACCCGGTCATCGTCGTCCCCACACCGAGCGGCAAACCCTTCACCCAGCAGCTCGCCGTCGAGCTCTCGGAGAAGCCCTGGCTGGTCTTCACCCCCGCCCGCTACGAGGGCATCGACCGCCGCGTCATCGAGGAGTACGGCGACCGCGTGGACGTACGCGAGGTCTCCATCGGCGACTACGTCCTGGCCGGCGGCGAGGCCCCCGTCCTGGTCATGGTCGAGGCCATCGCCCGGCTGCTGCCCGGCGTCCTGGGCAACTCCGCCTCCCACCAGGACGACTCCTTCGCCCCCGGCGCGATGGCGGACCTCCTGGAAGGGCCCGTCTACACCAAGCCTCCGGAGTGGCGCGGCCGCGGCATCCCCGAGGTGCTGCTCAGCGGCCACCACGGCAAGATCGCCCGCTGGCGCCGCGACGAGGCGTTCCGCCGTACGGACCGCAACCGCCCCGACCTCATCGAGCGCGCCGACCCGGCCGCCTTCGACAAGAAGGACCGCGAGACCCTCTCGATCCTCGGCTGGGCGCCGGGAGCGCACGGCCGATTTGGGCGTACGCGTCACGACGTGGAAGAATAGGCCGCTGCTGTGTGCGTCCGGCGCGCGCCCCTGCCACAGGGGGAACGACGTCCGCCCGACGGAACGGCAACCTCATCGATATTTCCAGTTCCGTTGATGACCTGTGGCATCAACGAAGAAAGCAGTAGGTCATGAACCTTCTCGACTCCGTCGACTCCGCGTCGCTGCGTAGCGACATCCCGGCCTTCCGCCCGGGTGACACCGTCAACGTCCACGTGCGCGTCATCGAGGGCAACCGCTCCCGTGTGCAGCAGTTCAAGGGCGTCGTCATCCGCCGCCAGGGCGCCGGCGTGCGCGAGACCTTCACGGTCCGCAAGGTCAGCTTCTCCGTCGGCGTCGAGCGCACCTTCCCCGTGCACACCCCGATCGTCGAGAAGATCGAGCTGGTGACCCGCGGTGACGTGCGTCGCGCCAAGCTGTACTACCTCCGTGAGCTCCGCGGCAAGGCCGCGAAGATCAAGGAGAAGCGCGACAACTGAACAGACGTCCGGCGTCCTGGACCGGCCGGATAGGCTCTGGGTCCGATGGACACCGACGCACAGCTTTCGGAGCGCGACCGCTCTCCCGCCCCCGACCAGGGGCCGGAGCAGGGGTCGCGCTCCGCGCGTTTTTCCGGGCCCGCCTCCCCGGCACAGCAGCGCGAGCAGACGGGCCGGCCGGCGGACGAGCAGGCGGAGCCCCAGGAGCAGACTGGGGAGCCCCGGGGGCGCGCACAGCAGCGACGCGCCCCCCGGCTCCGGCGGCTCGCGTCCCGGCTGGGATCCGGCCTGGCCGCCCTGTGGCACCGCCCGGTACTGCTGCTCGCGCTGTGCGTGACCTTCGTCCTGCTGCTCAGCGCCTTTGTCGTACAGCCCTTCCTGATCCCCAGCTCCTCCATGGAGAACACGCTGCGGATCGGCGACCGGGTGCTGGTCAACAAACTGGCGTACCGCTTCGGCGGCGAGCCGCGCAGAGGCGATGTGATCGTCTTCGACGGCACCGGCTCGTTCCTGCAGAGCGAACCGGAGGAGAACCCGGTGACGGGTCTGGTACGGGGCGCGGGCGCGGCGCTGGGGCTGGCGCAGCCCGCCGACACGGACTACATCAAGCGCGTGATCGGCGTCGGCGGGGACCGGGTGACCTGCTGCGACAAACGGGGGCGGATCAAGGTGAACGGCGAACCGGTGGACGAGGGATACCTGTACCCGGGGGACGCGCCGTCCTCCGATCCGTTCGACATCGTGGTGCCGGAGGGAAAGCTGTGGGTCATGGGAGACCACCGCGACAGATCACGGGACTCACGGGACCACCTCGGTGAACCGGGCGGCGGCACCGTCCCGGTCGGCAAGGTGATCGGCCGCGCCGACTGGATCGCCTGGCCGGTGGGCCACTGGACGGCCCTGGACCGCCCACGCTCCTTCGACGCCATACCCGGCCCGGCCGGCCGCCATGGGTAACCGGGGGCGGCCCAGGCGCGGGCACCAGGGGGCCGCGCACGCGGACGAGACGGACGCGGAGGCCTCGTACGGGCAGTACGGGGGCGGTTCCCACGACGACGGGGGGTACGGAGGCGGCCCGTACGGCGCGGGGACCGGCGGGGAAGCGGGCGTCGTCACCCGTACGACCAGGCCGAGACGGGCCACCGGAGGCCGGGCCGAGCGTCGGCGACAGGCACGCCGCATCAAACGCCGCAGGCGCCGCTCCTACCTCAAGGAAATACCGATCCTCATCGGTGTGGCCCTGGCCATCGCGCTGGTGCTCAAGACCTTCCTCGTACAGGCGTTCGTGATCCCCTCCGGCTCCATGGAGCAGACGATCCAGATCGGCGACCGCGTACTGGTCGACAAGCTCACCCCGTGGTTCGGCTCGGAACCCGAGCGTGGCGACGTGGTCGTCTTCAAGGACCCCGGGGGCTGGCTCAAGGGCGAGCAGGTCAAGGCCGCCGACGACCCGGTGGGAATCAAGCAGGCCAAGGAATTCATGACGTTCATCGGGCTGCTCCCCTCGGCCGACGAACAGGATCTGATCAAGCGCGTCGTGGGTGTCGGCGGCGACACCGTCAAGTGCTGCGACAAGCAGGGCCGCGTCACGGTCAACGGCACACCCCTGGACGAGCCGTACATACATCCGGGCAATCCGCCCTCACAGTTCAAATTCGAGGTCAAGGTTCCCGTCGGGCGGATCTTCGTGATGGGCGACCACCGCTCCAATTCGGCGGACTCGCGATATCACCTGGACGAGCCGTACCGTGGGACGATCTCGGTGGACAGCGTCGTCGGCCGGGCCGTGGTCATCGGCTGGCCGGTGGGGCACTGGGGCCGCCTGTCGGAGCCTGACACCTACGCGAGCGTGCGCGACGCGCCGGGTGCGAGGGCGACGGCGGGGCAGGCGCCGCATAGTGTGTCCTCCGACGGTTTGTCCGTACTCCCGACCCCTGCGGAACTCCCGCTCGTTATGGGAGTGGTGGGCCTGCCCCGACTGTCGGGTGGGCGGTGGCGAGGAGCAAGGAGTGGATGTGGGGGACTTGGCGGTCGGCGCGCGGTCCGGTACCGAAGAGCCCGAAGAGCCGGCGGGAAACGGTGAGTCCTCACAGCCCGCGGCGTCCGGAGGACCGGCACGGCCGGCGGACCCGGGACAGCCGGCGGGCCCCGGGCAGCCGGCGGGACCCGGAGTGCCGATGGACAAGGAACAGCCGGTGGACGAGGAGGAGAGCGGCAGCGTGAAGAAGGGCAAGAAGCCGCGTGCCTTCTGGAAAGAGCTGCCGATCCTCATCGGGATCGCGCTGGTCCTGGCGCTGATCATCAAGACGTTCCTGGTCCAGGCGTTCTCCATCCCGTCCGACTCGATGCAGGACACCCTGCAGCGCGGGGACCGGGTGCTGGTGGACAAGCTGACCCCGTGGTTCGGCTCCGAGCCGGAGCGCGGCGAGGTCGTCGTCTTCCACGACCCGGGCGGCTGGCTGAACGAGGTGCCGACCCCCGAGCCCAACGCGATCCAGCAGGTCCTCAGCTTCATCGGCCTGATGCCGTCGTCCGAGGAGAAGGACCTGATCAAGCGAGTCATCGCGGTCGGCGGCGACACCGTGGAGTGCCACGGCAACGGGCCGGTCAAGGTCAACGGCACGGCGCTGAAAGAGGACTCGTACCTCTTCCCCGGCAACACGCCCTGCGGTGACAAGGAGATCGACAAGCTCACGGTGCCCAAGGGCAGCATCTGGGTCATGGGCGACCACCGCCAGGACTCCCTGGACTCGCGCTACCACACCAACCTCAAGGGCAACGGCACGGTCGAGGTGAAGCAGGTCGTGGGCCGCGCGTTCACGATCGCCTGGCCGATCAACCGCTGGTCGTGGCTCTCGGTGCCGGACACGTTCGACCAGCCCGCGCTGAACACGGCGGCGGCTGCGGCCCCGGCGGCGATGGGCCTCGCCGGCGCGGTGCCGATCGTGCTCTGGCGCCGCCGGAAGCGGGCCGCTCAAGCGGCGCGGCCGGTAGGACGGTCCTCGGACTGAGTGATGACCTGGCCGCATACGAGAAACGCGGCCAGGTGAAGGCTGGAAGGACCGGAACACCCGTTATGCACATGCTGCGTAACGGGTGTTCCGTCGTTCCTGCTCATGGTGCTGACTGGGGAACGTACCCCCAGGTAGGGTGCCGTCCCAGATCTTCGACGCGGGCCGAGCTCGCGGGGCGGGAGCGCGGGATGAGCAGCAGCAAGGAACGGACGAGCGGCGGCCGCGGCCGGACCACGGGCAGCGTGCTGTCCGGTCTGGTCGTGGCTGCCGGCTGTGTGCTGTTCCTGGGCGGCTTCGTATGGGGCGCGCTGCTCTACCGCCCCTACACGGTGCCGACCGACTCAATGGCCCCGACGATCGGAGTGGGCGACCGGGTACTGGCCGAGCAGGTGGACGGCGCGGAGATCCGGCGCGGCGACGTCGTGGTCTTCCGCGACTCGGTGTGGGGCGACGTGCCCATGGTCAAGCGGGTCGTCGGGGTGGGTGGCGACACGGTCGCCTGCTGCAGCAAGGACGGCCGGCTGACGCTCAACGGAAAGCCCGTTGAAGAACCGTATCTCCAGGCCAAGGGCCCGGCCTCGCCGACCGGCTTCAGCTCGAAGGTCCCGGCGGACCGGCTCTTCCTGCTCGGCGACCACCGCAACGACTCCCTGGACTCGCGCACCCACCTCACGGACGGCGATCACGGCGCCGTGTCGCGGAGCGCGGTGCAGGCGCGGGTGGACGCCAGGGCGTGGCCGCTCGGCAGCATGGGGATGGTGGAACGGCCGACGAGCTTCGCGTCGCTGCCCGGCGGCACCTCGCAGCCGGGGCCGGTGCGGATCATCGTCATCGCGGTCGTCGTCGGCGCGGTGATGATCCTGGCCGGCGCGGCGTACGGGCCTTTGGCGCGACGTATGGGGCGTAAGAGTGGCTGAGAAGAACGAAGTGAACGAAGCGCCGGAAGAGGCGATTGGTGGCGTGGCGGGTGGAGACCCGGGTGGGGAGCCGGGCGACGGGCGCGCGGGAACGACCGGTGATCTGCCGGTAGAGGTGCGGCAGGTGGCACGAGTGGTGCTGCTCGACCCGGACGACCGGGTCCTTCTGATGCACGGCTACGAACCGGCCGACCCCTCCAACACGTGGTGGTTCACGCCGGGCGGCGGCCTGGAGGGAGCCGAAACCCCCGAGGAGGCCGCACGCAGAGAACTGGCCGAGGAGACCGGCATCACAGACGTACGGCTCGGCCCGCTGCTGTGGAAGCGCCGCTGCTCCTTCCCCTTCGACGGGCGGCGCTGGGACCAGGACGAGTGGTACTTCCTGGCCCACACGGACCAGACTGCAACGGAGATGTCGGGGCAGACGGATCTGGAACGACGCAGCGTGTCCGGACTGAGGTGGTGGACTTCGGAAGAACTCTCCAGATCGCATGAGACGGTGTATCCGACCACGTTCGCCGAGCTGCTGCGCACACTGCTCGACGAAGGGCCCCCTGGCGCGCCGGTGCTGCTGGCTAGCGAGAGCGTCTGACGCACAATAGGGGGACGCACGGCTGAAGGGGATCTGCCATGAGCGCCGAGGACCTCGAAAAGTACGAGACCGAGATGGAGCTGAAGCTCTACCGGGAGTACCGCGACGTCGTCGGGCTGTTCAAATATGTGATCGAGACCGAGCGACGCTTCTACCTCACGAACGACTACGAGATGCAGGTGCACTCTGTTCAGGGAGAAGTCTTTTTCGAGGTCTCGATGGCGGACGCGTGGGTCTGGGACATGTATCGACCGGCTCGCTTCGTGAAACAGGTGCGCGTGTTGACGTTCAAGGACGTGAACATCGAGGAGCTGAACAAGAGCGACCTGGATCTGCCGGGGAGCTGAGTTGGTGGGGTGGGGGCCGGTGGGGTGGGGGCCGGTGGGGTGGGGCCGGTGGGGGCGGCGCTGGGCCTGCCCCTGACCCGTGTCCCCCTGACGCCCGGTGTGGAGCTGACCGTCGGTTTGCAGGTGAGCCGCCATCGATCAGCTCGGATTCGCTCGGACGGGTGACCGAGATATCCACATCCGCCTGGTTATCCACCAAGATCCAATGGGTCTGGGCTGAAGCGTCACAGTCGGTGCCGGAGGTGGTGCCGAGTGAACGCCACGCAGAACGCCAAACAGAACACCGATCAGACCGCCGATCAGACCGGCGATCAGACCGTCAATCAGAACGCCGGTCCGACCGCCACGCACAGCGGCAGGCATGAGGGAAAGCCCCAGACGGCGGGGGCCGTACACGCACATGAGGGAAAGCCCCAGACGACGGGGGCCGTACACGCACATGAGGGAAAGCCCCAGACGACGGGGGCCGCACACGCACATGAGGGAAAGTCCCAGTTCCAGACAGCCGCGGACGGAAGCGGCACGGGAGGCTCCCTACACACGTCGCCCGTCCGTGGCGCCCGGACGATCACACCTGCCCAGAGCGGCCGGCCGGGCGGCCGGCCGAATCCCCGGGGACACCCCCGCCGAGGCCGTGCCCGTGACTCCGCCGCCCGGCTGACTGCAAGCATTCCGCGTGTCACCAGCGCGCGACGAGCGATCGGCCAATACGGAGAAGACCTCGCGGCCCGGCATCTGATCTCAATCGGCATGCGCATCCTGCACCGCAACTGGCGGTGCCAGGAAGGCGAGGTCGACATCGTGGCCGCCGACGGCGACGCGCTGGTGCTCTGCGAGGTCAAGGCCCGGAGTGCGGGTGCGTACGAACATCCGATGGCGGCCGTACGGCCCGAAAAGGCCGCCCGCCTTCGCCGCCTGGCGGAACGCTGGCTGGAGCAGCACGGTGGGCCGCCGCCCGGCGGGGTGCGTATCGATGTGGTCGGCGTGCTGCTGCCGGCCCGGGGCGCGCCTCTCCTGGAGCATGTCCGGGGGGTGTCCTGATGGGATTCGCCCGTACGTGCTCGGTCGCGCTGGTCGGCGTCGAGGGCGTGGTCGTCGAGGTCCAAGCGGACCTGGAGCCGGGCGTGGCAGCCTTCACCCTGGTCGGGCTGCCCGACAAGAGTCTGGTCGAATCACGGGACAGAGTGCGGGCCGCCATCGTGAACAGCGGCGGCGAATGGCCGCAGAAGAAGCTGACGGTGGGACTCAGCCCGGCTTCCGTACCCAAGGGAGGCAGCGGCTTCGATCTCGCTGTCGCCTGCGCGGTGCTCGGAGCGGCGGAACGGATCGACCCGCGTGAGCTGACCGACCTCGTCATGATCGGCGAACTGGGACTGGACGGCCGCGTCCGGCCGGTGCGCGGGGTGCTGCCCGCCGTCCTGGCCGCAGCCGACGCTGGGTACCGCCAGGTCGTCGTGCCGGACAGGGCCGTGGCCGAGGCATCGCTCGTCCCAGGCGTCTCCGTCCTCGGCGTACGGAGCCTCCGACAACTGATCGCGGTGCTCACTGACGAGCCGGTGCCGGAAGAGGAGGACGACGGGGCGACGGTGGAAGGCCGCCCGGACCCGCTGCTGGCAGGGCTGGCCGTCCCTGGCAACGCGCTCAGTGCGGCGCGCGCGCCGGGAGAGCGCCTGCCCGACCTGTCGGACGTCGTGGGACAACACGGCGCCCGCAAAGCCTTGGAAGTAGCGGCAGCCGGACGCCATCACATCTTTCTGAAGGGCCCACCAGGAGCCGGCAAAACGCTGCTCGCCGAACGCCTTCCCGGGCTCCTGCCGTCTCTGTCACCGAAGGAATCGCTGGAGGTCACGGCGGTACATTCGGTAGCCGGCACGTTGCCTCCCGGGCAGCCGCTGGTGGAGCGCCCGCCGTACTGCGCGCCCCACCACAGCGCGACGATGGCGTCACTCGTGGGCGGCGGCAGCGGCCTGCCCCGGCCGGGAGCCGTTTCGCTGGCTCATCACGGTGTCCTCTTCGTCGACGAGGCAGCGGAATGCAGCGCCCGCGTCCTGGACGCGCTGAGGCAGCCGCTTGAGTCCGGATACGTTGTGGTCGCGCGAGCCGCCGGGATGATGCGCATGCCCGCAAGATTCCTGCTGGCCCTGGCCGCGAACCCCTGCCCTTGTGGGCGCCACGGCACGCTCGGGGGCGGCTGCGAATGCCGCCCTTCCACCATCCGGGGCTATCGGGCCCGGCTGTCGGGGCCGCTGATGGATCGCATCGACCTGAGGGTGACGGTGGAGCCGGTCGCGCGGTCCGAGCTGCTCTCTTTCACCCGGGGAGCCGAATCCACGGCCGAAGTGGCCGAGCGGGTACGAACCGCCCGCGACCGGGCTGCCACCCGCTTCGCCGGTACGCCTTGGAACACCAACAGCGAGGTGCCCGGCCACGAACTACGAACGCGTTGGCAAGTGGCCCCAGGAGCAATGGCCCAAGCCGAGCACGACCTGGAGAACGGCCTGCTCACCGCCCGCGGAATGGACCGCGTACTCCGCGTCGCCTGGACATCCGCCGACCTCGCCGGCCACGACCGCCCTACCTCGGAAGACGTCAACTGGGCCTTGGAATTGCGCACAGGCATCAGGCGGGGGGTGGCGTTGGCGACGGGAGCGGGGTGAAAGCGACGGGCTGGGGAGGCGCCGGGCCGGAGAGGTGGGGCGTCGCCGGTGGGCTGGGTGGCTGGTGGGCCGATCAGCCAGCGGGCCGGTGGGCTGGCGGGCCGACGGGCCAGTGGGCTGGTGGGCCGGTTGGCCAACGGGCGGGCGGGCCAGCGCACCGGTGTGCCGGTGGGTGGGTGAGTCGGCGAGCCGGTGAGCGGGTGGGCCGGGAGCGGATGGGCTGGGAGCGGGTGGGCTGGGAGCGGGTGGGCTGGTGCGTCGGTGAGCTGGCGGGTCGACGAGGCGCCGGGGAACGGGAGGCCGGGCTGATCTGGTTGGGGTCATGCTCTGGGCCCTCCCACGGGACGCCGTGCCGCGGAGGAGGAGAGGGTGGAGGGGCGGGGGGGGGGAGGGCCCCAGAGGAGGGGGCGAGACAAGCGAAAGGTAAGGGACGCGGAAGGTAAGGCAGGCGACGGTAAAGCACACGAGAGGCGAGGCGCGTGAGGCGTATGCCGCGCCTAGCGACAGTCGCGGCGCTGGGCAGTTGCTGAGCTGCGGGTAGTTGCTCGTGGCCGTAGCTGCTCATGGGGCCCGCCGCTGTGCGCAGTGCGCCGTGGTCTGGGCTGTGATTCATGCCGGTTTGGCTGGGGCGGGACGCAGGTTGTGACGGCCTCTCGCGTGTACGGCTGAACAGGTGACGCGCGAACGGAACTCGTGTGGGTCCGGCCGAGTGCGGTGGCCGTAATGACGACTCATGTACCGCTTTTGGTTACACGGCGCTGCCGGATTGCCGGATTGCCGGATCGCTGTGCTGACGGGCCGCCGAGATGGCGGGGGAGTACGCAGAAGAGAGAGGAAGGGGCAGGAGATGCGGGGGATCGTGGAGAAAGCAGTGTGCCGGATGGCGGGCGGTAAGGGGGCCGCACATGCATGACGTGGGGGAGGAGGAGAGGAAAGCGCGCGCGGCGTTGACGCGCATCGTTGAGCCGGGTGACGAGACGGTTGGACGTTGGCTGCGGCAGACGACGCCGGTACACCTCGTACAGTCCCTGGCCGGTGAGCGGGAAATGCCGGCGGGAGCGTCGAAGAAGAAGTTCGCGGGGCTGCGTATGCGAGCGGCCCGGGTTGACACGACTGCCGGGCCGGCCGCCGACCTGGCTGCCGTCGCTGCGCTTGGAGGCCGGTTCATCTGCCCCGGCGATGAGGAATGGCCGCGACAGCTGGACGATCTGGAGGACGGGCGGCCGATCGGTTTGTGGGTACGGGGGAGCGCGAATCTGCGGTTGTGGGCGCTGCGATCCGTTGCCGTCGTCGGAGCCAGAGCCTGTACGGAGTACGGCGCGCACATGGCTGCCACACTCGGCGCGGGCCTTGCCGACCGTGGTTGGACGGTTGTGTCCGGTGCTGCCTATGGGGTGGATGGTGCCGCGCACAGAGGCGCGCTTGCCGCGCAGGGGGCCACGGTCGCGGTATTGGCCTGCGGTGTCGATTACGCCTACCCGCGAGGTCACGTGGAGTTGATCGGAAGGCTGGCGGAACAGGGCCTGGTGATCGCCGAGTTGCCGCCGGGCGACCATCCCACCCGCAGTCGCTTCATCCTGCGCAACCGGGTCATTGCTGCTCTCACCAGAGGCACGGTGGTCGTGGAAGCTGAACTCCGCAGTGGGTCGCTGGTCACCGCGCGACGGGCAACGGAGCTGGGCCGGTACATGATGGGCATGCCGGGACCGGTCACCAGCGGGTTGTCCGCCGGTGTGCATCAACTCCTCCGCGGCGAAGCCGTTGTGGTCACCGACGCCGCAGAGGTCGTCGAACTGGTCGGCAGCATCGGCGATCTCGCTCCCGCCCGGCGCGGGCCGGTTGTCGCGCGCGATCTCCTCGATCCGGTGGCGAGCCGAGTGCTCGAAGCGGTCCCCGCGCGGGGCGGGGCGGACGCGCGGCGACTGGCGCACGATTCGGGTACGGCAGAGGAAGTGGCGCAGGGCAAGCTCTTCGAGCTGCAGTCACTCGGGTTCGTTCAAAGGTGTGGTGCTGTCTGGGAGTTGGCGCGCCTCTCCAAGGCTGGGGCAGGTTCGCGGCGAGGCGGTCCTTGACCTGGGACGAACGGGTGAAAAAGTGAGGAGAATGATCGCAGCATCCAGGTTTGCCACGCTTCCGTTTGCGGGCCTCTGCCGTCACCGGACGGCGACGAGGCGCGTCGGCCGTTGCCGTACCGGTCGGTGGCGAAGTCGCGTGAGACGGAGCGCGCGCCGGGTACTCACGGCGACGGTTCTGCCCCCTGGGGGTGGAACCGTCGTCCTCTGTAACCCGGGGGTGCGGGCAGCGGAACGTATCTGCGCACTCCCGAACGACCCTTCATCGCGCATCGCGACACTGTAGTCACGCTACGCTCACGAGTAATTCGACCTCACGCACGTGTTCCCCAGTGTCTCGGCAGAACGGCTCAAGGCGACGAATGCCCCAGCACACCTCCGGGTCTGACCGCGCGGCCGCACCCCCCGCCGCGCGCGGCAGCGTGCGCCCCGCCGCGCCCACCTCTCTGGAGGAGCTGTGGCGCGCGTACAAGAACTCGGGCGACGGGCGGCTGCGCGAGCAGCTGATCCTGCACTACTCCCCCCTGGTGAAGTACGTGGCCGGCCGGGTCAGCGTCGGCCTGCCGCCCAACGTCGAGCAGGCCGACTTCGTCTCCTCCGGGGTCTTCGGGCTCATCGATGCCATCGAGAAGTTCGAGCCCGAGCGGTCGATCAAGTTCGAGACGTACGCCATCACCCGTATCCGGGGCGCGATGATCGACGAACTGCGGGCACTGGACTGGATCCCGCGGTCGGTACGGCAGAAGGCCAGGGCGGTCGAGCGGGCGTACGCCACCCTGGAGGCCCAGCTGCGGCGCACCCCGACCGAAGCGGAGGTGGCCTCGGAAATGGGTATCGCGCTGGAGGAACTCCACGGGGTGTTCAGCCAATTGTCGCTGGCCAACGTGGTGGCCCTGGAGGAATTGCTGCATGTGGGCGGCGAGGGGGGCGACCGGCTGAGCCTGATGGACACCCTGGAGGACACGGCTGCCGACAACCCGGTCGAGGTCGCCGAGGACCGTGAGCTGCGGCGGCTGCTTGCCCGGGCCATCAACACGCTCCCTGAACGCGAGAAAACCGTCGTCACCCTCTACTACTACGAAGGTCTCACCCTCGCCGAGATCGGCAACGTTCTCGGCGTCACGGAGAGCCGGGTCAGCCAGATCCATACCAAGTCCGTACTGCAGCTCCGCGCCAAACTGGCGGACATGGGGCGTTGACCTGGGGGCGCGGGGGAGGCAGTGATGCCGCCTGGCCCGTGCGCTGGGCCCATCGGTGCAGGTGTCGTCCCGGGGCTGATGGGGCCAGTAGGTGTGACTGTGCTGGGGGCTGTCAGGGCTGGCCGCTCGACTCTTTCGCAAGGCTGCTTTTATCTCGGGCTTTCCTGCCCTTCGGCCGGCCCCTGCTGGGCGTCACCTGCTGGCTTCCCCCCCGCCCCCCCCCGCCCCCCGCCCCCTCCCACCCCGCCCCTGTCCTCTCGCCTCCGCGCCGCTTGCTCTTGGCGGGCTGTACCTGCCCGTGGCCGCGCTGTCTGCAGGCAGCCGCGCCTCGTCGCATGGGCCGGCGTCAGGGGACGACGCGCTCCCCGGCTCCCTGGCTGCCTCCGAGCCGGGGGCATGGTGGCCCCCGCGCCTGGCCTGCCCCGCACGTCGCGGCCGACGTCGTCTCGGTCACCGCACCAGCCTCGGGATGCCGCCCCTGCCTTGGGCTCCGCACCAGCCTCGGACGCCACGCCTGCCTTGGGCCCCGCGCCGGCCTCGGACGCCGCGTCTGCCTTGGGGGTCACGTCAGCCTCGGACGCCACGCCTGCGTCGGACGCCGTCCCTGGCATGGGGAGTGCGCCGGCCTCGGACGCCGTCCCCGGCATAGGAAGCGCGCCGGCCTCGGATAGCGCGCCTGGCCCCGGGCATCGCGCCCGGCTCGGGCATCGCGCCCAGCTCGAGCATCGCGCCCGGCATGGGGAGCGTCCCTGGCCTGACGCCGCGCCTGCCTCTGAGGCCGCGCCTGCCTCGGACAGTGCACGCTTGGCGGTGCACCTGGCTTGGGGAGTGCGTCTGGGTGTGTGCTGGCCCGCGGCTGAGGGGAGCGCCTAGGTCCGTGTTCGGTGTGCCCGGCTCTGCTTTGGTGGCCGTCGTGTCCTTGTCCGGGCGGATGTTCGCTTTGTGCGTCCGTCTGTGTGGTCGGCTTGCTCTTGTCGTGCCTCGCCGCCTATCTGACCTGCGGGTTTCTTGGTGTGTCGGGGTGCTTGTCCTGTTGCCGTTCCGTTCTGGCGCGCTTGGTGGCCGGTGTTTGGCTGTCGGTCTCCGGCATGGACACATCGTGATGCGGAGTGCCGTGCCGGGCGGGCCATCCGTAGAGTGGTGACGTGCCCAGGATTCGAGCGGCCTCTGTGGCCGAGCACCGGACGATGCAGCGTGGCGCCCTTTTGGACGCCGCCCGCACCCTGTTGTCCGAAGGCGGGACCGAGGCGTTGACCTTCCCCGCCCTCGCCGAGCGCACGGGTCTCGCGCGCTCCTCCGTCTACGAGTACTTCCGCTCCCGCGGGGCTGTCGTCGAAGAGCTGTGCGCTGTCGACTTCCCCGTTTGGGCGGCTGAGGTCGAAGCTGCGATGGAGCGGGTCGGCACGCCTGAGGCCAAGGTCGAGGCGTATGTGCGCCAACAGCTTGCGCTGGTCGGTGACCGTCGGCACCGGGCCGTTGTCGCGATCTCGGCGGGCGAGCTGGACGCGGGCGCGCGGGAGAAGATCCGGGCTGCGCACGGCGGGCTGATCGCGATGATCGTGGAGGCCCTGGCCGACCTCGGTCACGAGCAGCCGCGACTGGCCGCCATGCTGCTTCAAGGCGTTGTCGACGCCGCGGTTCGCCGTATCGAACTCGGGGCCGCGGAGGACCCGACGCAGATCACGGAGGCCGCGGTCGCCATGGTTCTTGGTGGCGTAAGGGGCTGACCGGCCGCGCTCGCTCGGCGGTGGCGGACGGTGGTCGGGTTTGTATTCGCCGTGCCCGTGGCGGTGTCTGCGCCTGTGCCCGTGCCCGTGCCCGTGCTATTGCACGCTGGGCTGTCGCTCGACGCGGGTGGCTCTGTTGTGGTGCCCCGCGAAGGTCTGATGGTGGCTGTTCCGGCTCCGGAATTCCGATGACCGGTAGGAGCCGCGCGGGAACAGGGCGCAGCATTGACGCCGGGAGCAGGGAGAGCGGATCCAAGTAGGTCTTGTCGCGGAGCAGGCCCCAGTGGAGACATGGGCCGGAGCAGTGGAAGGGGCCCGGGGCGAGGGTGGCCACTGGTTGGCCTGCGGTGACGCGGGCGCCCTTTCGGACGGTGGGACGGACCGGTTCGTAGGTGGTGCGGAGCGGTGGGCGGCCGGATGCTGCTACCTCGATGGACAGGACGCCGCGCCCCGCCACCTTCCCGGCGAAGAGAACCCGGCCCGAGGCGGCGGCTCGCACCGTGGCACCCCTGGTCGCGGAGAGGTCTACTCCGCGGTGGCCGGCGGCCCAGGGGGCGGGTGGAGGCTCCCAGCCGCGCGCGATGGTGGGGCGCACGCCCGTCGGCCCGGTCACCGGCCATGCCCGTTCGCCGGTAGTCCCTGGCGGTGGGCGATCTGGCTCGGGGCCGCCGTGTGAAGGGGCGGGTGCTGGCTGTCGTTCCGGGGGGTGTGGGGGGCCGGTGGGGCTGGGCGGGGCGGCTGTGCCGGTGAAGGCCGTGCCGACCGCGTCGGCTCCGGCACTCGCCGCGTCGGCCCTGGCGCTCGCCGCGGTGGCTCCGGCGCCGGCCGTGGCGGCTCCGGCGGAAAATACGGCTAATGCGATGCTCATTACGGGCAGGGTGCAGAGGGTGAGGAATCGGACACCTGGGGGTGAGGGGTGTCGGGGGTGTTTGGTGGGCGCTGTGGGTGTTGTTGTGTAGCTGGCGGCCGCGGCGCGGGTGGTCTTGAGAGTGGATTGTCGGCGCATGTTTCGACGATGGCGCGGTCGGCTGCCGCTTGGGGATCTTGAGCCGGATCGGTGGATTACCGGTGGGTTGTTAATAACGGCGTCACCCTTGTGGGGTATGGGGAGCGGGGGGAGAGAGCGGGGTGCAGGGCGCGGGGCGCGGTGCTCGCGGTGCCGCCGCCCGGCGCCCCGGCGCCCCGGCGCCCCGGCGAGGACCGTAGAGCCGTACGAGCCGAGCCGCACCAGCCGCACGAGCCATCCGAGCCGCACCAGCCGTAAGAGTCATCCGACCCGTACAAACCGCCCCCGGCCCGCCCCCACTCCCCGCCCGCCCCCGCCCCCGCCCCACCCCCGATTTCCTGTCCGAAAGGTGTGTGTCGCCCGTCCCTTCGGCGGTCCCGTACACTTCTTGTGGCGATCCGGGTCACCGGGTCGACTTCGCACGCCCCGCCACCAGCGCAACAGTCCCCATTCGGGCAGCACGGTGGACGCGCCCCTCGGTCCTCGGAAGGCCCCGCAAGGTCCCTTCTCCGGCAGAGCGCGCCGGGGCGTCAGGCACCGCGGCCGCCCGGCCGCAGTGGAACCGAGTAACACGAGGAGTACGGCCATGGCCGTCGTCACGATGCGGGAGCTGCTGGAGAGCGGCGTCCACTTCGGGCACCAGACCCGCCGTTGGAACCCGAAGATGAAGCGCTTCATCTTCACGGAGCGCAACGGCATCTACATCATCGACCTGCTCCAGTCGCTGTCGTACATCGACCGCGCCTACGAGTTCGTCAAGGAGACCGTCGCCCACGGCGGCTCGGTCATGTTCGTCGGCACGAAGAAGCAGGCCCAGGAGGCCATTGCCGAGCAGGCGACCCGCGTGGGCATGCCCTACGTGAACCAGCGCTGGCTCGGCGGCATGCTGACCAACTTCTCGACCGTCTACAAGCGCCTGCAGCGCCTGAAGGAGCTCGAGCAGATCGACTTCGAGGATGTGGCCGCCTCCGGCCTCACCAAGAAGGAGCTGCTGGTCCTCTCCCGCGAGAAGGCCAAGCTGGAGAAGACCCTCGGCGGTATCCGCGAGATGCAGAAGGTGCCCAGCGCCGTCTGGATCGTGGACACCAAGAAGGAGCACATCGCCGTCGGCGAGGCGCGCAAGCTCAACATCCCGGTCGTGGCGATCCTCGACACGAACTGCGACCCGGACGAGGTCGACTACAAGATCCCGGGCAACGACGACGCGATCCGCTCCGTCACCCTGCTCACCCGCGTGATCGCCGACGCCGTCGCCGAGGGCCTCATCGCCCGCTCCGGCGTCGCCACCGGCGACCAGAAGCCGGGCGAGAAGGCCGGCGAGCCCCTCGCCGAGTGGGAGCGCGACCTGCTCGAGGGCGAGAAGAAGGCCGACGACGCCAAGGCTGACGAGGCCAAGGCCGAGGGCGAGCCCGCCGAGGCCCCCGCCGCTGCCGAGGCCCCCGCCGCCGAGGCCGAGAAGCCGGCCGCGGACGCCGAGCAGGCCTGACGCCGCACCATCGGTTGACGACGGCGGGGGAGGGCGCCACGAGCGCCGCCCCCGCCGTCCACCCGTAGATCTTTCGACTGTCGAGATTTCGAGAAGAGATTCACAGACCATGGCGAACTACACCGCCGCGGACGTCAAGAAGCTCCGTGAGCTCACCGGCGCCGGCATGATGGACTGCAAGAAGGCCCTGGACGAGGCCGAGGGCAGCGTCGACAAGGCCGTGGAGATCCTCCGCGTCAAGGGCCAGAAGGGCGTCGCCAAGCGCGAGAGCCGTTCGGCCGAGAACGGCGCCGTCGTCTCCCTCATCTCCGAGGACAAGACCTCCGGCGTTCTGCTCGAGCTGAAGTGCGAGACGGACTTCGTCGCCAAGGGCGAGAAGTTCCTGGCCGTCGCCAACGCGCTGGCCGCGCACGTCGCCGCCACCTCCCCGGCCGACCTGGAGGCGCTGCTCGCCTCCGAGATCGAGGCCGGCAAGACCGTCCAGGCGTACGTCGACGAGGCCAACGCCACGCTGGGCGAGAAGATCGTCCTGGACCGCTTCGCGCAGTTCTCCGGTGGCTACGTGGCCGCCTACATGCACCGCACCATGCCCGACCTCCCGCCGCAGGTCGGCGTCCTGGTCGAGCTGGACAAGGAGAACGCCGAGACCGCCAAGGACGTCGCGCAGCACATCGCCGCGTTCGCGCCGAAGTACCTCACCCGTGAGGACGTTCCGGCCGACGTCGTCGAGAACGAGCGCCGCGTCGCCGAGGCCACCTCGCGTGAGGAGGGCAAGCCCGAGGCCGCCCTCCCGAAGATCGTCGAGGGTCGCGTCAACGGCTTCTTCAAGGAGAACACGCTGCTGGCGCAGCCCTTCGCGAAGGACAACAAGAAGTCCGTCGAGAAGGTCCTGAACGAGGCCGGTGTCTCGCTGAAGCGCTTCGTGCGCATCCGCGTCGGCGCCTGAGCCAAGCCGTGAGCCTTGTCGCCAAGGCCAGCGAATGACCTACGGCCCCGCTAGGGTCGTACGCAGTCGGCCGCGTACCGGCCGGCCGCAGATGTGACGAGGAGGCCATTGCCGTACAGGGATCTGAACCAGACCCCCGGCAATGGCCTTCTTCGTATGTGCACGAGGAGAGCGTGATGAATCAGGGTGCCGACGGCGCGGACACAGCCCACAAGGCCGACAGCGGCGGGAAGGGACGCTTCCTGCTGAAGCTGTCGGGCGAAGCGTTCGCCGGCGGCGGCGGACTGGGCGTCGACCCCGATGTCGTGCACGCCATCGCCCGCGAGATCGCAGCCGTGGTCCGTGACGGCTACGAGATCGCCATCGTGATCGGCGGCGGCAACTTCTTCCGCGGCGCCGAGCTGCAGCAGCGCGGCATGGACCGCGCCCGCTCCGACTACATGGGCATGCTCGGCACGGTCATGAACTGCCTGGCCCTCCAGGACTTCCTGGAGAAGGAGGGCATCGACTGCCGCGTCCAGACCGCCATCACCATGGGGCAGGTCGCGGAGCCGTACATTCCGCTGCGCGCCGTGCGCCACATGGAGAAGGGCCGCGTGGTCATCTTCGGCGCCGGTATGGGCATGCCGTACTTCTCCACCGACACCACCGCGGCCCAGCGTGCCCTGGAGGTCGGTGCCGAGGCCATGCTGATGGGCAAGAACGGCGTGGACGGGGTCTACGACGCCGACCCCAAGAAGTTCCCGGACGCGGTGAAGTTCGACGCCCTCGAATACGGCGAGGTCATCACCCGCGACCTCAAGGTCGCCGACGCCACCGCCATCACGCTCTGCCGTGACAACAAGCTCCCGATCCTCGTCTTCGAACTGCTCGCCGAGGGCAACATCGCGCGTGCGGTGAAGGGTGAGAAGATCGGCACGCTCGTCAGCGATCAGGGCACCCGGGCCTGACGGCCCCAACTGCCGTATTGCCGTACGGGCAGGGCACCGTACGGGCGGCAACCCCGGGTCGTGGGAAGACCCCGGCACGGGGATGGACAACGGCCTGCCGGTCGGACACCGTGCAGGAGAAGACGCGCGGCAGGGGCGAGGCTCTGCTTCTTACCGAAAAGACCAGGAGCAAGTGGTGATCGAAGAGATCCTCCTCGAGGCCGAGGAGAAGATGGAGAAGGCCGTCGTGGTCGCCAAGGAGGACTTCGCCGCGATTCGCACCGGGCGTGCGCACCCGGCGATGTTCAACAAGATCGTGGCGGACTACTACGGCGCCATGACGCCGATCAACCAGCTGGCGTCGTTCTCGGTGCCCGAACCGCGGATGGCCGTGGTGACCCCGTTCGACAAGAGCGCGCTGCGCAACATCGAGCAGGCGATCCGGGACTCCGACCTGGGCGTCAACCCGAGCAATGACGGAAACATCATTCGTGTGAACTTCCCCGAGCTCACCGAGGAGCGCCGCCGGGAGTTCATCAAGGTCGCGAAGAACAAGGCCGAGGACTCGAAGATCTCGATCCGCAGCGTCCGGCGCAAGGCCAAGGAAACCCTCGACAAGCTCGTCAAGGACAAGGAGTCCGGCGAGGACGAGGTGCGCAGGGCGGAGAAGGAGCTCGACGACACCACCGCGAAGTACGTCGCGCAGGTGGACGAGCTGCTCAAGCACAAGGAATCCGAGCTCCTAGAGGTCTGATGAACGAGTCATCCTGGGGGGCCCCGCCTGGCGTCGGCCGAGCCGGTCAATGGGGACCACCCGACCAGGGGCCCGCCGGTTCGGCGGGTCCCGCGCACGACTGGGGCGGCGCGGCGCAGACTCGGCCCATGCCCATCGTGCCCGACGCAGGCGGACACCAGGACGACGACCGGAGCCCTCTGGACGACGACCGGGACCACCGGGACGACCGGGGGGCCGCTCGGCAGAGCGGTCCCCCGTTCCGCGACGAACAGCCGCAGGAGCCCATGCCCACCTCTTCGCCGGGACCCGACGGCTCACGGCACCCCGACAAGCCGCAGAAGAAGAGCGCGGGGCGCAACCTCCGGGCCGCCATAGGAGTCGGTGTCGGCCTCGGTGCCGTCATCCTGCTCTCGCTCTTCGTCTACAAGCCGCTCTTCGTCGGCGTCATAGTGATCGCGGTGGTCGTGGGCCTGTGGGAGCTGACGTCCCGGCTCTCCGAACGCAAGGACATCCGGGTACCGCTGGTCCCGCTCGCCCTCGGTGGCGCGGCGATGGTGGTCGCCGGCTACGTACGGGGCGCGGAGGGCGCGTGGGTGGCGATGGCGCTCACCGCGCTCGCCGCCCTGGTGTGGCGCATGACGGAGGCTCCGGAGAACTATCTGCGGGACGTCACGGCAGGCGTCTTCGCCGCGTTCTACGTGCCGTTCCTGGCGACGTTCGTGGCGATGATGCTCGCCGCCGACGACGGGCCGCAGCGCGTGCTGACGTTCCTGCTGCTGACGGTCGTCAGCGACACGGGCGCGTACGCGGTGGGCTGGCGCTTCGGCAAGAACAAGCTCGCGCCCCGCATCAGCCCCGGCAAGACCCGCGAGGGGCTGTTCGGCGCGGTGCTGTTCGCCATGGTCGCGGGCGCGCTCTGCATGCAGCTGATCATCACGGACGGCGTCTGGTGGCAGGGCCTGCTGCTCGGCATGGCGGTCGCGGCCAGCGCGACGCTCGGCGACCTCGGCGAGTCGATGATCAAGCGCGATCTCGGCATCAAGGACATGGGCACGCTGCTGCCCGGCCACGGCGGCATCATGGACCGCCTGGACTCGCTCCTGCCGACCGCCCCGGTCGTCTGGCTGCTGTACGTCATCTTCGTCGGCTCCGGCTGACCGGAGGTTCTCCGTACGTGTGAGGGGCTCGCCGCGCTGCGTGGCGGGCCCCTCACGCATAGGGAAAACCGCAGGTCAGGCCGGTTCGTCGAGGCGGCGATCGGTACCCCTTACGTCTGCGACACTGGAAGAACCATGCCTAAGCCCGGAGAACTCACTTTCGTCGCGCCGCGCGGAGCCAAGAAGCCGCCGCGGCACCTTGCCGATCTCACCCCCGCCGAGCGGCGCGAAGCCGTGGCCGCGGCCGGTGAGAAGCCGTTCCGCGCCAAGCAGCTGTCGCAGCACTACTTCGCCCGGTACGCGCACGACCCGGCGGAGTGGACGGACATCCCGGCCGCGGCGCGGGAGAAGCTGGCGACGGCGCTGCTGCCCGAGCTGATGAGTGTGGTGCGGCACATCTCCTGTGACGACGACACCACGCGCAAGACGCTGTGGAAGCTGCACGACGGCACCCTCGTGGAGTCGGTGCTGATGCGCTACCCGGACCGGGTCACGATGTGCATCTCGTCACAGGCCGGGTGCGGCATGAACTGCCCGTTCTGCGCGACGGGACAGGCCGGGCTGGACCGGAACCTGTCCACCGCCGAGATCGTTCATCAGATCGTCGACGGCATGCGGGCGCTGCGCGACGGTGAGGTGCCGGGCGGCCCGGCCCGGCTGTCCAACGTCGTCTTCATGGGCATGGGCGAGCCGCTGGCGAACTACAACCGGGTCGTGGGCGCGATCCGGCGGCTGACCGACCCCGAGCCCGACGGGGTGGGGCTGTCCCAGCGCGGCATCACCGTCTCCACGGTGGGCCTCGTCCCGGCGATGCTGCGGTTCGCGGACGAGGGGCTGAAATGCCGGCTCGCGGTGTCGCTGCACGCGCCCGACGACGAGCTGCGCGACACGCTCGTACCGGTCAACACGCGCTGGAAGGTGCGTGAGGTGCTGGACGCGGCCTGGGAGTACGCGGAGAAGTCCGGGCGGCGGATCTCGATCGAGTACGCCCTGATCCGGGACATCAACGACCAGGCGTGGCGCGGTGACCTGCTGGGCCGCCTGCTCAAGGGCAAGCGGGTCCATGTGAACCTGATCCCGCTGAATCCGACGCCCGGGTCGAAGTGGACGGCGTCCCGTCCCGAGGACGAGAAGGCGTTCGTGGAGGCCATCGCCGCGCACGGGGTGCCGGTGACCGTCCGCGACACGCGCGGGCAGGAGATCGACGGCGCCTGCGGGCAGCTCGCGGCCTCGGAGCGCTGACCGCCCGCTGGTACGGTGTGATCGAACAAATGCACATTCCGACAGGGGAGCGCCACAGCGCTGAGAGTGCGGCAGTGTCACGGACCGAGCGTCACGGACACGGGGTGCCGCAGACCCTTGAACCTCGCCCGGGTCATTCCGGGTAGGAAGTTCGGTCGTCACTCATGCTGTTGCGCCCCGCCCGGCCTTCCTCGCGAAGTGCCGGGTGGGGCCGCGTCTCTTCCTGGCCAGCCAGGAGGAATCCAGTGAGCACCACCAGAAGGATCACCGTCACCGCGCTGGCGGTCGCGGCCGGCATGACGGCGCTCGCCGCGTGCGGCTCGGGCGGCAGCGGCGGCAGTGCGGACCCGAAGACCGTGACGCTCGTCAGCCACGACTCCTTCAACGCCTCCAAGTCCGTCCTGGAGGAGTTCACCAAGCAGACCGGCTACAAGGTGAACGTGCTCAAGGGCGGTGACGCGGGCAAGGCCGTCAACCAGGCGATCCTGTCGAAGAACAACCCGCAGGGCGACGTCTTCTTCGGCATCGACAACACGCTGCTGTCGCGTGGCCTGAAGGAGGGCATCTTCAGCCCGTACGAGGCCAAGGGCCTGGCGAGCGTCCCGGGGGAACTCCAGCTCGACAAGGCGGAGCACCGGGTGACGCCGGTGGACTACGGCGACACCTGCGTCAACTACGACCGCGCCTACTTCGCCGAGCACAAGATCGCGCCGCCCGAGACGTTCGACGACCTGCTCAAGCCCGAGTACAAGGGCCTGCTGGTCACCGAGAACTCCGCCACGTCGTCGCCGGGGCTCGCCTTCCAGCTCGGCACCATCGCCAAGTACGGCGAGTCCGGCTGGCAGGACTACTGGAAGAAGCTCAAGGACAACGGCGTCGAGGTCGTGGACGGCTGGGAGCAGGCGTACAACGAGCGGTTCTCGGGCTCGGCAGCGGGCAAGGGCAAGGGGGACAAGCCCCTGGTGGTCTCGTACGCGTCGAGCCCGCCGGTGGAGGTGCTCGGCAAGAAGCCGGAGCCGAAGCAGGCGCCCACCGGCGTCGCGGCCGGCACCTGCTTCCGGCAGGTCGAGTTCGCGGGGCTGCTCAAGGGCGCCAAGAACGAGAAGGGCGGCAAGGCCCTGCTGGACTTCCTGCTGAGCAAGCGGTTCCAGGAGGACGTGCCGCTCCAGATGTTCGTCAACCCGGCGCGTACGGACGCGAAGGTGCCGGAGCTGTTCACCAAGTACGGCCAGAAGATCGACAAGCCGGAGACGGTGGCACCGGAGAAGATCGTCGCCAACCGCGAACAGTGGATCAAGCAGTGGTCCTCGCTCGTTCTGAAGTAACCGGCCCCGCGAAGCGGGCGCGGCGCTCACGGGGGACGGCGGTGCGGCTCGCCCTGATGGCCCTGCCGCTCGCCTTCTTCGCGCTCTTCTTCGCCTACCCGGTCGCCGCGATCGTCGGGCGCGGGCTCAAGGACGGCGGGCAGTGGCAGCTGGGCCGGGCCGGCGAGGTGCTGTCCGACCCGGACGTCCTGCACGTCCTGTGGTTCACGGTCTGGCAGGCGGCGGCCTCGACCGCGCTCACGCTGCTGCTCGCGCTCCCCGGCGCGTATGTCTTCGCGCGCTTCGACTTTCCCGGAAAGCAGGTGCTGCGGTCCGTGGTCGCGGTGCCGTTCGTCCTGCCGACGGTGGTGGTGGGCTCGGCGTTCCTGGCGCTGGTCGGGCGCGGCGGAGTGCTGGACGACCTGTGGGGCGTACGGCTGGACACCTCGGTGTGGGCGATCCTGCTGGCGCACGTGTTCTTCAACTACGCCGTGGTCGTGCGGACCGTATCCGGCCTCTGGGGGCAGCTCGACCCACGGCAGGAGGAAGCGGCCCGGGTGCTGGGCGCGTCGCGCTGGACCGCGTGGCGGCGGGTGACGCTGCCCGCGCTGGGACCGGCCGTCGCGGCCGCCGCCCTGATGGTCTTCCTCTTCACCTTCACCTCCTTCGGAGCGGTGCAGATCCTGGGCGGGCCGAGGTTTTCCACCCTGGAGGTGGAGATCTACCGGCAGACTGCCGACTTCCTGGACCTGCCGACCGCCGCCGTCCTCACGTTGCTCCAGTTCGCCGCCGTGCTGGTACTCCTGGCGCTGCACACCTGGACCGTACGGCGGCGGGAGTCCGCGCTCACGCTCGTCGACCCGGCGCAGACGGTGCGGCGGCCCCGTGGCGCCGGCCAGTGGGCGCTGCTGTGGGGGACGCTCGCCGTGATCGCGGTGCTGCTGGTGGCGCCCCTGGCGGTGCTAATCGAGCGGTCCTTCGCCGGTCCTGACGGGTACGGGTTCACGTTCTACCGGGCGCTGCAGTCCGCTGCCTCCATGGACAGCACCTTCGCCGTCGCCCCCCTGAACGCCTTGTGGAACTCGCTCGCCTACGGGGCGGCCGCCACGCTGATCGCCCTGGTGGTGGGCGGGCTGGCGGCGGCAGCGCTGACCAGGCGCGGCGGCAGGCTGGTGCGGGGATTCGACGCGTTGCTGATGTTGCCCCTCGGGGTGTCGGCCGTGACCGTCGGCTTCGGCTTCCTGATCACTCTCGACAAGCCGCCGCTCGATCTGCGGTCGTCCTGGTGGCTCGTACCGCTGGCGCAGGCGCTGGTCGGGGTGCCGTTCGTCGTACGGACCATGCTGCCCGTGCTGCGCGCGGTGGACGGCCGGCTGCGGGAGGCGGCGGCGGTGCTGGGGGCCTCGCCGTGGCGGGTGTGGCGGGAGGTCGACCTGCCGCTGGTACGGCGCGCGCTGCTGATCGCCGCCGGCTTCGCCTTCGCCGTGTCGCTCGGCGAGTTCGGCGCGACGGTCTTCATCGCCCGGCCGGACGCACCGACCCTGCCGGTGGCCGTCGCGAGGCTGCTGGGACGCGCGGGGGAACTGAACTACGGACAGGCGATGGCCCTGTCGACGATCTTGATGGTGGTGTGCGCCGGCGCGCTGCTGGCGCTGGAGCGCATCCGTACCGACCAGGCCGGAGAGTTTTAGATGGCGGAACACACTGGCGCGGCGGACGAGGCGCTGCTGCGGCTGGACGACGTCACCGTCCGCTTCCGCGCCGGGCAGCGCCCGGCACTGGACGCGGTCGGCCTGAGCGTCGCCGCGCAGGAGATCGTGTGCGTGCTGGGGCCCAGCGGCAGCGGCAAGTCCACTCTTCTGAGGGTCGTGGCGGGGTTGCAGGCCGCCGACGCGGGGCGCGTCTTCCTGGAAGGCCGGGACCAGTCGGGCGTGCCCACACACCGCCGTGGCGTCGGGCTGATGTTCCAGGACCACCAGCTCTTCCCGCAGCGCGACGTCGGCGGCAACGTGGCCTTCGGCCTGCGCATGCGCGGCGCGTCACGTGCCGAACAGGAGCGTACGGTTGCCGAACTCCTGGACCTGGTCGGCCTGCCGGGCGCCCAGCGGCGCGCCGTGGCGGCGCTGTCCGGCGGCGAGCAGCAGCGGGTCGCGCTGGCCCGCGCACTCGCGCCGCGGCCGCGGCTGCTGATGCTGGACGAGCCGCTCGGCCAGCTCGACCGCGGCCTGCGGGAGCGCCTGGTCGTCGAACTGCGGAGAGTCTTCGGCGAGCTGGGTACGACCGTGCTGGCCGTGACGCACGACCAGGGTGAAGCCTTCGCGCTGGCCGACCGGGTGGTGGTCATGCAGGAGGGCCGGATCGCGCAGAGCGGCACTCCGCTGGAGGTCTGGCAGCGTCCCGCCACCGAGTTCGTCGCCCGCTTCCTGGGCTTCGACAACGTGGTGGAGGCGACCGTGCGGGGCGGGTCCGCCGGCACCCCGTGGGGCAAGGTCCCGGTTCCGGACGGCACGCCGGACGGCCCGTGCCGCCTGCTGGTGCGCCCGGCCGGAGTGGGGATCACGGCTGCCGCGGACGGGCTGCCGTGCACGGTAGCGGCCCGTACGTTCCGCGGTACCCACGTCGCGCTGCTCCTCCAGCCGGACGCCGGACCGCAGTTGGAGGCGGCCTGCGCGCTGCGGGACGCCCCGGAAGACGGAGCGCGGGTGGGCGTCACCTTCACGGCCGAGGACGTCGTGGTCCTGAACCGCTGAGGGACGCCCACCCGTAGGGACGCCGGGCGCGCTACGAGGAGGTGGTGCGGCTGCCCGCCGTGGGCCGGGCGTCGCTCCCCGCCGACGGCCCGTCCAGCGTCTTCGCCTCCTCCGCGGGGGCCGGTACGGCCGCGGCCGTACCGCCGTCCTCCGGCTCGCCGAACCAGGCGACGGCGACGGCGCCGGCCACCGCCACGACGAAGCCGAGCACCGCCATCCAGGCGAAGCCCGGACGGGAGGAGTCGCCCAGCCACAGCACCCCGAGGATGCCCGGCACCACCGTTTCGCCCACCACCAGGGCCGCCGTGGCGCCGTTGACCGAGCCGATCTGGAGGGCGACCGTGTGCAGGTACATGCCGCCGATGCCGGCGACGAGAATGGCGTAAAAGGCCGGGTCGGCCAGGAGCGTGGGCAGGTGGAACGGGTCGACGCCGTTCAGGACGCGCACGCCGACGCCGAGGGCGCCGAAGCCCAGGCCGGACAGCAGGCCGGCGAGGATCGCGGCGCGGCTGCCGAGCAGCCGGACGACCAGCGTGCCACCGCCGATGAGCAGGACCGAGGCGGCCAGCAGCCACCAGTGGGTGGTCGTCGAGGCGTCACCGCCGCCCTCCGGCCCGGCAGCGGTGGCGAGCAGGACCAGCGCCGAGCAGACCACGCCGATGGAGACCCACTCGCGCGGGTTCAGCCGGATGCCGAGCAGCTTGATGCTCAGTACGGCGGTGATCACGAGGTTGGCGCTGATGACGGTCTGGGAGAGGAAGAGCGGCAGCAGCCGCGCGGCCAGCGCGCCGAGGCCGAAGCCCACGAAGTCCAGCACCGTGCCGACCATGAATTCCCAGGTCACCGCGGCTTTGGCGGTGGAAGAGAGGCTGGGGCCGCCGTGTGCGGTGACGCCGGTGGTGGACGCGGCGGCCGCCTCCCGGCGCGCGGACTTGCGCGATCCCACCGCTTGCAGGACCGACCCCGTGCCGTAGCAGGCCGAGGCCGCTACTGCCGTCAGAAGACCGATGAGCACCAAGAACTCCGTTTCGCGCACTGCCTGGTTTTACCTGTGCATTACCTGACTAGCGAGACGTGGTTTCGGGGGCGTGAGTTGCCTCGGACGGTCGAGCAGATGCCGCGGGATCGGAGCCGGCGGTTCCGCCGAGGCGGGCCAGCGCTTCCGGGGCCTCTTCCACCGAGTCGACCAGGGCGATCCTCGCGGCCATCGGCCGTTCCGCGGCGAGCGCCCGCAGGAGCGGCCAGGCGGGCAGCCGCTCGGTCCAGTGCGCCCGGTCGACGAGCACCATCGGGGTCGGCTCGCCCCGGGAGCCGTAGTAGTTCGGGGTCGCGTTGTCGAAGATCTCCTGTACGGTCCCCGCCGCGCCGGGCAGGAAGACGACTCCGGCGTTGGAGCGCGCCAGGAGGCCGTCCTCGCGGACCGCGTTGACGAAGTACTTGGCGATGTGGGCGGCGAAGGCGTTCGGCGGCTCGTGGCCGTAGAACCACGTGGGGATGCCGACCGAACCGCCGCCGTCCGGCCACCGGTCGCGCACCTCGAAGGCGGCCCGTGCCCAGTCCGTCACCGAAGGGGCGAAGTGCGGGGCCTTGGCGAGCAGGGCGAGGCTCTCGCCGAGCATCGCGTCGTCGAAGGGGGCGGCGTAGGCGCCGAGGTTCGCGGCCTCCATCGCGCCGGGGCCGCCTCCCGTGGCGACCGTCAGGCCGGTCCTGGCGAGCTGCCGCCCGAGCCGGGCCGCGCCCTCGTACGCGGCGGACCCGCGCTCCAGCGCGTGCCCGCCCATGATGCCCACGACGCGGGCGCCGGCGAGGTGTTCGTCCAGCGCGTCGGAGACGGCGTCGTCGTGGATGCTGCGCAGCATCGAGGCGAAGACGTCGCCGTCCGACATGGTGCGCTGGTACCAGGCGTAGGCCCGGGCGTCGGCGGTGGCCGCGTAGCCGGTGTCGGTGCCGAGGCCCGCGAAGAGTTCGCCGGGGGTGTAGAGGCTGCCGCGGTACGGGTCGAACGGCAGGCCGGGTATCGGCGGGAAGACCAGGGCGCCGTTCGCCCGGACGCTCGCGGCGGCCTCCGGTGCCATCCGGCAGCCGAGGAAGACGGCGTCGGCGGCCGGCGTTTCGAGGAGTGCGGAGGTGCGGCCGGTCAGGTCGACGGACTGGACGCGGTATCCGGTCAGGCTGCCCGAAGCCAGCACCCGGTCGAATTCCGCGAGCGACTCGATCTCGCGGTCGTCGCCGCGGCGTTGCGGCCGTCGGACGGGGCGGTGGGGCGCGGGGGACTCGGGGTTCGGCTGCACGCCCGTCATGGTAGGCGGGTGGCCTTACGGCCTGGGGGCGAGGGCGGTCAGTGGAGGAGCGGCAGGGCGGCGAGTTCGGCGATGACCCAGGTCAGGGGGCCCAGGACGAGGAGGAGGGCCAGGAAGCGCAGGGCGGCGGCGCGGTGGAGGAGCGAGCGGGGGGTGCCGAGGCGGCGGAGGGCGGCGGTGGTGTGGGTGCGGGCCCAGCGGGCCTCCAGGGCCGCGGTGAGGGCGCTGGCCGTGACGCAGGCCAGGACGAGGGCAGCGCCGAGTCCGGTGAGCGGGCCGAACGGGCGGGTGGGGGCCGCCTCGTACACCTTCGCCGCCGCGTACGTGCCGGAGGCGACCGCGCAGAGCACGCCGAGGGGGCGGCCGATACGCCGGGACTCGTCCTGGAGGACGCGGCCCGCGAGCAGGCGGACGGCGCCGGGGCGGCCGGCGGCGAGCAGACGGCCGGACAGCTGCGCGAGGCCGGGGCCGGCGAGTACGAGGCCGATGGCGGACAGCGTCCAGCCCGCCAGGACGCCGGGCGGGCTGCCGATGAGCCGTCCTGGAAGGGGGAGAAGCGTGTCGGGGTCGGCGGGGCCGCGGCTGACGTAGGTCTCCAGGGCGAGACCGGCCGCCGTCAGGGCCATGCCCCACGGCAGCGCGGTGGTCATGGCGGAGGAGTCGCCGTCGGCGGCGGCGAGGGGGACGCCGGCGCCGGCCCGGGACGCGGGGCCTGGGGTGTGGCCGCGCTTCTCCTTGCCGGGGCGCAGGGCGATCGCGGTCGCGGCGGACGCCGTCAGCGGGACGACGGCGAGGAGCATCAGCGCGCCCGCGAGGGGGAACGGGTGGCCCGCGCCGAGGAGCCGGGTGGCGGAGCCGGTGGCCGTGGCGCCGCCCAGGTCGCCGCGGACGGCGAGGAAGGCGAGCAGGGCGAGGAGGCTGCCCAGTACGCAGGACACGGCGGTGGCGGCGGAGGCGATCACCGTCAGGCGGGCCGGGCCGAGACCGGCGTCGGACATGCCCCGGTGGGGGCGGGAGGCGGGGTCCGTGCGGGCCGCGGAGACGGCGAGCTGGGTGGTGGCCGCGGCCGGGACGGCGCACCACAGGAGGCGTACGAACGAGTCGGTGGCCGTCGCCGGGTGGGCGGCGGCGTGGCCGAGCGCCGACAGGAGGAGGAATCCGGTGCCCGCGGCGGCGGCAGCGACGAGCAGGCGGCGGAACAGGACGAGGGGGTGGGCCCCGCGGGCTAGACGGAGAGCGAGCACTCTGCCCTGCTTTCCTCGTCGGGGGCGGGTGCCTTGGCGCCGGTGCGGCGGCCGTCGAGGAGGGCCATGGTGCGGTCCGCGAGGGTGGCGGCCTCGGGCTCGTGGGTGGCGAGGACGACCGTGATGTCGTGCGAGCGGGCGGCCGTGGTGATGGTGCGCAGCACCTGGGCGGCGTCGGCGCGGTGCAGCGGCGCGGTGGGCTCGTCGGCGAACAGGACCCGCGGCGCCGAGGCCAGGGCGCGGGCGATGGCGATGCGCTGGCGCTGGGACTGGTCGAGGCGGCCGGGGCGTTGGCGGGCGCACATGCCCACGTCCAGCCGCTCCAGCCATTCGCAGGCGGTCTGCTTGGCGGTGCGGTGGCTGTTCCCGCGCAGGAGGAGGGGGAGGGCGGCGTTCTCCCAGGCGGTCAGTTCGGGGACGAGGTGCGGTTCGGTGTCGACCCAGCCGAACCGGTCCAGGCGCAGTCGTTCGCGGCCGAGCGGCGAGAGGGTGTGCACCGGTGAACTGTTGAACCAGATCTCGCCGCTGTCGGGCGCAAGTTGGCCGGAAAGGCACCGTAGGAGGGTGGTCTTGCCGCTGCCGCGGGGCCCGGTGACGGCGAGGATCTCGCCCTCGCGCACACCGACGGAGACGCCTGCGAGCGCGGGGGAGCCGGCGTATGTGTGGTGCAGGCCGCGCGCCCAGAGAACGTCGTTGTCAGGTGGGGCCACCATCTGCGCACCTCATGCTCGTCGCGTCCGATCGTTCCCCCAACCGGGTGAACGACCATGGAGGGTATCGGTCACTGGCACGGTAAGGAGTGGCGACCCTCGGTATTCGGCGCTCGGCGCGTTCCACGGCTCAGGTTCACTCAAATGGCCGCTTATATGAAGAACTGGGGCGGAGGGGGGCGATGCGCCGCCCCCCTCCGCGGCCTTCTCAGAGCTTCGCCCACGCCTCCGTGAGCGTGGCGCGCAGTATCTGCTCGATCTCGTCGAAGACCGGCTGGTCGGCGACGAGCGGCGGGGCGAGCTGGACGACCGGGTCGCCGCGGTCGTCGGCGCGGCAGTACAGGCCGTTGTCGTACAGGGCCTTGGAGAGGAAGCCGTACAGGACGCGCTCGGTCTCCTCGTCGGTGAAGGACTCCTTGGTGGCCTTGTCCTTGACGAGTTCGATGCCGTAGAAGAAGCCGTTGCCGCGGACGTCGCCGACGATCGGCAGGTCGTGGAGCTTCTTCAGGGTGGAGAAGAACGCCTCTTCCTTGTCCAGTACGTGCTGGTTGAGGTTCTCGCGCTCGAAGATGTCGAGGTTGGCGCAGGCGACGGCGGCGGAGACCGGGTGGCCGCCGAAGGTGTAACCGTGCAGGAAGGTGTTGTCGCCCTTGTAGAACGGCTCGGCCAGCCGGTCGGAGATGATGCAGGCGCCGATGGGGGAGTAGCCCGAGGTCATGCCCTTGGCGCAGGTGATCATGTCGGGCACGTAGTCGAACTTGTCGCAGGCGAACATCGTGCCGAGGCGGCCGAAGGCGCAGATGACCTCGTCGGAGACGAGCAGCACGTCGTGGCGGTCGCAGATCTCGCGGACGCGCTGGAAGTAGCCGGGCGGCGGCGGGAAGCAGCCGCCCGCGTTCTGCACCGGCTCCAGGAAGACGGCGGCGACGGTGTCCGGGCCCTCGAAGAGGATCTGCTGCTCGATCTGGTCGGCGGCCCAGCGGCCGAACGCCTCGGGGTCGTCGCCGAAGAGCGGCGCCCGGTAGATGTTGGTGTTCGGCACCTTGTGTGCGCCGGGGACCAGCGGCTCGAACGGGGCCTTGAGGCCCGGCAGGCCGGTGATGGACAGGGCGCCCTGCGGCGTGCCGTGGTAGGCCACCGCGCGCGATATGACCTTGTGCTTGGTGGGCTTGCCGGTGAGCTTGAAGTACTGCTTGGCCAGCTTCCACGCGGTCTCGACGGCCTCGCCGCCGCCGGTGGTGAAGAAGACCTTGTTCAGGTCGCCGGGCGCGTAGTGGGCCAGCCGCTCGGCCAGTTCGACGGCCTTGGGGTGCGCGTACGACCAGATGGGGAAGAAGGCCAGTTCCTGTGCCTGCTTGAGCGCGGTCTCGGCGAGTTCGGCGCGGCCGTGCCCGGCCTGGACGACGAAGAGGCCGGCCAGGCCGTCGATGTAGCGCTTGCCCTTGTCGTCGTAGATGTTCGTGCCCTCGCCGCGCACGATCGTCGGCACGGGGGCGTTCTCGTACGACGACATGCGGGTGAAGTGCATCCACAGGTGGTCGTAGGCCGTCTTCGAGAGGTCAGCAGTCATGGCTATCTGGTTCCCCAGGTGTAGGTCTGCTTACGGAGCTTGAGGTAGACGAAGCTCTCGGTGGTCCGGACGCCGGGCAGCGTGCGGATCCGCTTGTTGATCATTTCCAGGAGGTGGTCGTCGTCCTCGCAGACGATCTCGATGAGGAGATCGAAGGAGCCCGCGGTCATGACGACGTACTCGACCTCTTCCATGGCCGTCAGGGCGTCGGCCACCGGGTCGAGATCGCCCTCGACGTTGATGCCGACCATCGCCTGCCGCCGGAAGCCGACCGTGAGGGGGTCGGTGACCGCGACGATCTGCATCACGCCTTGGTCGAGCAGTTTCTGTACGCGTTGCCGCACCGCCGCCTCGGACAGGCCGACGGCCTTGCCGATCGCGGCGTACGGACGGCGGCCGTCCTCCTGGAGCTGCTCGATGATCGCCAGGGAGACGGAGTCGATCGACTGGGTGCCGTTTCTGTCACGAGTGGCCACGGACCTCACTGTGCACGAGCCTCGTCCGTCCCGCAACCCCGATTCGATGAAATTAGTTGTCTGTAGATCGCGGCGCCACTGATTTCGTTGTTCACCCTTGGTGGGTATGTCGAAAACGTTGCCTTCATGACTAGGGTGGGCATCTCAACCATCGGACACCTGAGTAGGAGGGGTCGCTCGTGACCACCGAACTGCGTCGTCTGCGCAACTACATCGACGGGGAGTTCCGGGACGCCGCCGACGGGCGGACCACGGAGGTGGTCAATCCGGCCACGGGTCGGGCGTACGCCACCGCCCCGCTGTCCGCCGCCGCGGACGTCGACGCCGCCATGGCCGCCGCCGAGGCGGCCTTCCCCGCCTGGCGCGACCTGGTGCCGGCCGAGCGCCAGAAGGTGCTGCTCAAGATCGCCGACCGCTTCGAGGAGCGGGCCGAGGAGCTGATCGCCGCCGAGTCCGAGAACTGCGGCAAGCCGCTCGCGCTCGTACGCTCCGAGGAAATCCCGCCGATGGTGGACCAGATCCGCTTCTTCGCGGGGGCCGCCCGGATGCTGGAGGGCCGCGCGGCGGGCGAGTACATGGACGGCTTCACGTCCATCATCCGGCGTGAGCCGGTGGGTGTGTGCGCGCAGGTCGCGCCGTGGAACTACCCGATGATGATGGCGGTGTGGAAGTTCGCGCCGGCGCTGGCCGCGGGCAACACCGTCGTCCTCAAGCCCTCCGACACCACGCCCGCCTCGACGGTGCTCATCGCCGAGATCATCGGCAGCGTGCTGGACGAACTGGGCCACTCCCGCGGCGTGTTCAACGTCATCTGCGGCGACCGCGACACCGGCCGCCTGATGGTCGAGCACAAGACCCCCGCGATGGCCTCGATCACCGGCTCCGTACGGGCCGGCATGCAGGTCGCCGAGTCCGCGTCCAAGGACCTCAAGCGGGTCCACCTGGAGCTGGGCGGCAAGGCGCCGGTCGTGGTCTTCGAGGACACCGACATCGCCAAGGCCGTCGAGGACATCTCGGTGGCGGGCTACTTCAACGCGGGCCAGGACTGTACGGCCGCCACCCGCGTGCTCGTCCACGAGTCCATCCACGACGAGTTCGTGACCGCGCTCGCCAAGGCCGCCGCCGACACCAAGACCGGCGCGGTGGACGACGAGGACGTGCTCTACGGTCCGCTGAACAACGCCAACCAGCTGGCGCAGGTCAAGCGCTTCATCGACGGCCTGCCCGCGCACGCCAAGATCGAGGCGGGCGGCCACCAGGTCGGCGAGGAGGGCTACTTCTACGCGCCGACCGTCGTCTCCGGCCTCAAGCAGGACGACGAGATCGTCCAGCAGGAGGTCTTCGGCCCGGTCATCACCGTCCAGTCCTTCCGCGACGAGGACCAGGCCGTCGAGTGGTCGAACGGCGTGGAGTACGCGCTCGCGTCCTCGGTGTGGACCAAGGACCACGCGCGGGCCATGCGGATGTCGAAGAAGCTGGACTTCGGCTGCGTGTGGATCAACACCCACATCCCGCTGGTCGCCGAGATGCCGCACGGCGGGTTCAAGAAGTCCGGCTACGGCAAGGACCTCTCGGGCTACGGCTTCGAGGACTACACCCGCATCAAGCACGTGATGACGTCGCTCGACGGCTGAGCACGTCCCGCCCGCCCGGCACACCGTCGTGGGCGGCGGCCCGGCAGCCGACGTTCTGTCGCTTGCCGCCGCCGCCCACGGCACGTGAGAGTGCACGCCATGCCTGAACTTTCGCGGCGTTCGCTGCTACGGAGCACGGTCGGTACGGGTGCGGCCGGGGCGCTGGCCCTGCTGGCGGCCGGGTGCGGGGTGCCCGCCGCGTACGTCGCGCCGGCCGACCGCGCCGCCCCGGACCGCTCGGCCCGCGACAAGCGCCTGACCTTCGCCAACTGGCCGCTCTACATCGACGTCGACGAGCGGGACAAGCAGCGGCGGCCGACGCTGGCGGCGTTCGAGAAGCGCACCGGCATCTCGGTGACGTACACCGAGGAGATCAACGACAACGACGAGTTCTTCGGCAAGATCGGCCCCGCGCTGATGAACCACCAGCCGACCGGCCGCGACCTCGTCGTCATCAGCGACTGGATGTGCGCCCGGTACGTACGGCTCGGCTGGGTCCAGGAGATGGACCGGGCGCGGCAGTCGAACGTCACCCGGCACCTCGACCCGCTGCTGCGCAACCCGCACTTCGACCCGGGGCGCAAGCACAGCGTGCCCTGGCAGTCGGGCATCACCGGCATCGCCTACAACCGCAGGAAGCTCGGCCGGGAGATCAAGCACACCGCGGACCTGTGGCGGGACGACCTGCGCGGGCGGGTCACGCTGCTGTCCGGGCTCGACGAGTCCTTCGCGATGCTCATGCAGGGCGACGGCGTGGACATCACGCGCTGGACGGAGGACGACTTCTACCGGATGACGGGCCGGGTCCGCCGCCTCGTGGCGCGCAAGCACATCCGGCGCTTCACCGGCAACGACTACATCAAGGACCTGGCCTCGGGGGACGTGCTCGCGGCGCAGGCGTATTCGGGCGACGTCATCCAGCTCAAGGAGGACAACCCCGACATCGAGTTCGTGGTGCCGCAAGAAGGCGCCGAACTGTGGGCGGAGAGCCTGATGATCCCCGACCGCGCCGAGCACAAGCGCAACGCGGAACGGCTGATCGACTACTACTACGAGCCGGAGACGGCCGCCGAACTGGCGGTGTGGGTCAACTACGTCTGCCCGGTGCCGGCCGCGCGGGACGTCCTCGCCTCCTCCAAGGACGAGGAACGCGCCGCGCTGGCCGAGGACCCGCTCGTCTTCCCGGACGACGCGATGCGCGAGCGCCTGGCCATCGCCCGCGACATCACCCCCAAGGAGCGTCCGGCGTTCGCGAAGGAGTGGAACGGCCTCGTGGGGCTGTGAGGCGTATGGCTGTGCGGCGAGGGGCTGCGAGGCCCCGCACCGGTGCCGTGGGCCGGCCGGTTACGCGATGGCTGTTTCCAGGGCCGTGCGGAGCCGCTCGTACGTAGGGGCGAGCTGCCGCAGCCCCGCGCTCAGGGCCTCGTCGTCCCCGGCGACCAGCGGGTACTGCAAGCTGCCGAGGATGCGGGACTGCTCGGTCAGGACGGCGGCCGGACCGTCCAGGCCCAGCGGGCGCAGGCACAGCGCCGCGTCGTTGAGGCGGCGGGCGCCGACCTGGACGGCGAAGGTCCGCAGCAGCTCCCGGGTCTCCGGCGCGAGGCCCGCGGCGGCCCGTTCCGCCAGCGCTTCCACCGCCGGTGCCCCGCCCAGCGTCCCGGGCGGCACGGGCAGGTCCGCGCGGCCCGCCAGCCACCCGACCGCGCCGGGCAGCGACCCCCGCAGGGCCTCGTCCGGGTCGGTCGCGCGCTCCTGGACGAAGCCGGTCCGCATGACGTACGGCGTGTCGGTGTACGGCACCGTCTCGGCGCGCCAGGCGGCGGCGAACACCGGGGCGGGCAGCGTCGCGTACGGGTGGCCTTGCGGGTCGTGGAGGAGAACGGTGCCGTTCTCGACCGCGAGGACGACCACGTAGTGGTCGGCGCCGGACGCCGTGCCGGAACCCGGCTGGTACAGCAGCAGGCCCATCTCCAGCGGCCCGGCCAGGACCGGGCCGTCGGCGCACGCGGCAGCGAGCCGGGCCAGCGCCTCGTCCGCCGGGCCGCCGGCGGTGCGCGTGCAGCGCAGGCCGAGCGCGGCCATGGCGTCGTCCAGACCGGTTTCCGGGTCCCAGCCGTAGGGGTCGAACATGGGCTCGGTGCCGCCGATGAGCTGTACGCCGAAGGGCGATCCGGTGAGGGTTTCGATGACGGCGGTGGACGGAGCGGCACCGGGGCCGAGCACCATCGCCAGGGTGTTGCTGTAGCAGTACGGGCCGGAGCCTGTGTAGGTGAGCATGGGCGTCCTCGGTCGTGGAAGGGGCGGAACGGGTCCGCCGGGGACGCCTGCCAGTGCACGGCCTGACACGGTGACAAGGTCAAGTGCGGCGGCGCGGGGCAGGTGGGGGAGCAGCGCGGGGCGTAGGCAAGTGGGCCGGTGCGCAGCTGGTTTGGGGGCATGCCAGACTCTGCCGTCATGGCGCAGAACACGCAGCCGCAGAGCGTGCGGCAGCAGGAAACGCAGCCGCGGGACACGCGGCAACTACATCCCGCCGTCACCTTTGGGCTGTTCGCCGCCTGGGCGTTGCACGACGCGGAGGAGGTGGCCTTCGGGCCGCGCTGGATCCGTGCCCGGCTGCCGGAGCTGAGGAAACGGTTCCCCAGTGTGCCGGAGCGGGTCTGGCGGGCCATGGAAGGCACCGGTCAGCGAGAGTTCACGGTCGCGGTGGGCGCCATGGCGGTGATCGTGGCCGCCGCCTCGGTGCACGGGCACCGCACCGGCGGCCGCTCGGCCTTCTTCCAGGGCGCCGTGAACGGTTTTGGGCTGCACGGGCTCATGCACCTCGCGCAGGCCGCCGCCGTACGCGGCTACACCCCCGGCTCGGCCACCTCACCGTTCATCGTCGTCCCGTACGCCGTGTGGGCACGCGGCCGGCTACGGCGCGCCGGGCGGCTGCGGCCGGCGGGCGCACGGGGCGTGGCGGGTGGCCTCGCCGTCGCCGGGGCGGCCACCGTGCTGTCCCACTTCGTGGCGCGGCGGCTGGTGAGGCGCTGAGGTGCCGGAGGCGGCGCGGGTCAGAGCGCGGCGCGTACGGCGGCCACCCGGTTGGTGGTGATGGCGTCGGCGCCCGCCCGCTTGAGGCGGCGCGCCGCGCGGGGTGTGTCGGTGGTCCAGGCGGCGAGCAAGTAGCCGCCGGCATGAGCGCGTTGGACGAGGTCTTCGGTCACCAGGCCGAAGTGGTAGTTGAGCCAGCGGGGGCGTACGCGGGCCAGCAGCTCGGGGCGCGGCGGGGCCGTCCGGCACCAGGAGAGGGCGAGTTCGGCGGCCGGGTCGGCGGCGCGCACGGCGAGCATGGAGCGGCCGCCGCCGCAGTAGTAGGCGCGGTCGGCGGCGCCCGACTCGTGGACCTCGGTGACGGCGGCGCGCGCGGCCCCGGGGTCGGGGAGGTCGATCAGGGCGCGTGCGTGCGGGTACTTGGCCGTGAGGGCGAGGGTGTCACGCAAGGTCGGCACGCCGCCCTCCGACACCTCCTCCACCTGGGCGTACGTCAGCGAGGCGAGGCGGCGGTCGTGGCCCCACAGCCGTTCCAGCGTCGGGTCGTGCAGCAGGACCGGAACGCGGTCGGCGGTCAGCCGGACGTCGATCTCCACCGCGTCGGCGCCCGCTTCGAGGGCGGCGCCGACCGAGGCGAGGGTGTTCTCACGGCGCTCGTACGGGGCGCCGCGGTGGCCGATGACGGCGACCGGCCGGGCGGTCGCGCCCGCCCGGCCGGGCCGCGCGGCCCTCACCGGGGCCACGCGGCGGTGTAGTCGTCGATCTCGGTGGTCAGCGCGGCCTTGGCGGACGCGTCCATGAAGGACGCCGCGACGGCGTTCTTGGCCAGGTCGGCGACCCCGGCGGCGTCGAGGCCGAGCAGGCGCGCGGCGACGCCGTACTCCGAGCACAGGTCGGTGCCGAACATCGGCGGGTCGTCGCTGTTGATCGTGACCAGCACGCCCGCGTCCACCATCTCCTTGAGCGGGTGTTCGTCCAGGGTGCGCACCGCGCGGGTGGCGATGTTCGAGGTCGGGCAGACCTCCAGCGGGATGCGGTGCTCGGCGAGGTGGGCCAGCAGCTTCGGGTCCTGGGCGGAGCTGGTGCCGTGGCCGATGCGCTCGGCGCGCAGGTCGGTGAGCGCGTCCCAGACGGTCTGCGGACCCGTGGTCTCGCCGGCGTGCGGGACGGAGTGCAGGCCGGCCGCGATGGCACGGTCGAAGTACGGCTTGAACTGCGGGCGCGGCACGCCGATCTCCGGGCCGCCGAGGCCGAACGAGACCAGGCCCTCGGGGCGCAGGTCGCAGGCGATGCGCGTGGTCTCCTCGGCCGCCTCCAGACCGGCCTCGCCGGGGATGTCGAAGCACCAGCGCAGCACCACGCCCAGCTCCGACTCCGCCGCCCGGCGCGCGTCCTCGATGGCCTCGACGAAGGCGGCGTCCGGGATGCCGCGGCGGGTGGAGCTGTACGGGGTGACGGTCAGCTCGGCGTAGCGGATGTTCTGCCGCGCCATGTCGCGGGCGACCTCGTACGTCAGCAGCCGGACGTCCTCGGAGTCGCGGATCAGGTCCACGACGGAGAGGTAGACCTGGATGAAGTGGGCGAAGTCGCGGAAGGTGAAGTAGTCGGCGAGCGCTTCGGGGTCGGTGGGGACCGGGGAGTCGCTGTGCCGGGCGGCCAGCTTGGAGACGATGCGCGGGGAGGCCGATCCGACGTGGTGGACGTGCAGCTCGGCCTTGGGCAGTCCGGCGATGAAGGCGTCGAGATCGGACAACGGGTCCTCCTGGTCGAAGGTCGGGCCGGCGGGCCGCGGACGGTGTTCATGGTATGCGGGGCCCGGCGCCGCGAAAGGCGCAGGTCTTAGCATTGCCGTACAGCGAAGGCGGGGGAGTGTGGGGGTGTCATGTCCGACAGTCAGGGGCCGGAGCCGCGCGACCCGTGGGCGCCGCCGGAGGACCGGGAGGCGACGGGGAACGGGAAGGCGATGGGGAACCGGAAGGCGACGGACCGGGAGGCGACGGGCGCGCCGGGCGGCCGGTACGACGTACCGCTGCCGCCGCCCGCGCCCGGTGCGGCAGGCGGGTACGCGCCGTCCGCTTCCGGTGTCCCGCCGATACCCGGCTCCGGGGCGCAGCCGTACGGCACGGCCGGGTACGGCGCCGGCGGGTACGACACCGGCGGGCACGGCACCGGCGGGTACGGCTGGGGCGGCGCCCCGTACGCGGGCGGCCACCCCGGTCCGCACCCGCCGCCCGGCTACCAGCCGTACTGGCTGCCCACCGGCCTGAACAACGGCTTCGGCACCGCCGCTCTCATCCTCGGCATCCTGGGCACGGTCCTCGGTGTCACCGTGTTCTTCGGCTTCCTCCTCGGTGTGCTCGCGATCGTCTTCGGCGGTGTCGGACGGGCCAAGGTGACCAAGGGCGAGGCGGACAACGGCGGGACCGCGCTGGCCGGGATCATCCTGGGCGCCGTGGCGGTGCTGCTGAGCGTGGTCATGCTCGGCTTCATCGTGGCGTCGGCCGCGGACGACCCGGGCTACGACGACGGCCCCTGGCACCCCGGCTACTCCGACGGCTCGGGGTCTGGCGGCTCAGGCTCCGGCGGCTCGGGCTCCGGCTCCGACTCCGACGACGACGGCCCGGACACGTTCGAGGCCGCGCCCGCGCCCGGCCCGCACCTCGCCGTCTTCTAGAGCCCTACGCCGTCCCCTCCGCCAGCCTCTGGCGCGCCTCCATCAGCGCGAAGCCCAGCAGGTTCAGCCCGCGCCAGCGCGCCGGATCCTGCGCGCGCTCGTCGTCGGCGGCCAGCCCGATGCCCCATATGCGGTCCAGCGGGCTGGCCTCGACCAGCACGCGGGAGTTCGTCCCCAGCAGATAGGCGCGCAGGGCGTCGTCCTGCCCGAACTTGTGCACGCTGCCCTCCGCCACGTACGCGAAGCGGTGCCGCTCCCACAGCCCGTGGTCGAACCCGCGCACCGAGCGGCCCGCGTCCTTGGCCTGCTTCGGGTGCCCGGCGGCTATCGCCCGCCGCTCCGCCTCCGTGTCGTCGAACAGGCGGGCCTTGCAGGCCATCATCCAGTGCTCGGCGGTGGCGTACCGCACGCCGTCGACCGTGAACGGCGAGGGCCACCACTGGCTGAGGCAGCTTGCGCCGAGCGTCCCGTCACGGCGCGGCGTGTGGCCCCAGAAGCAGAGGTACTTGAACCGCTTACCGGCGGCCGTCGCCGCGGTCAGCTCCGCGACCGACCGCGGCCCGTCGGCCGCCGCCGCGCCCGCCGATCCGCTCCGTGGCTCGTTCATCCCCGTTCCCCCCGTGCTGTCGTGCATCATGCCGGGATTCTGTCAGCGGGCACTGACAACGTGTCGGGGTGCCCAACGACGGAAATCGCAGAATCCGTCGCGTGACCAAAAGGCAACAACGGAATCCCTTGTTGGGGCCTTGCTCCTCTGTCAAGATCAGCCATCGATTCCGGAAAGAGCTACGCCTGGGTGTGCCGCCGAGCGGCCCCGGCGCCCGGCGGAGGAGAGCACCATGGTTCAGCGATTCGACGTGCACGAACGATTCGCCGAGGGCGCGCAGTACATCGCCGGCGAGCTTCGGGACGGCAGTTCCGGCCGGACCCAGCAGGTGGTCGACCCGGCCACCGGAGACCAGGTGTACGACTACCGGCTCGCCTCGACGGCGGACGTGGACGCGGCCGTACGGGCGGCCGGGGACGCCTTCCCCGGCTGGGCGGGCGCGACCCCGGGCGAGCGCTCGGACACCCTGCACCGCTTCGCCGCCGTCCTCGGCGGGCGCGCCGGCGAGCTGGCCTACGCCGAGTCCCTCCAGTGCGGCAAACCCGCCAAGCTCAGCGAGGAGTTCGACGTACCGGGGTCGGTGGACAACGCCGCCTTCTTCGCGGGCGCCGCGCGGCACCTGGAGGGCAGGTCGGCGGGGGAGTACAGCGCCGACCACACCTCCGTGGTCCGCCGCGAGCCCATCGGCGTCGTCGGCTCGATCGCCCCGTGGAACTACCCGTTGCAGATGGCGGCCTGGAAGGTGCTGCCGGCCATCGCAGCGGGCAACACGATCGTCCTCAAGCCGGCCGAGATCACACCGCTGACCTCGTTGATGTTCGCGCAGGCCGCCACCGAGGCGGGCATCCCCGACGGGGTGCTCAACATCGTCTCCGGCGCGGGCCGCGAGGCCGGCGAGCACCTGGTCGCACACCCCGGCGTCGCCATGACCTCCTTCACCGGCTCGACGGCGGTCGGCAAGCGGGTCGCCGAGATCGCCACCAGCACCGTCAAGCGGCTGCACCTCGAACTCGGCGGCAAGGCCCCCTTCGTGGTCTTCGACGACGCCGACCTGGAGGCGGCGGTGCACGGCGCGGTGGCCGGCGCCCTGATCAACACCGGCCAGGACTGCACCGCCGCCACCCGCGCCTACGTGCAGCGCCCGCTGTACGACGCGTTCGTCGGCGGCGTCGCCGACCTGATGGCGACCGTACGGCTCGGCGATCCGTTCGACCCGGCCACCGACCTCGGCCCGCTGGTCTCGCACGCCCAGCGCGACCGGGTCGCGGGCTTCGTGGAGCGCGCCCGGTCGTACGCCACCGTCGTCACCGGCGGCGAGGCTCCCCAGGGCGGCCTGGCCAAGGGCGCGTACTACCGCCCCACGCTCATCACGGGCGCCGCGCAGGACAGCGAGGTCGTACAGCGCGAGATCTTCGGCCCGGTGCTGGTCGTGCTGCCCTTCGACAGCGACGACGAGGGCATCGCGCTGGCCAACGACACCCCGTACGGCCTGGCGGCCTCCGCCTGGAGCCGGGACGTCTACCGCACCGGACGCGCCACCCGCGAGATCAAGGCGGGCTGCGTCTGGGTCAACGACCACATACCGATCCTCAGCGAGATGCCGCACGGCGGCTTCAAGGCGTCGGGCTTCGGCAAGGACATGTCCGCGTACTCCTTCGAGGAATACACGCAGGTCAAGCACGTAATGTACGACAACACCGGGACCGCCAGGAAGGACTGGCACCGGACGGTTTTCGGGGACCGCGCCTGACGCGGAACGGCCGTCGTCTCCGGCTGACCACCGGGCTCGCTCACCCTGGAAGGGCACCGCGTATGGAAGAGACCCAGCAGCCCGAGGGCCTGTCCCCGCCCGAGCTCGCGGCGGTGCGGCGCAGCCTCGCCAACGGCCGGATGGCCGTGACCCGGCGGTCGCTGCTGCGCGCTGGCGCGGCGGTGGCGCTGGCGTCCGGCGGCACCGGCGCGCTCGCGGCCTGCGGCATCCCGCCCGCCGGCCGTACGGACGCCGGCCGCGCCGAGGACCGCTCAGCGCAGGAGAAACGTGTCGTCTTCTCCAACTGGACGGAGTACCTGGACGTCGGCGAGGACGGAAAGCGCCGGCCGACCCTCGACGCGTTCACCGCGCGCACCGGGATCGCGGTGAAGTACACCGAGGACATCAACGACAACGACGAGTTCTTCGGCAAGGTCCAGGCGCAGCTCGCCGCCGGGCAGGACACCGGCCGGGACCTGGTCGTGCTGACCGACTGGATGTGCGCGCGGATGATCTCGCTCGGCTGGGTCCAGCGGCTGGACACGGCCAACCTGCCGCACGCGTACGCCAATCTCTCGCCGCAGTTCCGCGATCCGGACTGGGACCCGGGGCGTGTCCATTCCTACCCCTGGACGGGCATTCCGGCGGTCATCGCGTACAACAAGAAGGCCACCGAAGGGCGTACGGTCGACTCCGTCAGCCAATTGCTGGACGACCCGAAGCTCAAGGGCCGGGTCGGATTCCTCTCGGAAATGCGCGACACCGTCGGGCTGACGCTCCTGGACATGGGAAAGCGCCCCGAGGACTGTACGGCCGACGATTTCGACGCCGCCGTCGCCCGGCTCCAGAAGGGCGTGGACGGCAAGCAGATCCGCCGCTTCACCGGCAACGACTACATCAACGATCTCAGCAAGGGCGACCTCGCCGCGTGCGTGGCCTGGGCCGGGGACGTGGTCCAGTTGCAGCAGGACAACCCGGACATCGGCTACGCCGTTCCGAAGGCCGGTTACATGACGTCCACGGACAACCTGATGGTGCCGAACCGGGCGCGCCACAAAAAGAACGCCGAACTCCTCATCGACCACTGCTACGAGCCGAAGGTGGCGGCGCGGATCGCGGCGTACATCAACTACGTGTGCCCGGTCGACGGCGTACGCGAGGAACTGGCGAAGATCGACCGGGACCTGGCGGACAATCCGCTGATTCTCCCGGACCGCGAGACGACCGCCAGGTCGCATGCCTTCCGCGCCCTCGACGGCAGGGAGAGCAAGGAATTCGCCCGGAAATTCGCCGACCTGTCGGGCGCCTGAGAAGGCCCCCGGACCGGCACGCGCGGCGCGTGCCCGCCCCGCCCTCCGACCCACGGGACCACCCATGACACAGACCTCCGGTGGCGACGTCCGCCTCTCCGGGATCAGCAAGACCTACGGCTCCTTCACGGCCGTCCACCCGCTCGACCTGACGGTCCCGGCGGGCTCCTTCTTCGCGCTGCTGGGCGCCTCCGGCTGCGGCAAGACCACCACACTGCGCATGATCGCGGGCCTGGAGGAGCCGTCCGCCGGCACCGTCGAGCTGGACGGCAGGGACGTGACCGCGCTGCCCCCGTACAAGCGCCCGGTCAACACCGTCTTCCAGAACTACGCGCTCTTCCCGCACCTGGACATCTACGAGAACGTCGCGTTCGGTCTGCGCCGCCGCGGCATCAAGTCCGTGAAGAAGCAGGTCGAGGAGATGCTCGACCTGGTCGAACTCGGTCCGATGGCGCGCCGCAAGCCGCAGCAGCTCTCCGGCGGCCAGCAGCAGCGCGTCGCGGTGGCCCGCGCCCTGATCAACCATCCGCAGGTGCTCCTCCTGGACGAGCCGCTGGGCGCCCTCGACCTCAAGCTGCGCCGTCAGATGCAGCTCGAACTCAAGCGCATCCAGACCGAGGTCGGCATCACCTTCGTCCACGTCACCCACGACCAGGAGGAGGCCATGACGATGGCCGACACGGTCGCGGTGATGAACGGCGGCCGGGTCGAGCAGCTCGGCGCGCCCGCCGACCTGTACGAGAACCCGGGCACCACCTTCGTCGCCAACTTCCTGGGCACCTCCAACCTCATCGCGGCCGAAGTGGTGGCGGCCGACGGCGACGAGCTGCTGCTCAAGGCCGGGGACGCCAAGCTGCGGATGCCCGCGGGGCGATGTCGCACCACGGCGCGTACCGGGGAAAAGGTGCTGGCGGGCGTACGGCCGGAGAAGATCGCCCTCGCGCACGCCGACGACGCGGGAGCGATCGCCGAAGGCCGCAACCGGCTGCCGGGACGCATCCGGGACGCGAGCTTCATCGGCGTCAGCACGCAGTACGTCGTCGAGGCCCCGGGCGCCGGCCGGCTCGCCGTCTACGAGCAGAACGTCGAGCGCGACGCCCGGCTGGCCCCCGGCGCCGGGGTGGTCCTGCACTGGAACCCCGCGCACACCTTCGGCCTGGACGCCTCCCAGGACATCGGGGCGGGCGCGGACACCGGCGAGGAGGCCGCGTGACCACCACCGAGGCACCGCCGCCCGCCTCCGAGGACGCGCCGCGGCTCCGCAGGCCCCGCACCCGCAAGCGCCTCGTCCCGTACTGGCTGCTGCTCCCCGGCATCCTGTGGCTGGTCGTCTTCTTCGCGGCGCCGCTGGTCTACCAGGCGTCCACCTCCGTCCAGACCGGCTCCCTCGAAGAGGGCTTCAAGGTCACCTGGCACTTCGCCGCCTACTGGGACGCGCTCGGCGAGTACTGGCCGCAGTTCCTGCGGTCGGTCGGCTACGCGGCCACCGCCACCGTGCTCTGCCTGGTCCTGGGCTACCCGCTCGCGTACCTGATCGCCTTCAAGGCGGGCCGCTGGCGCAACATCGTGATGGTCCTGGTCATCGCCCCGTTCTTCACCAGCTTCCTGATCCGCACGCTGGCCTGGAAGACGATCCTCGCGGACGGCGGCCCGGTGGTCGGCGTCCTGAACTCGCTGCACGTCCTGGACGTGACCAGCTGGCTCGGACTGACCGAGGGGCAGCGGGTGCTGGCCACGCCGCTGGCGGTGGTCTGCGGACTGACGTACAACTTCCTGCCGTTCATGGTGCTGCCGCTCTACACCTCGCTGGAGCGCATCGACCCGCGGCTGCACGAGGCCGCCGGCGACCTGTACGCCCGCCCCGTGACCACCTTCCGCCGGGTGACCTTCCCGCTGTCCATGCCGGGCGTGGTGGCCGGCACGCTGCTGACCTTCATTCCCGCCGCCGGCGACTACATCAACGCCGAACTGCTCGGTTCCACGGACCAGAAGATGATCGGCAACGTCATCCAGTCGCAGTTCCTGCGGGTCCTGGACTACCCGACCGCCGCCGCGCTCTCCTTCATCCTCATGGCGGCCATCCTCGCCATGGTCACGCTCTACATCCGCAAGTCCGGGACGGAGGACCTGGTCTGATGGCCGTGCTCCGGTGGCTGCGCCGCCACCTCGTCGTGCTGGCGGGCCTCGCCACGCTGGCGTACCTGATCCTGCCCAACCTCGTCGTGCTGGTCTTCTCCTTCAACAAGCCCAACGGCCGCTTCAACTACGAGTGGCAGCGCTTCTCCGCGGACGCCTGGACCGACCCGTGCGGCGTCGCGGACCTGTGCGGATCGCTGGGCCTGAGCCTGCAGATCGCCGTCTGGGCGACGGTCGGTGCCACCGTCCTCGGCACCATGATCGCCTTCGCGCTGGCCCGCTACCGCTTCCGCGCCCGGTCGTCGGTCAACACGCTGATCTTCCTGCCGATGGCGATGCCCGAGGTGGTGATGGCCGCCTCGCTGGCCACCCTCTTCCTCAACATGGGCATCAGGTTCGGCTTCTGGACGATCCTGATCGCGCACGTCATGTTCTGCCTGAGTTTCGTCGTCACGGCGGTCAAGGCTCGCGTCATGAGCATGGACCCGCGCCTGGAACAGGCGGCCCAGGACCTCTACGCCTCCCCCGCGCAGACGTTCCTGCGCGTGACGCTGCCGATCGCGGCGCCCGGCATCGCGGCGGGCGCGCTGCTCTCCTTCGCGCTCTCCTTCGACGACTTCATCATCACGAACTTCAACGCCGGCTCCACTGTGACGTTCCCCATGTTCGTCTGGGGATCCGCACAACGGGGCACACCCGTTCAAATCAATGTCATCGGAACGGCGATGTTCCTCATCGCCGTGCTCTGCGTCCTGGGAGGGCAACTGCTCTCCGGACGCCGGAAGAGGAGCTGAGAACCATGGCACGAGCTGCCATGAGCACCCCCGCCCACGCCCTCGCGGACGCCGCCCCGGTCTCCTTCTGGCTGGACGACCGGGACCGCCCGGCCGCCCTCCCCGCCCTCGTCGGCGACGAACGCACCGACCTGCTCGTCGTCGGCGGCGGCTACTCCGGCCTGTGGACCGCGCTGATCGCCAAGGAACGCGACCCGGGCCGCGACGTCGTCCTCGTCGAGGGCCAGGAAGTCGGCTGGGCCGCTTCCGGCCGCAACGGCGGCTTCTGCGCCGCCTCCCTGACCCACGGCTTCGGCAACGGCCTGGACCGCTGGCCGGACGAGCTGGCGAAGCTCGAAGAACTCGGCGCCCGCAACCTCGGCGCCATCGAGGACGCCGTCGCCCGCTACGGCATCGACTGCGCCTTCGAACGCGCCGGCGAAATCAGCGTCGCCACCGAACCCCACCAGGTCGCCGAGCTCAAGGAAGGCGCCGAACAGGCCGCGCGGCTGGGCCTGGCCGGCATCGAGTTCCTCGACCGCGAGGCGCTGCGCGAGCACGTCGTCTCACCGACCTTCCTCGCCGGCCTCTGGGACCGTACGGGCGTCGCGATGCTCAACCCGGCCCGGCTCGCCTGGGGCCTGAAGAAGGCGTGCCTGGACCTCGGCGTACGGATCTACGAGCACACGCCCGCCACCGCGCTGGCCGCCGACGGCGTGGGGATGGCGGCGCGCACCCCGTACGGCCGGGTCTTCGCGCGCCGCATCGCCCTCGGCACCAACGTCTTCCCGTCCCTGGTCCGCCGCGTGCGCCCGTACGTCGTCCCGGTATACGACCACGCGCTGATGACCGAGCCGCTGTCGGAGGCGCAGCTCGCCGCCATCGGCTGGCGGGGCCGCCAGGGACTGTCCGACAGCAACCACCACTTCCACTACTTCCGCCTCACCGCCGACCAGCGCATCCTGTGGGGCGGCTACGACGCCGTCTACCGCTTCAACGGCGGGGTCCGCGCCGAGTACGACCACCGGCCCGCCACGTACGAGAAGCTGGCCCGGCACTTCTTCCAGTGCTTCCCGCAGCTGGAGGGCCTGCGCTTCACCCACACCTGGGGCGGCGCCATCGACACCTGCTCGCGCTTCTCCGCCTTCTTCGGCACCGCGTACGCGGGGCGGGTCGCCTACGCGGCCGGCTTCACGGGGCTGGGCGTGGGCGCCACCCGCTTCGGCGCGGAGGTCATGCTCGACTTCCTGGCGGGCGAGCGCACCGAGCGCACCGAGCTGGAGATGGTCCGTACGAAGCCGCTGCCGTTCCCGCCCGAGCCGCTGCGCTGGGCCGGGATCGGCCTCACGCAGTGGGCGATGACGCGGGCCGACACCCACGGCGGCCGCCGCAACCTGTGGCTGCGCGCGTTGGACCGGGCCGGTCTCGGCTTCGACAGCTGACAGCAGGCCGGCAGTCCGGGAGAAAACCCTCCCCAACCCGCGTAAGAATGCCCCCACCGCCGTCTCTCACCAGGACAGGAAGCGGTCCGGGCGGGCCGCGGAAACGAGGGGACATGGACGCGGCGGGGGTCAAGGACGCAGTGCACTGGCTGGCGATGGCGGCGGCGGACCCCGAGACCTGCCGGTGGGAATGGGAGCGCAACCCCCTCGGGGTCGCGCTTCTTCCGGCCGGCCGGCTCTGGGACGTGCTGATCGTGCCGGGCGCGCTCGGACGCCCGACCCTGAACGTGCTGGCCCGCGTGCTGGCCGCGCCGGGGCCGGTGCTCGGCGACTTCGGGGACGCCCGTACGGGCTTCTTCGTGCCGCCCGGTACGGCCGCGCGCTGGCTGGGCACGGGAGTACGCGGGGCGGGCGACGGCAGCTGGATCGTGGTGCCCTACCCAGGGCGCGCGACGGGCGGCGTACGGTGGCTCGTCCCCCCGGACGGCACGGGCCGGCTCACCGAACCCGCGGTGCTCGAACTCGCGATGCACGAGGCCGCCGCGCGGCTCGCGGGGGAGACCTGACGGGCCGTGCCGCGGCGCCGTGAGCCGTGCCACAGTCGCTGCTTTCCCCGCGCCGCGTTGAGTCGTCCCCGGTGCCGGATCCGTGCTCCGGGGTGGGACGCCCGACGGGGCTCCCCGGCCGGGCCGGGCGCGACCACGCCCGCCGCCCGCACCGGGTGCCGTATTTCAGGGGGGAAATCATGCGCACGTCTGAGCACCTTCTCGGACGGCTGGGAGTCGATCCGACGGCGGAACGGGTCTACCGTGCCCTGCTGGCCCAGCCGCACGCCGAACCGGCCGAATTGGCGTGCCGGACGGGAATCGCCGAGGAGGAGGTGGACCGGTCCCTGGACCGGCTGGCCGGCCTCGCGCTGGTGCGCCCTTCGGCGGAGCATCCCCGCCGGCTTTACGCGGTGAGCCCGCGCCTGGGCATGGACATCCTGCTCGCCCGGCAGCAGGCCGAACTCGCCGCGCAGCAGCAGCGCGTGGAGGAGAGCCGTGCCGCGGCCGCCCGTCTCGTCTCCGAATTCGCCACCCACCAGCATTCCGTCGCCGAGCACGGAGATTTCCGGCTGGTGGGAGTGGACCGCATCAGCGACCACCTGACGGAAATCGGCGTGCACGCCGAGGAGGAATTGCAGGTGTTCGCCGCAGGGCCGCCGCGTGAATTCCCCGGCCTCCCGGCCTCCCGGCCGCTGTACGAACAACTGCTCGCGCGGGGCGTGCGGGTGCGCACCGTCTGCCTGGACAGCGCGCGGAACGACCCGGCGGCCGTGGCGCACGCCGAACGGCTCGTGTCGGCGGGCGCCGAGGTCCGCACCGCCGCCGTGCTGCCCACGTGCATGGTCGTCGTCGACCGGCGCTCCGCGCTCGTCCTGAGCGGCGGGCAGGACACCCGGCAGGCCGCCGTGGCCGTACGGGTCCAGGCCGTCACGACCGCGCTGTGCACGCTGTTCGACGCGGTCTGGGCGGCGGCGGAGCGGCTGGGCCCGGCGCCGTCCCGCCGTACCGCCGACGGCTTCACCCGGCAGCACCTGGCCGCGCTGCAACTGCTCGCCGAGGGCCACACGGACGCCACCGTCGCCCGCCGGCTGGGCGTCTCGACCCGTACGGCACGGCGCATCGCGACCGACGCGATGACGGGCATGAAGGCACGCAGCCGGTTCCAGGCGGGGGTGCTCGCCGCCCAGCTGGGCTACCTGCCCGCGTCGTCCGCCTGAGCACCGCGGGACCCGCGATACCGGCCGGCAGCAGTACACCGGCCGGTATTTCCTGCTGCCGCCCGAAACCGGTTCGTGGACCGAAAGGGACACGGCCGGTTCGGTCCACCGGCCGGGTCTTTTCCCGTGCGGCGACCGGTCCGACACTCCTTTCCATGAAGGCTCTGGTGCTGTCCGGCGGGACGGGAAGCCGTCTTCGCCCGATCACTTACTCGATGCCCAAGCAATTGATCCCGATTGCGGGCAAGCCGGTACTGCGGCACGTCCTGGAAAACATCCGGGAACTCGGCGTGACGGATATCGGCATCGTCGTCGGCGCCCGGGACCGGCACGTCCCCGCGGCCCTCGGCGACGGTTCGGACCTCGGCGTACGGCTCACCTATCTGCCCCAGGAACAGCCGCTGGGGCTGGCGCACTGCGTGGCGCTGGGCCGGGAATTCCTCGGCGCGGAGGATTTCGTGCTGTACCTCGGCGACAATGTGCTCCCCGAGGGCGTCGGCGCGCTCGCGGCGGAATTCGCCGCCCGCCGCCCGGCCGCCCAGCTCGTGGTCCGGAAGGTGGCGGACCCGCGCCGCTTCGGCGTCGCCGAACTGGACGCGGACGGCGCGGTGGTGCGGGTGACGGAGAAGCCGGACCGGCCGCGCAGCGACCTCGCGCTGGTCGGCGTCTACTTCTTCACCGCCGCCGTCCACCGGGCGGTGGCGGCGATCGCGCCGGGGGCGCGTGGCGAACTGGAGATCACCGACGCGGTGCAGTGGCTGATCACCGCGGGCGCCGAGGTCAGGGCGGCGGAGTACGGCGGGTACTGGCGCGACACCGGCCGCGTCGAGGACGTCCTCGCGTGCAACCGCAGGCTGCTGGAGGAGGTACGGCCCGCGGTCGCGGGCACGGTCGACGCCGCGAGCCGGCTGACCGGGCCCGTCGTCGTCGAGGCCGGCGCCCGGGTGACCGGCTCGCGGATCGAGGGCCCGGCGCTGGTCGGCGCGGGCACCGTGGTGGAGGACAGCCGCATCGGCCCGTACACCTCCCTCGGCCGCGACTGCGTGCTGCGCCGGGCCGGGCTGGCGGACTCCGTCACGCTCGACGGCGTCACCATCGACCGGGTCGGCGGCCTGTACGGCTCGCTGATCGGCCGGGGCGCCCGCATCGGCCCCGGCGGCGGCCGGCACCGGCTGGTGGTGGGCGACCACTGCCGGGTCGAGGTGGCCGCATGAGGCTCCTGGTCACCGGCGGCGCCGGATTCATCGGCTCGCACTACGTCCGTACGCTCCTCGGCGGCGGCTTCGGCGAGGAGCGCGACCCGCACACCCGCGTCACCGTCCTCGACCTGCTCACCTACGCCGGGAACCGCGCCGGCCTGCCCGCCCGCCACCCCCGCCTGGACTTCGTGCGCGGCGACGTCTGCGACCTGCCGCTGCTGCTCGCACTGCTGCCCGGCCACGACGCCGTACTGCATTTCGCGGCCGAGTCGCACGTCGACCGCTCGATCGCCCCGGACACCGCGCCCGCGTTCGTCCGGACGAACGTCCTCGGCACGCAGACGCTCCTCGACGCCTGCCTGCGCACCGGCGTCGCCCGGATGGTGCACGTCTCCACCGACGAGGTGTACGGCTCCATCGAGCGCGGCGCCTGGACCGAGGACCAGCCGGTGGCGCCGAGGTCCCCGTACGCGGCGTCCAAGGCGGCCGCCGACCTGTTCGCGCTGGCCTGCCACCACACCCACGGCCTGGACGTGACGGTGACCCGCGGCTGCAACACCTACGGGCCCTACCAGCACCCGGAGAAACTCGTCCCGAGCTTCGTGACCCGCCTCCTGGAGGGCCGCGAGCTGCCGCTGTACGGGGACGGCGGCAACGTCCGCGAATGGCTGCACGTCGACGACCACTGCCGGGCCGTGCACCGGGTCCTCCACCACGGCAGGGCCGGCGAGATCTACCACGTCGGCGGCGGCACGCCCCGCACCAACCGCGCGCTGACCGGCGAACTGCTGCGGCTGTGCGGTGCCGACTGGTCCAGCGTCCGCCGGGTGCCCGACCGCAAGGGACACGACCGGCGCTACGCGCTCGACACGACCAAGATCCGCGCCGAACTTGGCCACACCCCGCGCACCGCGTTCGACCGCGGCCTGGCGGACACCGTGGCCTGGTACCGCGACAACCACCACTGGTGGCAGGAGGCGGCACACCTATGACCACACACGTGTGGGACTACCTGGCCGAATACGAGGACGAACGGGCGGACGTGCTCGACGCCGTCGACACGGTCTTCCGCTCCGGGCAGCTGGTGCTCGGCGCGAGCGTGCGCGGCTTCGAGGCCGAGTACGCCGCCTGGCACGGCACCGGGCACTGCGTGGGCGTCGGCAACGGCACCAACGCCGTCACCCTCGCCCTCCAGGCCCTCGGGGTCCGGCCCGGCGACGAGGTGGTGACCGTCTCCAACACCGCGGCGCCCACCGTGCTGGCCATCGACGCGGCCGGCGCCGTGCCGGTCTTCGTCGACGTGTGCCCCGGCACGTACCTGATGGACACCGGGCAGCTCGCGGCGGCCGTGACCGGCCGCACGCGCGCGCTGCTGCCCGTGCACCTCTACGGGCAGTGCGTGGACATGGCGCCCCTCCGGGCCGTCGCCGAGGTCAACGACCTGGCCGTACTGGAAGACTGCGCGCAGGCACACGGCGCACGGCACCACGGCCGCCTCGCGGGAACCCTGGGCGACGCGGCGGCGTTCTCCTTCTACCCGACCAAGGTCCTCGGCGCGTACGGCGACGCCGGCGCGGTCCTCACCCCGTACACCGAAGTCGACGCCGCGCTGCGCCGGTTGCGCTACTACGGCATGGAGGAGCGCTACTACGTCGTCCGCACCCCCGGGCACAACAGCAGGCTCGACGAGGTGCACGCCGAGATCCTGCGCCGCAAGCTGCGCCGCCTGGACCGGTACGTCGCGGGGCGGCGCGCGGTGGCCCGGCGCTACGAAGAAGCGCTGTCCGGCAGCGGCCTGGTGCTGCCCGCCACGGCCCCCGGCAACGAGCACGTGTATTACGTCTACGTCGTCCGCCACCCCGAACGGGACCGCATCCTGCGCGTCCTCAGGGAGCGTTACGACATCGCGCTCAACATCAGCTACCCGTGGCCCGTGCACACCATGTCCGGGTTCGCGCACCTGGGATACGCCAAGGGAGCGCTGCCCGTCACCGAGGCGCTGGCCGGCGAGATCTTCTCGCTGCCCATGTACCCGTCGCTGCCGCGCGCCGCGCAGGACAAGGTGATCGAGGCGCTGCTCGACGTACTGAGGGGGCTGTGATGTCCGCGCCCGCGCTGCCCCGCCCGGCACACCACACGGCTCCCGCCCTGCCCGGCGACCTCGGCCGCTGGTTCGCCGAGACCCGCGAGCGTACGTACACCCGCACCCGGCGCATTCCGCTGGACGCCCTGGAGGGCTGGCACACCGACGCCCGCACGGGCGATCTCGTCCACGACCGGGGCGCGTTCTTCTCCGTCGAGGGCCTGGCCGTCACGGCGCCCGGCGGCCCGGTCCCGCACTGGACGCAGCCCATACTGAACCAGCCGGAGACCGGCGTCCTGGGCCTGCTGGTCAAGGACTTCGGCGGCCGGCCGCACGCCCTCGTGCAGGCCAAGCCGGAGCCGGGCAACGCGGGCGGCCTCCAGCTGGCGCCGACCGTACAGGCCACCCGCTCCAACTTCACCCGGGCACACGGCGGCCGGACGGTGCCCTACCTGCGCCACTTCCGCAGTCCGCCGTCCCGCCGGCTGGTCGCGGACGTACGCCAGTCGGAACAGGGTGCCTGGTTCTACCGCAAGAGCAACCGCAACATGATCGTGCGCACCACGGAGGACGTCGACGTGCTGCCGGGCCATCGGTGGATACCGCTGCGCCGGATCCACGGCCTGCTCGCGGCCGGTGACGTGGTGAACATGGACGCCAGGAGCGTGCTCGCCTGCCTGCCACCGCCGCCGGGGCCCGCGGGCCGCGCGCTGCACTCCGGGCGGGACATCCTGCGCTGGCTCACCGGCGTCCGCAGCCGCCCCGCACTGCGCACCCGGCCCGTACCGCTGCGCGACCTGGCCGGCTGGCACCGCACCGAGCACGCCGTCAGCCACGACGACGGCCGCTTCTTCGACATCGTCGCGGTCGAGGTGCGGGCCGGCGGCCGGGAGGTGCGGCGCTGGACCCAGCCCATGCTGCGCCCGTGCGGGACCGGCGTCGTCGCCTTCCTCCTCACCCGCGTCGACGGCGTGCCGCACGTCCTGGTGCACGCCGCCGCCGAGCCGGGCAGCGTGGACGTGGCCGAGCTGACCGCGACGGTGTGCTGCACACCGGAGAACTACGACGGGCTGCCGCCCGCGGCCCGGCCGCGCTTCCTCGACGAGATCCTGGACGCGCCGCCCGGACGGGTGCTCTTCGACGCCCTCCTGTCGGAGGAGGGCGGCCGTTTTCACCACGCGCTCAACCGCTACCTGATCGTGGCGGTCGACGGGCCCGGGACGTACGAATCCGGCGGGGACCACCGCTGGGTGACGCCCCGTCAGCTCGGCGCCCTGCTGCGGCACAGCCACTACGTGACCGTCCAGGCCCGCACCCTGCTCGCCTGCCTGCGCGGCCTGACCGGACCGGACGGGAGCCCGGCATGACCGCACCGACGTGCCGGGTCTGCGGAACGCCGCTGCGCACGTTCCTCGACCTCGGCGACCACCCGCCGTCCTCGGCCTTCCCGACGCCCGCCGAAGCCCTGGCCGGGGCGGGCGACACGGTCCGCTACCGCCTCGCCGCCGGGGCGTGCGAGCGCTGCGCCCTCGTCCAGCTCACCGGCGACGTCCCGCACGAGCACCGCCCGTACGCGGGCTACCCGTACCACTCGTCGGGCTCGTCGGTGATGCGCGAGCACTTCCGCCGCACCGCGCGACGCCTGCTGCGCACCGAGCTGCACGGGAAGGGCGACGCCTTCGCCGTGGAGATCGGGTGCACGGACGGCGTCGTCCTGCGGACCGTGGCGGAGGCGGGCGTGCGCCACCTCGCCTTCGAGCCGTCCGGGTACTCCGGATACCGCGGGGCACGGGTGCACCGCGCCTTCCTGACCGCCGATTCCGCCCGCGAGGCCGTCGCCGCCGAAGGCCGCGCCCGGGTCGTGTACGCCGCCAACACCGTCTGCGACATCGCCGACCTGCCGGGGCTCTTCGCGGGCCTGGACGAACTACTGGCAGCAGACGGCGTATTCGTCTTCGAGGACCCCTACTTCGGCGAGATCGTCCGACGCACCGCGTTCGACCAGTTCTACGACGAGCACCGCTACTACTTCACCGCGACCTCCGTACGCGCGCTGGCCGAACGGTTCGGATTCCGGCTCGTCGGCGTCGAACGCCTGCCGGTACACGGCGGCCAGCTCCGCTACACCCTGGCCCGCGCGGGCCGCCGCACTCCCGCCCCCGCGGTCGCCGGAATCCTGGCCGAAGAGGAGGCCGGCGGGCTCACGGACCCCGCCGCGCTGGCCGCCTTCGCGGGCCGGGTGGACCGCGTCCGCAGCGACCTGGTGGCCCTCCTCGAAGGGTTGCGCGCCGCGGACCGCACCGTGGCCGGCTACGCGGCCACGGCCAAGAGCTGCACGGTGACCACCTACTGCGGCCTCGGCCCGCGCCTGGTCCCGTACATCTGCGACTCCACCCCGGCCAAGCACGGCAGGCTGACCCCCGGCGCCCGCATCCCGGTCCGCCCGCCCGCCGCCTTCGCCGCGCCCTACCCGGACTACGCGCTGCTGTTCGCCTGGAACCACGCCGACGAGATCATGGCCAAGGAACGGGCGTTCCGGGACGGGGGCGGACGCTGGATCCTGTACGTCCCGGAAGTGCACGTGGTGTGAGGGCGGAGTGGTGCGGGCGGCGTGCCGTCACCCCGCCAGTTTCTCCAGCCGCTGCACGATGGCGGCGGGGGACGGCAGCGCCGCGGTCTCGTCGCGCACCTCGGCCGCCACGGCCAGCATGTCCTCGTCCGCGAGCAGGCAGCGCAGCAGACCGGCGTCCACCGCGTCCGGCGTGCTGACCATGCCGACGCCGCGCCGGCGCAGGACCCGCGCCACCTCGAAGTCGTCGGCGCCGCCCGGCAGCACCAGATGGCGGACGCCCGCGCCGAGCCCGGCCAGCGTGGTGCCGTTGCCGCCGTGGTGGATCATCGCGGCGCAGGTCTCCAGCAGCGCGGTCAGCGGCAGCCAGCCCTCGGCCCGTACGTTGGCGGGCAGTTCGCCCAGCGGGGTGGGGTCGGCGTCGCCGAGCGCCACGACGAAGTCGGCGTCCACCGCACCGGCCGCACGGACCACCGGACGCAGCTCGCCGACACCGCTCAGCTGCGGTCGCAGGGTGCCGAGGGTGACCGCGACCCGGGGCCGCGCCGGGCGTTCCAGCAACCAGGGCGGCAGCACCGCGCCGGTGGTGTAGGGGAGCGCCCGCATGGACCAGCCGCCCAGGTCGTACGCCGCGATACTGGGCGGCCGGGTGTCGATCGTCGCCGCGGCGGGCGGCCGCCCGGCCAGGCCGTGACGGCGGTAGGCGGCGGCCAGCCACGGACCGAAGCGGCTGCTGATCTGCCGGAAGTGGTGGCAGCTGATGGTGTGCTCGACCGCCGGCACCCCGAGCAGGGCCGCCACCAGCGGCCCCGCGCCCTGGAGTTCGGTGTACACGACGAGGTCGGGCCGCCAGGCCAGGGCGACCTCGGCGGTCCGCTCCACGGTGGCCTCGGACGTCTTGGCGAACAGCTCCGCCGCCAGCGTGACGGCCGCGGGCGAGTCCGTACGGAACCGGTCGAAGGACATCCGCCGCTCGGCCAGCAGCCGCCCGAAGATCTCCTCGGTGTCGGTGGCGGGCGAGGAGTCGAAGGCGTGCAGCCCGGCGCGGGCCACATGGGCGCAGGACGCGCCGGGGGTGGCGAACAGGACGTCGTGCCCCGCGGCGCGCAGCGCGTGCGCCAGCGCGATCGGCGGGAAGACGTGCCCCGCTCCGTGAGACGTGGTCACCAGGACGCGCATCGTTGAGCTCTCCCTCTCTCGTACCGGACGGTCATCGCGCCGACTTGACGGCCGCGCGCAGCGCGCCGGCCACCGTGCGCACGTCGGCGTCGCTCAGCCCCGGGTGCAGCGGCAGGCACAGCGTCTCCGCGGCGGCCTGTTCCGCGCCGGGCAGCTCCGGGCCGCCGGTCCCGTAGGCGGGGACCTTGTGCAGCGGCGCGTAGCGGAAAGTCGTGTAGATGCCGTCGCGCAAGAGCGCGGAGGCCACCTGGTCGCGCAGGCGGGCGGCCATCTGCACCCAGTAGAAGAAGTACGAGGACCGGTGCCCGGCGGGCAGCGCGGGCGGCACCCGCACCGCGTCGAAACCGGCCAGCTCCCGGTCGTACAGTTCCACGATCTCCTTGCGGCGGGCGAGGAACGCGGGCAGCCGGCGCAGCTGGACGGTGCCGATCGCCGCGGTGAGGTCGTTGCCGATCTCCCGGCGGCCCGGCTCCGGCACGTCCAGCTCCCACCAGCGGTGCGAGACCTTCGCGTGGCCCAGCCCGGTCGGCTGGACCAGGCCGTGGTACGCCAGCCGGCGCGCGCGTACGGCCAGTTCCGCGTCCCGCACGTGCAGCATCCCGCCGTCGCCGGTGGTCAGCACCTTGGCCGCGTCGAAGCTCCACATCGCCAGGTCGCCGAAGGTGCCGACGGCCCGCCCGCCGACGCGGGAGGCCACCGAGCAGGCGCAGTCCTCCACCAGGGCCAGGCCCGCGGCGCGGCAGCGGTCGGCGATGCGCGCGATGTCGCCCGGGTAGCCGCCGTAGTGCAGCACCACGACCGCCTTGGTGCGGGGGGTGACGGCGGCCTCGACGTCCTCGGCGGACGGGTTGAGGGTCCGGGCGTCCACGTCGCAGAAGACCGGGCGGCCGCCGGCCCGTAGGACGGCGTTGGCGGCGGCCACGAAGCTGGGCGAGGGCAGTACCACCTCGTCGCCGGGCCGCAGGTCCAGCAGTTCGGCGGCGAGGAACAGGCCCGCGGTGCCCGAGTTGAGGAACAGCACGTTCTCGGGGCGCGCGCCGAGGTGGGCGGCGAAGGCGGCCTCGAAGGCCGTGCTGCGCGGTCCGTGGCCGAGCCAGCGGTCGGCGAACACCGCGGCCACGGCGGCCAGTTCACCGTCGCCGGCCTGCGGCTGGAAGAGGTCGATCATGCCGGTCCTCACATCCTCGAAGGGGCGCGTGCCTTGGTGGCGAGTTTCGGGCGGGCCGGCGGGGCGGCAGAAGCGGCCGGTGCGGGCCCGATCGGGCCACGGCCGGTTCGGGCCACCGGCCGTGGCTTTCCCGCGCGGGGCGGCGCGGGGAGGGTCGAAAGGGCCGGCGATCCGTACCCGGAGATGGAAAGATCTTGAACTCTCAAGTGCTGTCGCCGGCACCGCGGCCGGGCCGACCGGCCCGGCACGCCGCTTCCCGGAGAGGAACCATGACGTCCCAAGCCGTCCACGCGCCCGGCACGACCGCCGGCGACGCCCTTGACGACAACCGCTGGACCCAGTCCCGACCCGGCCCGTTCGGCGTCCTGCTGACCGCGACCGCACCCGGCACCCCGGTCACCGCCGTCCCCGTGCCCCGCCTGCGCCACCTGGCCCGCCGTCACCACCTCGTCGCCTTACGGGGCTTCACCGCCCCCGCCGACGCCGCGGCGCTCGACGCCTACGCGCGCACCTGGGGCGAGGTCATGGAGTGGCCGTTCGGCACGGTCTTCGACGTCCGCGCCCACCAGGACCCCGAGGACCACGTCTTCGACACCGGCTTCATGCCGCTGCACTGGGACGGCATGTACGTCGACCACGTGCCCGAGTTCCAGATATTCCACTGCGTCGCGGCCCCCGGGCCCGCCGAAGGCGGCGGCACGCTCTTCTGCGACACCACCCGCGTGCTGGCCGACGCCGCCCCCGAGACCCTGGAACGCTGGCGCGGCCTGACCCTGCGCTACCGCAACGCCAAGGTCTCCCACTACGGCGGGCTCGTCGTCTCGCCCCTGATCGAGCCACACCCCGACGCCGGATTCCCGGTCATGCGCTTCCTCGAACCGGTGCCGGACGGCGAGCACATCGTCAACGAGCCCACCGTGCGCATCGACGGGCTGGAGGGCGAGGCGGCCGCCGCCGAACTCGCCGCCATCCGCGAGGCCGCCTACGACCCCCGCCACCGCCACACCCACGCCTGGCAGCGGGACGACGTCGTCATCGCCGACAACTACACCCTGCTGCACACCAGGGAGCCGTACCGCCGCGGCCTGCCGCGCCACCTGCGCCGCGTCCACGTCCTCGGCGACCCACCGCTGCCCAGCCACATCCACGACCACCACGGCGCCACCGGGGCCGGCGACCGGCGGGGGACCGCATGACCGCGACGTACGAGCAGCGCGGGCGGCACGACGGGCGGGAACAGGAGGAAGGCGACGGGGAAGCCGCGTATACGGCCCGCACACAGGAGTACTGCGCCCGCATCCTGGAGCTCCTGCTGCCGCACCGCCGGCCCGCCGGCGAGCAGGGGCACGACAGCCACCCGCCCGAGGAGTGCTTCGCCGAACAGCTCGCCCAGATCCGGTACTTCGTCGCCCGCCGCGAGCCGGTGCTGCTGACCCTGCCCGCTTTCCCCTGCAAGTCGCCCAACCCGGCCAAGGTCGTCGGCCACCTGCCCGACCTCGGCGAGCTGCTGTCGCTGCGCTTCCTGGACGACCTGTGCGCCGCGATCGACGCGGTCTACCCGCCCGGCGCCCGGCTGCTGATCTGCTCCGACGGCCATGTCTTCGGCGACCTGATACGGGTACCGGACGCGCACATCGACGCGTACGGCAAGGCGCTGCGCGACATGATCGACGCCAACGGCCTGCGGCACATCGACACCTTCGGCCTGGACCAGGTCTACGAGGGGCACACCTACGACGAGAAGCGCGTGCTCCTGGAGAAGGACTTCGCCCAGAGCGTCGAGGAGCTGCGCGCCGAGGTACGGGCGGGCGGCCCCGCGCTCGGCCACTACCGGGGCACCATCCGCTTCCTCGTCGAGGACACCGCGGACTGGACCGGCTCCAAGGCCCAGTTGCAGCGGGAGTGCCGCGGCCGCGCGTACGGCGTCCTGCGGCGCAGCCGGGCGTGGAGCGAGCTGATCGCCCACCACTACCGGCAGACCGTACGGCTCTCCATCCACCCGCAGGCGTGCGGCTCGGCGAAGTTCGGGATCGCGCTGCTGGAAGCGGCGGACAACTGGCTCACGCCGTGGCACGCCGTCGTCGTACAGACCGGCGCCGACCGCTTCCGGCTGATGAAGCGCCACGAGGCGGAGCGGGTCGGCATCCCGGCGGGCCCGAGCTGGCGCCCGAGCCACTACATCGCGTCGGAGCTGTTCGGCGTCGCGAGCTGACCGTCCGGCCCGCGCGGGCGGTCTGCACGGCACCCGCACACCGCCGTGCAGACCGTGAGCAGCACCCCGGCCAGGCACCAACTGGCCAGCACGTCCAGCGGCCAGTGATAGCCGCGACGCACCAGGCCGATGCCGACCGCCAGGTTGAGCAGTCCGACGACGGCTGCGACAGCGGTCGGCATCGGCCTGCGCGGGTGCTTCCGTGACGCGGCCAGCAGCAGCACCACCGCTCCGTACGCCACCGCCGCCGTCGCCCCGTGGCCGGAGGGAAAGAAGCCGTCGTGTGCGCCGCCGGCCATCTCCGGCGGGCCCGGCCGGGCCAGCCACATCTTCACGGGCACCACCAGCGCGGGCACCAAGGCCATCGTCAGGACGGCGGCCACCGGCGGCAGCCACCAGCGCGGCACACCGGCCCGGCGTCCGGACCAGGCCGCGTACAGCGCGGCGAGCGCCAGCACCGGCAGCGCGACGACCGTGTTGCCGAGGTCGGCGAAGAACTCCGCGAGCGGGGTGGGGACCGCACTGCCGGCGACCGCGCGGCCCAGCCGCTCGTCCAGAGCGCGCAGCGGACCGGCGGCGGACACCTGCCAGGCGAGGACCGCGAAGAGCGCGGCACACAGCACGCCCACCACCAGACGGGGGTGCCGGAGGAAGAAGGTCGGCCGCCTCGGAACAGGGGGGGTGGTTCCGAGGCGGCCGCGCTGACCGGAGAGCCGCGCGCCCCGGGGGGTTTGGGGCGGGCGGCCGTCCGATCGGTGAGGATTCCCGGGGCGCTGGGCCCCGGATTCGTGCACGAGGGCACGGCCTGGCCGGAGCTGGGGAAGCGCCGACCGGGCGTCGCTCACAGTCCCCTGTGAGCGGGGTGTTTCTCTCATCTGCAGAAACCGTACGGCAGTGAGGCGGGGCCGGACAGTCAGATCACCCGGCCGCCATGGGCCCCGCACACATTCTTCACTTCCCGCTGTCGGTTACTCCGAGTCACACCGTCGCGAGAGCACTCTCGATGATGTTCAGGCCCTCGTTCAGCAGGTCCTCGCCGATGACCAGCGGCGGCAGGAAGCGCAGCACGTTGCCGTACGTGCCGGTGGTCAGCACCAGCAGGCCCTCCTGGTGGCACGCCGCCGCCAGCGCCGCGGTCGCCTTCGGGTTCGGCTCCTTGGAACCGGACTCCACGAGCTCGATGGCGATCATCGCGCCCCGGCCGCGGACCTCGCCGATGATGTCGTGCTTCTCCGCCATCGCCTCCAGGCGCGGCTTCATGATCTCGCCGATCCGCCGGGCCTTCGCGTTCAGGTCCAGCTCGCGCATCGTCTCGATGGCGCCGAGCGCCGCCGCGCACGCCACCGGGTTGCCGCCGTAGGTGCCGCCGAGGCCGCCGGCGTGCGCCGCGTCCATCATCTCGGCGCGGCCGGTGACCGCGGCCAGCGGCAGGCCGCCCGCGATGCCCTTGGCGGTCGTGATCAGGTCGGGGACGATGCCCTCGTCCTCACAGGCGAACCACTGGCCGGTACGGCAGAAGCCGGACTGGATCTCGTCCGCGACGAAGACGATGCCGTTCTCCTTCGCGAAGGCCGCGATGGCGGGCAGGAAGCCCTTGGCCGGCTCGATGAAGCCGCCCTCGCCGAGCACCGGCTCGATGATGATCGCGGCCACGTTCTCCGCGCCGATCTGCTTGGTGATCTGCGAGATGGCCTGGTCGGCGGCCTCCTTGGCGCAGTTCTCCGGGCCGGTCAGCCAGCGGTAGGGGTAGGCCAGCGGCACCCGGTAGACCTCGGGCGCGAACGGGCCGAAGCCGTGCTTGTACGGCATGTTCTTCGCGGTCAGCGCCATCGTCAGGTTCGTCCGGCCGTGGTAGCCGTGGTCGAAGACGACGACCGCCTGGCGCTTGGTGTACGCGCGGGCGATCTTGACGGCGTTCTCCACGGCCTCCGCGCCCGAGTTGAACAGCGCCGACTTCTTGGCGTGGTCGCCCGGGGTCAGCTCGGCGAGCTGCTCGCAGACCTCCACGTACGGCTCGTACGGCGTGACCATCACACAGGTGTGGGTGAAGTCCGCGAGCTGCGCGGCGGCGCGGCGCACCACGGCCTCCGCGCTGTTGCCGACCGAGGTCACCGCGATACCGGAGCCGAAGTCGATGAAGGAGTTGCCGTCGACGTCCTCCAGGATGCCGCCGCCCGCGCGCTTGGCGAAGACGGGCAGCACCGCCCCGACGCCGCCGGCCACGGTGGCCTGCTTGCGGGCCCACAGCTCCTGGGACTTGGGGCCGGGGATCGCGGTGACGACGCGACGCTCCTGGGGGAGGGCCGGGCCTCCGGACAGTTCGGTCATGGCAGTCTCCTGGGGGTGGAACGGGACGTACTGAAGGGGTTGTGCTCGCAGGCTAGGGGGCGGAGCGGACCGTCGGCATGTTCCGTTCGGGAGAAGTGCGCGTGTTGCGTTGTCCGCACCGGACATAGCGGCGCGCCGCGGCCAGTAGATTGAGCGGCGGCGTACACAGGGAACAGCAGGGCGCACAGGCGGGGCCGGTACCCGTACCGCGCGCCCGCACGTCTCAAGGGGGACGAGGGGCACCGGATGGACACCGAGGGCACGCAGCACGAGGCACCGCACACCCGCACCGACCACCACGTACCCCGCCCCGCGGCACCACCGGCCCCCACGGCCCCGCCGAAGCCGCCGGCCGCGCCGGCCCACCTGCCGCCGCGACCGGCCGCACCGCCTGCCGCGCCCGGGCAGGACCCGGGCGGCGCCTTCCTGCACTGGCTGCGTGCCCCCCGCCGGGCCGGCGCGCCCGGCGTCTGGACCTACGGGCACGTCCCCAGGCCCGCCGAGAACCCCGACCGGGCCCCCACCCGGCAGGTCGTCACCGGCGCGCTGATCTCGTTCCTGTGCGGCTGGCTGCTGTGGTCGCTGCTGTGGAACGGCTACCTCGGCCCGTACTGGCTCTACCCGCTGCTGCTGCTCACGCCCGACTCCTGGCGCGCGGCCGGCGGCGACAAGATGATCTACGTCTGGCTCACGTACCTCTACTACGGCCTCTTCCTCGCCGCCCTCGTCGTCGTCTTCGGACGCCTCGGCCGCTGGCCCGAACTGGCCCGGCGCTGCCTCGCGCCGGTACTGCGCCGGGCCCGCGACAAGAGGCCGGACACCGTCCCCGAGCCGCAGGCGGACCCCGCCCAGTGGCCCGCCCTGCGCGCGGCAGGCGCGCCCGACGCCGCCGACAAGCTCGCCGCCGAGGCCCGCGCGGGCCGCATGAACGACGTCGACGCGGCCCGCATCGAACGCGCCTGGCAGTCGGTGCGCTCCGGCAACAACTCCGCCGCCTCCTTCACCGACACCGTCCTGCGGCACGGCGCCGCGGCCTGCGCCCACCCCTCCGGCCTGCGCGACCTGCCCCGGCGCTCCGCCCACCACGACCTGCTCGCCCACCAGGTGCGCATCGGCACCGCCACCGACCACCCGCGCAACCCGCACCAGCACCGCGGTACGGGCTCCGCCCTCGACCCGGCGCTGCTGGGCACCTCGCTGCTGGCCGTCGGCCCGCCCGGCAGCGGCAAGACCACCCGCGTGGCGCGGCCGGTGACGGAGGCCATGTGCCTCCAGGCGCTGGCCGGGCGCGGCGCGGTGGTCGCGGTCGGCGCCGCCGGGTCGGACCTCGGCCCGGACGACGCGTTCGACGTGGTCGTACGCATCGGCAGCCCGGACCCGGACTGCGACCTCGACCTGTACGGCGGCACCACCGACCCCGACGAAGCGGCCGGCATTCTCGCCGAGGCGCTCGTCGGCGACCTGGCCGCCACCCTGCCCGGCGGCGACAGCCGGCGCGCCGCGACCGCGCTCGGCCAGCTGCTCGGCCCGTTCCGCGCCGCCCACGACCGCTTCCCGTCCGTGGCGGAACTGCGGGAACTCCTCGACGGCTCGCCCATCGCGCTGTCCGCCCTGCGCACCGCACTGAAATCCGCGGGAAAGGACGCGCTGCTGCGCGAACTCGACGCCAGGGAACGGCAGTCCGGGCGCCCCGGCGACGCGGGCGAACTCCTCGCCGACCGCGTCGCCCTCCTCGACCGCCCCGCCTTCGCGCCGTACTTCGACCCTGCGGGCGGCACCCGCCAGGTCTCGCTGCGCTCCCTCGACCACCCGCTGCGGGTCCGCGTCGACCTGCCCGAACGCGGCCACGCCGAGGCGTCCCGCATCCTGGCCCGCCTGGTGCTGGCCCAGTTCACGGAGTGCGCGGCGGCCCGCGCCGACCGCTCGCTCTTCGCCTGCCTGGTCCTCGACGACGCGTCGCACACCGTCACCGCCGAGTCGCTGCGCGGCCTGCAACGGCTGCGCGCCGCCAACGCGGGCGTCCTGCTGACGCTGCGCTCCCTCGACGACGTCCCCGAGTCCCTGCGCAGCGCGCTGCTGGGCGCGGTCGGCTGCCGGATGGCGTTCGCGGGCGTGACGACCTGGGACGGCGCGCGGTTCGCCGAGGTGTGGGGCAAGGAGTGGGTGGAGACGCGGGACGTGACGGACCGCCAGATCATCGCGGAGGGCGCCGCGATGAAGGCGTTCCACATCTTCCGCCACCTGGTCACCGGCAAGGCGGCCACCGCCAAGGCCGTCACCGTCCGCACCGTCGAACGCGAACGCTGGTCCGCCTCCGACCTGGCCAACTCCGTCCCGCCGGGCCACGCGGTGCTGTCGGTGACCTCGGTACGGGGCGAGCACGCGCCGCCGGTGCTGGTGGATCTGCGGGGGTGAGGGGCCGGCCCTCACCCCTCCCGCGCCACCGCCGTGGCCGTGATCTCCACCAACTGGCCCGGGTAGCCGAGGACGGCGACGCCGACGAGCGTGGACGTGTGCGGCCCCGTGGACAGGGCCGAGGCGCGGACCTCTTCCCAGACGGGGCGCAGGTCCTCCGAGGAGGCGCCGACCACGTACACCGTGCTGGCGATCACCCGGTCCAGGCCGCTGCCCGCCGCCTCCAGCTGAGCGGCCAGATTGGCGAGGACCTGGCGGGCCTGGGCGGCGACGTCGCCCGGGCCGACGAGGTCGCCCGCCGCGTCCAGCGGGACCGCGCCGGCGCTGAAAACCAGGCGCTCGCCCGCCTCGACGACGGCGGTGTGGGAGTACTGCGGGGGCGGGAACAGGCCGGGCACGGTGGTGAAGCGGGCCATCGGTACTCCTCCGGGGCGGGCGTCGGTGCCGTAGCGGTCGGTGCCGATCAGACCCCGCGCCGGACGGGCGCGTCCACCGGTTTTCCGGGGCGCCGTCAGCGTGCCGTGCCGCACCGGCCCCGTACGGACGTATCCCGCGACGAACCCGCCCCCGCACTCCGCCGCTGAGGCAGAATCGGCAGCGGCCGTTCATACGGGGCGGCGAAGAGGAAGCCCGCCGTCCGTCCGCCGACGCTCCACCGAAGGTCCCATGCCGCACACGCTCGCCACCCTGGTCAACCACTCCGCGCTCAAGCTGACGGTGCTCGCGGGCGAGGACCGGCTGGACACGCCCGTGCGCTGGGCGCACGCGAGCGAGCTGATCGACCCGGTGCCGTACATGGAAGGCGGCGAGCTGCTGCTCGTCACCGCCTTGAAGCTGGACGCCGAGGACCCGGAGGCGACCCGCCGGTACGTGCGGCGGATCGCGGGCGCCGGCGTCGTCGGTATCGGCTTCGCGATCGGCGTCAACTACGAGGACGTGCCGCAGGCACTGGTCACGGCCGCGGCGGAGGAGGGCCTGCCGCTGCTGGGCGTGCCCAGGCGCACCCCGTTCATCGCCATCAGCAAGGCCGTCTCCGCCGCGGTCGCCGCCGACCAGTACCGCGCCGTGACCGCCGGCTTCGAGGCGCAGCGCGAGCTGACCAGGGCGGCACTCGGCGCCGAGGGCCCGGCCGAGCTGCTGGCCCGGCTCGCGGCGCACCTGCGGGGCTGGGCCGCGCTGTACGACGCGGCCGGCAACGTGGTCGCCGCGGCCCCCGACTGGGCCGCCCGCCGGGCCGCCCGGCTCGGCGAGGACGTGGGACGGCTGCGCGAGCGCCCGGCCCCCGCCAGCTCGGTCGTCAGCGACGCCGAGGGCGACGACCGGGTCGAGCTGCAATCGCTGGGGACCGGCCGCCGCGCCCGCGGCGTGCTCGCGGTCGGCACCGGCGCGCCCCTGGGCACCGCCGAACGCTTCGCCGTGCACTCCGCCGTCGCCCTGCTCACCCTCACCACCGAACGCTCCCGCGCCCTCCAGGACGCCGAACAGCGGCTGGGCGCCGCGGTGCTGCGCATGCTGCTGGCCGGCGAGCCCGACCACGCGCGGGCGGTCGCGGGGCGGCTGTACGGCGGGCTCCTGGACGCCCCCTTCCGGGTGGTCGTCGCCGAGCCGGTGGCCGCGGACGGCGAGGAGACCGGGGACGCGCCGCCCGCCCTGGACGCGCTCGCCGACGCGATGGAGTCGGCGGCGGCCCGTACCGGCGAAGCGGTGCTGACCGTGCCGGAGGGCGGCCGGCTGGTCGTGCTGGCGGCCGACGGCGGGGCCGCCACCGAGGCGTGCGCCGAGTACGCCGCGGCTGCCGAGGCCAGGTTCGGCGCGCAGCCGCTGCCGCGCGGGCGCGCGGCACGCGCCGAGGCCGGCCGGTCCGGCGCGGGGCTGGCGGTCGGCCTGTCCGCGCCGTCCGGGCCGATGGCCGCCGCGAACGCCTACCGCCAGGCCGAGCAGGCCCTGTCCGTCGCCCGCCGGCGCGGCCGGATGCTGGTCGAGCACGAGGACGTGGCGGCCGGTTCGGTGCTGCCGCTGCTCGCCGACGACGCCGTGCGGGCTTTCGCCGACGGCCTGTTGCGGGCCCTGCGCGACCACGACGCCACCGGCCGCGGCGACCTCGTCGCCTCCTTGCGCGCCTGGCTCTCCCGGCACGGCCAGTGGGACGCGGCGGCGGCCGACCTGGGCGTGCACCGGCACACGCTGCGCTACCGGATGCGGCGCGTGGAGGAGATCCTCGGCCGCTCGCTGGACGATCCAGACGTGCGCATGGAGCTGTGGCTCGCCTTGAAGGCGACGGCGGTGGCGGAACCGCCCGGGAGCGCTCCCGAGGAGCGGTAGCCGGGCCGCCCCCGACCGCCCGTACGCCATTGCGGAAGACCACGCCGGGTGACTACTACGCGCCGGACAAACGCCTCGGCCGCGCCCCGCCCCTACGGTGGACCCAGGCCCGTCAGGGCCGTCCGTACCACCCCCACTTCGGAAGGGCCGGGACCCACTGTGACTTCTCCCACCGCCTTTTGGCTCGCCGGTCGCCAGGCCACCGGCGAGGACGCCTTCGACGTCACCTCCCCCTGGGACGGCCGGGTCGTCGGCTCGGTGAGCGTGCCCACCGAGGAGCAGGTAGAGGAGGCCGTCGCGGCCTCCGTCGCCGTGCAGGCCGAGTTCGCCGCCACCCCCGCGCACGTACGCGCCGCCGCCCTGGACCACGTCCAGCGGCGCCTGGTGGAGCGCACGGAGGAGATCGCCCGGCTCATCTCCGCCGAGAACGGCAAGCCCATGAAGTGGGCCCGCGGCGAACTGGGCCGCGCCGTGTCCGTCTTCCGGTTCGCGGCCGAGGAGGCCCGCCGCTTCAACGGCGGCGAGGCCCAGCGCCTGGACACCGACGCGGGCGGCGCCGGCCGGCTCGCGCTGACCCGCCGCTTCCCGCGCGGCACGGTCCTGGGCATCGCGCCCTTCAACTTCCCGCTCAACCTCTGCGCCCACAAGATCGCCCCGGCGATCGCGGCGGGCGTGCCGATCATCCTCAAGCCGGCCCCGGCCACCCCGCTGTCCGGCCTGATCCTCGGCGAACTGCTCGCCGAGACCGAGCTGCCGGCCGGTTCCTGGTCGATCCTGCCGGTGACCAACGACCGGATGCCGGCGCTGGTGCAGGACGAGCGACTGCCCGTGATCTCCTTCACCGGCTCCGAGAAGGTCGGCTACGCGATCATGGAGTCGGTGCCGCGCAAGCACTGCACCCTCGAACTGGGCGGCAACGGCGCGGCCGTGGTCCTGGCGGACTTCGCCTCCGAGGCCGACCTGGACTGGGCGGCGCAGCGCATCGCCACCTTCTCCAACTACCAGGGCGGCCAGTCCTGCATCTCCGTGCAGCGGGTGATCGCCGACGCCACCGTCTACGACCGGCTCGTGCCGAAGATCGTCGCCGCCGTCAACGCGCAGGTCACCGGCGACCCGTCGGACGACGCGACCGAGGTCGGCCCGCTGGTGAGCGAGGACGCCGCCAAGCGCGTCGAGGCGTGGGTCGACGAGGCCGTCGAAGCGGGCGCGAAGCTGCTCGCGGGCGGCAAGCGGGACGGCGCCTCCTACGCGCCGACCGTGCTGGAGGACGTGCCGGCCGGCGCGACCCTCGCCTGCGAGGAGGTCTTCGGGCCGGTCCTCACCTTGAAGAAGGTGGACGGCGAGGAGGCGGCGTTCGCGGCCGTCAACGACTCCAAGTACGGCCTCCAGGCGGGCGTCTTCACGCACGACGTGCAGACCGCCTTCCGGGCGCACCGCGCGCTGGAGGTCGGCGGCGTGATCGTCGGCGACGTACCGTCCTACCGCGCGGACCAGATGCCGTACGGCGGCGCCAAGCAGTCCGGCGTGGGCCGCGAGGGCGTGCGCTTCGCGATGGAGGACTACACGTACGAGCGGGTGCTCGTGCTGACCGGCCTGGACCTCTGAAACCGGCCCGCGCACCACGTGTAGAACCGGCCTGCGCACCACGTGCGACGCGCTCCGGGACAGCGTCCCGGAGCGCGTCGCCTCCCCCGTGATTCCCCCGTACCGTGGTGCTCTCCTACGACCGTATGCGCCCGCCGCCCGCCGGGGCGTCCCTTCACGGGTGGAAAAAGGGCCGTGACTTCTGCGGTAGCTCCGGCCCGGACGTACAACTTCCGCGGTATCCGAACGGCCTCCTCCGGTCCGATGACCGGCCGTGCGGCCTGCGGTTACGCTGCGCCCGTGTGGATGGGCGGGGTGGCCGTGGCGGTACGGCGGCGGGTGCGGAGCGCCCCGCCGCTCACCCTTGACGCGGCCATAGCGGTCGGCTTCGCGACCGTCTCCCTGCTGCTCGGCCACGAGAACGCGCCCGCGGGATGGCAGCGCCTGGACGCCCTGGGCTCCGTCCTGACCTGCCTGATCAACCTGCTGGTGGTGGCCCGCAGGCGGGCCCCCGTCGCGGTGTGCCTGGCCGTCCAGCTGCTCTGGTTCGGCTACATCGCGCTGGACTACTGGCCCGTCGTCAACAGCCTCGCCGGACTGCTGGCCCTGTACACGGTGGCCGCGCACCGCCCGCCGCGCTTCGCCCTCGGCTGCTCGGTCCTGCTGGCCGCGCTGTGGAACTTCGCCGGGACGACGGGCCACGAGAGCTCCTGGGCGACCACGCTCGGGCAGAGCGTCCTGTACCCCGTGATCCTGTGCTGGTTCGGCCACCTCGCGCGCACCTCCGCCGAACGCAACGTCCGGCTCGCCGAGATGGCCGGCCAACTGCGCCGCGAACAGGAGGAGAACGCCCGGCGCGCGGTCGCGGAGGAACGGGTGCGCATCGCCCGCGAGCTGCACGACGTGGTCGCCCACCACATGTCCGTGATCTCCGTGCAGGCCGGGCTGGCCGGGTACGTCTTCTCCTCCGACCCGGACACCGCCCGCCGCGCCCTGACCACCATCGCCGGGACGAGCGGCGAGGCGCTGGAGGAGATGCGGCGGCTGCTGGCCGTGCTGCGCGTGGACCCCCGCGAGATGGCGGGCGGGCCGGCCGCCGTGGACCGGGAGACGGGCGAGGGGGCGGCGGCCGGCGCCTACGAGCCGGCGCCGGGGCTGGACCGGCTCGGCGACGTCGTCGCGCGGATCCGGGCCGCGGGGCTGGCGGTCGAGCTGCGTACGACGGGGGAGCGGCGGCCGTTCCCGCCGGGGCTGGAACAGTGCGCCTACCGCGTCGTCCAGGAGGCGCTGACCAACGCCCTCAAGCACGCGCGGGCCGCCCGCGTCGAGGTGAGCGTCGACTACGGAACCGACCGCCTCACGGTCGGCATACGGGACGACGGCGGCACTCCCGCCGCACGCGCCGCCCGCCCCGAACCGGCCCAGGACGCCGGACCGCCACCGGCTTCCGGTCATCTCTCCACCGGACACGGGTTGATAGGGATGCGCGAGCGGGCCAGGATTTACGGCGGCAGCCTGCGGGCCGGGCCTCTCCCGGACGGCGGCTTCCAGGTGCGGCTCACCCTGCCCGTCCGACCCGCGGCGGGGCCGGCACCGCCACGGAAAGGGACGACAGAGCATGATCAGGGTGCTGGTGGCCGATGACCAGGTCCTCATCCGGGCCGGTGTCGCCGCGCTGTTGCGCGCCGCGCCCGGCGTCGAGGTGGTGGGCGAGGCCGCGGACGGCGAGGAGGCGGTCAGGCTGGCCGCCGAGCACCTGCCCGACGTCATCCTCATGGACATCCGGATGCCCGGGGTCAGCGGCATCACGGCCACCGAGCGCATTCTCGGCGCCGCCGCCGAAACCGGCGGGCCGGTCCCGCGCGTCGTGGTGCTGACCACCTTCGACCTGGACGAATACGTGTACGCGGCGCTGCGCGCCGGGGCCAGCGGCTTCCTCTTGAAGGACACTCCGCCGCAGCGGCTCCTGTCGGCGATCGCCACCGTCGCGGGCGGCGACATGCTCTTCGCGCCGAGCGTCACCCGCAGGCTGGTCGAGGCGTACGCCCGGCGCCCGGCGGCACCGGCCCCGGAACCGGACGGCCCGGAGTCCCTCCAGGCGCTCACCGCCCGCGAGTTGGAGGTGCTGCGGCACACCGCCAAGGGCCTGTCCAACCCGGAGATCGCGGAGCGGCTGGTCATCAGCGAGGCCACGGTCAAGACGCATCTGAACCGGACGATGACCAAGCTGGGGCTGTGCAGCAGGGCACAGGCCGTCGTACTGGCGTACGAAACGGGGCTGGTGACGCCGGGCGCTCGCTGAGGGGCGGCGGGACAGGAGGGAAGCCGTCCGCCCCGTTCCGTGCCGCGAAGTCTGGTGCAAGTCGAAGGGAACGGGTACAGACTCACAAGTAGCACTGGCCGGTAGCCGGACGGCGGCGGGAGCCCCGTACGCACACCGGCCCGGCGCCGACCGGTACGGAACGCCCGAATCCGGGACCGCGGGGCGCCAGGTCCCCACCGATCGACGACCCACTCCGTGACCCGACTCCGCGGCGAGGTGAGCCCCTCATGACCGCTCCATCCACCCGCAATGTGTCCGAGCGCGAGGCCCGGCAGGTCGCCGAGGCCGCCCGGGAGCAGGACTGGCGCAAGCCCAGCTTCGCCAAGGAACTGTTCCTGGGCCGCTTCCGGCTCGACCTCGTCCACCCGCACCCCACCCCCGCCACCGAGGACGCCCAGCGCGGCGAGGAGTTCCTCACCAAGCTCCGGGACTTCTGCGAAACGAAGATCGACGGCGCCCGCATCGAGCGGGAGGCGCAGATCCCCGACGAGACCATCGACGGTCTCAAGGAGATCGGCGCGCTCGGCATGAAGATCGACACGAAGTACGGCGGCCTCGGCCTCACGCAGGTCTACTACAACAAGGCGCTCGCCCTCGTCGGCTCCGCCAGCCCGGCCATCGGCGCGCTGCTCTCCGCCCATCAGTCCATCGGCGTACCGCAGCCGCTGAAACAGTTCGGCACCCAGGAGCAGAAGGACACGTTTCTGCCGCGCTGCGCCCGTACGGACATCACCGCGTTCCTGCTCACCGAGCCGGACGTGGGCTCCGACCCGGCCAGGCTCGCGACCACCGCCGTGCCGGACGGCGACACCTACGTCCTGGACGGCGTGAAGCTCTGGACCACCAACGGCGTCGTCGCCGACCTCCTGGTCGTCATGGCGCGCGTCCCCAAGAGCGAGGGCCACAAGGGCGGCATCACCGCCTTCGTCGTCGAGGCCGCCGCGGAGGGCGTCACCGTCGAGAACCGCAACGCCTTCATGGGTTTGCGCGGCATCGAGAACGGCGTCACCCGCTTCCACCGCGTACGGGTGCCTGCGGCGAACCGCATCGGGCCCGAGGGCGCCGGCCTGAAGATCGCGCTGACCACGCTCAACACCGGCCGCCTCTCGCTGCCCGCCATGTGCGTCGGCGCCGGCAAGTGGTGTCTGAAGATCGCCCGCGAGTGGTCGGCGGCCCGCGAGCAGTGGGGCAAGCCGATCGCCAAGCACGAGGCGGTCGGCGCCAAGATCTCCTTCATCGCGGCCACCACCTTCGCCCTGGAGGCCGTCGTCGACCTCGCCTCCCAGATGGCCGACGAGGACCGCAACGACATCCGCATCGAGGCCGCGCTGGCCAAGCTGTACGGCTCCGAGATGGGCTGTCTGATGGCCGACGAACTCGTCCAGATCCGCGGCGGCCGCGGCTTCGAGACCGCCGCCTCGCTCGCCGCCCGCGGCGAGCGCGCCGTACCCGCCGAGCAGATCCTGCGCGACCTGCGGATCAACCGCATCTTCGAGGGCTCCACCGAGATCATGCACCTGCTCATCGCCCGCGAGGCGGTGGACGCGCACCTGTCCGTGGCCGGCGACCTCATCGACCCCGACAAGTCGCTGTCCGACAAGGGCAAGGCCGCCGCCAAGGCCGGCACGTTCTACGCCCGCTGGCTGCCCAAACTGGTCGCGGGCCCCGGCCAGCTGCCGCGTACGTACGCGGAGTTCGGCGACCTCGCCGGGCACCTGCGGTACGTGGAGCGCGCCGCCCGCAAGCTCGCCAGGTCCACGTTCTACGCCATGTCCCGCTGGCAGGGCCGGATGGAGACCAAGCAGGGCTTCCTCGGCCGGATCGTCGACATCGGCGCCGAACTCTTCGCCATGAGCGCGGCCGTCGTACGCGCCGAGCACCTGCGCGCCACCGACGACCACGGCCGCGAGGCGTACCAGCTCGCCGACGCGTTCTGCCGGCAGGCCCGCATCCGCGTCGACGAGCTCTTCAGACGGCTGTGGACCAACACCGACGACCTGGACCGCAAGGTCGTCTCCGGCGTGCTGACCGGCACATACGCCTGGCTGGAGGAGGGCGTGGTGGACCCGAGCGGCGACGGCCCGTGGATCGCCGACGCGACCCCGGGCCCGACGGAGAAGGAGAACGTCCACCGGCCGATCCGCTGATCCGGGCGCCCTGCCCCGGGCCGTATTCACGAAGAACAGCAGCGTGCCGTCCTCGGGCAGCGGTATGTCCAGCTCCGCGCCGGACACCCCGGCCGGCGCGGGCAGCGACACCGAGGCGGCGAACGCGAGCGGCCCGTTCCCCTCCCGCACCGGCCACGGCACGTCGTCCGGCAGATGGGGACGGCCGCCCGGATATCCCACGGGCGGCCCGGCGAGCGGGGCGCGGCGGTCGTCGGGGTGCGTCGGGCGGAACGCCGGGCGCAGCGGCGCCGTCCAGCGCTCCGCCGCTTCGGCGGGCGTCAGCTCGGCGGCCGGCCGCGCCGGCGGGGACATCGTCCGATCCATACCGGCACGGTCCCACGAGCCACTGACAGTGCCCGGTGGCTCACCGCCCGGCCCGGACCGGCAACAATGGTGTCCATGACGGACTCCCTCGCTGACCCGCATCTGCGCTTCACCCCCGCACCGCTCGCCGGCGGCGGGGACGGGCCGCGCGACATCGTGCTCCTCGGCTCGACCGGCTCCATCGGCACCCAGGCCGTCGACCTGGTGCTGCGCCACCCCGACCGCTTCCGCGTGACCGCGCTGTCCGCGGCCGGCGGCCGGGTGGCGCTGCTGGCCGAGCAGGCGCACCGGCTGCGGGTCCGTACGGTCGCGGTCGCCCGCGAGGACGCGGTGCCGGCCCTGCGCGAGGCGCTGTCCGCCCGGTACGGGGCGGGGGAGCCGCTGCCCGAGATCCTGGCCGGGCCCGACGCGGCCACCGAGGTCGCCGCCTCGCCGTGCCACACCGTCCTCAACGGCATCACCGGCTCCATCGGCCTCGCGCCGACCCTCGCCGCCCTGAACGCGGGCCGCGCGCTGGCGCTCGCCAACAAGGAGTCGCTGATCGTCGGCGGCCCGCTGGTGAAGGCCGCCGCACGCCCCGGCCAGATCGTCCCCGTCGACTCCGAGCACTCCGCCCTCTTCCAGGGCCTGCTCGGCGGCACCCGCCAGGAGGTCCGCAAGCTGGTCGTCACCGCCTCCGGCGGGCCGTTCCGCGGCCGTACGAAGGAGCAGCTGGCGGCCGTCACGCCGGAGCAGGCCCTCGCGCACCCCACCTGGGCGATGGGCCCGGTCATCACCATCAACTCCGCGACCCTGGTCAACAAGGGCCTGGAGGTCATCGAGGCGCACCTGCTGTACGACGTGCCGTTCGAGCGCATCGAGGTCGTCGTCCATCCGCAGTCCTATATCCACTCGATGGTGGAGTTCACCGACGGTTCCACCCTGGCCCAGGCCAGCCCGCCCGACATGCGGATGCCGATCGCGCTGGGCATCGGCTGGCCCGACCGGGTGCCGGACGCCGCCCCGGGCGTCGACTGGACCAAGGCCCACCAGTGGGAGTTCCTGCCCCTGGACACCGAGGCGTTCCCGTCCGTGCCGCTGGCCTGCCATGTCGGCGGCCTGGGCGGCACCGCGCCCGCCGTCTTCAACGCGGCCAACGAGGAATGCGTCGACGCGTTCTTGAAGGGCGGGCTGCCGTTCACAGGGATTGTCGATACGGTCGCCGAGGTGGTCGCGGAGCACGGCGAGCCGGCCAGGGGAACCTCCCTGACGGTCGCGGACGTCTTGCAGGCGGAAACCTGGGCGCGCGCCCGCGCCCGTGAGCTGGCCGCCCGAGCGGCCCGTACGACATCGGAGGCTCGCGCATGACGACCTGGATGACCATTCTGGGCATAGTCGTCTTCGTCGTCGGCCTGCTGTTCTCGATCGCCTGGCACGAGCTGGGGCACCTGTCCACGGCCAAGATGTTCGGCATCCGGGTGCCGCAGTACATGGTGGGCTTCGGGCCGACGATCTTCTCCCGCCGCAAGGGCGACACCGAGTACGGCATCAAGGCCATACCGCTCGGCGGCTACATCCGCATGATCGGGATGTTCCCGCCGGGGGAGGACGGCGCCATAACGGCCCGGTCCACCTCCCCCTGGCGCGGCATGATCGAGGACGCCCGTTCGGCGGCCTTCGAGGAGCTGCAGCCGGGCGACGAGAAGCGCCTGTTCTACACGCGCAAGCCCTGGAAACGCGTCATCGTGATGTTCGCCGGGCCGTTCATGAACCTGGTCCTCGCGGTCGTGATCTTCATGAGCGTGCTGATGGGCTTCGGCATCAACACCCAGACCACCCAGGTCGGCTCGGTCTCGGACTGCGTCATCGCGGCCTCCGCCAAGACCGACAAGTGCACGGCGGGCGCCAAGGACTCCCCGGCCAAGGCCGCCGGCCTGCGCCCCGGCGACAAGATCGTCGCGTTCAACGGCAAGCCCGTACCCGACTGGGCCAGCCTCCAGCAGAGCATCCGGGACACCACGGGACCCGCGACGATCACCGTCGAGCGGGACGGCAAGCGGCTGGAACTGAACGCCGACCTCATCGAGAACAAGGTCGCCAAGACCGACGGCCACGGCTCCTACGTGCCGGGCGAGTACGTCACCGCGGGCTTCCTCGGCTTCACCCCGGCCACCGGCATCGTCCCGCAGTCCTTCGGCCAGTCCGTCGACCGCATGGGCAGCATGGTCGAACAGGGCGTCCAGTCGCTGGTCAACCTGCCCGCCAAGGTCCCCGACCTGTGGAACGCGGCCTTCAACGGTGGGGAGCGCAAGCAGGACTCCCCGATGGGCGTGGTCGGCGCGGCCCGGGTCGGCGGCGAGGTCTTCTCGCTGAACATCCCGCCGGAGCAGCGGGTGGCGACCATGCTCTTCCTGGTCGCGGGCTTCAACCTGTCCCTGTTCCTGTTCAACATGCTCCCGCTGCTGCCGCTGGACGGCGGCCACATCGCCGGCGCCCTGTGGGAGTCCGTGCGCCGCGCCTTCGCCCGCGTCTTCCGGCGCCCCGACCCCGGTCCCTTCGACGTGGCCAAGCTCATGCCGGTCGCGTACGTGGTCGCCGGGATCTTCATCTGCTTCACGCTCCTGGTGCTGGTGGCGGACGTGGTGAATCCGGTGAAGCTGACGTAGACGGTGCGCAGGGGGCCGGGCGACCGGCCCCCTGAACCGCGCACACGGGTGCTCCTCCGCCTCCCTGCGAGGGGCAGGAGGGGTTCGATGTGCCCGCGGCAACCCTCGTGCCGTAATCTCGGTGGTTGGAGCCCGCCGATCTCGGGACCTAGATCCATACCTTGGGGTTGCTCGCCAGATGACTGCCATTTCACTGGGAATGCCGGACGTACCGACCAAGCTGGCCGACCGCCGGGTCAGCCGCCAGATCCAGGTCGGTCCGGTCGCCGTGGGCGGGGACGCACCGGTCTCGGTGCAGTCGATGACGACCACGCGCACCTCCGACATCGGTGCGACCCTCCAGCAGATCGCCGAGCTGACGGCGTCCGGCTGCCAGATCGTGCGCGTCGCCTGCCCGACCCAGGACGACGCCGACGCGCTGCCGGTGATCGCGAAGAAGTCGCAGATCCCGGTCATCGCCGACATCCACTTCCAGCCGAAGTACGTGTTCGCCGCGATCGACGCCGGGTGTGCGGCGGTCCGCGTGAACCCGGGCAACATCAAGCAGTTCGACGACAAGGTCAAGGAGATCGCGAAGGCGGCCGGCGACGCCGGCACGCCGATCCGGATCGGCGTCAACGCCGGTTCGCTCGACCGCCGTCTGCTGCAGAAGTACGGCAAGGCCACCCCTGAGGCGCTCGTCGAGTCCGCCCTGTGGGAGGCGTCCCTCTTCGAGGAGCACGGCTTCCGCGACATCAAGATCTCGGTCAAGCACAACGACCCGGTCGTGATGGTCAACGCCTACCGGCAACTCGCCGCCCGGTGCGACTACCCGCTGCACCTGGGCGTGACCGAGGCCGGGCCGGCCTTCCAGGGCACGATCAAGTCCGCGGTCGCCTTCGGCGCGCTGCTCTCCGAGGGCATCGGCGACACCATCCGCGTCTCCCTGTCGGCGCCGCCGGCCGAGGAGGTCAAGGTCGGCCTGCAGATCCTGGAGTCGCTGAACCTGCGGCCCCGCCGCCTGGAGATCGTCTCCTGCCCGTCCTGCGGGCGGGCGCAGGTGGACGTGTACAAGCTGGCCGACGAGGTCACCGCGGGCCTGGAGGGCATGGAGGTGCCGCTGCGCGTCGCCGTCATGGGCTGCGTCGTCAACGGCCCCGGCGAGGCCCGCGAGGCCGACCTCGGTGTCGCGTCCGGCAACGGCAAGGGCCAGATCTTCGTCAAGGGCGAGGTGATCAAGACGGTGCCCGAGTCGAAGATCGTCGAGACCCTCATCGAAGAGGCCATGAAGATCGCCGAGCAGATGGAGAAGGACGGCGTGGCCTCCGGCGAACCCACCGTCGCCATCGCCGGCTGACCCCCGCGGCCCCGGCGCCCCGCACACCTCCCGAGCCCCGCCACCGGACCACACCGGTGGCGGGGCTCGTGCGTAACCTGCGCCGGAAGCGGGGTACCCGCAGGGAATCCGCTGCTCCGCTGCCGGGGAGGTAAAGTTCCAGGACCTGCTATCGCCTGGCCTCCCAGGCCCGTAAAGGTGAGGCTTTCCGACACGTGCTGACGACCACCACCACCAAGGTTCTCGAACCGGGGGAGCTCGACGACGCGCTGGCGGTGCTGGACCGGGACCCGGTCGCCAACGCCTTCGTCGCCGCCCGCGTGCAGATCGCCGGGCTCGACCCGTGGCGGCTCGGCGGCGAGATGTGGGGCTGGTACGCGGACGGCCGGCTGGAGTCGCTGTGCTACGCGGGCGCCAACCTCGTCCCCGTCTGCGCCACCCCCGAAGCGGTACGCGGCTTCGCCGAGCGGGCCCGCCGCCAGGGACGGCGCTGCTCCTCCATCGTCGGCCCGGCCGGACCCACCGCCGAGCTGTGGTCCCTCCTGGAGCCCGCCTGGGGCCCGGCCCGCGAGGTCCGCGCCCACCAGCCGCTGATGGTCACGTCCTCCTTCGCCACCGAGGTCGAGCCCGACCCGTACGTCCGGCGCATCGGCAAGCACGAGATGGACCTGATCATGCCCGCGTGCGTGGCGATGTTCACCGAGGAGGTCGGCATCTCGCCGCTGGCCGGCGACGGCGGACTGCTCTACCAGGCGCGCGTCGCCGAACTGGTCGGCTCCGGGCGGTCCTTCGCCCGGATCGACGACGGCAAGGTCGTCTTCAAGGCCGAGATCGGCGCCGCCACACAGCGGGCCTGCCAGATCCAGGGCGTCTGGGTCGCCCCCGAATTCCGCGGCAAGGGCCTGTCGGAGACCGGCATGGCGGCCGTGCTGCGCTACGCCCTCACCGAGGTCGCGCCGGTCGCCTCCCTGTACGTGAACGACTTCAATACGGCCGCGCGCGCCGCGTACCGGCGGGTGGGCTTCCAGGAGACCGGCGCGTTCATGAGCGTGCTGTTCTGAGGCCGGTGGCGCGGCCGCCTACTCGGGCAGCGCCGCCGCCTTGTACGCTCCCGACCATGGATGACGTCGCGGTCGGCCCCCTGGATCTCGCTGCCCGCGTGGACGACGCGCTCGCCGTACAGGCGCTCGCGTTCGGCCTCACCGACGACGAGATCGGCGTCCGCCGCCACATCGTCCTACGGCACCTGACCAGCCCGGGAGCCCGCGCCCTCGGCGCCACGACCCCGGCGGGGCGCCTGGTCGGCTTCGTCTACGGCATGCCCAACAGCCGCGCCCACTGGTGGTCCACCGTCGTCGAGCCGTACCTGCGCTCGCGGGAGCTGGACCACTGGCTCGACGACTCGTTCGTGATCACCGAGCTGCATGTGCTGCCGGCCTTCCAGAAACGGAGCATCGGCCGCCGGCTGATCACCCGCATCACGGACGCCGCGGCCGAACCGCGCAGCATCCTCTCCGCCATCGACACCGAAAGCCCGGCCCGCGGCCTGTACCGCTCCCTCGGCTACCAGGACCTGGCCCGCCGCGTCGTCTTCCCGAGCGCCCCCCTCCCGTACGCGGTCATGGGCGCGCCCCTGCCGCTCAAACGCTGAGGGAACGCGACCGGGCGGGGCCGCATCCCATTTCCTTGGGGCGCGTCCCTCCGGATAACCTCGCGGCAGTCACCTTTCTTACGCAGGAGAATCACCATGGCCCAGGTCCAGCGCATGTCCCGATTGATGATCAAGACGCTGCGCGACGACCCGGCCGACGCCGAGACCGCCAGCCACAAGCTGCTCGTGCGCGCCGGCTACGTCCGCCGCACCTCCGCCGGCATCTGGACCTGGCTGCCGCTGGGCAAGAAGGTCCTGGAGAACGTGTCGCGCATCATCCGCGAGGAGATGGACGCGATCGGCGCGCAGGAGGTGCTGCTGCCGGCCCTGCTGCCCAAGGAGCCCTACGAGGCCACCGGCCGCTGGGAGGAGTACGGGGACCAGCTGTTCCGGCTCAAGGACCGCAAGGGCGCCGACTACCTCCTCGGGCCGACCCACGAAGAGATCTTCACCCTCATGGTCAAGGACCAGTGCACGTCCTACAAGGACCTGCCGGTGATGCTCTACCAGATCCAGACCAAGTACCGCGACGAGGCCCGCCCGCGCTCCGGCGTGCTGCGCGGCCGCGAGTTCCAGATGAAGGACTCGTACAGCTTCGACACCACCGACGAGGGCCTGGCCGAGTCGTACCGCCTGCACCGCGAGGCGTACCAGCGGATCTTCCGGCGCCTGGGCCTGGACTACCGCATCGTCTCCGCCGTCTCCGGCGCCATGGGCGGCTCGGCCTCCGAGGAGTTCCTGGCCCCGGCGGCGGCCGGCGAGGACACCTTCGTGGACTGCCCGGCCTGCGACTACGCGGCCAACACCGAGGCCGTCACGGTCAAGGTCGAGCCCTCGGACGCCTCCGGCGTCGGCGCCATGGAGGAGCTGGACACCCCGGACACCCCGACCATCGAGACGCTCGCCGAGCACCTGGGCGTCCCCGCCTCGGCCACCCTCAAGAACCTCCTGGTCAAGGTGGACGGCGAGATCGTCGCGGTGGGCGTGCCCGGCGACCGCGAGGTGGACCTCGGCAAGCTGGGCGAGCACCTGGCCCCGGCCACGGTCGAGCTGGTCACCGCCGAGGACTTCACCGGCCGCGACGACCTCGTGCGCGGCTACGTCGGCCCGCAGGGCCTGGCCGGCAAGTCCTTCAAGTACCTCGCCGACCCGCGGGTCGCCCCCGGCACCGCCTGGATCACCGGCGCCAACAAGGACGGCAAGCACGCGCGGAACGTCGTCGCGGGCCGTGACTTCGAGGTCGACGAGTACCTGGACGTCGTCGTGGTCGAGCCGGGCGACCCCTGCCCCCAGTGCGGCGCTGGCCTGCGCATCGACCGCGCCATCGAGATCGGCCACATCTTCCAGCTCGGCCGCAAGTACGCGGACGCCTTCCAGCTGGACGTGCTCGGCCAGAACGGCAAGCCCGCGCGCGTCACGATGGGCTCGTACGGCATCGGCGTCTCCCGCGCGGTCGCGGCCCTCGCCGAGCAGACCCACGACGAGTCCGGCCTGTGCTGGTCGCCTGAGGTCGCCCCGGCCGACGTGCACGTGGTCGCCGCGGGCAAGGCCAAGCAGACCGAGCTGGCCCTGGAGGTCGGCGACAAGCTGGGCGCCGCGGGCCTGCGCGTCCTGGTGGACGACCGGGCGGGCGTCTCGCCGGGCGTGAAGTTCACCGACGCCGAGCTGCTGGGCGTCCCGAAGATCCTGGTCGCGGGCCGCCGCGCCGCCGAGGGCGTCGTCGAGCTCAAGGACCGCCGTACGGGCGAGCGCGAGGAGCTGACGGTCGAGGAGGCCGTGGCCCGGCTGAGCGCGTAACGCGGACAACACGGCCGGTGGCCGGGCGGGTACCGGGATTCCGGGGCCGCCCGGCCACCGGCCGTGTACGACCACGGGCGCGCCGGTCCTACGGCCGCGCCGTGCTCACAGCCACGTGCTCACGGCCATGTGCTCACAGCCGTGCGCTCACAGCCACGTGGCGAACTCCAGCAGCACTTCCCCGCGCTGCGCGTCGCCGCCCGGCGTCGTCAGTTCGCGCACGCCCGCGTCCACCGCGCGGTACAACGTCCAACTGCGCAGCCGGTCGCGGTCCGCGTCCAGGGAGTCGGCCAGCTTGGCGACCCGGCGGCGGGCCGCCGAGGCCGCACCCGAGCCGGCCGCCAGGTCCTCGGAGCGGTCCAGCACCAGCCCGGCCAGGTCGTACGCCCGCTCGCCCACCACCGGCGAGGGCCCGACCGCGAGCCACGGCGCCCGCTCGCCCGCCAGCACCTTGCCCTGCCGGAACGCGCCGTGCAGCAGCACTTCTTCCGGTGCGTCGGCCGGCAGCGCGCGGCGCAGTTCGAGTGCCTCGTCCAGCAGCGGCCCTTCGGCGCGCGTCGTCGCCCCCAGGGCGCGCAGCGACTCGACGGCCTCCTCCGCGCGGCCCGCCAGCGTCTCGAAGGGGTGCCCCTCGGCCGGCCGCACCCACAGCCGCCGTACGGTGCCCGCCGCCTCCAGCACGGCCTTCGCCTCCGGCAGCGAGCGCAGCGACACGGTGCCCCGCAACCGCTCCAGGAGGAGCGCACCGCTGTCCGCGTCGGCGCGCAGCAGCCGCGCCGCGCCCCAGCCGTCCCACTGCGCCAGCGCCGCACCCTCATGCGCCGGCGCCCGGCCGGGGGCCGGGAACTTCAACGCCGCCGGTGTGCCGTCGGCCTGCCGCACGTACGCGAGCAGACTGCTGCGCCCGCCTGGGACGAGCACCCGCTCCAGCGTCAGCTCCCACGCCTCCAGCCGCTCGCCGACCAGTGCGGGCAGCGCGTCCAGCCAGGCACCGGCCGGGCCGCCCGGGTCGCCGCCGAGCGCGCTCACCAGCCGTTGCGGCGGTTCGATGGGTGCCGTAGCCATGCCTGTGCTGTCCCTTTCGGTGGACGTTCGGTGCCCCCTGGTGCGGGCGGCCGTCAGTGCGGGTCCGCGGCGGCGCCGGACGCCGCGCCGGACGGGGTGCCGGCGGCCCCGGCCCGTTCCGCGAGCCCAGGGAAGGCTACGCCGCTGCCGCGCCAGCGCACCGCCCGCACCGCGGCCTCCCGCAGGGCCGCCGCCGCGTCCTTGCGCCGCGCGCCGCCGCCGGCCCGCACGAGATCGGCGTAGACGGCCGCCACCCGGTCCTCCAGCTCAGCGGCCAGCCGGACCGCGGCGGCGGAGTCCGGCACCGGGAACGGCAGCTCGTACGCGGCCGCCGCGGCCCGCGGCGTGCCGCCCAGGTCGCGTATGCCGCGCCCCAGCTCGTCCCGGCGCGCGCGGTGTGCGTCGTACGCCTCCCGTGCCTCCTTGCGCCGGTCGGCGCCGATCCGGCCGCCGACCACGCCGTAGCCGTAGACGACGGCGTGCTCGGCCGCCAGCGCGGACTGGAGCGCCCGCAGCTCGGCGGCGTGCGCGTCGCCGTCAGCGGCGCCCGCCCGCGCCACCCTGGATGTCAGCATCGCTGTGCCCCTTCCGTCCCCGGGCCCGCGCCCGGCCTGTCGCACGTGCCGGTCACGGCCGCCGCTCCGGCCCGCCTCACGCGTCCTCCTCCGCGAGCAGGTACGCGTGTGCCGCGCCCGCCGCCGCGACCGACGCCAGCAGCCTGGCCAGCTCCGGCGGGGCCGTCACGAGGGCGGCGGCGCGGGCGTCGGCGGTGCGCCGCTCCGCCGCCGCGAGATCCGTACGCGCCTGCTTCCCGTCCGGCGGGACGGCGGGGGAGGCGGGTGCGGACGGCGTGCCCGTCGCGCCCGCGCGGGGCTGCGCGGACGGGGCCGCGGGAGAAGACGGGGCAGCCGAGGACGGTGCGGGGGACGCGCCGCCGAACGCCGCCGCGTGCCGGGCCACTTCGGCGCGCAGCGGCCGCAGCCGCTCGCCGAGCCCGGGGTGCGCGGCGAGCGTCGCGTCGTACCGGGCGAGCAGCGCGGCGCTGTCCCGCGCGGCCTGCGCGCGCAGCCGCGCTTCCGCCGCCGCGTCCGCGTCCTTCTTGCCCCCGCCGGACCCGGAATCGTCCGAGCAGCCGGTGAGCAGCAGCGCCGCCCCGCCGAGCACGGAGCCGGCCAGCAAGGTCCTCCTGCGCGTGAGCGCGACGTTGTGCACGTGTGACTTCCCGTGGTCTTCGGTGGGGGCATCCGTAGTGATCACCGCAGGCGAGCGTATCCGTGCCCCGCCACCGAATCGTCAGTACCCCGCCGGAACAGCTAGGCTTTGACCCGACACGCGACCTTCCCACAACAGCACACGCGGCCGAGGAGTCACCCGGATGAGCACCACCCAGAGCGAGAGGCTGCGCGGACTGCTTGAACCGCTCGTCGCCGCGCGAGACCTGGATCTGGAAGAGATCGAGGTGACACCGGCCGGAAAGCGGCGTGTGCTGAGGATCGTGGTCGACTCCGACGACGGCGTACAGCTGGACGAGTGTGCCGAGCTGAGCCGCGAGGCATCGCAGGCGCTCGACGACTCCGACGCCATGGGCGGCGCGCCGTACACGCTGGAGGTCACCTCCCCCGGAGCCGACCGCCCGCTGACCGAGCCGCGGCACTACCGCCGCGCCGTCGGCCGCCTCGTCAAGGCCCAACTCCACGAGGGCGGCGAGCTGGTGGCACGTATCACCGCCGTGGACGACGAGGGGCTGGACCTGGAGGTGCCGGGCGTCAAGGGCCGCAAGCCCACCGCCCGCCGGGTCGCCTTCGCCGAGATCGCCAAGGCGCGCGTGGAGATCGAGTTCAACCGCAAGCACGACAAGGGGCGCGACGACCGCGCCGAGCAGAACGACGAGAGCCAGGAGGAGGCGTAGCCGTGGACATCGACATGAGTGCCCTGCGGGGTTTGGTACGAGAGAAGGAGATCTCGTTCGACCTGCTGGTCGCGGCCATCGAGTCGGCCCTCCTCATCGCGTACCACCGCACCGAGGGAAGCCGCCGCCACGCGCGGGTGGAGCTGGACCGCAACACCGGGCACGTGACGGTGTGGGCGAAGGAGGACCCGGCCGACCTCGAAGAGGGCGCCGAGCCCCGCGAGTTCGACGACACCCCGTCGGGTTTCGGCCGGATCGCGGCGACCACCGCCAAGCAGGTCATCCTGCAGCGGCTGCGGGACGCCGAGGAGGAGATCACCTTCGGCGAGTACGCCGGGCGGGAGGGCGACGTCGTCATGGGCGTCGTCCAGCAGGGCCGGGACCCGAAGAACGTGCTGGTCGACATCGGCAAGCTGGAGGCCATCCTGCCGTCGCAGGAGCAGGTCCCCGGCGAGGAGTACACGCACGGCACCCGCCTGCGCTCGTACGTGGTCCGGGTGGTCAAGGGCGTGCGCGGCCCGTCCGTGACGCTCTCGCGCACCCACCCCAACCTGGTGAAGAAGCTCTTCGCCATGGAGGTCCCGGAGATCGCGGACGGCTCGGTGGAGATCTCCGCCATCGCCCGTGAGGCCGGTCACCGCACCAAGATCGCCGTGCGGTCCACCCGCTCGGGGCTGAACGCCAAGGGCGCCTGCATCGGCCCGATGGGCGGCCGGGTGCGCGCGGTCATGGCCGAGCTGCACGGCGAGAAGATCGACATCGTGGACTGGTCGGACGACCCGGCCGAGCTGGTGGCGCACGCGCTCTCGCCGGCCCGGGTCAGCAAGGTCGAGGTGGTCGACCTGGCGGCGCGCTCCGCGCGGGTCACCGTGCCCGACTACCAGCTCTCGCTGGCCATCGGCAAGGAAGGGCAGAACGCCCGCCTCGCCGCCCGGCTCACCGGGTGGCGCATCGACATCCGCCCGGACACCGAGGGCGCGGAACAGGAGTGATCCGCGCCGCCGCGCACGGGCCGGGGCCCGCGTCCGGCGGCGGCCGGGAGCACGCAAGGGTGCGGCCGCAGCCGAAAAAATCGGTGGCGGCCCACCGGAATTTTGAGCGACCGTTCGGGCATTACCCCGTAGGGGTGAGGTCGGCGCGGGGAGGTAGACTTAAGCAGTGTCTGGCCGGACGCATGCCCGCGCATGCCCTGAGCGCACCTGTGTGGGGTGCCGGGAGCGAGCGGCCAAGGGCGATTTGCTGCGCATCGTGGCGATCGAGGGCGAGTGCGCCCCCGATCCGCGCGGTACGCTGCCCGGCCGGGGTGCTTATGTGCACCCGACACGGGTCTGTCTCGACCTGGCGGTCCGCCGCCGGGCCTTCCCCCGGGCCTTCCGGGGCCCGGGACCGTTCGATGTGACGGCCTTGCGCCGGTTCGTCGAAGGGGCGCATGTTGATCAAGCTACACCGGTTGATCAGGCAACACCGTAAGAAAGCACAGCGCACGGAAAACCGTGCGGTCAGGTACCTCGCGAGTCGGAAGTAGGTCGAGATTGCGATGAGCACTCGATGAGTACGCGATGAGTACGCCCATGAAGTAGCGACGGTCCGGTGGACACCCGGACCTAGAAGGAGCGAAGTGGCTAAGGTCCGGGTATACGAACTCGCCAAGGAGTTCGGAGTTGAGAGCAAGGTCGTCATGGCCAAGCTCCAAGAACTTGGTGAATTCGTCCGTTCGGCGTCCTCGACGATCGAGGCGCCGGTTGTTCGAAAGCTGACCGACGCTTTCCAGGCTGGCAACGGCAACGGCCGTGCCGCCGGCAAGCCCGCGGCGCCGCGCAAGAGCGCGCCCGCAAAGCCGTCCGCGCCGTCCCCGGCGCAGGCACGCCCCGGCGCCCCGAAGCCGGGCGCCCCCAAGCCGGGCCCCGCGGCTCCGGCGCCGGCCGCCCCCGAGGCGACCCAGGCACCGGCGGCCCCCGCCGAGGCCCCGAAGTCGGCCCCGGCCCCGGGTCCGCGTCCCACGCCGGGCCCGAAGGCCCCCAAGCCCGCTCCGGCCGCGCCCGCGCAGCCCGAGTTCCAGGCGCCCCCGTCGGCTCCCGCCGCGCCGCGCCCCGGCGCCACCCCCGGCCCGCGTCCGGCCCGCCCGCAGCAGGGCGGCCAGGGCGGCGGCCAGGGCGGTCAGGGCCGTGGCAACGCGCCCCGTCCCGGCGGCGACCGCCAGGGCGGCGCCCCGCGTCCCGGCGGCAACCGTCCGTCCGGACCGCGTCCGGGCAACAACCCCTTCACGTCCGGTGGCTCCACCGGCATGGCCCGTCCGCAGGCCCCCCGTCCCGGCGGCGCGCCGCGCCCCGGCGGCCAGGGTGCCCCCGGCGGTCCGCGTCCGCAGGGCGGTCAGGGCGGCCAGGGCGGTCCCCGTCCGCAGGCTCCCGGCGGCAACCGTCCGACCCCGGGCGGCATGCCCCGCCCGCAGGGCGCAGGCCAGGGCGGCCCGCGTCCCGGCGGCGGTAACCGCCCCAACCCCGGCATGATGCCGAAGAGCCCGGCCGCCGGCCCGCGTCCGGGTCCCGGTGGCGGCGGCGGTCGCGGTCCCGGTGGCGCAGGTCGCCCCGGTGGCGGCGGTCGTCCCGGTGGCGGCGGCTTCGCCGGCCGTCCCGGTGGCGGCGGTGGCGGTCGTCCGGGTGGCGGCGGCGGTTTCGCCGGTCGTCCCGGTGGCGGCGGCCCCGGTGGTGGCGGCGGCTTCGGCGGCCGTCCCGGCTTCGGCGGACGTCCGGGTGGTCCCGGTGGCCGTGGTGGCACGCAGGGCGCCTTCGGCCGTCCCGGCGGTCCCGCGCGCCGCGGCCGCAAGTCCAAGCGTCAGAGGCGCCAGGAGTACGAGGCCATGCAGGCCCCGTCGGTGGGCGGCGTCATGCTGCCCCGCGGCAACGGTGCGACGGTGCGCCTGTCGCGCGGTGCCTCGCTGACGGACTTCGCCGAGAAGATCAACGCCAACCCGGCGTCGCTCGTCCAGGTCATGCTGAACCTGGGTGAGATGGTCACCGCGACGCAGTCCGTCTCCGACGAGACGCTGCAGCTCCTCGGCGACGAGATGAACTACGTCGTCGAGATCGTCTCCCCGGAGGAGGAGGACCGCGAGCTCCTGGAGTCGTTCGACATCGACTTCGGCGAGAACGAGGGCGGCGAGGAGATGCTCGTCGCGCGTCCGCCGGTGGTGACCGTCATGGGTCACGTCGACCACGGTAAGACGCGACTGCTCGACGCGATCCGCAAGACGAACGTCATCGCGGGCGAGGCCGGCGGCATCACCCAGCACATCGGTGCCTACCAGGTCGCGACCGAGGTCAACGACGAAGAGCGGCGCATCACCTTCATCGACACCCCGGGTCACGAGGCGTTCACCGCCATGCGTGCCCGCGGTGCCAAGTCGACCGACATCGCGATCCTCGTGGTGGCGGCCAACGACGGTGTCATGCCGCAGACGATCGAGGCCCTGAACCACGCCAAGGCGGCCGACGTGCCGATCGTGGTCGCGGTCAACAAGATCGACGTCGAGGGCGCGGACCCGACCAAGGTGCGCGGTCAGCTCACCGAGTACGGCCTGGTGGCCGAGGAGTACGGCGGCGACACGATGTTCGTCGACATCTCCGCCCGCCAGGGCCAGAACATCGAGGAGCTGCTGGAGGCCGTGGTCCTGACCGCGGACGCCTCGCTCGACCTGCGGGCCAACGCCGAGCAGGACGCGCAGGGCATCGCGATCGAGGCCCACCTCGACCGTGGCCGCGGCGCCGTGGCGACCGTCCTGGTCCAGCGCGGCACGCTGCGCGTCGGTGACACGATGGTGGCCGGCGACGCGTACGGCCGCGTCCGGGCGATGCTCGACGACAAGGGCCAGAACGTGCAGGAAGCGGGTCCCTCGACCCCCGTCCTGGTGCTGGGTCTGACCAACGTCCCGGGTGCCGGCGACAACTTCCTGGTCGTCGACGAGGACCGCACGGCACGCCAGATCGCCGAGAAGCGCGCCGCCCGTGAGCGCAACGCCGCGTTCGCCAAGCGCACCCGCCGGGTGTCGCTGGAGGACCTGGACAAGGTGCTCAAGGCCGGCGAGGTGCAGCAGCTCAACCTCATCATCAAGGGCGACGCGTCCGGTTCGGTCGAGGCCCTGGAGTCCTCGCTGCTCCAGCTCGACGTCGGCGAAGAGGTCGACATCCGGGTCCTGCACCGCGGCGTCGGTGCGGTCACGGAGTCCGACATCAACCTGGCGTCCGGCTCCGACGCGATCGTGATCGGCTTCAACGTCCGCGCCGAAGGCCGCGCGACGCAGATGGCCGAGCGCGAGGGCGTGGACGTGCGCTACTACTCGGTCATCTACCAGGCGATCGAGGAGATCGAGGCGGCCCTCAAGGGCATGCTCAAGCCGGAGTACGAAGAGGTCGAGCTCGGTACGGCGGAGATCCGCGAGGTCTTCAAGTCGTCCAAGCTGGGCAACATCGCGGGTGTTCTCATCCGCTCCGGCGAGGTCAAGCGCAACACCAAGGCCCGCCTGGTGCGCGACGGCAAGGTCGTCGCGGAGAACCTCAACATCGAGGGTCTGCGCCGCTTCAAGGACGACGTCACCGAGATCCGCGAAGGCTTCGAGGGCGGTATCAACCTCGGCAACTTCAACGACATCAAGGTCGACGACGTCATCGCGACGTACGAGATGCGCGAGAAGCCGCGCGGCTGATCATGCAGTGACCGACTGGGGCCGGTCGGCGGGAGAAATTCCGTCGATCGGCCCCGGCCGTTGCCTGTACGGTTCGAATGGTTCGTACATCTGGCATCTAGTGCCCCACGGGTGGCCTTACCCGCACCGCATGTACGTAGGGACACTGTCCTTCGACCTCCTCCTCGGCGACGTACGGTCGCTCAAGGAGAAGCGCTCCGTCGTCCGCCCGATCGTCGCCGAACTGCACCGCAAGTACGCGGTCAGCGTGGCGGAGGTCGGCGAGCAGGATCTCCACCGCAGAGCCACCATCGGACTCGCGGTGGTGTCCGGGGACACGGGGCACCTCACAGACGTACTGGACCGCTGCGAGCGCCTGGTCGCCGCACGGCCCGAAGTGGAGCTGCTGTCGGTACGACGGCGGATCCACGGCGACGATGACGACTGAGCGGGTCGTCGGCGCCACAAGCACCACGGTGAAAGACACAGAAGGAGACGGACCAGTGGCCGACAATGCGCGGGCGAAGAAGCTGGCGGACCTCATCCGGGAGGTGGTCGCCCAGAAGCTGCAGCGCGGCATCAAGGACCCGCGGCTGGGCAGCCACGTGACCATCACGGACACCCGGGTCACCGGCGACCTGCGGGAGGCTACGGTCTTCTACACGGTCTACGGCGACGACGAGGAGCGGGCCAGCGCGGCGGCCGGGCTGGAGAGCGCCAAGGGCATCCTGCGCTCCGAGGTCGGCCGGGCGGCGGGCGTGAAGTTCACGCCGACCCTCACGTTCGTCGCGGACGCGCTGCCGGAGAACGCCAAGACGATCGAGGACCTGCTGGACAAGGCACGGGCCTCGGACGCCAAGGTGCGCGAGGCGTCCTCGGGCGCGAAGTACGCGGGCGAGGCCGACCCGTACCGCAAGCCGGGCGACGAGGACGAGGACACCACGGCGTAATGAAGCGCGAGAACACCGGCGCGAGGCGTGTGGAGCGCAGCCGTGCCAAGCAGGGGGCGCCGGACGGCCTGGTCATCGTCGACAAGCCGGCCGGCTTCACCTCGCACGACGTGGTGGCGAAGATGCGGGGTATGGCCCGCACCCGCCGCGTCGGGCACGCCGGCACGCTCGACCCGATGGCGACGGGTGTGCTCGTCCTGGGCATCGAGCGTGCCACGAAGCTGCTCGGCCACCTCGCGCTGACCGAGAAGGAGTACGTCGGCACCATCCGCCTGGGCCAGACGTCCGTCACCGATGACGCCGAGGGCGAGATCACCGCGGCCACGGCCGCGCACGGCCTGGACCGGGCCGCGATCGACGCGGGCGTGGCGGCGCTGACCGGCGCCATCATGCAGGTGCCGTCCAAGGTCAGCGCCATCAAGATCGACGGCAAGCGGTCGTACTCCCGGGTACGCGACGGCGAGGACGTGGAGATACCGGCCCGCCCGGTCACCGTCTCCTCGTTCGTCGTGTACTCCGTCGAGGAGACCGAGGCCGAGGACGGCACGCCCGTCACCGACCTGCTGGTCTCGGTGGAGTGCTCCTCCGGTACGTACATCCGGGCGCTCGCCCGCGACCTGGGGGAGACGCTCGGCGTCGGCGGGCACCTGACCGCACTGCGCCGCACCCGAGTCGGCCCGTACAAGCTGGACCGGGCCCGCACGCTGGAGCAGCTCCAGACGTCCGTGGACGACGAAGCCGGCGGCGGCCTGCCGGTCATGCCGATCGGCGAGGCGGCGGCCGCGGCCTTCCCGCGCTGGGACGTCACCCTGGACCAGGCACGGCTGCTCACCAACGGTGTGCGCATCCCGATGCCGCGGTTCGACGAGGGCGAGGGCCCGGTGCGGCCCGCCGCGGCGTTCGCGCCCGACGGGACGTTCCTGGCGCTGCTGGAGAACCAGGGCGGCCGGGCGAAGAGCCTGGCGGTCTTCGCCCAGTAGCCGAAGACGACCGGTCCGACGGGCGGCGCCACGTACAGGGCGCCGCCCGTCGCCGTACGCGGTCGTACCGGCCGCGACCGCGTTCACTCCAACGGGGGGCACCCGGAGTGCGGCGAGGGCGTGGAAGGGGCGCTCGCCAGGTCCATACGGACCCCGCCACGCGGCGGCAGGCGGACCGCGGCGGCCGAACGGCCCCTTCCGGGTGCCGCACCTAACAGAAGCGAGGCGACCCTTCCCGCGAAGCGGTGCGCACGGCATGGCAGTCTTAGACCTGCGTAAGGCCGAGGGAGTCCGGATCCGACCGGATCGCCCCCCGGCACAGTGGACAGACGAGAGTTCGGGCGAGGAGCGGGCACAGTGCAGCGCTGGCGTGGCTTGGAGGACATCCCCGAGGGCTGGGGACGCAGCGTCGTCACCATCGGCTCCTACGACGGCGTGCACCGCGGGCACCAGCTGATCATCGGGAAGACGGTGGCGCGCGCCCGGGAGCTGGGCGTGCCGGCCGTGGTGGTCACCTTCGACCCGCACCCCAGCGAGGTCGTACGACCCGGCACCCACCCGCCGCTGCTGGCCCCGCACGAGCGGCGCGCCGAGCTGATGGCGAGCCTGGGAGTCGACGCCGTCCTGATCCTGCCGTTCACCAAGGAGTTCTCGAAGCTGGCCCCGGCCGACTTCGTGGTCAAGGTGCTGGTCGACAAGCTGCACGCGAAGCTGGTCGTCGAGGGGCCGAACTTCCGCTTCGGGCACAAGGCCGCGGGCACCGTGGACACCCTCGCCGAACTGGGCGGCACCTACGACTACGAGGTCGAGGTCGTCGACCTGTTCGAGCGCGGCGCCGCGGGCGGCGGCGAGCCGTTCTCCTCCACCCTGACCCGGCGGCTGGTCGCCGAGGGCGACGTCGCGGGCGCCATGGAGGTACTGGGACGCCCGCACCGCGTGGAGGGAGTCGTCGTACGCGGCGCCCAGCGCGGCCGCGAACTGGGCTTCCCGACGGCGAACGTGGAGACCCTGCCGCACACCGCCATCCCGGCCGACGGCGTGTACGCGGGCTGGCTGCACGCGGACGGCGAGAAGATGCCTGCGGCCATCTCGGTCGGCACCAACCCGCAGTTCGACGGCACGGCCAGGACCGTCGAGGCGCACGCCATCGACCGCGTCGGCCTGGAACTGTACGGCCTGCACGTCGCGGTGGACTTCTACGCCTACCTCCGCGGCATGGAGAAGTTCGACACGCTGGACGGGCTGCTGGAGCGGATGGCGGTCGACGTGAAGGAAACCCGCGAACTGATCGCCTCCGCCGAGGACTGACGCGGCGTCACACCGGGCCCGCGCCGAGCGGGCCCGCACCAACGGGACAGGGCCCGGCACTTGGGAAAAGTGCCGGGCCCTGCCGTGTGCCGTGGCGTTACTGCGGCGGAGGCTGCTGCGTCCAGCCCGGCTGGAGACCGGGCTGCCCGGGAGCCTGCGGCGCGTCCGGGGGCTGCTGCCAGCCCTGGGGCTGCTGCGGCTGCTGTGTCCAGCCGCCCTGCTGCGGCGGGTATCCGGTGGGCTGCTGGCCCGGCATCTCCTGGCCCTGCTGCGGGTACGCCTGCTGGCCGTACTGCTGCTGCCCGTACTGCTGCTGGGCGTTCGGGTCGCCCGGCTGCTGCATCTGCTGCTGGGCCGCGGGGTCGCTCCAAGCGCCCTGTGCCTGCTGCGCCCGGGAGAAGTCCTCGGCGACCAGCGCGGACAGGTTGAAGTACGCCTCGCGGGTCTTAGGGCGCATCATGTCCAGGTCGACCTCGGCACCGGCGGCCAGATGCTCGTCGAAGGGGACCACGACCACGCCGCGGCACCGCGTCTCGAAGTGCGACACGATGTCGTCGATCTTGATCATCTTGCCGGTCTCGCGGACCCCGGAGATCACCGTGATGCCGCGCTGCACCAGGTCGGCGTAGCCGTGCGCGGACAGCCAGTCCAGCGTGGTGCTGGCGCTGGAGGCACCGTCCACCGACGGCGTGGAGATGATGATCAGCTGGTCGGCGAGGTCCAGCACCCCGCGCATCGCGCTGTAGAGCAGGCCGGTGCCCGAGTCGGTGAGGATGATCGGGTACTGCTTGCCGAGGACGTCGATCGCCCGCCGGTAGTCGTCGTCGTTGAACGTCGTCGAGACGGCCGGGTCCACGTCGTTGGCGAGGATCTCCAGCCCCGACGGCGCCTGCGAGGTGAACCGGCGGATGTCCATGTAGCTGTGCAGCTGCGGGATCGCCTGCACGAGGTCACGGATGGTCGCACCGGTCTCGCGGCGCACCCGGCGGCCGAGCGTGCCGGCGTCCGGGTTCGCGTCGATCGCCAGGATCTTGTCCTGCCGTTCGGAGGCGAGCGTGGCGCCCAGCGCGGTCGTCGTCGTGGTCTTGCCGACGCCGCCCTTGAGGCTGATGACCGCGATCCGGTAGCAGGACATCACCGGCGTACGGATCAGCTCCAGCTTGCGCTGACGTTCCTGTTCCTCCTTCTTCGCACCAAGCTTGAAGCGCGAGGGCTGCGCGTTGGCACCCGGCTTCTTCTTCTTGGGCTGGTTGCGGAGCAGGCGGTCGGAGGTCAGCTCGACGGCGGCGCTGTAGCCCAGGGGCGCGCCGGGAGCGGCCCGCTGCTGTTGCTGCTGCTGGCCCGGCTGCGAGTACTGCGCGTAGTTGGCCGCCGCGTTCGGGTCGGCCGCCTGGACCGGGGTGGGGGCCTGCGGCTGCTGCGGCGCCTGCGGCTGCACCTGCTGGGGCTGTTGGGCCGGCTGCTGCTGCGGCTGGGCCTGGGCCTGGGGCTGGGCCTGCGGCTGCTGCTGAGGGTAACCGGGGTACTGCTGCTGGGCGGGCGCGGCCTGCTGCGGGTAACCCTGGGCCTGGGGCGCCTGCGGGTAGCCGTATCCGCTCTGCTGCGGGTAGCCGTAAGCCGCCTGCGCTGCCGCGGTGCTGGGATCGGCGGGAGCCTGCGCCTGCTGCTGCGCCGGTGCGGCCTGCTGGGGCTGCTGCTGCGGCGGGTAGCCGTAGGCGGGCTGGGGGTAGCCGTAACCGGCCTGCGGCTGAGCCTGCTGAGGAGCCTGCGGCTGCTGCTGGTACGCGCCCTGCTGCTGGTACGGCTGCTGCTGCGGCTGGGCCTGGGGGTATGCCTGCTGCTGGGGCTGCGGCTGGGCCTGAGCCTGCGGCTGTTGCGGGGCCTGCTGCGCCTGCTGCTGGGCGTACTGCTGCCCGTACTGCTGCGCGTATTGCTGTGCCTGGGCTGCCTGCGGGTCCGCGGGCTGGTACTCCGGCGGCAGCGGCGGCAAGTTCGCAGGCGCACCTGCCTGCTGGCCGGTGGCGGCACCCCAAGGCGCCCCCTGCTGCGGGATGCCTTGCTGCGGGATGCCCTGTTGCGGCGCCTGCTGGGGCGCGGCCTGCTGCTGCATCTGCTGCTGCGGCATGTGCTGCGGGGGAACGCCCTGCTGCTGAACTTCCTGCGGAGCCTCGGCCTGAGGCGCTTCCGGCTGCTGGGGCTCCGGCTGCTGCTGTGCTTCCGGTGCCGCCTGCTGCTGTACGGGCGGCTGGGGCGCGGCGACCGGCGCGTCGGGCTCGGGCGCAGGCTGCGGTACGGGCGCGGGCGCCGACGCGTCGGCCTCGGCCGGACCGCCGAACTGGCTCGCTGCATCCGGCTGCGGCTGCGGCTCTTCGGCGACCTGCATCGCGGGCGGGACCTCGGCCTCGGCCTCGGCCTCGGCCGGGGCGGGTGCGGGGGCCGGTTCGGGCTCCGGGTCGTCGTCCCACAGGGACGCCGTCGGGTCGACGCTGCCGGTCCGTACGTTCCCGGACTGCGGCGCGCCGGGCTTCGCGGACTCCTCGGGCTCGGCGGGCGCTTCCGGCGCCGCCTCGGCGACGGGCGCGGGCGGCGCCACGGGAGCCGGCGGCTCGGGCGCCAGGGGAGCCGGCGCGACCGGGGCCGGCGCGGTGGGCGCGGGTGCCGGACCGGCGTCGGCGGCACCGTCGTTGGGCCGCAGCGTCGGGAACGCGGGCGGTGCGGCGGGCGGCGCCGAGGCGCCCTGCGGTACGCCCTGGGCCGGGCCGGCCTGCGGGGGGCCGGCCGTCGGTGGAGCGCTCGGCGGCATGCCCTCGGGCGGCGGCGCGGGGGAGGGGGCGGCAGGAGGCGTCGTGACGGCGGCCGTACCGCCGCCACTGGTGTCGTTGCTCGCGTACCAGGCCGGAGCCGCAAAATCGATCTTGAACTCACCTGTCAGATCGAACTCGGACTGGTCGTCGTCAGGATCGTTCCCGTCCGGACGGAAAGCCTCCTGCTCGTTCACTGTGCCTCCTGGTGTACTGAAACGCACCTGAACGGCAAGACCGGATACAGGCGGATCAATCGGATGTAGCGGACGTCGGAACACACCACCCCGGGTTGCGCCAACACTAACTGTCTCCATCCCCGTAACGGCAGCCGTCGGTGTGCTCTTGCGGCTCTCCGATACAGCCTAATCAACAGTCGCCCCCGAACGGCAGTCGATGCCGTCCCGTCTTGGGGGCCAGACGGCACACGGACGGGCGCACCCTCGGGATGCGCCCGTACGCCCGCCGCCGGCCCACCGTGGACCCCGGCGCGAAACCACGCGTACGGCGAGCCCCGGCGCACGGCCGGCGGACACCCTGAAGAGGTACCCGCGACCGCCCGCGCCGGCCGCCCGCCGTCCGCTTGCCGTCCGTCAGTCCATGCGCCGCGGGCCGCCGAGCAGGTTGGTCTCCGCCTCGGTGGGCTGCGTCATCACGAACTGGTGGCTGTCGCGCGTGCACCAGAGCATCGCGTTGTCGCTGAGCGTCGGCAGCACCCCGCCGATCTGCTCCGGGAGCCGCATGATGCGCGTCACCACCTCGGCCTCCTCCGGCGACAGCCGCTGCAGGCACACCAGGTCGGCACGGGCCAGCATCTGCGGCGACCGCGGCCCCAGGAAGGGGAGCACGGTCAGCACCGACTGCCAGGGCCCCGGCGCGAGCTGATTGCGCGGCGGCCGCGCGCCCATGTCCCGTACGACCAGGACCGGGCTGGAGACCGAAGGGCCCTGCGGCGCGATCTGCCGTACGTCGTGGACCGACACGCACTGCTGCCCGCCGCCCGCGGCCTGCGCCATCTGCGCCCAGGCCGGCGGACGGGCGGTCTCGACCGCGACCCGGGCGCCGGTGGCGACCGTGCGCAGCGCCAGCACCTGCGCCATCCACATGCTGCCCACCAGCACCACTTCGAGGGGGCTGGGCCGCAGGAGGCTCAGCACCGCGGGCTGGTTCTCCGGGTCGATGCCGATGACGACGCCGTCCTCGGCGACCGGCAGCGTCAGCGACGCGAGGGAGTCCGCGGTCAGTATGTGCGGACTGCGCCGCGGACCGCGCAGGCCGAAGCCCGGCTGCGGACGCGGTCCGGTGGGCGCCGCCTGCCGCTCGTCGGGGCGCGGCTCGTGCGAGAGCCGCCGCCCGCCGCCCGCGGGCGCGCCGCCGATGGGCGGGTTGCGCCAGCCGTCGCTGCTGGGGGTGGCGCGGGGCTGGTAGGTGGGCGTCGCCATCAGCGGGTACCTCCGAGGGGGAGCGTGGCCAGGAGACCGGGGAGCTGCTCACGGTCCAGCCGTACGAGCCCGACCTTCACGGAACCGGAGCGGCGCTCCAACTCGCCCTGTGCGGCGGTCAGTTCGTTCTCGCTGCGCGTCGACAGGCGGACGTAGCCCGAGATGGCGGGCGCCCGGCCGCTGCCGTGCGAGGCGGTCAGCGCGAAGGTGCTCGCCATCGCCGGGGTGCTGGTCAGCAGCTGGGCGATGCCCGCCAGCGGCGTACCGCCCGGGCCCAGTTGCGGCCAGCGGCCGATCCAGTACGTGGTGTGCCACCGGTCGTCGCAGCGCATCGCGCGGACCGTCTCCTGGGTGCGGCGCGCGGCGCGGCCGTCGCGCCCCATCGCCCCGCTGGCCGCCCGCGGGCTGACGCACACCGCGGTGCCGACCGCGGCCACCACCTCGCGCTCGTCGAGCACCCGGGCCCGTACGCCGTGCGCGGTGAGGCGGCTGACGAGCTGGTCGGCGGCGCGCAGCAGGGAGCGCTGCGCACCTTCAAGCCCGCCGCCGCGCGCCTCGATGGCCTCCGCGCACAGCTCCGGGTCCAGCTTGAGCGCGATCCAGGTGAGCTGGAGCGCGGGCGTCTTGGTCTGTGCCTGGAGCGGCGCGTACGAGCGGGCGGCGACGGCCTGCTCGGGCAGGTGCGGGGCCGGCGCGGGCTGTGTGTACTGGACGAACTGCACCGATTCGAGGTGGATGTCCTCCACGTCCAGGGCGGTGTGCAGCACGTCCATCGGCAGCGGACGGCTGCCGCTCCTCGGGCGCAGCGGCTCGTCCCGGCCCTCCACCTGAACAAGGGCGGTCAAGAACGTGCCGTCACCGACAAATCCGATCGCGCGCTGCTCGGCGTCGGTGTACTCGTACGTACGCAGCGCCGGGTCGCACTCCACGAGCGGGGCAAAGGCCGGGTCGACGCCGGCCGCGGCCGAAGCGCCGGTCTTACCGCGGCGCTTCATGGCGCGCACGGTGATGATCCACTCGGGCAGCGGGATCCGCCGGCGCCGCCCCAGCGCGAACACGATCAGTACGGCGGCCACCACCGCGGCCACGGTCAGGGCGACGGGGTGGATCGACCAGCCGACCAGGACCAGCGCCGCCGCGATTTCGATGATCGCGAGCTGTTGTACGCGTACGCCACCGATGCTCCCGGCCTGTGCGCGCAGCCGGGGAGCCACCGGACCGGCCGAACGCGCTGCCTCTTCCCGGCCCTGATTTCCTCCATTGCCCGGAGCTATACCGTTTTGGCCCGCATTTCCTGCGTATTGCGCTGGAGCGGAAGGCTGTTGCTGCTGTTGCCGCCCATTGCGGCGTCGAGCCCTGGTGGCGCTGGACATCCCCCGGCCTGCTCCTCTACTGGTGGTGTGGCTCTGAGCATTGTGCCTCTGAGCGGTATGTCTTCCCGCCTCGGTACCGTCGTCGAGACTGGTGCGTCGGAAGGTGGCACCCGTACCGTACGGGTCGATCGACACACGGCATAGTAGAGGGCGCTGCGGCCCGAGTGCCGGGGGCGGTCCACGGTGGATCCGACAGGCGGGGAGAGAAAGCAACAATGGCATCACGTCGGGACGAGCTGAATGCGTATTCGTTCGCTCGAAAGCGGACGACTGCGGCATTTCTGAAGCCGCTGCCGAACGGCTCGATCGAGAGCGCACCGCGACCGCTCAAAGCGGTGCTCCCGAGCATCCTGCTCGGCGTGGTGGTCACCGTCGGGTTCGGCGCCTGCGGCATCTTGAAGCCCGTCGCACCCAAGGGGTGGGATACGCCGGCGCAGAACGTCATCGTCGGCGACAAATCCACCACCAGGTATGTCGTCCTGAACAACAAGGACGAAAACGGAAACAACCAGAAACTCCTCCACCCCATCCTCAACCTGGCATCCGCCAAACTCCTCCTCGACCCGAAGAAGTTTCAGGTCGTAAAGGTGAAGGAGGAGGAACTGGACGGAAAGATCCCGCACGGCCCGGCCATCGGAATCCCGTACGCCCCCGACCGCCTGCCCACCGACAAGGAAGCCGGCACCCCCAAGACGTGGGCGGTGTGCTCCCGGCCCGGCAGCGGCCAGAACAGCAAGGCCCAGCAAGCCGTCTTCGTCCTCGGCGGCAAGGACAAGGCCAAGGTGGAGGACAAGGGCAAACTGGACCTGCACCAGGCCCTGTACGTGGAAGACCCGGACGGCAACAAGTACTTGGTGGACCAGAACGGCGTGGCCTTCGCCTTCGACGCCCTGCACGGCCAGGCGGGCGTGACGCAGCCGGTCAAGGAGCAGGCGGACACCAAGCTGCGCCAGGTGATTTTCGGGGACGCGCAACCGCAGAAGGTCTCATCCGAATGGATGAACACCCTCATTAAGAGCCCCATGCCCATCGCGATGCCGCGCATCCCCGGCGCCGGCAAGCCCTCGGCCGCCAAGGGCGTGCCCGCCAAGGACGCCGTCACCGGCACCATCCTCCAGACCAACGCCGGCGACAAGTACGTCGTCCTGCCGGACAGCCTGCAGAAGGTGTCCAACTTCACGGCCAAACTCCTGCTGGAGGGCCCCAACGCCACAGACGTCAACAAGGACGGTTCCAAGCTGGCGCCGCACACGGTCTCCACGTCCGCCATCGACCCCAAGCGCGACGAGAACGGCCAGGTCGTCCAGTTCCTGTCCAACGTCCCCGGCGTCGACCTGTGGCCCTCCGAGGCGGTCACCATGGCCAACGCGGCCGCCACCAAGAAGAGCTCGGGCCTCGGCGACCAGGGCTCCGGCGCCGACGTCTCCTGCAGCGTCTACCACGGCACCAGCACCGAGTACGCCAACGGCGCCGGCAAGCGGCTGGGCTTCGAGGGCGGCGTGCCGAAGATGTCGACCTGGGTCGGCAAGGACTACCCGGCCAACATCGCCGCCGGCTCGTCCGCGTACGTCACCCCCGGCAGCGGCCTGCTCTACCAGCAGGTGTCCGGCAACGCGAAGACCGGTTCGCTCTTCCTGGTGACCGACACCGGCCTGCGCTACTCGATCCCCAAGAACAACGACAGCGCCCAGAAGGCCGGCAACGCCGAGAAGGAACAGGACCAGGCGCAGATCCACCTCGGTTATGAGAGCGTCCACCCGCTGACCGTCAGCAAGGCGTGGTCGCAGCTGCTCTCCGAGGGCCCCGAGCTGAACACGAACAGCGCCAAGAAGCCGCAGAGCTCCTGAAACGGCGCCCACCTCGCTCTTTGCGCTCTCCTGCTCTCCCGCTCTCCTGATTCACCGCACCTGACGCCGGTCATCAAGACCGGCGTCAGGCCGTACCCGCCCCAGTCGCCTCCCCCTCCCGGCCACCTTCCCCCCGCACCCCTTCCTCCGATCCTCCATATCCCCACCCCACCTGACCGAAAGAAATACTTCTGTCCGTTTCCATCGAAACGGCATTCCCGAACGGCCAGTTGGCATTGTTGTGATCCCGTCACAACCTCCCACCCGCTGTTGGGGGCAGGGGTATGGAGTGGTTAAAGTGGCGGAAGGCGTCAGCAGGAGATGCCAACCGGGGGCCCTCTTCACACGAGTCCCTCCGGCACGACGTACGAGTCTCATGGGGGACGTTGACTTATGGCTGGTCAGCAGTTCACAACCACTGAGGAGGAGATGGTCGCATTCAGCGGCCGTATCGCCTCCGTCAACCAGTCGATCCAGGGTGAGATCACGCGCCTGAACGGGGTCGTCGAGGGCATCACGTCGGGGTGGAAGGGCGCTGCGGCCTCCTCGTACCACCAGCTGCAGTCTCAGGTCAACGACGACGCGAAGCGCCTGAACCAGCTGCTGAACGAGATCAAGGAAGCGATCGACTCGACCACGAAGAACTACGTGGCCTCGGAAGAGGAGCAGGCCCAGTCGATGTCCCACGTCTCCGCGCAGGCCTCGCCCTTCGGATGACGGGACCGCGCCGCCACCCGCGGCGCGCCCACTTCGCCGCAGCGCGCACCGGCCCACCGCCTCGGCGGCCCCGGGCCGGCCGTCCTGCCGCGGCGTGTGAATCGACCAGATCAACTCCCTGAGGAGACCATATGTCCGGCCAGATCCTCGTCAATTTCGCGACGATCTCCCAGGCCTCTGCCGACGTGCGCGGAACGGCCAACAACATCCGCACCCAGCTCGACGACCTCGAGTCGGGCGTCAAGAAGATCGCCGCCAGCTGGGAAGGTTCCGCGCAGGAGGGCTACCAGGCCCGTCAGCGCGAGTGGGACCAGCGCGCCGCTTCCCTGCACTCGACCTTGGAAGCCATCGCCAAGGCCCTGGACCAGGCCGCTCAGAACTACCAGAGCACCGAGTCCAAGAACGCGCAGATCTGGAGCTGACCCGTCACTGTCCGCAGAGACAGCTACGGCACAACGGCTGAGCAGCCACGAAGGCTCGCACAGTAGTGAATGAGGGCGGGCGCGCTGCACCAGTGCGCCCGCCCTTACGCGGTCCAGCCACCCTTACCCTTCCCTCCACACCTCCCCCCACCCCTCCACATCCCCCTGCCGCCCCTCCTCCGCACCTCCACCAAATCCGCCACACATGGAGAGCAGACATCCCGTGGGACCTCGCGCCAATGGCCACCGAGCCGGTCACCGCCGTCGAGCGGCGGTAGCGCTGGCCGGTGCGGTCTGCGCCGTCGGCCTGACCGCGACCACCGCCACCCCGGCTCTCGCGGACACGAACGTGCCGCTGAACAGCGGACAGTGCAACTTCGGTGCCGACAACATCAAAGAAACCCCGTGGTCCCTCCAGCGTCTGCTCACCAAGCAGATGTGGGCGTACGGAAATGGCGAAGGGGTACAGGTCGCCGTCATCGACACGGGCGTCGACGCCGGCAACAAGCAGGTGAAGCCGTCACTGGCCTCCGCCGGACAGAGCTTCACGGGCGGCAAGGCCACCGACGACCAGGTCGGCCACGGAACCAAGGTCGCCGGCATCATCGCCGCCCAGCCGGCCCCCGACTCCGGTTTCTACGGCATCGCCCCCGGCGCCAAGATCCTCCCGCTCCAGCAGACGGACAAGGAAAAGGCCGGCACCGCGGAGAACCTCGCCAAGGCCATCGACGCCGCCGTCAAGGCAAACGTCGACATCATCAACATCTCCCAGGGCACCGGCGAGGACCCGAGGTTCCTGCCCACCCTGAGGGCTGCGGTCGACAAGGCCGAGCAGGCAGGCGTCCTGATCGTCGCCTCGGCGGGCAACGGCGGCGCCACCGGCGCGGAGAAGGAGATGTACCCCGCCGCGTTCCCGAACAGCAACGTCATGGCCGTCGCGGCATCCGACCGCAACAACGAACGCGCCCCCTTCTCCCAGGCCGGCTCCTTCGTCGACGTCGCAGCGCCCGGCGTGGACATGGTCTCCACCGTCCCCAAGGGCGGCAACTGCGTCGACCAGGGCACCAGCTTCGCCGCCCCCTACGCCGCCGGCGCCGCCGCACTCCTCATCGGCAAGCACAAGGCCCAGCACGACAAATGGGCGCCGAAGGAAGTCATCTGGCAGCTGGAGAAGACGGCGGAACGCGTCCGTAAAGACCGCGACCACAACATCGGCTGGGGCGTCGTGGACCCGGTAGCGGCCCTGAACGACGACACCAAGCCCACCGCCGAACCCAGGCCGGACACCAACTCCAACCCGGCCAGCACCGGCGCCAACATCCAACCGGCCGTCCTCAGCATCGGCGAAAGCCCCGAGGAACGGCAGACCCGCATCGCCATCTACATCATCGGCGGCGGCGCCCTAGCCGTCGCCGCGGTCGTAGGCGCTTCCATCGCCCTCCGCGACTGGCGCCGCAAGACCGGAATCAGAACACACGGGGAGGCCTGATCATGGGCAGGAATCAAGAGTACGGCGTCGACCTGGACGCACTGGATCAGGTGGTGAAGGAACTGAACCACGTGATCAAGGAGATGGGCTCCGCCAAGAGCCACTCGAAGAACAGCACCTACCTGCCCAAGGGCGCGCTGGGCGAGGACTTCAAAGAGGCACCGCAGCTCTATGCGGCTCACGACAAGATGAAGGCGTCCATCGAGGGCCTGGTCGACCTGATCGAGAACCTGGTCAACCAGTTCGGCGAGAAGTCGCACAAGACGCGGGGTGCTTACCAGGACGCCGAAGCCGAGAACAAGGTCAAAATGGGCTGACGGTTCTCATGGCAGTGACACTCAAAGAACGATTGCAAAGGGAATGGGGGACGGCTGATGGCCTCGGACGACTCTGGTTTCAAGCCAGCAGAGATCAAGGTGCCGAAGGGCTACGAGACGGACGGCAAGCAGGCGTCGTCCGGTGACAACAGGGAGGCGCCGACCGAAATCGGGGAGAGCCGCCCTCAGTTCACCGGACGACGGCTCCACCAGCTGAAGAAGATGGTGCAGAACGCCAGCCCGGAGACGGTCGGCGAGGTCGCCGAAGGCTGGAAGAAGGTCCGGGTCTCGCTGGTCGGCGAGGACTGGAACAGCGGCATCAAGAAGCAGTTCGACGACGCTGTCACCAAGGTCCTCCAGTCCTGGCACGGCGCGAGCGCGGAAGCGTTCGCCAAAGCAGCGCAGAAGATCAGCAACAACTTCGCAGCGTGCGCTCCGTACCCCCACAACACGGGGCACATCATGGAGCAGATCAGCGAGCGCCTCGCCACGGTCAAGAAGCTGGTAGAAGCGGTCGAGGAGCCTTCCTGGCTGGAGCGGAAGGCCGACCGGCTCTATGACTTGGCGCACTCCGACACCGGGAAGGCGGGCGCTATCGGGGCGGTGGTCCCGGGTGGCAGTCTTGTGGTCGGTGGCGCCGCCAAGCTGTTGGGAGCGGGCGACGGCCGTGACGACTCCGGTCTGAACAAAGCTCTCGGAAACCCGAAGACCAGCATTTACGACGCCATGAACGCGAACCGCACCAACCTGTCGCTCGACAGGGAGCGGGAGCTGGAGGCTGCTCATTACATGGAGCAGTTGGCGACGGTTTATCGGGTGGGTAGCGCGTCGATGAAGCCTGCAATCATCGACAAAGATGAGAGAATTTCGCATCAGGACCCAGGTGCTGGAGGCGGCCCTCTGCCTGGCATCGGCGGCTTCGGTCCCACACCTTCCGCACCGAAGCCCGGAGGTGGCGGAGCTAAGGTTCCGGGGCTCAAGGGGGGTGGCTACCAGACGCCTACTCCTCTGGAACCGCCGCGCCCGAAGGGCATCGGCGGCGGTATCGGAACCTCGCCGACGCCGACGCCGAAGCCGATGCCGAACGTCAACACAGGACTTGACGGCCTCGGTGGCGGCAAGAGTCTGGGCACGCCAGGCGGCCCCGGCCTGGGCGGCGGAGTCGGAACCGGCGGCCTCAGTGGCGGCGGTGGCGGAGGCCTCGGCGCTGGGGGACTCGGTTCCTCCGGCGGTGCACCCGGGATGGTCGGCGGTATCGGCGGCACCGGTGGAGGCACGGCCAAGGGCGGAAGCGCAGCCAAGGGCGGCGCTGGAGCCGGTGGTGCAGCGCGTGGCGCCGGGCGAACCGGTGGCACGCCGGGCATGGGTGGTGCGGCCGGTGCCGCGGGACGTGGCGCCGGCGGTAAGGGAGCCGCTGGTCGCGGTGGCCCTCTCGCCCGCCAGAAGGGCGGGGTCGTGGGCGGCGCCGGCAAGAAGGCCGGAGGCGGAGCCCAGGGCGGCTCGGGCCTGCACCGTAGCCGGGGCGGCACGCAGCAGGGCGCCAAGGAAGGGCGGCGCCCGATGGCCGGAGCGCCCGGCGCGCATGGCGGCAAGGGCAAGGACAAGGATCAGAACAACGGGCAGCGTCCCGACTACCTCGTAGAGGACGAGGAGACCTGGACGACGCAACGTAACGTGGCCCCCAGGGTCATTGAGTAGGGTCTTCCCAGCCGGGGCTAGGTAGCCGGCAGAACATGATGGGGCCCGCGGTCTTCGGGCCGCGGGCCCCATCACGTCAGCGAGAGGTGTTGTTAGGGCATGAGCTTCGCTCGAGCGCTCCGGGCGGTGGGCGGCGTGGCAGTGACGGGAGCCTTGCTCTTCGGCACCGCGCCGGTTGCCGCTGCAGATGAGACCAGGGCCGCACAGTGGCCACTGGAGTCATTCGAAGCTGAGCAGGTGTGGCAGAAGGCCACAGGCAAGGGTGTCACGGTCGCGGTAATCGACACGGCTATCAACGGTAAGCATCCTGACCTGCAGGGAAACGTCCTGAAGGGTAAGAGCTTCATCGATGGTGTGCCCGCTGCCGACCAGGAGACTTCCGAGGATCACGGCACGAGCATGGCCTCGATCATTGCCGCCCATGGGCATGGTCCCGGCAATGCAGACGGAGTGAAGGGGCTTGCCCCTGACGCCAAGATCCTTCCCGTTGCTCTACCCACGTTTGCAAACGGAACGGGGGACGCTGACCTGGGTGACGCAATCCGGTATGCCGTTGATGCTGGGGCGACCGTCATCAACATGTCGATTGCGCCGGGCAGTCTCACCGGGGTGGATGAGCAAGCCATTGCGTACGCTGTCCAAAAGGATGTGCTTTTGGTGGCAGGTGCCGGCAATGAGGGCAAGGAACTCAGCCCCTTGGCTGCGTCACCGGGCGTCGTCGGTGTAGGAGCGGTAGGGGCTAACGGGCGACCGTGGGAGGATTCCAACCACGGATCGGCGTTGATGCTGACAGCCCCTGGTGTACACATCAGGTCTGCTGCTGCTTCCAAGCCTTATAGGCAAGCGTCAGGTACTTCCGACGCCACCGCTTACGTTTCGGCTGCTGCGGCTCTGCTCCGCTCCAAGTTCCCCAACCTCACCGCCGGCCAAATTGCCAATCGCTTGGTGAAAACCGCCGGAATGCCACCGGGCATGGAGGGCACGAAGCTACCCGACCCCTTCTATGGGTATGGCTTCATCCGCCCCCTGCGGGCTCTGTCGCAAGACATTCCTGCCGGATCCAAGAACGGTCCGCTGAAGGCGCCTGTAGCGCAGCCCTCTTCTGGCCCCGGCAGCGCGAACGCCGCCAGTGGTGGCAACCAGCAGGCTGGTGACAAGAAGAGCGCTGGCATCAGCACCGGGGTTCTTGTCGGTGTTGGTGTAGGCGTCCTGGTTGTTATTGCCATCATCGTCATTGCTGTGGTTGTCAGTCAGAAGAAGAACCGCCGTAACGGGCCTCCGCCCGGTGGCCCTGGTGGGCCTGGTGGTTGGGGAGGCCCGGGTGGGCCCGGTGGGGCGCCGTATCCGCCCAATGCTTATCAGCAGCAGCCGAGCGCCCCGGGAGCGTATCCGTACCCGCCGCAGCAGCCTCCGGCGCAGTAGTCGCCGCTGGCGTGCGCGCTCGGCGTGACGTCCAGTGACATGAGGCCCGCAGTCCTTTTGGCTGCGGGCCTCTTCATGTTCCGGAAGAGCGGTCACGCGATTGCGTTTGGTAGGGGCTTGCCGCGTCGGCTGCTTCGGCGTATTACATCAGGGCCGGGCAATGGGCGCTTGAGGCGCTCGGCGCCAAGGACGTGTGGAAACAGAGCACGGGACGTCTTGCCGGGGAAGAGCTTCGCGTCCGGTGGGGGCACTGCCGACCATGAGGCGAAGGCGACGCGGGAACGACTCGAACGCTACGCCTAACACCGGTGAGCATGATCGCCATCTCGCTGCGCCGCGGCCTACGTTTCCGCCGCCACAGCGCTCGTACGGTCCGCGTTCCCGCGCCTCACCGCCGGCCAGGTCGCCAACCGGCTGACGAAGACGGCGCTCACTCCCGACGGCAATAAGAACAGCAATGCCGGACCGCCGCCGCGGCAGCTCGGTCCGTACCGGCAGCAGCCGAGCCCCTTTTGTGCGGGGCGGGCGGCGGGGATGGTGCAGTCGTCAGCGGCATGCGAGGTATTCGCTCGGATGAGTGGTGACAGTTTGGGGTGGGTTGGGGGTGTGTTTGTGTTTGGTGGGGCGTCCGTAACTGACTTGCTATGAACGTATTAGGTGTGGGGTGGGAGGCTGGCCGGGGTGTGGGGGATCTGGTGGTGCTGTGGCAGGGGCGCCTGATTTCCGTGCGGTAAAGGTTTTTTCAGGTCTTTGGATGGGGTGGGGAAAGGATCCGGCTGGTCGGGTGGCCGGAGCGTGCGGCGGAGGGTTTCCGAGGGCTCGGGGCTTTGCTGCGTGTGGTGGCGGCGTGGAAGGCTCGCGGCGCGGTACGTCAGGGGGCGGGATTGTAGTTCGTGCCTCCTGTTGGGACTTGTGCGCTCGGGGAAAGGGGCGATGTGGTGGAGAAGTTTTTCGACGTTGATTCGGATGTCGTCAGGCGTCGGGGGAGTGAATTCGTCGAAATTGGCGTGGAGTTCGGTGCTGCTTCGAAACGGCTGCAGGACAGATTGGAGGGGTTGGGTGAGCCGTGGCAGGGCGCCGGGTTCGCGGAGACGTTCGCGATGATTTACGAGCCGGTCCGGGACGGCATGTTCAAGTCCATGGATGCGCTCGGGAAGCGGTTGGAGGGGATGGGGGAGAACCTGCAGGAAATGGCGAGAAGGTATGAGGCGGCGGAGCGGGACAGCGTGCAGCTCGTCGGGCAGGTGTCGCATGCGCATGCCTCTCCCTGGGGGTGACCTGTGGCGCTGACGCTTCCCGGTGAGGTCGTATGGGTGCTTGACCTGCTCGGGTACAGCTGGCCCGAGGCGGATGAGGACAAGCTCGCGGAGTGCGGGCAAGCCTGGCTGGAGTTCGCTGTCCAGGTCGGTTTGACGGATGGGCGGGGTGGGGCGGCCGCGGGGGAGGTCGTTTCCGTGAACAGCGGAGACGCGGTGGGGCGCTTTGCCGAGGCGTGGGGGGATTTCTCGGGTGGGCCCGGGTCGTACTTTGCCGATGCGCAGATCGCGGCGAATGTTGTGGGCATCGCTTTCGAGGTTGCGGCGGCCGCGGTTCTCATGGCCAAAGTCGAAGTCATCGTGCAGCTCGTCGTCCTGGCCGTCGAACTCATTGCGGCGCAGACAGCCGCTCCGTTCACGCTCGGGCTTTCCGAGGTGGGTGCGCTGGGGGTGACGCAGGCTACCCGGCTCATCGTGCGGCGGCTCTTGGACGAGCTGAAGCGGAAGGTTGTCGAAGCAGTCACCAAGGCTATGGCGGAAGCTGCCGAGAAGGGTGTAAAGAAGATCGCTTCGGACCTGGTACGAGGACAGGTCAAGAATTTCGCTGTGGATTACGCGAGGAAGGCGGTCAGGGACGTCGTCGTCGATCCCGCCAAGGAGAAGGCCACGGAGATCGTGACCGGGGCCGGGCAGAACCTCGTGCAGCAGGGGGTCGAAGCCCGGTTCGGTGCCCGAAAGGGCATCGATGTGCGGGAGGTGGTGGGCGGCGCTAAGGAGGAGTTCGGGGAACAGTTTGGTGTGGTTGAGAACGGGGCGTTCAAGCCGGGCGAGTACATCGCCGGCCAGCAGGACGGACACGGTGGGAGAGAGGGCGGGCTGGCCGGTCTTGCCGATCCCGCGACTCATCGCGATCGTGTCGTCGACGATGTGAGGGAGTCGGGGGGCAACGCCGTGGCTGCGAAGGTGCGGGCGGGGGTTCAGCGTGCCAGGGGAGAGGCAGGAGGAGAGGGAAAGGGGGACGCAACTGGTTGCGCCGGGAGCAGCAGTGGTGATGTTCGTGCTGTTTTCGGCTGAGGGGTAGTTGGGTCGGTAGAGGCTGGGTGAGTGCCGGACGGGGAGGGTTAGCTCGCGGCGAGCAGGCCGGGCGTACGTGAGTGAGCGCCCGGGGCCCGCGGTCGGCTTTCGTTCAGCCGAACACGGAGCGCACCGAGTCCGTGGCGCTGTCGGTGACGCCCTGGTGGCGGGTGGCGGCGCCGCCGGTGCGGTTGTCGACCTGTCGTTGGCCCGCTGCTAGGCCGCGGTTGGTCAGGTCTTCCTTGGCGTGGTCGACGTACGTCTGCGGGTCGGCGAGGCTCTGGGCGCCTTCCTTGAGGCCGTCGACGTATTCGCCGGCCTTTTCCTTGCCGATGTCGGCGGTTTCGCCCCAGTCGATACCGTCGCGCGCGCCGAAGTGGTTCTCGATGCCCTGTTGGGCGACGTTCTGCCCCATTTCCGTGGCGGCTTCGGTGGCCTTGGCTTTGCCCTCTTCGACGACCTTGTCCTTGACGGTCTCCTTGACCGTGTCTTTGACCGTCTTCTTGGCGTAGTCCATCGCCAGTTTGCGGGCTTCCTTGGACACCGCCTTCTTTGCCATCTTTTTGACGGCGTCCATCGTCGCGTGTTCCATGGCCTTGGTGGCGGCCTGGACGACCTCTTGTTTGATCTTGTTCAGGATCTCGCGGACGGCGACCCGGGTGATTTGCGTGGCGCCCGCCGCGCCGGCTTCGGAGAGGCCGAAGGTGAAGGGTGCGGCGGCCTGTGCGGCGATGAGTTCGACGGCGAGGACGACGAGCTGGGCGATGATCGCGATCTTGCCGGTGAGGACGGCGATGGCCGCCGCGTCGAAAGCCAATGCGATCACTTCGGCGGCGAGTTGGGCGTCGCGCAGATAGTGGTCGGAACCGGAGCCGCCGGAGAAGGCGCCCCATTCCTTGGTGAATCCTTCGACGGCTTCACCCGTATTGGCCGCGACCACCTCTTGTGCCGCGGACGTGCCCTGTGACGCTGCCTGTTCGACCTGGGTGGCGAAGTTCCGCCAGGTTTCGGCGCACTTGAAGAGTGCGTCCTCGTCGGCCTCCGGCCAGTCGTACCCGAGAAGCCCGAGGACCCAGGCGACCTCGCTCGGCAGCGTCAGTGACACAGTGATCGTCCCCCGTGCGGTTGCAGCCGGATGCGGCTGGAGTGATCTTGGTTGGGATGTTGGTGCTGATCAGGAAGGTGGGGTGGGGTGGAGTGGAGTGGAGCGAGGGCGGGGGAGGGGGAGGTGAAGCCGGCGTCCGCGGCGGGCCGGCCGTGGTGGGCGGCTGTGGTGAGCCGTGCGCCGCGAGCCCTGAGACGCGCGCCGGAGCGCCGTACGGACGTGGCGCGTGAGGTCAGACGGCGGGGCGGTGGACCGAGCTGACGACGTGGACGCCCTCTTCGTCGGATGCCGTGTACGTGCGCGCCATGCCCTGGAGTTTGTCGCCGATGTCTTCGAGGCGTTCGCCCAGGGAATCCATGGATTCGAACATGCCGTCACGGATCGGTGTGTAGATCGTGTCGAAGACCGCGCCGAAGCCGGCGTCCTCCCACGGCTTTCCGAGGCCCTCAAGGTCGTCCTTGAGTTTCTTGGCTGCCTTGCCGAACTCGGTGCCGATGTTCACGAACGCCTGCCCCTGTGTGCGCAGCACGTCAGGATCTACGTCGAATGCCTTGTCCGCCATTACGACCCCCGTCATTCGCGCTTGGGCGCGATGCACTCTCGACACATTCAGCGTGACCACTTTATGTGGTCTTAACGCAGCCATGTCAAGGCGGCCCAGTAGACGCCGCCGTCGGGTTGGCGGCGGGGCTTTGCGAGGGGACAGCGGCGTCGAAAGCGGTGGCAATGGGGCGTCGGTGCGGGGGTGGTGTGGCGCCCAGGGGGCGTGGGGTCCGATCGAATGCGGATCGAATTCGGGGGGATTGACCGTACTGGGTCCGTTGGTGACTCTCGGAATGGCGGGTGGGAGGGGAGTGGTGCGGGCAGGGAAAGAGGTGGTTAAGTTTCGGTACCCGTCCCGTCAACCGGCCGCGCGCGCCCCCATACGGCGCGCGGACCGCCCGCCCTGTACAACGCGCGGACCGCCCGGCCTGTACAACGTGCGGACCGCGTGCCCCGTGCAACGTGCGGACCGCGCGCCCCATGCGGCGTGCGGGCTCGGTCGTACGGCCGACGGGCAGTCCGGAAATCCGTCCTCGAACTTCGAATCCGTCTTCAAATCCGTCCTCCACAGCAACACGGTCCCTCCATGCCAACGCAGCCCTTCAAGCGCCCGCGCCCGCCCGGCCGGTCGTCCTCCTCGGGTCGGTCGTCCTCCTCAAGTCCGTCGCCGTCCTCAGAGCGGTCGTCCTCCTCAGACCGGTCGCCGTCCTCTGGGCGGTCGTCGTCCTCGGCGGGCAGGGTCGTCGGTGCCGGTCTCGTCCTCGCCGGGCTGTTCTTCGGCGGGGTGACCGCCAAGGACATGGGCTACGAGAACGGCCACAAGGGCACAGCGGGCACGCTCACCGTCCGGGAATGCCATACGGAGTTCCACCGCGTCGGCTCGTCGCGCCACCGGCACGCCCGGCCCGTCGACATCTGCGCCGGCACGTTCCATGCCGACGAGGGCGGCGTCACCGTCGAGGACGCGACGGTCGAGGCCGCGGCCAAGTTCGAGCCGGGGAAGCAGTTGGCGGTCCAGAAGACGGACTACCGGTTCGTCATGATCGACGAGCAGTGGGTCTGGCGAAGCCTGGCGCTCGTGTGCGTGTCGGCGTGTGCGCTGGTCGCGGGCCTGTTCTGTCTCCTTACGGGGTTCGGCAGCCGCCGGGGCCCGAAGTTCCGGGAGGCTTGGCGTCGGGTGCCCGGCGGCGCGGCGGTCCGCGTCGTACTGGCCGGGGCCGGCGGCCTGGCCGCGCTCGCTGCCGGTGCCGCCCTGCTCGTCGACGGGATCGTTTGATGTCGCATCCGAAGGCGTCCCGTACGCTGCTCGCGGCACTCGGGTCGTTGCGCCGGGGGCTTGCGGTGGTAACCAGTCGCCGCAACGCCGCGCACTACGTGCTCGGGCGCGCCGTCGGCCTCGTTCTCGTGGTGCTCGGGGTGACGGTCTGCGCCGTTTCGGCCAAGCAAACGGCCCTGGCGGCGGGTTACGCGGGCACCCGCGGGACGTACACCGTCGGGCAATGTCACGAGCGTTACCAGGCAGGCGGCGGCGGCCGTCACGTCGGCAGGACCGTCACCTGTACGGGCACCTTTCGTGCCGACGGGGGCGTCGGCCCTGCCGGTGGCGCCGATGCCCCTGAGGGCGGATTCGGAACGTTTCATCCCGATACCGTGTACCGGCCGGGTGCGCGGGTCCCCGTGCAAACCGGTGACGGAGTGACGTTCACGGCCGCCGGGTGGCCGCAGGCATGGGGCGCCGCCGCAGGGGTGTTCCTCGCGCTGCCGATGCTCGCGGCGGGCACGTTCTGCCTGCTGACCGGCTTCGGTGCCCGCTGGGGGCGGTCGTTCGGTGACAGCTGGGACGGGCTGCCGGGCGGGGCCGTGCTGCGCCCGCTGCTGCTGTCCGTTGCCGGGGTGGGCATCCTTGGTGCAGCCGTCTTCTTCTTTTTGCAGCATTACGGGTGACACCGCGGACCGCCTGGCCGACCGGGCGGGTGCCTTCGGGCCGTAGGCTCGGCACGTCGCGGAAGCCCGTACACCCCGCGCGGGCGGCATGTTCCGCATGCCGCGCGCGCATCGCATGTCCTGCACCTACGCACGCCCCTGGAAAGGATCGCTGACCATGGCAGCACAGTCGGAGCACACCAGGTCAGGCACTGCCCCTGCGTCTAGTGTGAACAATGCGCCGGGTGTGTCGGCCGGGGTGAACCGCGTGCTGGGGCGGCTGATCGGTGCGGGTGTCCTTCTGGCCGGGCTCATGCTGATCGCGATCGGTGTCTATGTGGGCCCGTATTCGGTGTGGGTGGACGGCAGCCCTGGCAAGATCACGGTCGAGGCGTGTGCGACGGATTACCACTACGCGAACAAGCAGCACTCGGGGAACCGCACGCGCGACATCCAGTGCTACGGCACGTTCCGGTCGGACGACGGCAAGACCAAGGACCTGAACGCCAGTGTGGACTCCTGGCACAAGTTCAAGGAGGGCGACCTGATCGAGGTCCGCCAGGTCGGCCGCTCCAGCTATGTGCAGCACAGCTGGAACCGGCTGGCCAACGGGGTGCTGTGCCTCTGCGGCGGGCTGGTCGTCCTCGTCATGGGCGTGCTCTGCACGGTGACCGGCTACCGCTTCCGGGGCACGCCTTCCTTCGACGACGCGTGGCGCTCGGTCGGCCCGGGTGTGCTGCGGACGGTGCTGATGGGGCTGATGGCCGCGGGGCTGATCGGCGCGGTGCTCTCCGGGGCGGTGCTGTTCTTCACGTAGCGCTGCGCCAGCGATGCACGTGGCGCTGCGCCAGCGATGCACGTGGCGCTGCGCCAGCGATGCACGTGGCGAGGGAACGCGTCTTCACGTAGCGGGAAGCGCAGCCGTACGGAGCCGAACAGCAGTCCCGTACCATTCCCGCTCATGGACGCACCCGCCGATGAACAGCCCCTGCCCGGAACCCGCGTCGGTCTGACGCCCCGTCAGGCGCGGCGGGTGCGCATCGTACTGGCCTCCGTGCTGATGGCCGCGATGGCGGTGGTGCTCGTCGTCCGCCTCGCGAGCCGGACGTCGGTCCTGGTGGTGGGTGTGTACGGCGCCGCGCTGATCCTGTGCGGCATCGTCATCGAGCTGAGCCGGCACGGCCGTACGCGCCTGGGCACCTGGCTGCTGGGCTTCGGCCTCGCGGCGGCCCTGGCGGCCGACTGGCTGCTGCTGCCCTGAGCGGGCCGCCCGGGGCGTAGGAGTCTGTGCTCCGTCCCCGAGCGGCCGGCCGGTCAGAACAGTCCGTGCCACATCTGCTCGACGATCAGGGACCACCAGTTGCCGGCGTCGTCCAGGGACCACGCGTCGATCGCGACCAGCTGCTCCTGGAAGGCGGCGACCGCCGCCCCCGCCGCGCGCGGGTCCATGCCCCGCGTCTGCTGCCGGGTGGTCGTCAGCAGGGCCAGCGACCGCAGGAACCCCGCGAGGGAGGCATTGACGAACCGGCCGCCGCCCGTGGACGTCTGGACCGCCCAGACCGCGCCGATCAGCGACTGGCCGTCCTCCGGCGCCGTGCACTGGACGGTGATCGCGTAGCCGCCGTCCGTACCGATACGGACGTGGCCCGCCAGGTTGGCCAGCGTGCCCTCGGACGCCTGCGTGCCGATCGCCCGCAGATGGGTGGCCGCGTCGGTGAACAGGCCCCCGGCCGGCGGCCGGCCCGCCTCGTCCGCGGTGAAGAAGTACGGCACCTGTACGGGAAGCCCGGCCCAGGTCAGTGTCTTCTTGGCGGCCTCGGGCAGCTGGGTGCGCGCGATGTCGTCGGCGTCCGGCCTGACCACGCCCTGCGGGCCGAAGACCTCGGCGAGGTGCTTGCCGAGCGCCACGTCCCGCAGGGGCTCGGCGCGCGGCACGCTGTCGGCCGGCGGAACCGGCAGCCGGTGCGGCCGGGGCGGCGGCTGCTGGCCGGCGAGCTGGTGCATCATCTCGACGTGCCGCAGCAGCCCGGCGACGCCCTGGGCGCGCTCCTCGGGCGCCATGCCGTAGCCCTCGGTGCAGGAGAACTGCGCGTTGGGGAAGGCGCGGAAGACGAAGTCGCCGGTGTAGCCGCCGGGCAGCAGGGCCGGGCGCAGGTCGGTGTGGACCGCGCCGACGTCCTCGCCGCGCACGCCGATGCGCCGCAGCTCCTCGGCCAGCTGGTACTCGGCGGGCGGCAGGCCGGGGGCCGACACCCGGACGAGGTTGGTCTCCTCGCCGTTGGCCGGGTCGTTGTACGTCGCCACGGCGGTGTTGCCGGGGCCGGTGGCCGGCGGTTCGGCGGAGGCGGCCGCGGGAGCCCCGCCGCCCGCGCCGTGCTTCTGCCGGTACATCCGTACGACCTCGTCGACCGGCACGGACGGCCAGACCGTCAGCTCGCCGCTGGCGCGGTCGACGACGCCGCAGGCGCTGCCCACCTCCGCCGGCGGCCGCCGCTGACCGGTCGCCGGATCGACCTCCGGCGGCGGCGGGACGGCCCACACCACCCAGCCGAGGTCGAACTCCTGCATGCCGACCTGGCGCGGCCGGCCCTGCTGCCCCTCGGGGTTGAGCCAGCGGTCGGCGGTGGCGTGGGCCTGCGCCTGGGTGATCACGAGCGGTCTCCTTCGCGGCCGTGCGGGCCGGCGGGGGGTTCGGCAGGTTGTGCGGGTGCGGGTGCGGGTGCGGGTGCGGGGTCGGGGTCGGCGGGAGGGGACGGGGCGGGGACGGTTCCGGCGGGGGGCTCCGGAGCCGCGGCCGCGTCGCCGGCCGGTGCCGGTACCGGTGGCGGCAGCGGGATGTGGAGTGCCTTGACGCCGCGTGCCGTGGCCACTATGAGGACGCCCTCGGGTGAGAGGTCGGCCCCCACGAAGGGAGTGTCGCTGACCAGCGCGGCCACTACTTCCCGGCGCTGCCGGTCCCACACCCGGAGGTAGTCCGCGCCCCGGCTCAGCGCGAGCGGTGCCGCCACCCGCGCCTCCTCCGAGGGGCGCGACACCTGCGCCGGGTCGGCGTCCACGTACTCCGGCCCCAGGAGTTGGTGGACGAGCACGGCGGAGGCGCCGGTTCCGGCGTCCTCGCCGGTGACCGTACGGGCGCCGGGGGTGCCTTCGGGGACGAGGAAAACGGCGACCGGCAGCGCGGTGGCGGAAGCCGGGGCGCCCGCCGTGTCCCCGCCGCCCGTAACCTGCGGCAGGCTGCCGGCCGTGACGCCGGTGACACCGGGCAGCGGCACGCTCCACAGTGTGCGCCACGGCAGGCCGAGGCCGAGCGCGTGCAGCGCGTCCGCGTACGGGCCGAGGCCGTCCTCGACGAAGGCCGTCTCCAGGAGCGCCGCACGGACGGCGGCGGGCGCCTCGGACCGGGTGAGCAGCGGAGCCGTCCGCAGGTACGTGCGGGCGGGCGCGCCCAGCGCTTCGTACGGGACGGCCTCGACGGCCGCGCGCAGCGTCACCGGGTCGGCGTGCACGAACAGCCCCGGATCGGTGAGCAGTTGGGGCAGCAGACCGGCGTCGAGGGTGTGCGCGGCGAGGTGGTCGCGGACGTAGGGGTCGGCCCGGGACCAGTCCTGCTGGGGCACGGCCTCCAGCAGGGCCATGGCGATGCGCGTCTGCGCGTCGCGCGGGTCGGCCAGCCCGGCCCGTACGGCGTCCGCGATGCCGGGGTGCGCGAGCCGCAGCAGCGTACGGACGGCGGAGGCGCCGCCGTCGGCGTGCGGCTCCGCCGCGCCTTCCGCCGGCAGCTCGACGGGCTCGACGAACGGCCCCGCGAGCAGCATTCCGGCCGCGATGTCCTGGCTCATGTCGCGCCCGGCGACGGCGTTGGCCAGCGGGCCCCACAGGCCGACGGGCAGCCCGTCGCCCTCGGCGAGCGCCAGCGGTGCCAGCATCAGGCGCAGCGTCTGCGGGTCGGCGCCCAGCCGCCGGGCGTGCAGGTCCAGGGCCTCGCCGACGCTGCCCGGCAGCTGCGAAGGGTCGGCCGGGTCGAAGCCCTCGGGCTGCATGAGGACGCACTGCACGGCGAGTTGCGCGGTCAGCCGGCTGCCGGCGGCGCGCTCCGCGACGGTCTCGGCGAGCGCCCGGCGCGCGACGGGATCTTCCGTGTACGGCAGCGCCGGGGCCCCGAACCGCGGGTCGAGCATCGTTTCCGCTTGGAGGGCCAGCCCCTCGGGGTCGGCCCAGCGCGCGTCGTCGAGGTCGATGACCTGGCCCTGGCCGGCCGGCAGCGACTCGACCAGCTCGGCGGCGAGCGCGCGCGGCACGTCGGCGAGCAGCTGCACCTTGTCGGCCGCCGCGAGCGGCTTCAGTACGTCCCGTACGAGGCGGGCGGGCTCGCCGGCGGCGCGCACGGGGCCGGCCCGGTCGACGTCCGGGACGACGATCGTCACCGGGTCCGCCGCGGCGGCGAGCCGGGGAACGATGTCCGCGGTGCGGGTGGCGTCCAGGCCGAAGTGATCGGCGACGGCCCACAGGAACTGGTCGGCGGTGAGCCCCTTGGGGTCGGGGACGGCGGGTGCGGGCAGGTCGGGCGGCACGGTCGTCGGGTCCAGGTCGTCCAGCGGCAGCCGCTTGCGGTACTCGGGCTCGCACAGCATGAGGAAGCCGGTCACCAGGCGCGAACGCCCGCTTCCCGGGCTCCCGGTGAGCACGACGACGCGGGGCGCGCCGGGCCACTGCATCCGCCACGCGGCGAGCGCCCGCAGCACGGTGGTGCGGCCGCCGATGTGCGGATGCGGCGCGTAACCCTCCGTGCTGCCGCGCTCCTCGTCCGAGGCGGTCATGAATTCCTCGTCCCCCATGAATCCTTCGCCCTCCACCGTCGTGGATCGCCGCGTGTCGTGCGTACTGCCCGGCTTGTCCGTCGCCCGGTCCGCTGTCTCCCGGCCGATCCTACGATCCGCCTCTGACACCCGGCCCTACCGCCGCCCGGCGGCGGGTTCAGCCCGTGGGCGGCGGGCCGAAGCCGCCCTGGGGCGGCGGGTAACCGCCGGGCGCCGGATGCCCGCCGGGCGCCTGGTATCCGCCCGGCGCCGGGTGGCCCGCGTACCCCGGCGGGGGCGGCGCTGCCTGGTATCCGCCGGGCACCGGAGCGCCGGGGCCCGGCATTCCGAAGGCGCCGAAGCCGGGCGCGCCGACAGGCCCCGGCGTTCCCGGCATCCCTGGCAGGACCGGCTCGCCGCGCCGCCCCATCAGGGCGAGTATCACGACCGACCCGACCAGTTCCACCACCGTCTGCGCCCTGCCCAGCAGCGCGGCGCCCGGGGCGATGTCACCCAGTTCGAAGAGCGTTCCGGTACGCAGGTACGCGCACATGTTCAGCAAGGCGACCGGCAGCAGCATCAACGCCAGCCCGAGCGTGAAGCCGCGCGCGGAGACCCGCCGGGTGGCGGCCAGCAGCGCGCCGACGGCGTACAGCGGCAGGTAGGTCAGCCAGGCCCAGCCGGTCCCGAGGCCGAGCAGCCCGACGAGCAGGCCGCGGCCGAGGAGCAGGGCTTCGAGCGGGGCCCCGTACGTGCCGCCGAGGGACTGCGTCAGTGTGTAGCCGATCCAGCACAGGCAGCCGAGCGTGAACACGCCCAGCGCGACGGCGGACACCGCACCGGCCGGGCCCGCGGGGCGCAGCGGGGGCGTACCGGGTGCCGCGTTCAGCGGCGGCCAGGAGCGCATGCCCGCCAGTAGTACGACGGCGGTGACGAAGGCCAGCAGCACCACCACGCCCGAGGAGAGGAAGACGTTCATGAGGGTCGTGTCGTCGCCGTCGCCCATGCCGAGGAACCAGCGATCGGTCGAGGTGTGGCTGCCGGTGCTGACGATGGCCTGTAGACGGGCGGAGAACGTCAGCGCCGTCGCCACCGCGAGCATTCCGCCGGCCGTCCGCTGCCCGGCGAAAGCGGTCCAGACGGCGGCGCCTTGCAGCACCACGAGACCCGCGTCGTACGGAGTCGTCACCGGATAGACGGCGGCGGGCGAAGCACCGGAACCGGGAGCCCGGCCGGCGGTCCAGAAATCCCACAAAGCGGCGGGACCGGCTGCCACAAGATCATGGCCCAGCCACACGAGGGTGTGCAGGAAGAAAAGCAGGCACAACGTCCCCGCCGTGATCCTCGCACCCTTACCGAGCACCCGAATATGTGGCATTTTGCTCCGCTCTCTCCCCCGTGCGCTTCACCGGCACGCGAGCGTGCACATTAGCAATGCCGATCAAGAGAGCGGACAAGCAGGAGAACGTGCTGCCGAATTGGGGGCGGTTCAGTCCCGGTGGCTCCGGCCGCCGCGCCGCGGCCCCGTCACGATGGCGCCCGAAGGGCCGTCGCGCTCGGCGCGCTCCCGGTCCTCCTGCTCCTCCTGCTCCTTCTGCCACTTCGCGAACTGCTCGCGGGACGCCTCCCGCTCGGCCTGCGTCTGGTTCTCCGCGGCCCGCCGCATTTCGTTCATACGGTCGCCGATCGCCCCCATGTAGTCCTCGGACTGGATGGCGTCCTTCATGCCGATCCGCCCGGAGAGCACCTCCTGGGCCATCTCCTGGAGCTTTCCGCCGACATTGGGATTGGTGGCCAGCGTCTGCAGGGCCTTGCGCAGCCGGTGGGCCTGCTCGTGGTCCTGGGCGACGTCCATCAGGTCCTCGTCCTGGATCTGCCGCTCATTGCCCATGCCGCTGTTGCCGCTCATGTCATCTCCCCCAGGGAACTCCGTGGCACAGCAACCGCGTGTGCTGCACCGGCGTCATGAGTCTAATGACGGATGTGAACGACTCGTCAAGGAGGGTTGTTGGCATTGCGGGATATTGGTCCCTTTTCATTCCTTCCGCGTTGCCGTCCGGCCGGTTCGGACGCGGCCGCCGGCCGCAATGCGGGTGTGCTAGACCTGGGGCCTTGTCCGGCGGGCCGCCGCGCCATTCGAGCGGCGTCATTCGAGCCGCGCCAATCAATTCGGGGAGAAAAGATGTCAGACGAGGTCCGGATCAGTACCGAGGAGCTGCACAAGCTCGGTACCGAGTTCGAGATATCCGCGGACGACCTGGGCCGTCAGCTGACCTCGTTCAGACGGCGCAGCGACGCCGAGGCGCTGTGCGACGGTTTCGGTTCGCGCGCGGCGGCGGGCCCGTACCTGGAGCTGTACGAGCAGGCCGAGCGCGCCCTCGGACAGCTGCGGGAGCGGCTGGTGGAGGTCGCCGGCGGCCTCAAGGAGACCGCCGTGTCGACGGACGCGGCGGAGGACGAACTCGTCAAGACGATCCGGGGTGCCCGGTGACCGAACAGCGCAATCCCCGGGCCCTGCACGAAGCGGCGGCCGGCTGGCGGGACATGGGCAAGCACCTGGACGGCCTCGTACGGGACCTGGACCGGCAGGTGGGCAAGGCCGCGGCCGCCAACTGGCAGGGCCCGGCGGGCGAGGCGTTCGCCGCGGACTGGCACCGGCTCAAGCGGTCCGTCGACGAGACGCTGCCGGTCTTCGAACTGGCCGCCGCCGACCTGGAGAACGCGGCCGCCTCCCAGGACAAGGGGGCGCACGGCGGCGGGGGAGAGGGCGCGGAATCCGCCGCGCACGACTCCGGCGCGGCGGGCTCCCGCGACGACGGCTCGCAGTCGTCGGGTTCGCAGACCGCGTACGGCTTCATGGCGCTGGGGCAGCTCGCCACATCGCTCGGCGGTGCCTTCCGCGGCAAGGGCGGCAAGGGCGGCCAGGGCCAGCGGCCTCCGCTGACCGCGCGGTGGGCGGCCTCCGGCGCGCCTCAGGGCCCCGACCCCTTCGGGCCGCCGCAGGCCGGTGACCCGAAGAGCGCGCGGGGCGGCGCGGGGGTGGCCAAGGGCCGGCGCACGGGAGCGCCGGCGGCCGAGGCGGTCGCCGCCGAGGCGACGCCGAAGGCGCAGGCCCAGCCGACGGCGAAACCGGCCGCCCCCGCGGGCCAGGACGAGCCGGGAGCGACGCCCGAGACCCCGGATGCCCAGCGGCCCGGCACCAAGGGCCCGTCCCCCGACGTGGGCCGCCACGGCGCCTTCGGCTGAGGCCGCGCGCACGGCCGACGGCCCGCTCGCAACGACGGTGGGGCGCCCCTCCCGAAGGAGGAGCGCCCCACCGTCTTCTTGTCACCGGCGGCCCGCAGCCGCTGCACAGGGCCTCAGCCGCTGTGCGCGGGCAGCCATCCGGTCTGCACCAGCTGTGCCCCGCGCTTGCGCGTGATGAAGTGCGCACGCCCCGGCGTCAGGCTGGTCGCCTTGATGTTGCCCATCAGCGGGCCCTCGCCCGGGTCACCCGAAAGGATCAGACCCTGGGCACCGAGCTCCTTCGTACGCTGCATCACGGGCTCGAACGAGGACCGCCCCGCACCCGAGGAGCTGCGCGCCAGGATCAGGCGCAGGCCCAGGTCACGGGCGAACGGCAGGTACTCCAGCAGCGGCTGCAGCGGGTTGCCGCTGCTGGTCGCCACCAGGTCGTAGTCGTCCACGATCACGAACGCGTCCGGCAGGTCGTACCAGCTGCGGTTGCGCAGCTGCTCCGGCGTGACGTCGGGCCCCGGCATCCGGCGGCCCAGGGAACCGGCCAGCCCGGTGATGACCTCCTGGAGCTGCGGCCCCGCGGCACAGTACTTGTACATGTGGCTCTCGGGGATCTCGCCGAGCAGCGCGCGCCGGTAGTCGGAGACCACCATGAGCGCCTTGTCCGACGGGTAGCGCTCCGAGATCTGCTTGGCGATCAGACGCAGCAGCGCGGACTTGCCGGACTCGCTCTCGCCGTAGATGACCAGCAGCGGGTCGGTCTCGAAGTCGATGAACGCCGGCGACAGCGTCGTCTCGTCGACACCGATCGCGATGCCGTGCTCCGGGTAGTCGCCGCCCTTGGGCAGGTCGCTCGCCGGCAGCAGCGTCGGCAGCATCCGCACCTTCGGCGCGGGCGCGCCCTGCCAGTGCTCCTTGACGGTGGCCACCAGGTGCGCCATGCCGTCGCTGAGGCTCTCCGCCTCCTGGACGCCGTCGATACGGGGCAGTGCCGCCAGGTAGTCCAGCTTCTCGGGGGACAGGCCGCGGCCGGGGCGGCCCATCGGCACGTTCTCCGCGCGCTTGCGGTCGAACTCCGACTCCATCGGGTCGCCGAGCCGCAGCTCGACGCGGTTCAGCAGCTGGTCGCGCAGCGCAGGCCGCACCTCGGTGTAGCGGGAGGCGCCGAGGACCAGGTGGATGCCGAAGCCCAGGCCGCGGCTGGCGATGTCCAGGATGACCGGGTCGAGCTGCTCGTAGTCGGTCTTGAACGTGCCCCAGCCGTCGATGACGAGGAAGACGTCACCCCACTTCTGGTCCGGGTAGGAACCGGCGGCGCGCCGCTGGCGGTACGTCCCCATGGAGTCGATGCCGTTCGAGCGGAAGAACTCCTCGCGCTCGTTGAGGATGCCGACGACCTCGGCGACCGTACGGCGGACCTTCTCCGCGTCCAGCCGGGAGGCGACGCCGCCGACGTGCGGCAGCTCCTCCATGGCCAGCATGCCGCCGCCACCGAAGTCGAGGCAGTAGAACTGCACCTCGGCCGGGGTGTGGGTGAGCGCGAAGCCCGCCATGGCGGAGCGGATCAGCGTCGACTTGCCGGACTGCGGGCCACCGACGACCAGGCCGTGACCGGCGCCGGCGGAGAAGTCCAGGTACATGACGTCGCGCCGCTGCTCGAACGGCTTGTCCACGAGCGCGACCGGCACGACCAGCTTGCCGAGCGCCGTGTACTCCGGGGCGTGCACGCCCCGCTCGGGCGTGACCGCGAGCGCCGGGAGCAGCTGGTTGACCGTGGGCGACTCGTCCAGCGGCGGCAGCCACACCTGGTGCGCCGGCGGCCCCTGGCCCTGCATCCGCTGGACGATCACGTCCAGGACGGTGTCGGCCAGCGCGTCGTCCTGCTGCTGCGTGAGCGACGGCTCCTCGGCGATGATCTCCTCGACGATCGGCGCCAGCACCGGCGACGCCGTGAACGGCACCGGCATCCGGGTCGTACGCCCGCCACCGCCGCCACCGCCGGCGCCGGGCCCGCGGTAGGGGCCGGACACGTACGCGGCCTTGAACTGCACCATCGTCTCGGTGTCGTACTTCAGGATGCCGGAGCCCGGCACGTTGGGCAGGTGGTAGGCGTCCGGCACGCCGATCGCCGTACGGGACTCGGCGGCGGAGAACGTCCGCAGACCCAGCCGGTACGACAGGAACGTGTCCAGGCCGCGCAGCTTGCCCTCTTCCAGGCGCTGCGAGGCGAGCAGCATGTGCACACCCATCGAACGGCCGATGCGGCCGATCTGGATGAACATGTCGATGAAGTCCGGCTTGGCGGTCAGCAGCTCGGAGAACTCGTCCAGCACCATCACCAGCGAGGGCAGCGGGTCCAGCGGGGCGCCGGCCGCGCGGGCCTTCTCGTAGTCGGTGATGTTGGCGTAGTTGCCCGCCGAGCGCAGCAGTTCCTGGCGGCGCTGCAGCTCACCGGTGATCGAGTCGCGCATGCGGTCGATCAGGCTGACGTCGTCGGCCAGGTTGGTGATGACCGCCGCCACGTGCGGCATCTCGGACATACCGGTGAACGTGGCGCCACCCTTGAAGTCCGCGAGGATGAAGTTCAGCGTCTCCGAGGAGTGGGTGACCGCGAGGGCGAGCACCAGGGTGCGCAGCACCTCGGACTTGCCGGAACCGGTCGCGCCGACGCACAGGCCGTGCGGGCCCATGCCCTCCTGCGAGGCTTCCTTGATGTCGAGCATGACGGGCTGGCCGTCCTTGTCGACACCGATCGGCACGCGCAGCCGCTCGTGCAGGGTGCGCGGACGCCAGGTGCGGGAGACCTCCACCGAACCGGCGTCGCCGATGTTCATCAGGTCCGTGAAGTCCAGGTTGGACAGCAGCGGCTCCTCGCCGTCGGCGCCCGAACCGGCCCGCAGCGGCGCGAGCTGGCGCGCCAGCGCCTCCGCCTCGGCGACCGACAGGGTGTCCACGGTGCCGTTGTAGACCGCGCCGCTCGCCGACTCCAGCACCAGCTTGCCCGGCCACACCTGGACGGCCAGGCCGCCCCGGATCTCGTCCAGGTCGCCCGGCACGACCTCCAGGATCGTTACGCCTTGGAGGCCCTCGGCCCCGGCGATCACCGAGTCCATCGGCACCTCGCCGGCGTCCAGCACGATCACCACGTGCGGGGTGTCGGTGACCGGCGTGCCCTGCGGGTTGAAGCGGCCGCGGCCCTCCAGCTCGTCGGCGAGCAGTTCCTCGATCTCGCCCAGGTCACCGACGACCAGACGCCGGGTGCCGGCGCCGTCGGTGGTCTTGTCCTGCACGTGGGGCAGCCACTTGGTCCACTCCCACTCGGCCTGCGCGCCCGGCGCGGCCACCACGGCGACGACCAGGTCCTCCGGCGAGTGCAGGGTGCACAGCTGCGCGACGATGGCGCGCGCCGAGCCGTACACCGTGTCCGGGTCGCCGGAAATCGTCAGGTGGTAGAAGGCGCGCAGCGACACCGCGAGCGGCAGCTCTTCCAGATGCCCGTGCTTGTCGAGGAATTCCTTCATCGCGTGCGCGGTGAGCGGTTCCAGCTCGTCGACCGGCGCGGTCTCCGGGGCTTTCAGGGGAGTTGCCAGCTGCTGCGGGCCCAGCCCCATGCGTACCTGTGCGAAGTCGGCATCGGAGGCACGGCGTTCCCACACCCGTTTGCCCTCGGCCACGATCGACCACAATTGGCCCGGGTCCGGGTGGAGAAAAAGCTGTGCGTCGCGCTGTTTGCGCGCGGTGCGCCGTACTTCCTTTCGCTTCTGCGCCAGGTATTTGAGGTAATCCTGGCGCTCCTGGAGCATTTGCCCGGAAGGCCCTTGGCGGGCCTTGACGATCTGGACAATAGCCATCGCGAGGGTGGAAACCACCATCACGCCGCCCATGATCTTCATGAACGGCTGGGTGCCCATGAACAAGAAACCTGCCGAACCCGCCATGCCCATCATCGGCATGAGGTTCATCAGCATGTTGTCTTCGCCCTCGCGGGGCAGCTCCGGCGGAGCTTCGAGCGTCAACTCCTCACTGGGGATATCCGGTGGAAGCGCGCGGGGCGGGCGCTTGACGATGACAACGCTCACCGAGGCATCAGTCCTTCATGCATCTCGCAGTCTCGGACCGCCCCCGTTGGTTCGACGGTCCCCCGGACCAAGTCCATGGCCCGACGCAGGCGTTGATCCTACTGTTAACGGTCAAGTGCCGGGGTGGGTGGGGCGGCGCCCTAATTGGGGGGTACGCTGACGCCTCGCGAGCGCGCCCACGGCCCCGTAACGACGTCCCTATATATAAGGCACGGTGGCGGCGGCCCCTATATATAAGGCACGCACGCGACAAACTGCCCAACGGATAGGGGGAACCGCCAGGTGAGCACGACTACAGGCACCGGCTTCTGCCGGGTCACAGTCGCCGCACCGGACGCACGGATCGACGTGGCACTGCCCGAGGATGTCGCACTCGTCGATATTTATCCGGAGATCCTGCGGCTCTCCGGCCAGTCCCAGGCGGAGGGCGCCCCCACCGGTTACCACCTGGTGCGCCGCGACGGCACGGTCCTGGACGCGGGGCAGTCCCTCGCGCAGCAGCGCATCCTCGACGGCGACCTGCTCCTGCTCCGGCCGTTCGCCGAGTCGCTGCCGCTGCCGGTCTTCGACGACGTCTCGGACGCCGTCGCCTCCGCGGTCAAGCGCAACCGCAACCGCTGGAGCGACGACCTGATGAACATCGTCGGCCTCACCGCCGGCGTGCTGCTGCTCGTCATGATGGCGTTCGCCCTGTGGTTCTCGAACCCGGTCGACCGCGACATGCACCGGCTGCCCGGCATCATCGCCGGCGTCACCGGCATCGTCCTGGTCGCGCTGTCCGGCGTACGGGCCCGGGTCTACGACGACCACGCCTCGTCCATCGCGCTGGGCCTGGCCTCGCTGCCGCACCTGCTGCTCGCCGGCTCCGGAATCATGCCGGTGGCCGACGGCGAGGGCCCGGGGCGCCTGCAGTTCCTGGTCGGCTGCGTGACCGTGCTGATCGCCTCGGTCCTGCTCACGATGCTGCTGCCGCGCGGCGACGCGCCCTTCGTGGCCGCCGCCTTCCTGGCCACCATCGGCACCCTCGCGGTCTTCGCGTCCATCCTCACCGAGGCCGAGCCGCGCGAGGTCGCCGCGGTCACCGCCATCGTCGCCATCGCCGTCGTCGCCTGGCTGCCCGGCCTGTCCTCGCGCTTCGCCCGGCTGCCCATCGGCTACAAGTCGCCCGACCAGATCGCGAAGGGCCCGCACCATGACGGCGACCAGAGCGTCATGGAGTCGGTCGACTTCGTCAAGATCGGCAACCAGGCCAAGCGCGGCCACGAACTGCTGCTCGGCCTGGTCGCGGGCTGCTCCGCGCTGGTCGTCGGCTCCGCCGGCGTCGTCCTCGGCTTCTCAGACAACAGCTGGGCGCAGCTGCTGGCGCTGGCCGCGGGCATCACGATCATGCTGCGGGCCCGGCTCTTCGACTACACCGCGCAGGTCGCCTGCATGACCATCGCCGGCATCCTGACCATCGTGCTGCTCATCCTGGGCATCGCGCTGCACCCGCCGGTGGACGTCCTCGCCGACCTCGTGCGCTTCGGCGACTCCGGCCCGCTCAACATCCGTACGGTCTGGTTCTCCAGCAGCATCGCGGCCGGCGCCGCCGTCCTGGTCGGTGTGGGCCTGATCGTCCCGCGCAAGGGGGTCACCCCCTTCTGGGGCCGCCTCTTCGACATCTTCGACGGCGTCGTCCTGCTGTCGCTGGTGCCCCTGTGCCTGGCGGTCCTGGACGTGTACGGCACCGTACGCGGCCTGACCAGCTCCTAGACAGAGCCCGCAAGGACTCCTCAGGACGGGTGACCCCCGAGCGGCACCGGGTCACCCGTCCGTACGGCCCTCCGACCGCCCGGTCGGGGGGCCGTTTGCAGCTGGTACTCTGGGTGACGGCCTTTGTCGAGTCATCCAAGATCCCCTGTGAAGTCAATCCAGGGGCGCTCGCGGGCCCGATGGATATCAAGAGGAGTACCGCGTGTCGCTCGACGCCGCTACGAAGAAGCAGATCATGGCCGAGTTCGCCACCAAGGAGGGTGACACCGGCTCCCCCGAGGTCCAGGTCGCGATGCTCTCCCGCCGCATCTCGGACCTGACCGAGCACCTCAAGGTCCACAAGCACGACCACCACTCCCGCCGTGGTCTGCTGCTCCTGGTCGGCCAGCGCCGCCGCCTGCTGCAGTACCTGGCGAAGAAGGACATCACGCGCTTCCGCGCGCTGGTCGAGCGCCTGGGCATCCGCCGCGGTGCGGCGGGCGCCAAGTAACACGTCGTGAAGGGAGCGGTTCCCACATCCGGGGGCCGCTCCCTTTGCCGTACGCACCGGACGTTCGGTCCACTGCCTGGTGGACCGGAGCTTTGTAGTCTGGTCCCATAACGCCATAGCGAACGAGGTGGAGCGCCTTTCAGCCGCCGGTCCTCGGTAGTGGCCCCCGGATGGCGCGCGGAACGCACCGCGCGACCCCGTATCCGGGTGCTTCGATCGAAGACCGGCCCGCAACCCCGGCGCTCCGCCGACGAAGGTCCACCGCCACACGGGCGGTGGACGCAGACGAGGAGATATCCCTGGTGGAGAACGAGACCCACTACGCCGAGGCCGTCATCGACAACGGCTCCTTCGGCACCCGCACCATCCGCTTCGAGACGGGCCGCCTGGCCAAGCAGGCCGCCGGCTCCGCCGTCGCGTACCTGGACGACGACACCATGGTGCTGTCGGCCACCAGCGCGTCCAAGACGCCCAAGGACCAGCTCGACTTCTTCCCCCTGACGGTGGACGTCGAAGAGCGCATGTACGCGGCCGGCAAGATCCCCGGCTCCTTCTTCCGCCGTGAGGGCCGGCCCTCCGAGGACGCGATCCTCACCTGCCGCCTGATCGACCGGCCGCTGCGCCCCTCCTTCAAGAAGGGCCTGCGCAACGAGATCCAGATCGTCGAGACGATCATGGCTCTCAACCCCGACCACCTCTACGACGTGGTCGCCATCAACGCCGCCTCCTGCTCCACGCAGCTGGCCGGCCTGCCCTTCTCCGGCCCGATCGGCGGCACCCGCGTCGCACTGATCAACGGCCAGTGGGTCGCCTTCCCGACCCACACCGAGCTGGAGAACGCGGTCTTCGACATGGTCGTGGCCGGCCGTGTCCTCCCGGACGGCGACGTCGCGATCATGATGGTCGAGGCCGAGGCCACCGAGAAGACCATCCAGCTGGTCAAGGACGGCGCCGAGGCCCCCACCGAGGAGGTCGTCGCCGCCGGTCTGGAGGCCGCCAAGCCCTTCATCAAGGTGCTGTGCAAGGCCCAGTCGGACCTGGCCGCCAAGGCCGCGAAGCCGGTCGGCGACTTCCCGGTCTTCCTCGACTTCCAGGACGACGTCCTGGAGGCGCTGACCGCCGCCGTCAAGGGCGAGCTGGCGCAGGCGCTGACCATCGCGGGCAAGCAGGACCGCGAGGCCGAGCTGGACCGCGTCAAGGCCGTGGCCGCCGAGAAGCTGCTCCCGCAGTTCGAGGGCCGCGAGAAGGAGATCTCCGCCGCCTACCGCGCGCTGACCAAGTCCCTCGTGCGCGAGCGCGTCATCAAGGACAAGGTCCGCATCGACGGCCGTGGCGTCACGGACATCCGTACGCTCGCCGCCGAGGTCGAGGCGATCCCGCGCGTGCACGGCTCGGCGCTGTTCGAGCGTGGCGAGACCCAGATCCTGGGCGTCACCACCCTGAACATGCTCCGCATGGAGCAGCAGCTGGACACCCTTTCCCCGGTGACCCGCAAGCGCTACATGCACAACTACAACTTCCCGCCGTACTCCGTCGGTGAGACCGGCCGCGTGGGCTCGCCCAAGCGCCGCGAGATCGGCCACGGCGCGCTCGCCGAGCGCGCCATCGTGCCGGTGCTGCCGACGCGCGAGGAGTTCCCGTACGCCATCCGCCAGGTCTCCGAGGCGCTGGGCTCCAACGGCTCGACCTCGATGGGCTCGGTCTGCGCCTCGACGATGTCGCTGCTGAACGCCGGTGTGCCGCTCAAGGCCCCGGTCGCCGGCATCGCCATGGGCCTGATCTCCCAGGAGATCGACGGCAAGACGCACTACGTCGCCCTCACCGACATCCTCGGTGCGGAGGACGCGTTCGGCGACATGGACTTCAAGGTCGCCGGTACGAAGCAGTTCGTCACCGCCCTGCAGCTGGACACCAAGCTGGACGGCATCCCGGCGTCCGTGCTGGCCGCGGCCCTCAAGCAGGCCCGCGACGCCCGTCTGCACATCCTGGACGTGATGAACGAGGCGATCGACGTTCCGGACGAGATGTCCCCGAACGCGCCGCGCATCATCACCGTCAAGATCCCGGTGGACAAGATCGGTGAGGTCATCGGCCCCAAGGGCAAGATGATCAACCAGATCCAGGAGGACACCGGCGCCGACATCACGATCGAGGACGACGGCACCATCTACATCGGTGCCGCCGACGGCCCGGCCGCCGAGGCCGCCCGCGCCACGATCAACGGCATCGCCAACCCGACCATGCCGGAGGTCGGCGAGCGCTACCTGGGCACGGTCGTCAAGACCACGACCTTCGGTGCGTTCGTCTCCCTGCTCCCGGGCAAGGACGGTCTGCTGCACATCTCGCAGATCCGCAAGCTGGCCGGCGGCAAGCGCGTCGAGAACGTCGAGGACGTGCTCGCCGTGGGCGCCAAGGTCCAGGTGGAGATCGCCGAGATCGACCAGCGCGGCAAGCTGTCGCTGGCCCCGGTCATCGAGGGCGAAGACGACGAGGCGAAGGACGACGCCGCCAAGTGACGTCCCGTAGCTCACGGACGACGGCCCGCACCTCTTCGGAGGGGCGGGCCGTCGCCCGTACCCAAACGCTTCTCAAGGGGACGGGCGGCGCCGGCACGGTCCGCAAGACGGTCCTGCCCGGCGGCCTGCGCGTCGTCACCGAGACCCTGCCCTCCGTCCGCTCCGTCACCTTCGGCATCTGGGCCAACGTCGGCTCCCGCGACGAGACGCCCTCGCTGAACGGCGCCACCCACTACCTGGAACACCTGCTCTTCAAGGGCACCAGGAAGCGCAGCGCCCTGGACATCTCCGCCGCCATCGAGGAGGTCGGCGGCGAGATGAACGCGTTCACGGCGAAGGAGTACACCTGCTACTACGCGCGGGTGCTCGACTCCGACCTGCCGCTCGCCATCGACGTGGTCTGCGACATGCTGACCGGCTCGCTCATCGAGCCCGCCGACGTCGACGCCGAGCGCGGCGTGATCCTCGAGGAGATCGCGATGACCGAGGACGACCCGGGCGACTGCGTGCACGACCTGTTCGCGCACACCATGCTCGGCGACACCCCCCTCGGCCGCCCGGTCCTCGGCTCCGTGGACACGGTCAACGCGCTCACCCCCGAGCGCATCCGCCGCTTCTACAAGAAGCACTACGACCCGACCCGCCTGGTCGTCGCCGCCGCCGGCAACGTCGACCACGCCAAGGTCGTCCGGATGGTCCGCGCCGCCTTCGACAAGGCCGGTGCCCTCGACCGTACGGACGCCACCCCGGTGGCCCCGCGCGACGGCTCCAAGGTGATCCGCACGGCGGGGCGCGTCGAACTGCTCAACCGCAAGGCCGAGCAGGCCCACGTGGTCCTCGGCGTGCCGGGCCTGGCCCGCACCGACGACCGCCGCTGGGCCATGGGCGTACTGAACACGGCCCTCGGCGGCGGCATGAGCTCGCGCCTCTTCCAGGAGGTGCGCGAGAAGCGCGGCCTGGCCTACAGCGTGTACTCGTACACCTCGGGCTACGCCGACTGCGGCCTGTTCGGCGTGTACGCGGGCTGTCGCCCGAACCAGGTCGACGACGTCCTGAAGATCTGCCGCGACCAGCTCGACCAGGTGGCGGCCGACGGCCTCACCGACGACGAGGTCCGGCGCGCGATCGGGCAGCTGCGCGGGTCGACGGTGCTCGGCCTGGAGGACACCGGCGCGCTGATGAACCGCATCGGCAAGAGCGAGCTGTGCTGGGGCGCCCAGATGTCGGTCGACGACATGCTGGCCCGGATAGCGGCGGTCACCCCGGACGAGGTCAGGGAGCTCGCCCGCGATGTACTGGGACAGCGTCCCTCGCTGTCCGTGATCGGCCCGCTGAAGGACCGGCAGGCGGACCGGCTGCACGACGCGGTCGCCTGACCTTCGTATCAGGCGTACCAGAGGTACCAGGAGTACCAGGGGTACTGGGAAAGAGAGAGCGGGAAACGATGAGCAAGCTGCGCGTGGCCGTACTCGGCGCCAAGGGGCGCATCGGCTCCGAGGCCGTACGGGCCGTCGAGGCCGCCGAGGACATGGAGCTGGTCGCCGCCCTCGGCCGGGGCGACAAGCTGGAGACGCTGACCGAGGCCGGCGCCCAGGTCGCGGTCGAGCTGACCCACCCGGACGCGGTCATGGACAACCTGGAGTTCTGCGTCCGCAACGGCATCCACGGCGTCGTCGGCACCACCGGCTGGACCGACGAGCGCCTCGCGCAGCTGCGCACCTGGCTGGACGCGTCGCCCCGCACGGGCGTGCTCATCGCCCCCAACTTCTCCATCGGCGCGGTGCTGACCATGCGGTTCGCGCAGCAGGCGGCCAGGTTCTTCGAATCGGCCGAGGTCATCGAGCTGCACCACCCGAACAAGGCGGACGCGCCCTCGGGCACCGCGGCCCGTACCGCCAAGCTGATCGCCGAGGCCCGCGCCGCGGCGGACTGCCCGCCGCAGCCGGACGCCACGAGCACCGCGCTGGACGGCGCACGCGGCGCGGACGTGGACGGCATCCCCGTCCACTCCGTGCGGCTGCGCGGCCTCCTGGCCCACCAGGAGGTGCTGCTCGGCGGGGTGGGGGAGACCCTCACCATCCGCCACGACTCGCTCCACCACAGCAGCTTCATGCCGGGCATCCTGCTCGGCGCGCGCCGCGTGGTGGCGGCTCCCGGCCTGACCATGGGCCTGGAGAACTTCCTCGACCTGGACTGACGGGCAGAACCGACCGTGCGTGCAAAGATCACTTACTGCGTCCTCGCGGCGATCCTGGTCGTCTACTTCGTCCTCGTCGGCAGCCGCGGCGTCCTGCTCATCGAGCAGGGCACCGCGCTGACCGTCGCGTTCGGCGTCGCCGTCCTGATCCTGCCGTTCATCGGACTGTGGTTCCTCTGGCACACCACCCAGTTCGCCCGCAAGGCCGGCAGCCTGGCGCGCGAGCTGGAGGCCGAGGGGGGACTGCCCGTCGACGAGCTCAAGCGCACCCCGGGCGGGCGCATCGACCGGGACTCGGCGGACGAGGTCTTCGACCGCCGGCGCGCCGAGACCGAGCAGTCGCCCGACGACTGGCGCGCCTGGTTCCGGCTGGCCGTGGCCTACCACGACGCCCGGGACACCCCGCGGGCCCGCAAGGCGATGCAGCGCGCCATCGCCCTGCACGACGGCAAGCCGGTACGGGCCTGAACCGTACGGGCTCGCCGCGGTTACGGGCGTACGGGCTTACGCGGTTACGGGCGTACGCGCTTACCGGTGGTGGTGCTCCGCCGCCCACGCCTCCAGGACGTCAGCGGCGCGCTCGAACGCCTCGGGGCGGGCCAGGAAGTCCCCGTTGCGGTCCGTGACGAGCGTCCGCAGCGAGCCGCCCCGCTTCCGGTCGACGACCAGCGCCTGTCCCTGGACCGTCCGGGGCAGGCCCAGCCAGCTCACCGGCCGCTGCACGGTGCGGACGGCGGCCACCTCGTTCCAGGGCAGCGTCGTCGTCCGCAGCAGCTCCACCTGGCGCAGGCCATGGGCGCTCACCCACACCCCTACGCGCAGGAAACGTGTCGAGAGCGCGATGACGACGACCGCGACGGCGACGCAGATCCCGGCGGCGGGCAGCGCGCCCGCGGCGGCGATGATCACCGCCGACAGCAAGACGAACGAGGCCAGCAGCAGAAACACGGCCGCCGTCCCCACGCGCCCGGGGCCCGGACGGTAAGGACGGCGCCAGCGGTCGGGCCCCGAATGGGGCAGGGGGGCCGCTTCGACGGCCTGGTCGTCGAGGTCGCGGTCGGCCGTCAGAAAGGCAAGGGGCACGGCTGATCCTCACTCAGGGGCACGCAGACGAGAGCTGTGACCGGTGAGGTTATCGGGACTTACGGGCCGGAACCACTTCCGTGCCCGGCGGCACGCGCACGTGCCGCCGGGCCGGGTGATGCACGGGCTCTCAGCGGCCGTGCGACGCCTCGGACTGGTGCGTGCCGACACCGGCGGTCTCCTGCTGGAGTGCCGGGACGCCGAGCATCAGGGCGCCGGCCAGGCCGCCCACGACCGTGAGGCCGAGCAGCGAGCGGGCCGCGAGCTGGGCACGGCTGACGCGTTCTCGGGGCGGGGGCGCGACGTTGCTGCGGAACCGGTCGGCCTCGGCGACGAAGGCGAACGGTACGGGCTCTCGCCGGCGGAACATGAGCGGGCTCTCCTTGGAACCTCGAAGTGGGCACTGTCACAGGGTTAGACGCGTGACGCGTCCGTTTGGTGCCCGTTTTCTGCAAGTTCTGTGAAAAATATCAACCGTGGCACGGGCGGGCCATGGAAGAGTCCGTTTTGTACGGTACGCGGTATCCCGCCGTATTTCCTGGACTGTCAGTGGCGGGCCGTAGGCTGGGCGCCCCACGTGGAACGAACGGAAGGATCCGCCCGGTGTCCCCTACCCCCGCCGAGAACGTCCAAAGCTCCGAAGGCACGGCTCCCAGCTTCCGCAGTGAGGTGACGGTCGAGCTGGTCAAGCACAGTGCCGCGGACAGCGACGTGCTGTGGGCGGCCCGCGTCTCCACCGCCGGCGAGCAGTCGCTGGAGGAGCTGCAGAAGGACCCGGAGCGCTCCAAGGGCCTGATCAACTACCTGATGCGCGACCGGCACGGCAGCCCCTTCGAGCACAACTCGATGACCTTCTTCATCAGCGCCCCGATCTTCGTCTTCCGCGAGTTCATGCGGCACCGCGTCGGCTGGTCCTACAACGAGGAGTCCGGCCGCTACCGCCAGCTGGAGCCGGTCTTCTACGTCCCCTCCGAGTCCCGCAAGCTGGTCCAGCAGGGCCGCCCCGGCAAGTACGAGTTCGTCCCCGGCACCCCCGAGCAGCACGAGCTGACCGGCAAGGTCATGGAGGACTCCTACCGGCAGGCGTACGAGGCGTACCAGGAGATGCTGGCCGCCGGCGTCGCCCGTGAGGTCGCGCGCGCGGTCCTCCCGGTCGGCCTCTTCTCCTCCATGTACGCGACGTGCAACGCCCGTTCGCTGATGCACTTCCTGGGCCTGCGCACGCAGCACGAGCTGGCGGCCGTGCCGTCCTTCCCGCAGCGCGAGATCGAGATGGTCGGCGAGCGGATGGAGGCCGAGTGGGCCAAGCTCATGCCGCTCACGTACGCGGCCTTCAACGCCAACGGCCGTATCGCCCCGTAAGGATCCGTCCCCCGGGGGCGACCCGCGGGACCGCTGTGCGGCCCGGCCGCCGCCCCCAGGGGCCGTACCAGACCGCACAGACGTGCCAAGTGTCCGTATTGCGGCATTTTGAGAAGTTCATCTACGCTGAGGAAACGGACCCGGCACTGCTTGAACCCCCGAGCAAGCAGTGCCGGAGTCCACATCCCGGCTCCCCAGGGGCGCGACCCGAGGTGCGCTACGAGTAGCGTGGGACCCATGGCTCCGACTTCCACACCGCAGACCCCCTTCGGGCGGGTGCTGACCGCCATGGTCACGCCGTTCACGGCGGATGGCGCTCTCGACCTCGACGGTGCGCAGCAGCTCGCCGCGCACCTGGTGGACTCCGGCAACGACGGCCTCGTCGTCAACGGCACCACCGGTGAGTCACCGACCACCAGCGATGCGGAGAAAGCCCAGCTCGTACGGGCCGTGGTGGACGCGGTCGGAGACCGGGCCTTCGTCGTCGCCGGAGCCGGCACCAACGACACCGACCACAGCCTGCAGCTGGCCCGCGCCGCGCGCGACGCCGGCGCCCACGGCCTGCTCGCCGTGACGCCGTACTACAGCAAGCCCCCGCAGGAAGGTCTCTTCCGGCATTTCACCGCCATCGCGGACGCCACCGACCTGCCGGTCATGCTCTACGACATCCCCGGCCGCAGCGGCGTCCCGATCAACACCGAGACCATGGTGCGGCTCGCCGAGCACCCGCGCATCGTCGCCAACAAGGACGCCAAGGGCGACCTCGGCCGCGCCAGCTGGGCCATCGCGCGCTCCAACCTCGCCTGGTACAGCGGCGACGACATGCTCAACCTCCCGCTGCTGTCCGTGGGCGCCGTCGGCTTCGTCTCCGTCGTCGGCCACGTCGTCACGCCGGAGCTGCGCGCCCTCCTCGACGCCCACCTGCACGGCGACGTCACCAAGGCAACCGAGATCCACCAGAAGCTGCTGCCCGTCTTCACCGGCATGTTCCGCACCCAGGGCGTCATCACGACCAAGGCCGCGCTCGGCCTCCAGGGCCTGCCCGCCGGGCCGCTGCGCCTGCCGCTGGTGGAACTGTCCGCCGAGGAGACCGAACAGCTCAAGCGCGATCTCGCCGCCGGCGGGGTACAGCTGTAACCACAGACTTCACAACTGAATACGGAAAACAACCGCCAAACCGCAAGTGCACGAATGTCATGCGCGCCACGTGTGCCTCAGGGCGACGTGGCGCGTGTGGTGAGGAGAGTCTTTTGAGTCATCCGCATCCTGAGCTCGGCGCGCCGCCGAAGCTCCCCAAGGGCGGCCTGCGCGTCACCCCGCTCGGCGGCCTGGGCGAGATCGGCCGCAACATGACCGTCTTCGAATACGGCGGCCGGCTGCTGATCGTCGACTGCGGAGTGCTTTTCCCGGAGGAGGAGCAGCCCGGAATCGACCTGATCCTGCCGGACTTCTCGTCCATCAGGGACCGCCTCGACGACATCGACGGCATCGTGCTCACGCACGGCCACGAGGACCACATCGGTGGCGTCCCCTACCTGCTGCGCGAGAAGCCGGACATCCCGCTGATCGGCTCCAAGCTGACCCTCGCCCTCATCGAGGCGAAGCTCCAGGAGCACCGCATCCGGCCGTACACCCTGGAGGTCAAGGAAGGCGACACGGAGGGCATCGGCCCCTTCGACTGCGAGTTCGTCGCCGTCAACCACTCCATCCCGGACGCCCTCGCGGTCGCCATCCGCACCCCCGCGGGCATGGTCGTGCACACCGGCGACTTCAAGATGGACCAGCTCCCGCTGGACCGCCGCCTGACCGACCTCCCGAAGTTCGCCAAGCTCGGCGAGGAGGGCATCGACCTCCTCCTGTCCGACTCCACGAACGCCGAGGTCCCGGGCTTCGTACCGCCCGAGCGCGACATCTCCAACGTGCTGCGCCAGGTCTTCGCGAGCGCCCAGAAGCGCATCATCGTCGCCAGCTTCGCCAGCCACGTGCACCGCATCCAGCAGATCCTGGACGCGGCACACGAGTACGGCCGCCGGGTCGCCTTCGTCGGCCGCTCGATGGTCCGCAACATGGGCATCGCCCGCGAGCTGGGCTACCTGAAGGTCCCGGCCGGGCTGGTCGTCGACGTCAAGACCCTCGACGACCTGCCGGACGACGAGGTCGTGCTGGTCTGCACGGGCTCCCAGGGCGAGCCGATGGCGGCCCTGTCCCGGATGGCCAACCGCGACCACCAGATCCGCATCGTCCCCGGCGACACGGTGATCCTGGCGTCGTCGCTCATCCCCGGCAACGAGAACGCGGTCTACCGCGTCATCAACGGCCTGACCCGGTGGGGCGCCAACGTCGTCCACAAGGGCAACGCCAAGGTGCACGTCTCGGGCCACGCCTCGGCCGGCGAGCTGCTGTACTTCTACAACATCTGCAAGCCGAAGAACCTGATGCCGGTGCACGGCGAATGGCGCCATCTGCGTGCCAACGCCGAACTCGGCGCGCTGACCGGCGTCCCCAAGGACCGGATCGTCATCGCCGAGGACGGCGTGGTCGTCGACATGGTGAAGGGCGTCGCCAAGATCGTCGGCAAGGTCCAGGCGGGCTACGTGTACGTCGACGGCCTGTCGGTCGGCGACGTCACCGAGTCCTCCCTCAAGGACCGCCGCATCCTCGGCGACGAGGGCATCATCTCGGTGTTCCTGGTGGTGGACTCCAGCTCCGGCAAGATCGTCGGCGGTCCGCACATTCAGGCCCGCGGCTCCGGCATCGACGACTCGGACTTCGCCGCCGTCATCCCGAAGATCGACGAGGCGCTCTCCAAGGCCGCCCAGGACGGCGTCGCGGAGCCCCACCAGCTCCAGCAGCTCGTCCGCCGCGCGGTCGGCAAGTGGGTGTCCGACAACTTCCGCCGGCGCCCGATGATCCTTCCGGTGGTCGTCGAGGTCTGACCCCTCAGGGGTACGCCTGCACAGGTACGCGGAGCGGGGCAACCGGATTTGCATCCGGGCGCCCCGCTCCAGTACGTTTACGGTTCCGCCTGAGGGGAACCCCGGTACGTCATGGACGTCCGGAGGCCGCCCCGACGGAGCGGAATTCCGGCCCAGAGCAATCTGATAAAGTCGGAAAGGCCGAAAAGCGAAAGCCGGACGGCCGCCCCACTCCAACAGGGGCCGGAAACGGAAAGCGGAAACGCCGAACGGATCTGGTAAGGTTGGAACCGCGAAGAAGCCGAAAGGCCGAAACGCACCGGCGAAAATCGGGACCGCGAGGATCTGATAGAGTCGGAAACGCAAGACCGAAGGGAAGCGCCCGGAGAGCCTGGTGAAACAGGCACAAAGGAAGCGTCCGTTCCTT